>CBDFHU010000115.1:0-38736 GCA_965247375.1 Arsenicibacter sp.
ATACGAACCTCGTACACAAACATTTCTTAATCTTTTTTAACGATAAACGTTTTATTCCTGCAAAGATGCACTCTTTCACGCAGTCAGGAAGACATTTTACCTGTAATTTGCGTTAATTTCATATATATTTGGTTAAGGATATACTATAGAAGAACTCATGACAACAACAGACTTACACCGGCAAATTGTTTCAGAAACAACAGGCTTATCAGCTGATTTGCTGTCAGAAATTGTAGACTTTGTCCAGTTTTTAAAGCGTAAAAAAACTAATCATCTTTCTGTAGAATCACGGAGTGATTTCTCACAGAAAGAGACTCAACACCTTGAGGATGAGTTTGCTGATTATAAGTCTCTTTACCCGGTAGATTGATGCAAAGCCATATTGTTCAGCTCTATCCTGATGTTGTTGTGGATACAATGGCATTAGTCTTAAGGCTTGAAAACCGACGTATGCCCGAATTCGCCAAAGCCCATTTCGGAAGTGTAGAAGAAGGAGCTTCGATCTTATACATTCCTGGTATGGTATTGGCAGAAATCGGTTATTTGTCGGAACGTAAACGGATTGATTGCCGCTTAAGCGATGTGCGGACATATATTGAAATGTTTACCAATGTCAATGTATGTCCTTTGTCTTTCGAAATTGTGCAGACCGCTTTTAGTATACATGATATTCCTGAACTGCATGATCGGTTGATCGCTGCTACTGCCCTGCATTTAGAACTACGTTTAATAACGAATGATCCTGTCATTACGGCGTCCACCAAAATCAAAGTAATCTGGTAATAAGCTGCCGGTTACTCCGCAACCCGTATGTCTTTCAGCATCAGCTGCAACGTAGTATTGCCGTTATAGGTATTCTCATCGAGCTGATAACAGATCGAAAACGGTTGTTGGGACGACAGTTGCAGGGCATACTGAGCCATCCCGAAACCTACCGCCGTGTAGGTATTGTCAGAACCCTTCTGACGAAGAATCAGTTTCAGGTGCTTTTCCTTCATGATGATGGGCTGCTGAGCCAGCCAGACGGCTTCGGTGGTAAAAACCGGCTGTAGGTTCTGCGGCCCGAAGGGAGCCATCTGCTTCAGAATCCGGTAGAATTTTCCGTCAATCTGATCAAGGTCAATGGTCAGGTCGATGTTGATCATGGGCGTCAGCATCTCCTCATCAATGCGCCGGGCTACCACTTCTTCAAACCGCTTCTGAAAAGCAGGCAGGTTTTCTTCTGACAGCGTCAGACCGGCCGCAAAGGTGTGGCCCCCGAACTGCTCGAGTAAGTCCGCACATTCCTCAATGGCTTCGTAGACATCGAATCCCGGCACCGACCGTGCTGATCCCGCGAGTTTGTTGTGTGATTGGGTAAGGATGATTGTCGGGCGGTGGAAATGCTCAATACACCGTGAGGCCACAATCCCGATAACGCCTTGTGCCATGTGGCATCATACAAGACTGTACTTTTGGCATGGACCAACTGTTCATTACCGCGGATCATGGCCAGCGCCTGCTCGGTCATGCTGGTATCGTACTGCCGGCGGCTGTTGTTGTTCTCGTTGATTTCGAAAGCCGCCTGCTCAGCGGCTTCGTCCGTTTCGGCCAGCAACAGCTGAACAGCGGCTTTAGCGTGTTTAATCCGTCCGGCGGCATTAATGCGCGGCCCGATTCCGAAGACCACACTGTTAATGTCGAGTTCACGGTTCAGACCGGCGATTTTGATCAAGGCTTTCAGGCCCGGGCGGCTGGTTTTATTCAGCACTTTAAGGCCGTAATAAGCCAGAACGCGGTTTTCGCCCGTAATCGGTACAATATCGGCGGCAATGCTGACGGCCAGCAGGTCTAAAAAATTACATAACTCCTCAACCGGAATGTTCTGAAAAATGCAGTAAGCTTGTAAGAGTTTAAAGCCGACGCCGCAGCCGGTCAGTTCGCTGTACGGGTAGGAGCAGTCGTCCCGTTTCGGGTCAAGCACTGCGGCCGCATCCGGCAACCCGCTGCCGGGCCGGTGGTGATCGCAAATGATAAAGTCGATGCCCAGGGCTTTGGCTTCGGCCACCCGGTCAACGGATTTGATGCCGCAGTCAAGGGCAACAATCAGGGAAAAGTCATGTTCGGCGGCCCATTGCACACCCGCCTGCGAAATACCGTACCCTTCCTTATAGCGGTCTGGAATGTAGAAGTCGGTATTGGCGTAAAACGTGCGGAGAAATCCGTAAAACAGAGCCACGGAGGTAGTGCCGTCAACGTCGTAGTCGCCATAGACGAGGATTTTCTCCTGCCGCAGAATAGCCATGGTCAGCCGCTGCACTGCACGGTCCATGTCTTTCATCAGAAACGGATCGTGGAGGTGACTGATGTCGGGCCGGAAAAAAAGCCGGGCCTCATCGAACGAATAGACGCCCCGCTGTACCAGCAGCCCGGCCAGAATCGGACTGATACCGAGCGTCTGCACCAGGTGCTGAATAAACGCCTGCTGTTCCGGCGTGTCAGGGAGCTGACGTTTTATCCAACGTTTGCGCTTAGTTTCCGGCTGTGCAATCATAAATGTAAATTAATATCGTTTCCCGTAGAGACGCAAAATTTTGCGTCTCATGTCTACAAACTACTGATTATATGCTTTTTTTCAACTCATGGCCTGCTATGTCAGTGCCTTCGGAACGCCCGTTCAGACTCCCGTAAAAACCAGCTTAACCGTTGATGTTCACAACATCAAAGAGCTCTCCGGCAACATCAGCGTCGCCCTGTTTAAGCCCTGTGAGAAATTTCCCGACTGTAAGCCGGTAGAAGGGAAACGTATTGACGTGAAAAAAAGTCGCATACAACTTTCTTTTGATGTGGAACCCGGCGATTATGCCGTTGCGGTCTATCACGACGTTAACGACAACGGGAAGTTAGACAAAAAAATGTTCGGAATTCCCAAAGAACCGTACGGCTTCAGTAATAATTACCGGCCTGTTGTATCAGCCCCCAATTTCAACGATTGCCGGATTTCGGTTGGGACGGGTGAAAAGACAATTTCGATCAAATTACTGTAAACTATTTTTACACAATCCGGAACGGGAAGCTGTCGGTTGCCGGAAAGGATATAGCCTGCCGGATTCCTTCCATTGCCTAAGTTGAGGGGGTGTCGCTCCGGAAATCCGTCCGGAATTAGCTACCTTGCCAACCGGTTACGTGAAAAAACGGGCTTATGAGTGTATAAATTCAGCAGTACATGAAAACGAAACATTGGCTATTGGCATTGGTGTTAACGGGGATAGCGGCAGCCTGTGTGCCTGACTTTATTTTTCGTGATCCTGACTGGGTTGTACTCAAACAAGGTGCTCACGAACCTTTCCCGCGCCGCAAAGAGGGAACGCTGATTAAACCACGGCTGCTGTTTGCCACGGTCACCTTCGACAGCTCCTGCATTTATACCCTCGATGGCGGCAACCAGCAGGACTGGAACAAACTGATCGGGTTTGGCTTTGTCGGGTCAAAAAATCAGAATATTTATACTCCGCCACACCGCGTCGACGGCGTGCGGATTGGCTGGCGCTGGAATCCGGCCTCGCAGCGGATTGAACTTGGTTCGTACGTCTACAAAGCCGGCGTGCTGCAGGCCAAAATGCTGAAAGACGTTAAAATCAACGAACCGGTCGATGTGAGTATCAAAGTCGACTACAAGCGGAAAGTCTATACTGTAATGGACATTGAAGAAATTCCGTATGAGCACGATAAGTCAATCGTGATGCGGACCGGTGTCTATTTTGGCGGGCAGGAAGTGGCCCCGCACGATATGCGCATCCGGATTTCTGAATAATACGGCCGCCGCTGACTATTTTTTCGGGCATTTACTTGACAGGATTACCAAACTATACTTTACTTTGTGTATCAAAGTACTTTTGGGATTATGCAGATACTCACACTACTTCCCCCGCGCATCCTGAGACCAATTGTTATTACGCCTGTATCGGGCAGGGGCCTGCGCGCGCTCCTGATTCTGACCGTCATCGGGTTGTGTATGGTTACCATGCGGGGCCTGTTAACGCAGAACTGGTGGTTTTTCTACATGCTGTGCTGGAACGGTGCGCTGGCATGGTTTCCGCTGGGGGTAGTGCTGGTCATGCGGGACCTGTTGTTGTCGCGGGCATTACGTCCGGGGACGGCGGTTCCGTTTCTGCTGCTGTGGCTGGTCTTTCTGCCGAATGCGCCGTATATCATTACTGATCTGTTTCATATTCAGCATATTCAGTCGCCGCTGCTCTGGTTCGATACCATGACCATTTTTCTGTTTGCGTTGACGGGCCTGCTGACGGGATTGTATTCGACCTTGCTGGTACACCGGCTGGTGGTACAGCGTGCGGGTACACTACTGACCTGGTTCTGTATGCTGGGCTGTCAGGTATTGTCGGGCTTCGGGATTTATCTGGGCCGCTGGATCCGCCTGAACAGCTGGGATCTGCTGACCACACCGGGCGTGCTGGCCCGTGCGGTCTATGATGCCTTGCATAATACACTGAGCCTGAAGCTGACGATTACTTACGGGCTGGTGCTGGCTGGTTTATATGTGGCGTTTTATGTGTTCAGTGAAGACGATACCGCCAAAAAATTTAAGCTTACCTGAAGCGGCCATAACCTGACTTATGATCAACCCCCTGAAAGCAGCGCGTAGTTTCCGGTTTGCCGGACAGGGTATTGTTGCCCTGTTTCGCTACGAGAACAATGCCAGGATACACCTGCTGGCAGCAATCGGGGTGATCGGCATATGTTTCTGGCTGAACCTGAATCAAACGGAATGGGCGATCATCCTGACGCAAATCGGCCTGGTCTGGGCTGCCGAAGGTTTTAATACCGCCATCGAAAAACTATGTGATCTGGTATCGCCCGGTTATCATCCTCAGATCAAAGCCATTAAAGACCTGTCTGCCGGCGCCGTGCTGCTGTTGGTGCTGGTAGCCGTGGTAGTGGGCAGCTTATTGATCGGAACAAAACTCTATACCCGTTTCCTGCTATTTTTTTCTTAAATTATGTACGAGACCCGCGAACATCTACAGACATTAACTGAAATCCGCAGCTTGATGGAGCGCTCATCGAAATTCCTGTCGCTGAGTGGTTTATCTGGTGTTTTTGCCGGTGTAGCAGCCCTGGTCGGTGCTGCTGCCGTGTACTGGCGGCTGGATTTGCATTATACGGCCTATACATCCTACGATGGAACGCAGATTCTGTTTTCCGGTGCAAAGCAGGAGATTGTCCGTTTCCTGATGCTGGACGGTATTGCTGTATTACTGGTTGCGCTCGTGGGCGGCTCGTTATTTACGATTCGGAAGGCGCGTAAACAAGGGTTGAGCATTTGGAACACAACCTCGAAACGGTTGTTACAAGCGTTGTTTACGCCGTTGTTGGCAGGAGGCGTTTTCTGCCTTGGCCTGATTCACCACCACCTGATCTGGCTGGTATTTCCGGCTACGCTGGTGTTTTACGGACTTGCATTATTAAATGTAGCTCGCTACACTGTACGGGATTTGCATTATCTAGGGATTTGCGAAATCGTACTGGGCTTACTGAGTTTATTTTTGACGGGGTATAGCCTGCTGACCTGGGCCTTCGGATTCGGGGTTCTGCATATTGTTTACGGGATGGTTATGTACTTTAAATACGATGCTAAACCAACGAAAGGAACCGGATCAATTTGATTCAGAATACCGGTTTTTTGTACTTTTGACAGATGAAAGATTTGCTTGCACAGTTTAACAAAGCCTTTGAGAGCAAAGCACGGTTGAGTATCATGTCGGTGTTGCTGGTGAATGAGTCGCTGAGTTTTAATGCACTCAAGGAACTGTTGCAACTGACAGACGGCAACCTTGCTACCCATTTGCGGGCGCTCGAGGAAGCAGGCTATCTTCTGATTTCCAAGCAGTTTGTCGGCCGGAAGCCGAATACAACCTATACTGCTACAGAAGCCGGCCGTCAGGCGTTTGCCGATCACCTTACCAGCCTGGAGTCCTTTATTAAAGGACTTGGGTAGTGGTTGCGCCCGGCATAAATCGTAGCCCTCCGATTGTCAATGTATGAATATTAACACACGATGCCGTTTCGGGTTATAGCACCTCTGCGGCTAAATTTTTTCTTATTTAACTTTGAAAAACAAAGTACTTTATGAGATTAAGTATTGCACAAACCGATGGGCATGAAGTTTGTCAGGGCGATAGCGGAAAGACGACCCACCGGGAAAGGCTATGGGGCGTCCTGAGTATGTATTTGTGAACGTTACTACGGATGCTACAGGGAGGGGCCGTGAGAGGACCGGTTACCGGAGCCGGCGAATAGTAATAGGTACACAGACTGAGGTCTGGCACTGGCAGCTGGTCACCGGCAGCATGGTCGTAACGTCGGTAAAGCAGCCCTGTTCGTTAAAGACACGAATGGTGTATGCCAAAGGGCTTGCCGGATTCGGCTGATTGCGGTTAACGATGCCGTCGTCAGGTATTACAGGTAAGGTACCTGGCTCCGTAGCGCTGCCGGTATAGGTAGCGCCCTGCGTAAAATCGTAGCGGTCGGTGGCACTGAAATTGGCCAGCACCAGCTGCCCGTCCTGATTGGGGGTGCCTCCGGTACAGGTAGCTGCAATGGTCCGGAAGGCGGGCTCAGGGCTGGTCCCCGGCGCAATGCTTACGCTTAGTGTCTGGCTGGTATTTACCGCGTCTGTCACCGTAACACTGTATGTACCGGCAGGGAGGGTCGTACGGTTTTGTGTGTCAACCCCATCATTCCAGTTGTATTGATAAGGTTCGTACCCCCCCAGAATGTATAATGAAATGGCTCCTGTCGAGTCATTTTTGCACCGGATGTTCTGAGAGGAATAAAGAATCTCGAACTGCTCGGCCGGTAGTAAAAATAAAGAGTCATTGTTGGTCTGGCCTCCTGCCGGCTCCGTCTGAGCCAGTAATGTAATTGGAAAAAACCAATATACCAGAAGACAAAAATACCTTTCGGGTACTTTTGTTTTGAGCAACGTCATTTTAATTTTTATGGGTTAGATAAAACACACGACACAAACCTGACAGCCGCTAATTCGTTTTAAATCGTTGAGCTGATAGGTGGTATAGACCAAAATCTGTGCTACAGTACCGGTGTTTCATTAAGTTTCTTAAAATCAATTACTTGCATAGATGAAAAAGCCTGCATTTTTTCCAAAAAATAGAATAAAGTCTCTCTTAGGAAGTTAACTTCTGGAAAAAATTAAATTGACTTTGTCTATATAGAGACGTCATAAGTATGTAATGGTCACCTTTTTATGATATAAATAATTAATTAGTAACCTAAACGGATAGAGAAGCAGGGGAACTAACAACTGTATTGACAACTTATAGGAATACGCTAAGAAATGCTGTTTATGACCTTGCTTAATCAGGCCATCGCGCAGATGAATGAGTATGGCAGCCAACGCAAACCATTCTTTTTCCTGTTCGACTTTTTATTGGAAAAACCGCTGGTTGTACCGGCTGAACAAATAAATGAAAGTAAGATTTTATTTACATTCAATGGCCGCGGTAATGCCGGGTCTGCTGTGCCTGTAAATAGCCGTGAGATTACGTTCAGCCGGTCGCCGGCCGGGTTTGAGCAGTATGCTGAAGCCTTCAGGTACGTAGTGCAACAAATCCGGCTGGGCAATTCATTTCTGGTAAATCTTTCGGCGCCGACCCCGATTAAGACCAATGCTTCGCTCGACGACATTTTCCGGCTGAGCAATGCACGGTATAAGCTCCGTTTCCGGGATGAGTTTGTCTGTTTCTCGCCCGAAATCTTTGTGCAGATTCAGGGTAACCGGATTGCCTCGTTTCCGATGAAAGGCACTATTGATGCATCGCTGCCGGATGCGGCCGCCCGTATTCTGGCCGATCCGAAAGAAGCCGCCGAACATGCCACCATCGTTGATCTGATCCGGAACGACATTAGTCAGATTGCCGGTAAGGTGTGGGTAGAGCGCTACCGGTATCTGGAAGAAGTGAAAACGCAGCGGGGAAGTCTGCTGCAGGTCAGTTCGGAAATTGCCGGTCTGCTGCCCGAAAACTGGCCCGACCAGTTGGGCGACCTGTTTTTAAAACTGCTGCCTGCCGGCTCAATCAGCGGCGCCCCTAAACCGAAGACGCTGGAGATTATCCGGACGGCTGAATGGTATGATCGGGGGTATTACACGGGTGTGGCCGGTTATTTCGACGGGCAGAATCTGGACAGTGGTGTGCTGATCCGGTTTATTGAGCAACAGGCAGACGGGCTGGTGTTTAAAAGCGGCGGGGGAATAACAGCCCAAAGCGATGTACAGGCCGAGTACCAGGAGCTTATCGATAAAGTCTACCTGCCCATTGCGCAGCCCGAACCGGTAACCCTCTAAACACGAATCGGTGCCCTGTGAACCTATAAAAAGCCACCGGCACCGACACGTTTAGTAATCAATCCGTCAGCTGTCTGACGGACCAACGGTATTAATCATTTCCGCCAATTGACAGGCTTGTGCCAATCATGGCAAAATCAAAAATTTCAGTCACATTTGCCAGGTTCAGGAAGCTACCACCTTGTGTATCCATCATTTCCTGATTATTCATTTCCTGCACTTCGAGTTGATCCAGATTCAGCGTTTTCATAACAATAAATGGTTGAGTTAATTGCCTACTCGATACGCTTTTCGGCTGCCGCGTCCCATCCGTCATTGTGCGTCCCGGATGGGCTGCCTTTCTGCCGTTTGGTTGATACAAAGTTGGCAGAAAAAACCGTAGCGTCTGATAACCAGCTGTTATGGCTTCATAGCGATCAGTTATAAAAATATAACCGGGTTAATTTACCGGTGTCTGCGGGAGGTATAATGTGAATGTAGCGCCTTCGCCTGGTTTTCCGCTGGCAGTGATAACGGCGTTGTGGTTATCCGCTACCTTTTTCACAATAGCCAGACCAATACCCGTACCGGCATACTGGCTCTTGCCGTGGAGCCGCTGAAAAAGTTCAAAGATGCGGTCACCGTATTTTTCGTCAAAGCCGATTCCGTTATCTATAATCGTGATGACGTAATAGGCCTGGTCACGGGCCAGCTCCGGCATATGAGTGAGCTGATCGCCGGTTAGCAGCCGGCAGGTGATGGTGATCTGCGGAGGAACCAGCTTGCCTTCACTGGTTTCGCGGGTAAATTTCAGCGCATTCGACAGCAGGTTGTGGAAGAGTTGCTGCCATTGCAGTCGTTCGCCCTGAATGACGGGTAGCTGCTCAATCCGGATGTCAGCCTTTTTCTCAGTAATAATGGCTTCAAAATCGCTCACCACATCATTGAGCAGGCTCAGCAGATCAATGCTCTGGGCCGTTTCACGTTTAGTCGTTAGCCTGGAATAGGCCAGCAGGTCACGGATAAATACCTGCATACGGCCGGCAGCACCCTGCATGCGCTGCAGCAGATCCTGCGCTTGAGGGTTCAGCTGATCGCCATACTGCGAAACCAGTAAATCCCCGAAGGACTGAATTTTCCGCAACGGTTCCTGCATGTCGTGGGAGGCGATATAAGCAAACTGCTGCAGGTTTTCGTTTGATTTCATCAGTTGCCTGAGCAGGTAAGTCTGCTGCTGCTGCACCTGCTTAAAATCATCAATATTTAAAAGCCAGGCAAGCAGACCGTCACCGAGTTTAGAGACGGATATATCAAAATAATGATTGTTAAATTCGTATTCCAGGTCAAAGGTGGTATTGTTCTCAACCACGTTAATGAGTCTGCCGAAAATAGGTGTCTGCTGAATGGCCGGGTTGATTTCCATCAGCGTGTAGGTCCGGTCCATAAACTGTTCTGCGTCGGTCTGGCTGATGGCAGCGCGGTTCCAGAAAACGGGCTTAAAATCAATAATCTGACCGGCTTCACTTCTGATCGCTTCGTAGATCACCAACCCGTTTCTGGCCGAATGAAAGACACTGTCGAGCATGGCTTTCTGTTTTTCCAGCTGATGCAGCAGGGCCTGCGTCACGGTTATGTCGGTGGTAGTCTGGACAATGTAAGGCCCCTGGAGTGTGAGCCGGACATCATAGTATTTCTGCCGGTCCGGATCGACAAACTCAAAATGAGCAGCTTGTTTCTGGTTTTTGGCTAATTCGGTCAGGAGTGTAAAGAGCTGGCCGGTTCGTTCTACGAGGGGCATCGACAGCAGGCGCTGGCCGATGATGTCGTCAGGTGTGAGGTTAATCGTGCGGGCAGCGGCCGGATTGCAGAGAATAATGCGGAAATCATCTACATCACCATTGTCATGCCAAATTGTCTGATAAAGCGTAATTCCGGTTGCCGTGCCATAAATAGCTTGTTGAAAAGGATCAGTTAAGGCTTCCGGTTTGGCTTGAAAGAGGTCATTATGTACCATCAGAACTAGTAATCAGTGTACGGCTAATTCATAAAAATAATGGAATAAGCTTTCGTGTATGTGCGTAGGTGATATAAATCTTAGTGTGCGGGAAAACTGATTTTGTTTATAAAAAAAAACTGACGAGTGCTTCTGCAAGCGGATTTGGGCGATATTGAGTAAGTTGCACCAAAAAACTTACCTCATGTTTTTCCGGATCGTTACCTTTTGTACATGCTTATTTTTTACGTTAACTGCCTGGGCACGTGTGTCCAGAGTCGATATTCAAAACCGGTCGCTGGTTCTCAACGGCAAAGCCTTCGGGGTAGCCGGAGCCTACGAGCGGTTGTCCGGAAAGGTATACTTTGCGGTATCGCCCGATAACCCGCACAACAAAATTATTGCCGATCTGGCCAATGCCCCCCGCAACGCAGCCGGGGAGGTTGAATTTTCAGCCAATTTTTACATACTGCGTCCGCAACTGTCAGCCAAAGGCAACGGAACGGCTCTGGTCGAAATTTCAAACCGGGGCGGTAAGGGGGCACTTTCGTTTTTTAACCTGGGCGGCGGCTCACGGAATCCCGAAACCGAAGAGCAGTTCGGCGACGGCTTTCTGATGAATCAGGGGTTTACAGTCGTCTGGATCGGCTGGCAATACGACACACCCGATGCTGACTATGCCCTGAAACTGCTGGCGCCCATCGCCACAGAAGCAGGCCGTACCATCACCGGCCTGGCCCGCACCGACATTGTGCTGTCTGCCAAAGCGTATTACACCACATTAGGGCATCGCGGGCAGCTGGCTCAGCCTGTTCTTGACGCCAACAGCCCAAGTGCGACATTGACTGTCCGGACGACGGTGTTGGGCGAGCGTACAGCCATTCCGCGGTCGGAATGGGGCTTCGGTCAGCTGGACAACGGGGTGGTTAAGCCTGACCCAACGTCGGTCTATCTGAAAAGCGGCTTTGAGCCGGGAAAAATTTACGAGGTTGTCTGGCCGGTGGCCAATCCGGCGGTGGCTGGTCTGGGACTGGCGTCTGTCCGTGATTTTGTCTCGTACCTGAAAAACGAAGCAACTTCGGTGGCTCCGGTGTCAAAGGCCATCGGGTTCGGTATTTCGCAATCGGGCCGGTATCTGCGCCACTTTATTTACGAAGGATTCAATGCTGACGAACAAGGCCGGAAAGTGTTTGACGGAGTCAATAATCACGTTGGCGGTGCCGGTATGGGTACATTCAACCACCGGTTTGCCGAGCCGTCGCGGGACGGGACACCCTTCTATTCGTTGTTTTTCCCCGTAGACATTTTTCCGTTTACCGATGCTGATCAGACCGATGCCGAAACCGGACAGACCGACGGGCTGCTGAAACGGGCAGCGGCCGAAAACGTTGTACCGAAACTGTTTCATACCTATTCCTCGTACGAGTATTATGGGCGGATTGCCTCCCTGCTGCATACCAGTGCCGACGGCGCGGCTGACGCTGCGTTACCGGCCGATGTCCGGATTTATTTCTTTGCCGGTAGCCAGCATTTCCCGACGCCGGTGCTGCCGGATAAAAAATCGCTTCTGCCCAATACCAGCGTCACACATCAGGCAACGCCGAACGACCTGCGTTATGGCATGCGGGCCTTGCTGGTAGCCATGCAGCGCTGGATTACCGACGGAACCGCGCCGCCGGTCAGCCGCTACCCCCGGATCGATAAAGGGTCGCTGGTGCCGGTTGATGATGTCCGGTTTCCGGCAATTCCGGGTGTGGTACATCCGAAAAACATCCGCTACACCTACCGCGTAGACTATGGTCCCGACTATGCCACTAAAAAAATCATTGCCAACCAGCCTCCCAAAGTCGGTAAGGCGTATGGTGTGAAGGTGCCGCAGGTAGACGCCGATGGCAACGAACTGGATGGCCTCCGGATGCCCGAAGGCATGGTGCCGCTGGGGACGTATACCGGCTGGAATCAACGCAATCCGGCTACCGGTTCGCCCGATCAGCTGACGGATTTCTACGGATCTTATTTCCCCTTCGCCAAAACGAAAGCGGCTAAAGCCGCCGGGGATCCCCGCAAATCCATTGCCGAACGGTATAAGAATCAGGAAGATTACCTGAACAAACTGACCAAAGCCGCCAATGAGCTGGTAAAGGGCGGCTACCTGTTACCGCAGGATCTGCCAGCCATCCGCCAGCGCGGCGAGGCCTTCTGGAAATGGCATACGGAGTAGCAATTCTGACGGGTGACTACCTAATTGTTTGCCCGTCAGAATAATGGTAAATTAGAACGCTGGTTTGATTTCGGGCGTTATCAGAAGAAAGGAGGGCATATGACACGTATTATCACTATTGAAACACAAAATGATCGGGATTTTGATCTGGTAAAGAACCTGGCCGAACGTATGGGGTTACATACGCAGGTTCGGGTTTCCAACGCGAATGAAATTGATCAGGAGGCTGCTTTTGAAAGATTTGTAGGTAGCTGGAAAGGTGAGGAAACCGGAGATGAACTGGTTGACATGATTTATAGCGCCCGAAATGATAAGGGACGGGATATTGAGCTATGATCTATTTACTCGATACCAATATTTGCATTCACCTGTTTAAAGGTGACCAAAAATTAGCGGATAAGGTCAATTCGGTAGGGCTCCACAATTGTTATTTATCTGAAATAACAATTGTGGAGTTACTGTTTGGAGTAGAGAACAGCTCTCTTTCCCGGCGTCACGAGAACCTCAGCAATGTCAATTGGCTACGAACAGCTTTTTCAGATCGTACATTATTGATAGGTGCCTGCTTCTACGAATATGCGAGGCAAAAAACTGCCCTCAAACGTATGGGCAGGCCGGTTGGCGACTTCGATTTGCTGATTGGTGCAACAGCTATTGCGCATGGCCTGACATTAGTGACCCGGAACACCCGTGATTTTGTCAATCTTCAGGGCGTCGTTTTCGAAAACTGGATTGATACACCCTGACCAGCGCTGAACAAACCGGCATGACCTCCCGTTACCAATTCGTTGGCTATAAGGCTGACGCAATGCCTCATGAAAACGTTTCAAACCATCAATCCATATACGCTCGACGTCCTGCACGAATACACGGAAGAAACACCGGAACAGGTAAACGACCGGCTCGATATAGCTGCTGCGGCTCAGCCGGCTTGGGCTGCCCTGACCTTTTCTGAACGCGCCCGCTGCTTTCGGGAGCTCGCTGTATACCTGCGGACGCATACCGATCGGCTGGCAGCGCTGATGACGGCCGAAATGGGTAAAATACTGAGTGAATCGGCGGCAGAGGTCGAAAAATGTGCCGGCCAGTGTGATCATTATGCTGAACACGCCGAACAACTGCTGAGCCCTGACCTGATTGCTACGGAGGCGCAGAAAAGCATGGTCGTGTATGAACCGGTAGGGGTCGTCCTGTCGATCATGCCCTGGAATTTTCCCTACTGGCAGGTATTCCGGTATTCGGTACCGGCGCTGATGGCCGGCAATGTTACAATTCTCAAACATGCCCCGAACGTCTTTGGCTGTGCGGTTGCCATCGAAGAAGCCTATCGCGCGGCCGGTTTTCCGGAAGGCGTTTTTCAGTCGGTCATTGCGGATACAAACGCTGTGGAGCAATTACTCGCCGACGACCGCGTGGGCATGGTTACGCTGACGGGCAGCGAACGGGCCGGCTCGGCGGTAGCAGCATTGGCCGGTAAGAATATTAAGAAATCGGTGATGGAACTGGGCGGGAGCGACCCGCTGATTGTATTACAGGATGCCGACCTCGACAAAGCGGCCGCTGCCGCCGTACAGTCCCGGATGAGCAATGCCGGACAAGTCTGTATTGCCGCAAAACGGTTTCTGGTTGAAGCACCCGTTAAGGAAGAGTTTACTGCCCTCGTAAAAGCCCGCATTGAGCAACTGAAACAGGGGGACCCGACCGCGCCGGAAACGGCCATCGGGCCCATTGCCCGTATCGACCTGGCCGAAACCCTGGAAAAACAACTACAGGCGGCGCTGGCCGAAGGGGCGACCTTGCTGGTCGGCGGCAAACGGAGTCAGTGTAATGTTGAGCCGACGTTGCTCGATAACGTTAAGCCGGAATCGACTGTGTTCCGCGAGGAAACGTTCGGGCCACTGGCAACGATTACTGAAGTAGCCGATGCGGAAGAAGCGGTCCGGCTGGCAAATCAGTCGCGGTACGGGCTAAGTGCGGCGATCTGGACGACCGACCTGGCTAAGGCAGAGTACATGAGCCGTCGCCTGCAGGCAGGTAGTGTGTTTGTCAACGCCGTCGTCAAATCCGATTCGCGGCTGCCGATCGGCGGAGTCAAAAAATCGGGGTACGGCCGTGAACTGTCCGAGGCTGGTATCAAGGATTTCTGCGTTACCAAAACGATTTATATCGCTTAACAAATCGGCCGGTACACTGCTTGTACCGGCCGGTTTGATTTATTTCTTCATCGTCAGGGCTACCAGTTTGGGTTCGGTGAGTTGTCCGGCTTTGGCCTGCTCTAAAACTTTCTCCAGAACGGCATTTAACCGGTCCTGGGTCTGCTCGCGGCGGATGTTGAGGCGGCGGGGCAGCGTTTCCTGATACATCACCTGAAGCTGATCATTATAAAACGTCACCAGACTCTGCCGGCTGGCCGGTGAGGTTTCGACCACCCAGAAACCGGATGCGGGGTAGGTACGGGGTTGGGCCGGACGGGCGAACGAGGCTGAAACCAGCGTCAGGCAAAAAAAGGCCGCTAAGAGCGAACGGAGGCAGTTGCGTGTAAGCATGTTGTTTACTGTTAAAGATGAGTATCTGTTGTTTACCGGATCAAAATTCGCAGTTGTCCTGATGCTGAACCCGGATTTTCGCCCGTCGCCGGGGGCGTGCCGACCAACAGCACCGGCCCGTAGGCGGGTGCCGCTCATCGACCGTTGTTGCAGTTCGGCGACAAAGGACTGCCGTTTGTCTACAATCAGTTGATTTCGTGGGTAAACTGTCGCTGATTGGCTACCTTTAACCGATCAACAGACGGGATCATGCAACTTTTCAATCATCATTTTGTCTTCTCCGGACAGCCCCGTTACCGGTTACAGCGGCATGGCTTATTCTGGAGTATGGCCTGGCTGTATTGTACGGTGCTATACGGGTTTCTGCCCATGAGTATCTGGCTCGAAAAAGGTATTCCGTTCGGGCGGGCGCTGATCCGCAGCTATGTGGTGTCGGGTATTGAAGCCTTTCTGTTTCTGCCATCCCACATGTTTCTGGCCTACGGCATCCTCTATGTGCTTTTCCCGCGTTTTCTGAATCCTAATCGCTACCTGCATCTGGTTTTCGGTATTCTGGTTCTGATGTTCCTGACATCGGTGATTTCGGCCGTCACGGTGCAGTGGATTGTAGCCCCGCTGCGGATTCTGATGGGAACCGGCCGGACACAGGGTATTTTCTTCTATTCCATGATGGCGGGATTACGGGGAGCCACCACCTTTGCCGGTTTTGCGGCAGCCATCAGACTGGCCAAAATCTGGTACATGAAACAGGAAGCCTATCAGGAAATTGAACGCGAAAAACTACAGGCCGAATTACAATTGCTGAAATCGCAGGTACACCCGCATTTCCTGTTCAATACCCTGAATAACCTCTATTCGTTAACCCTGCACCGGTCTGACCAGTCGCCGGCGGTAGTGCTGAAACTGTCTGAGCTGCTGCAATATATGCTCTATGAATGCAATGCAACCGAGGTGCCGCTGAGCAAGGAAATCGCGTTTCTGAAAAACTACATGGCCTTGGAACAACTGCGTTACGGCAACCGGCTCGATATGTCGGTGTCGGTTACAGGCGACTGGCCGCGCAAGCAGATTGCCCCGCTTTTACTGATTCCGTTTCTGGAAAATGCCTTTAAGCACGGTACCAGCCAACAGCTTGAGCAAGCCTGGCTGCATCTTGATCTGAGTGTGCAGGGTAATCTGCTTAAATTTAAACTGATCAACAGCTGCGATCCGGACCGGAAACGTACCGGCGAAGCAGGGGGGATCGGCTTACAGAATGTACAGAAGCGGCTGCGGCTGCTCTATCCTGACCGGCATGAACTGCGGACGGTTATGGAAGAGGAAACATTTATGGTCATTTTAACGCTTGAACTGACTGACCGGCTGCGGGCATCATCGCCGCTGGTTATTCTGGATCAGCAACACGAGGCTGCTTAACATGGTAACACGCTGTTTACTGGTGGACGACGAACCACCGGCACTGGACATACTCGCCTCGTATATCGACATGGTCGACGGGCTGGAACTGGTCGGGACGTGTCAGCATGCGGTGCAGGCATTCGGGGTGTTGCAGGAGCGGCCGGTCGATTTGCTGTTTCTGGACATCAACATGCCGAAACTGCTGGGTACCGATTTTCTGCGCAGCCTGCGCAATCCACCTAAAACGATTTTTACGACCGCCTACCGTGAGTATGCCCTTGACGGCTACGACCTCGATGTGGTCGATTACCTGCTGAAACCGATCCCGTTTGATCGTTTTTTGCGGGCTATCGCCAAGGTAATGAAAACCGATCCGGCGGTTCCGGCTATGGCCGCAGAACGGGAAACGGTTCTGCCCGTCAGCGATGCGTTCCTCTATTTCCGCGCTGACCGGAAAATGGTCAAGATTTACCTGCACGATATACTGTACGTCGAAAGCCTTAAGGATTACATCAAAATCGTGACCACCAGCCAGAAGCCGCTGCTGGTAAAACAAACCATTACATCGGTCGAGGAAATGCTGCCGGAGACGGGATTTCTGCGCATTCACCGTTCGTTTATCATCGCAGTCAGTAAAATTACCGCGTTTACGCCCGTACACGTCCATATTGCCGGCGTTGAACTGCCCGTCGGGCGGCTTTATCAGAAAGATGTGAGCCGTATTCTGAAACTATAAAAGTGACATTCCTGGTTACAGACAAAAAGTTATCAAACGTCAGCATGCGTTTATAAAAGGGGCAACCGGCTTAAATAAAGCTGGTTTGCACGGGAAAACGATCGCTTTTTCCGACAGATAAGGTTAGCGTATGTTCTAGGGATTATTGGTTTTATCTATAATTTTGCGCGGTACTAACTGGCGCAAAATGCCTGATTTCACGGAAATAGTTTATCAAAAAGCAGCGATCACGGCCGTATTATCGCTGTTTGTCTGGGGGCTATGGGTCTTCAGAGACCGGATCAACGTCGCTTCGCAGCAACAACCGATGGTTATATGGCTGGCGTTTATCGCCTTACGTATCCTGCCGTTTATTGTCGTTTATCTCCTGTTGGGCTATGATGCCCGTTCGGATGTGCACATGTTTTATGTATCGGCGCTGGATGCCTACAAACTAAAGCTTGTGTATAAGGACTTTGACTCGGCTTATTCACCGGTATTTGCTTACCTGACTGCCTTACCGCTTATTTTCTGGAATAGCCCGAAGGCAATCATTCTGCTCCTGATTCTGATTGAAGGCATCACCCTGCAACTGACGTTCCGGCTTTATCAAAGTGGCAACGGGGTGCATTTTCCAGGAGATAGCCCGTTTCATAAGGCCCTGATTTATTTGTTTTTACCGATTCCGTTCGTGCTGTCTGTTCTGAGCGGGCAGGAGGACTTACTGATGTGGCTCTTCGGCGTAATCTGCCTGCTGGTCTGGCGCGAACGCAAAGATGATCTGTGGATAGGTATTGTGCTTGGCATCGGCATGGTGGTCACCAAAGCCATTCTGATTCTGACGCTGATTCCGGTCTTTTTTCTGGTCCGGAACCAGATCCGGTATGTGCTGGGGCTGCTGATTGTCGGTATTCCGTCGCTGGCGATTATGTACTGGCTGGTCGGGCTGGAGTTTCTGGAGCCGATTCAGCAAGCCAATGACCCGCGGACGCCGAACATCTGGACCATTCTGCGGACGGCTATCGGGCCGATGGTGCCATTGGGGGCCAAAATCCTGAACTGGGTCGGTCTGGTGCTGACGCTCGGGTTCGCCGGCTTCTTAGGATTTTACTATCGGCAGCGTAACCGCTTCGCCGACGGCTTCGTGGCGCTCTGGATTGTGACCTATGCCTTCATGATGATTGTGCAGCAAAGTTCGCTGGCCAATTACGCGTACATTTTTATCCTTCCGATGCTGTTTGCCACCTTATCGTTCGATAAAAAATACCATTTGCTTGTCTTGCTTTTGTTTAATTTTACGGTCGTTGTTCAGCCGCCGATCTGGTGGGGACTGAACATGCCACTATTCAAAAGCTTTGCTGATTTATCGAACCCGTGGGCGCTGGCCGAGTATCTGCTCGAAATTGCCATTGTCGGGTGTCTGATCTGGGTGATTGTCACGCAGATACGGTCATTCAGAGCTGTATTAACGAAATAATTCTATAATGCTACAAATCGGTTTAGTTGGTTACGGGTATTGGGGCATCAACCTGCTGCGTAACTTCATGAGTACCCCCCGTTGCACTGTCAAAACCGTTTGCGACCCACGTCCGGAGCGTCAGGCAATTGCTCAGCGTAATTTTCCATCGGTTGGTGTGACGGCCGATTTTAGCGATCTGCTCAATGATCCGGCGATTGATGCCGTGGTATTGGCAACACCCGTTTTCTCGCATTACCCGCTGGCAAAACAGGCCTTGCTCGCCGGTAAGCACGTGCTGGTAGAGAAGCCGTTTACGGCCAGCGTGGCCCATGCCGAAGAACTGATTGAACTGGCTGCGCAGCAGAACAAGGTGATCATGGTCGATCACACCTTCCTATACACCGGTTCGGTGCAGAAAATCAAGTCGTTGTGTGATACTGGTGAAATCGGAAAATTACAATATTTCGACTCAACACGGATCAATCTCGGCCTGTTCCAGTCGGATGTAAACGTAATCTGGGATCTTGCCCCGCACGATATTTCGATTCTGTTTCACCTGTATCCGGAGCGGCCGGTCAGCCTGAGCGCAACCGGTAAGGCCCACGCGCTGAACAAAATCGAGAACATTGCTTACCTCACACTGCACTACGGATCGGACTTTATCGCCCATTTTACCTGCTCGTGGATTTCGCCGCTGAAAGTGCGCCGGATTCTGATCGGCGGCGACAAGCGGATGGTGCTTTACGATGACGTTGAACCAACCGAGAAAGTAAAAATGTACAGCACCGGCTACGAGGTAAACCAGTCGGAGCAGGAAAAACATAAAATGCTGATCGATTACCGGACGGGTGATATTTTTATCCCGAAAGTAGCCCAGAAAGAGGCACTTGCCGAAATGGCGGCCGATTTTGTGGCCTCCATTCTGGACGGAAAACAACCGCTGGTCGACGGGCGCAAAGGCCTCGAAGTGGTCCGCGTACTGGAAGCTGCCGAAGCATCTATCAAACAAAACGGGAAGGAAATCTTTTTATAACCCATGCAGACATTAACCGAAGATTCGCCGAAGCGTTCGCTGAACAACGTACAGGTTGGCGAAGGGGTGAAAATATATGACTTTGTAAACGCCTACCACTGCACAATCGGCGACGGTTCGAAGGTAGGTACGTTTGTCGAGATCCAGAAGGGGGCCACCATCGGCAAAAACTGCAAGATTTCCAGTCACAGCTTTATCTGCGAGGGTGTTCATCTGGAAGACAATGTGTTTCTGGGTCATAACGTCACCTTTATCAATGACCGGTTTCCGCGGGCAACCAATCCGGACGGCTCTATCCAGACCGATGCTGACTGGACGATGGAAGAAACATGGGTGAAAAAAGGCGCATCCGTCGGGTCGAGCGTTACCATTCTGTGTGGTGTAACGATTGGCGAAGGCGCGATTGTCGGGGCGGGGTCGGTTGTGACAAAAGACGTAGCCCCTTACACGATTGTTGCCGGCAATCCGGCTAAATTTCTGAAAGAAGTTATTCAATAAAACCGGAACGGCCGGCCGCCGAATGCAGCTGGTCCGGTATATAACGATGCTGACGGGCCACGGCTCCGTAAGCGCAAACGTCAAACGAAATATGTTATCAACCATAGCTAAAATTCCCTGCCTCGACCTGAAAAAGCAGTATGCCCAAATCAAGGACGAGGTGCTGAAAGTAACCGAAGAAGTGTTCGAATCGAATGCGTTTTCGGGTGGCCCGTATGTCGATGCGTTTGAGCAGCATTTTGCTGACTACTGCGGTACGCAGTATGCCATGGGCGTCAACAACGGAACTACGGCCCTTCAGCTGGCGATGCTGGCGCTGGGCGTCGGGCCGGGCGATGAGGTGATTATTCCGGCGAACACGTTTATTGCGACCGCCTGGGGCGCATCGCACGTGGGCGCAACACCGGTTTTCGTCGACTGCGATCCGGATACGTGGGAAATCGACCCTGCTCAGATCGAGTGCCGCATTACCGAACGGACGAAAGTAATTGCCGGGGTACACCTCTACGGCCAACCTTTCGACGTGCAGGCCGTTAAAGGAATAGCCGATAAGTTTGGTCTGAAAATGATCGAAGATGCGGCGCAGGCGCATGGTGCCCGGTACAATGGCGTACGTGTCGGTGGTTTCGGCGAAATGGCTTGTTTCAGCTTCTATCCTGGCAAAAACCTGGGCGCCTATGGCGAAGCCGGCGGGATGACGACCAACGACAAAGCGTACTATGATCACGTGCGCAGCCTGCGTAACCACGGTTGCCAGGTCCGTTATTACCACGACGAAGTGGGGTATAACATGCGGATGGATGGGTTGCAGGGTGCAATTCTGGACATTAAACTGCGGTATCTGGACGCCTGGAACGGCCGCCGGCAGGAAATTGCAAAGGCGTATCAGCAGGGTATCACCAATCCGGCGGTGAAGATGCAGAAACAGCCGGACTGGGCGGAGTCGGTTTATCACCTGTTTGTGGTAACGGTCGAAAACCGCGACGATTTTATGAAGTACCTGAACGAAAATAACGTTTTCCCGGGGCTTCATTATCCGGTGCCGTGTCATTTGCAGAAGGCCTATCATAACCTGAGCTATCACCGGGGCGATTTCCCGCATTCGGAGTACCTGGCCGATCACTGCCTGTCGCTGCCGATGTTTGCTGAGCTGACCGACGAGGAAGTGCAGCATGTGATCAACGTAATTAATAAGTATTAACCGAACGGGGGCAAAGCCGGTCTTTGCCCCGCGTCAGCCAACCGCATGAAGCAAACCTGGAGTGTTGTCGTTTTTTGTTATAACGAAGTAGGAACGGTCGAGAAGGTCGTTACAAAGCTGGTCAATACGTTTGAGCAGCACCGGCCCGGACAGTACGAAATCGTCATTGTCGACGACGGCAGCTCCGACGGGTCTGATGCGGTAATCCGGCAACTGGATGCGCGGTTTGACGTAGTCCGGTCGGTGTTTCATAAAACCAACCGGGGCATCGGTCATGCCCTGCGGACGGGATATGCCAACGCCCGTTACGAAAATCTGACCGCTGTTCCGGCCGACGGGCAGTTCAATACCGACGAACTGATTCCGTATCTGGATATACCGGCCAATTCGTTTGTCTCGTATTTCCGGCTCGAGAACACGACGTACACCATGGCGCGGAATGCGTTGTCGTATGCCAACCGCATGGTCAATAAGTTTTATCTGGGTTTTGACCTGAAAGATGTAAACTGGGTAAAGATTTATAAAACCGCCGATCTGCACGCGCTGAATCTGGAGATCGAAAGCTCACTGATCGAGAGCGAAATCTGCGCTAAACTACTGGTGTCAGGTCGTAATGTAGAGCAGGTCAAATCCCGCTACCATCCTCGCGAAGCCGGTGTCAGCAAAGGTGCTTCGTGGTACATTGTCCGGCAGGCGCTGCGCGACACGCTGACACTGGGAGCGGTTCTGCGCCGGTTCCGGGTCGAGCTGAAGCGGAAACGCCGCGAGCAGGCCGTTGCAGTACGGTAAGGAGGGCTTGAGTTTAGTCCGTGAAATCAGTAACTTCATCAAAGAGTTTACTAACGATTACGACCATGAGCACGATTGAATTAAAGTCTTCGTTGCATACCTTAATTGATCAGATTGATGATAATGAAGTTTTGCAGGCCGTTCGTGTTCTGTTGTCGCGTGAAATGAATCGGCGGAGTGATTTTTGGGATGAGCTATCTGTAGAACAAAAAGAAGCTATAGACCGTGGTTTAACTGACCTGAATGCCGGTAAGAAAAAGCCCTTTGCTGATGTACTTAAGAAGTACCAATAATGGAAATTTACTTCTCTGCTGAAGCCGAAGAAGAGCTTGATAAAATAGTTGCTTTTCTGTCTGAAAACTGGCCTGCAAAGGTAAAAACAGATTTTTTGGCTGCTTTGTCCGATAAATTAAAGTATATCGAACAGATGCCTGAACTATACCGGAAGTCCTTGAAACGTGAAGGCTTGCGGGAGTGTGTTATAAACAGAAACACTATTTTGTTTTATCGTATAAAGGATGGTACAGTAGAGGTTGTCTCAATCTCGTCAACACGAAAAGGAAATTAAACTGTCTGTTAGTGGTGGCACGACTTTGGCAGGCGAACCTGTCAAAGTCGTGCCACCACTTTTTTGGCCGCCATTTTCAGGCAGCTAAGGAAGGCAGGGTGCTTTCACCGGCCAGGCGTTCGTAAATGCCCAGCGCACGGACAGCCCCCTCCGTAATATCGGCCTCGTGGCCTTTAGCGTGTTTGTCCTGACAGGCAATGGCCCAGTTTTCATTTTTAGGGCCATTAAAAAAACGGGAAATGCGGGCCATTGCCGGTAAAACCGGACTGCGTTGCAAATCGGTGGTGATGGTCTGCCCATCAAACGCAATTTCTTCCCCTACGTAGGCAGCTCCGAGAAGTTGCCAGGCATTCCAGTGTGCAAAAAAAGTCGGGTAGGCCAACGGAAGCGGAGCTCCTGTTGCCAGTAAATCGGCGACCAGATAAGGCGTTTTGCAGTGACGCAAACGGTCATAATTCGGCAGGTAAGGAGCCTGCTGTACCAACGCAGCCTCCAGCGCACGGTGATACGCCAGATTGACGTACAAGAGTTGCTGATACTGATTTAAGGTCAGCACATCAGCGTCGACACGGTTCCGGAAGAGCAGCGTCTTTACCTGATCGTAAAGCGGCTGCATCTTCTGATTGAGAAGTGTCAGGAGATCCATAACGAAAAGAATTATTGAGTAAAACCGAATCAGCAGTACAGCCTGTACTTACCGGTAATACTACTAACTCAGTATACCAAAGATCTGTTTTTCATTCCAGTTTACAAATTTTCTGCTACATGCCATTCAGTAAAATGAGTTAACGGTACATAAAAATACCTATACTATTTTATTGTTTTGGTAACTATATCTGCCAATTCATTGACAGGCTGTAAACCGTCGAGCCAGTGAATAAACAGACCATCCCGTTCCATTTTTCGGAAGAAGGTCATCTGTCGTTTGGCAAACTGGTGAATGGCCGTTTCAAGGCGTATGGCCATCGTCGGGTAATCGAGTTCGCCGGCCAGATATTGGGTGATGAATTTGTATTCGAGACCGTAAAAAATCAGTTTTTCGGGCGGGACGCCGGCGGCAAGCAATTGCTCCACTTCGTTGATCATGCCGTTTTGCAGCCGGTCGTGCAGGCGCCGGGTGATGCGTGCCCGCCGGACCTCAACGGGCAGATCGATGCCGAATACTACCTGTGATCCGGCTGGTTGCGTCTGTTCCCTAAGTAAAAGCGTGTCTGGATGACGGGTCAGATAATTGTTAATTTCAATGGCGCGGATGAGCCGTTTGCGGGTGGATGTGTCGGCAACCGCCGAATAAACCGAGGCCGTTTGGTGAAAACGGGCGCGTAATGCATCATCAGAAAGCAGGCTCAGGGAGTCGCGCAGGTGCTGATCAATCGGGATGGCCGTAAAGGTGTGGCCTTTCAGGATGGCTTCGAGGTAAAGACCGGTGCCGCCGCACAAAACCGGCTGTTTGCCACGTTGACGGATGCCGTCGAGCGCCTGCCGTACGTCCTGCTGAAACCGGTAAATATGGTAATCGTCACCGGCATCAACCACGTTGATAAGGTGATAGGGGATGGTCTGCCCGTCGACAGTGTATTCGTCAAGGTCTTTGCCGGTGCCAATGTCCATGCCGCGATACACCTGCCGGGAATCGACACTGATGATTTCGCCATTCAACTGTCGGGCAACCTGAACCGCCAGCCGCGTTTTGCCGCTGGCCGTCGGGCCCAGAATGACCAGAAGATCGGTAGTGGTCATGGTTCGTTCGGGTAAAACGGTTTAATAAATTTGATGCTTCCGGCGTTGACTACAGGGATAAAGCCCTGTGCCGGCAGGTCGGCTTCGGTGAGGGCATCGGGTAACCGGTGTGGATAATAGCGTATGTTACTGGCCGGATTGAGCCAGAACGTTTGCGGGGCCGTACTTCCAATCCGCTCAAAGCCAAGATGCTCATAACTGCGGCCGTCTGACCAGTCGCGGTCGGCGTAGGTCATGACATCAATCAGCGGATAGCCGTCGGCGGGCGGGTGGAGGCTGTATTGGTCGGTGACAAACGCTTTCAGGAGCTTGTCGAGGCCGCCGACGACGGTGGTAAAGATGTGGTTGGCAAACCGGACCATCTCGTACGACCGGAACGGCTGCTCATGGCGGGTAACCGAACGCGGAAAGCTGAACGTTGCCACTGCCACCAGCAATTCGCCCATGCCGGGCTGCGTGTACTGCGCGCGGAAATCCGGTGACAGGACGCGGAAATAGCGTTCGGGCAGAAACAGGCCGTACTTGTATTTCGACTGGGTCGGTACCTGGAGGTGGTGCGTTGTCAGAAATTGGTCGAGGGTCGGGCGGTCAATGCGCTCTGCCTTCGTCAGCCGCGCCGGAATGCGTTCTGACCGGCCCGTCAGCGCTAGTAGCCGGGAGTGGACAATGGTGGGTTTATTCTGCCAGACATCCTCCCAAAGGTGAATGACCTGCCGGTTCTCCTGAACCATCTGCGCCGACAGCTGCTGAAAAAAGCTACCGTCGGCGACGGCGCTGTCTTGTTGATAAACAGCCTGATAGGTATCCAGATCAACGGCATGGACAAGTGTACGGGTATCGGCAAGCTGACTGACCGGAAACGGCGACGGGTGCGGAAACGGCGTCACCGGCAGGCCGGATGCCCAGTCGAACGGTCGGGATATGTTGGTGAATGCGGGCAAATGAAAAAACGATTGTATTTGGGTAAAATTAAGGCAAATTTTGAACATGAAGATTGGACTAAGACAAATACTGGCCATCATTGCGGTAGGAGTAGCGGCTACGGCAATGGCGCAGACCACGCCGTCGGACAGCTCCGGTAAGGAGTTTTACCAGACCCGTAACCGGCAGTATAACCCCAGCCGGACACTGGCCTGTGACCTGCTGCATACCCGGCTGGACCTGCGGTTCGACTGGGCGAAGCAGTATGTCAACGGGGTCGCGACACTTCGTTTCAAACCTTATTTTTACCCGCAGAACACACTTGATATTGATGCTAAGGGCTTTCAGATTCATAGTATTGTGCTGCTCGATACGCTGACAACCTATGACTCCCTGCGCCGGAAAACCGTGCAGCGGCCCGTGCGTGACTCTTTGGCCTATACGTATCAGGGGCAGAAAACGATCCGGCTTAAACTCCCCCGTACGTATACTCGGCAGGATACGTTCAGCATCCGGATTGTGTATACCGCCAAACCAAACGAACTACCCGGCATTTTTACCAGGAATAAAGGTGCCATAACCGACGACAAAGGACTGTATTTCATCAATCCCGACGGCAAGGACCCCGGCAAACCGCGTCAGCTCTGGACGCAGGGCGAGACGGAAGCCAATTCGTGCTGGTTTCCGACCATTGACTCACCCAACGAAAAAATGACGCAGGATATCTACCTGACCGTCGAAAAGGGGCAGCGTACGCTGTCGAACGGGCGGCTGGTGACGTCGACACCGAACGCCGATGGCAGCCATACCGATCACTGGCAGCAAACCTTGCCGCATGCGCCGTATCTGACTATGGTGGCAGTCGGTGATTTTGCGTATGTACGCGACAAGGGCCCCCGCAATATGGAAGTAAGCTATTATGTCGAACCGGCGTATGAGAAGGAGGCGCGGGCCATTTTCGGACGCACGCCGGCCATGATTGCCTTTTACGAAAAACTCTTCGGCGTGCCGTTCCCGTGGGATAAATACAGCCAGATTGTGGTGCGGGATTTTGTGAGCGGGGCCATGGAAAACACCACGGCTACCGTTCATCAGGAAGGCTTACACATGGACCGGCGGCAGTTGCTCGACGGTGATTCGGACGATGTGATTGCGCATGAGCTGGCACACCATTGGTTCGGTGACCTCGTTACCTGTGAGTCGTGGGCCAACCTGCCGCTCAACGAAGCCTTTGCGACCTATGCCGAATACCTTTGGTACGAAAACGCCCGCGGCCGTGATGAAGCGGAGCTGCACCTGCTGGCCGATCTGAACCAGTACCTCAATGAGGCCGAACAAAAGCAGGAGCCGCTGATCCGGTACGGCTATGCCGATCAGGAAGACATGTTCGACAGCCATTCCTATCAGAAAGGGGGCCGTGTGCTGCATTACCTCCGCCGGATGGTAGGCGATGACGCCTTTTTTACTGCCCTGAAATACTACCTGAACCGCTATCAGTACAAAACAGCTGAACTGGCCGATCTGCGCGAAGCCTTCGAGGAGGTGACGGGGCAGGATCTGAACTGGTTTTTCAATCAGTGGTTTCTGGCACCAGGGCACGCGGTCATCAATGTGGAACAGAGCTATGTTCCGGGGTACGTAACACTGGTGGCCAATCAGCAGCCGGGCGGACAGTTTACGCCTGTTTACCGGTTACCGCTGAAAGTGGATGTGTGGGTGAAAGGTAAACTGACCACCCACGACATTGAGATGACGCAGGCGCGGCAGTCATTTACCTTTCCGGCCGAACAGGAGCCGGATCTGGTGGTGTTCGATGCCGATCACCGGCTGGTTGGCAGCGTGCAGCAGGAACGCGACCTGCGCATGACGCTGTTCCAGTATGACCGGCGGCTGGCCTACCAGGACCGCCACGATGCCGTGCTGCGTCTGGGTGACAAAGACAAAGGCTTTTTTTCAGACATGGCAGCGCAGCGTAAGCTGGTTGAAGCCATGAACGATCCGTTCTGGCGGATACGGCAGTCAGCGATCAGCCAGTTTACCGAATACAAGGGCCCGTTGCAGGAGGAGGTCATCCGGATGCTGCGCGACAAGGCCCGGCATGATCCCAAGTCGGCGGTTCGGGCGGAGGCCTTACTGACGCTTAACTCCATTGATAGTAAGTCGGCTTTGCCGTTGCTGAAGGCAGCCCTGGCCGATAGCTCCTATCTGGTTGCGTCGGTTGCGCTGGAAAATTATCTGGCGCAGCAGCCTGCCGATGCCGCGAAAGTAGCAGCCCGCTTTGATCAGTCAGCCAACGGGGACATTCTGACGGCCGTAGCGGAGTATTATGCCACGAAAGCTGATCCGGCGCGGTACGACTGGTACGTAACCAATCTGAAGCGGCTGAAACCGCAGGAAACCTATAATTTCATTCAGGTATTCGGTAAATACCTGCTGCGGTCGTCCGTTGATTTGCAGCGTAAAGCCCTGCCGTTACTGGAAAATGTTGCCCGCTACGAAAAGCCGTGGTTTGTGCGGTTCGGGGCCTATCAGGCGCTTGGGCTGCTGCTTGATGTCGACGGGGTAGAGGGCCTGCGGCAGGACATCCGGAACAAAGAAGAGGACCCGCAGTTAAAATCGTTGTACGAGCGTTTCTAAAACTTGCTGTTCAGGATTTCTAAATCCTGAACGCCATAAAACCGGATTTGTAATCCGGGCTATAGAATCATTTTCCAGCCGCGCGGATTACAAATCCGCAGTTATGCTGTCCGGGAGTCGCAACTCCCGGACAACAATTCCTCAAAACGTATGAAAAAATACAGCCTGCTTTTGTTCATGACCATCATTGTCCTGTTGCCGGTAAAGGCACAGCGGCTTGAAGAAGTCCGTTCGTTCGGGAAACTGCAACCGGTCGGTATCGCCATGTCGGCCAAAGGTCGCTTGTTCGTTAGTTTTCCGAAATGGACCGATCACTATGAACAGGCCGTTGTTGAGGTGTTGCCTGATGGCAAGATGATTCCGTTTCCTGATCCGGAGTGGAATAAATGGGATACCGCGCGGCCGCAGAACCATTTTATCAGCGTTCAGGCCTTGTTTATTGACCGGCAGGATGCCGTCTGGGCACTGGATCTGGCCAATCCGACGGGTCTGAAAACGATTCGGGAAGGCATCAAGCTCGTCAAACTGTCACTCAACGGCAAGGTTGAGCGCGTCTACCGGTTCGACGACTTGCCGGGTGCCGGTCTGAACGATGTACAGGTCGATGCCAGCCGGCAGGTAGCCTATCTGTCGGACCCCGGCCGGTCGGCGGTGGTCGTGCTTGACCTGAAAACGGGTAAAAGCCGGACGCTGCTACAAGGCGATGCCTCTACCAAAGCCGACCCGAATACCGTATTGAGCGTCGATGGAAAAGAGGTGCGCGATCAGGCGGGCCGGCCGTTTATGAGCAATGTAAACGGCATCGCCCTGACCCGTGACGGGCAGTATTTTTATTTCCGGCCGATTACAAAGAATCGCCTGTATCGCATCCAGACCAAATTCCTGTATGATCCGGTTTATACACCGGCGCAGGTGTCGGTGGCCGTTGAAGACCTCGGTGAGGCGGGTTTCAGCCACGGCATGATTGCCGATAACGCCGGGAATGTGTACATGGGCGACTCCCACGATCAGGTCATCCGCCGGCGGACACCGGCCGGAAAGCTGGAAACAATCGTGCAGGACAAGCGTATTCACTGGCCTGACTCCTACGCCATTGGCCCTGATGGGTATCTGTATGTCACGATGGCGCAACTCGACCGTGCCGCCCGCTATCACAACGGTACCGACCAGGTTGTGTACCCTTATTGGGTGTATCGGATTAAGTTGTAGCTATTGACCTGACCGGATACGACCGCCGCTTTTGTAGCGAAGTTTCCCGCCTTGTTCAAACCGGATTTTTGCTGACCTGCCTGTGATTGTACCGGGAACACCGACCGCATGCCGGAGTCTGACGGTCTCTGCTGCGGTGGGTAGCCTGTTACCTGACCAGATATTCGGCTGATTCCAGTTGCCCGGCATGATCGTATACATGGGTAACGTGGCATCAGGGTAGGTTGAAAAATAACGGAAGTCAAAAAAAGTAGAATTGTCTGTTTCACAAACAGTCTGAAATTGCCACTCGTAATTGGTATTGCCATCTAGTCCGGATATGACGAAAGGCCATGTGTTAACTATATCGGTATACTGCCAGTTTTCGGTTCCGGCAGGGCGATAACGTATCCGGAAAAATTTAGCTTCTGCCTGATAGGTATCGCTGAAGACAAACCTAACGCGGGTTGGTTCGCCGGGGTCAGGAATCGGGTGAATTGATTCAGCATAGGATGAGCGATCAAAAACACGGGTACACTCGGTCTGAAACGGCGGCCCCTGGCTGAACAGGCTCTGCACGCCTTCCCGGCAATCAACACCCGCTTCCCATTGGTATGTTTTTCCGGCTGTTAGTCCGCTAATCGTATACCGGCTTTGATTGTTGAGATAAATCGTCGTCCAGGTGTCAGCGCCTGCTGGCCGGTACCGGAGTATGGTCCGCGGCGTTTGCGGATCTTGTGTCCACGTGACAAGTGCCGCGTTTGCGGATGCCGTTATGACCCGCAGATCTATCGGTTGTGGGCACTGCGTCAGAAACCAGGACGTTTTCATTGGAGAGACAGCATCTGCTGAACAGACGGTACCTATGCGGTATTCATACGGTGTATCCGGTGATAATCCTGTAATGGTAAAGGTATTACTGGTGATGCCACTGACCGTCTGCCAGTCGAAGGTTCCTGCCGGCCGCCATTTTACTACGTAATGACCTATCGTGTTAGGGCGCCAGTCTAATTGAGCCGAGGTATAGCCTGGCCTTGCCATAACCGGAGGAATAAAACCGGGAAATACAGGTAAGCGTGGTGAGTCGTCAATGGCGGGACATATGGTCTGAAAGGTAGAAGACGGTGTTTTTACCGAATAGTTGTTTCCGCCGCAGACAGTTTGCAGTCGGTATTCATAGACCGTGTTGGTGATCAGGCCCGTTAACCGGTAAGGGGCAGTAAGTATAGTTTTATTGGTCCAGCCGTCAGTACCTGCAACCCGCCATTCAATATTGACGGGAAGTGTGTCAGTACCGGTAAGCGTAAAGGAAAAGTAGTCGCTTCCGGTCTGCAGATTCCAGATAGGGTAAGGCGCCGGGCAGCCGGTATAGAAGGTGACGGCCGGTGTGATAACCGGTGTTGTATAACTGTTTATCCGCCAGCGGTATTCCGTATTGTTTTGCAGGCTTGTCAACTGGTAAGAAGTTCCGGATATGTTGTCAATCGTTTGCCAGTTTACATCCGTAGCAGCCCGCCACTGTATCTGAACGGGTCCGGTTATATCCTGCCACATAAGCAGCGCCGAAACCGATGTTATATTCCGGGTGGACAGCGCTGCGGTAAGTCCCGTTTTAGTTGTGATGTACAGGCTGTTGCCAAAACCGGAAACCTGACCTTCGTTGCAGGTTGACTGTAGTTGTATTTCATATTGTGTTCCGGCAAGCAGGTCTGTGATCGTATAGGACCCGCCGGCCAGCTCTGTTTGTTGCTGCCATATCAGCGTACCGGCCTGTCGCCAGCGTACGGTGAAGGTGGTGCCCGAGCCCGGAGAATCACCTGACCAGCTTACTTTTGCCGAATTAGCCTGTATATCATTGGAATTCTCTACATGCAGGACGGTAAGCGGGAAACACTTTATTATAAAGTAGTCCGGGTAGGTATAGTCTGAATCGGATTTTGCCGGACAGACGGCTCGTACCCGCCACATATAGAGTGTATCCGTGCTCAGATCGCCGAGTATATACGACGTACTTTTCAGCCCCGGAATGGTTGTCCACACTGTACTTGTTTCCGGTTTCCATTGCACGTCGAATGTCTCATAGTCATTCGACGTGGGTAGCCAGTTTAGCCTGACTGAACTGGAGGTCCGTTGGCTGATATAAGGTGTATAAGGGCGTGGGCAGGTTGTGCTTCGGGATAAGCCGTCATAGGGATTGGACGAAGCACCTTCACCACAATAGACAAGAAGCTGCCAGTAGTAGAACGTATTATTTTTCAGGTTTCGGATGGTATAGCGCAGGCCTGAAAATTTCTCTGAATACGTCCAGGCAGTACTATTCTCCGCTCGCCAGCGAACGGCAAGCCGGACATCAGGCGGTAAGTCCATTTCCCAGGAAAGGCTTATAAAGTCGGCCCCATAATCGTAGTAGTCGAGGTTTACAGGGATTGGACAGCGTGTCTGAAAGGAAACGATATTGCCGTAAACCGGATCACCCCCACGGCATGGATAGGCCAGCTGAACCTCATAACTTGTATTCGGGGCTAGCTGAGACAGGCTGCAATAAGGCGTTTTGATGCCTGAGATGATATTCCAGCCGGTTGTTCCCTGCTTTCGCCAGGATAGCGTATACTGGTCGCCGGCCGACTGCTCCGGCCACGTGATGAGAGCAGAATTAATGTTGATGCCCTGAACCAGTGGATTCAGCCCGGGACAGCTAACAGAAAACAAATGAACCGTACTGTATTCCCCTGCGACATCGGGAGAGCAACGGCTGCGCACCCTGCACTCATACAGGACGGAAGGGGTCAGGTTCTCCAGAAAAAAGGTGGTGCCGCTTATCCTGGTGCTTATCTCCCAGGTGTCTGACCCAACCGGCCGCCACTGCAAATCATAAAAAGGAATATTAGGTTCTGAAAGCCAGGTTACTTTCGCCGCTGTAGGCGATACCTGAATAGCATAGGGAAACGTTGCGTTCCCGCAGCGTGTACTGAAGGTAGTGCCTTTGGCAAAGCCGGAAACGCTGTTTTCTCCGCATACTGTTCTGACCTGCCATTCATAGGTAGTACCACTGGTCAGGCCCGTTATCGTGTATGCTGTATCGGTAATATCTTTGGCTGAGGACCATGTTGTGGTGCCAGCCGGGCGCCATTGAACTTCGAATGTGCCATCGAAGAAATCGCTCATTTGCCAGTAGACAGAGACAGATGAATGAAGTTCCTGATTAACGGATGGGGAGTAGGGTGGATAGCATGCTGTTTTAACTAATTTCGTGTAAAACGCCGACTGATGGGTTAACGAACATACTTTACGTATCTGATATTCGTAGTTGGTATCCGGCGTCAGTCCTGTCAGGGAGTATGTCGTTTGTGTCAGGCCGGGTATCTGATTCCAGGTAGCCGATCCGGCCGGTCGCCAGTTCATATCAAAGCTGACGCCGGTTTCTTCGTTTGACCATGTTACCTGCAAGTGGGTAGCGCTTACCCGTTCTGCCTGTATGAAGTTAGTACCGGATGTCAGGTTGCAGGCGGTGGTAAAGGCCTGCCCGTTAACATATCCGGAGATGATGGTGGGGGTACAGAACGTGCGCAACCGCCAGTCATAGGTTTCGCCGGTTGTCAGATCCGTTAATGTATACTCATTCTCCGATACCGGAACGCGGTTCCAGGTGCTAGCTGAAGCAGGCTTCCATTCCAGATCTGTACGATAGGCTGAGGCCGGTAGTACCCACCTGAGTGTTACCGAAGTCGCCTTTATTAGTGTATAGCTGGACACAACGGGAGAGTCGCATTTGGTTTGAAAAACCTGAATGGGAGTAAAATCAGATTGATCAGAATCCGTGCAAACCAGTCTGACCCGCCATTCATACGCAGTATCATTATCCAGATTCGTTAACGAAAAGGGGGACCGGGGTACATTTTCAATGCTAAGCCAGGATGCGGTACCCAACCGCCGCCATTGTATTTCAAAGCCAGAATCACTAACAGCGCTATAATTCCAGTTCAGTCTGGCCGATTCGTGTGTTACTTCAGATGCATAAGGGTTATACGGGGTAAAGCATTGGGTCCGGAATGACTGCGTTGGGGAAAAATCGGAGCCCTCGCTTTCAGAACAAACATTGCGAACCCGCCACTCATACGTCGTATTATTGCTCAGGCCGGTTAGTAGATAGCCGGTGTTGACAATTCCCCGGATGGTATTCCATGCAGATTTACCTGCATCGCGCCACTGCAACTCGAACAGGTACGGACTTAATGAGTACCAGGAAAGTAGAGCATCACTGGAGGATACGTATGTTGTACGAAGTATCTCAGGTGTGTAGCATTGCGTTCGGAATTCCTGAATCCCGGAAAACAGCGAGCTGTCTCCTGGTGCACAAATTGTCCTGACACGGCATTCGTAAGAGGTGTTGTTGGCTAGTCCAGTGAGGGAATAGTCCGGGGTTGTCAGGCTGGACCGGCGAATCCATGCAGATGTACCGGCTTGCCTGTAGTTAAACTCATATTGTATTGAACTCCCTTTGTTTTCCCAGATAAAAGAAGCTCGATCGAATTGTAAATTGTTGATGGTGACGTAGTATGGCGGAGCGCAGGCTACTTTATCCTGAGACTTTACCGGCTGTAAAAGGACGAAGAAAAAAAGCAGGAATGTGTAGATATAGTTCATGAGGTAGTGAATGGAATTGCTTGTACAAATAAACTGATTTTGGGGAAATAATGCATGTCCGGCAGACGCTTTACCGGCAGCCGGAGTAGAGGCGATTTAGAAATTACGCCCGCCCATCCCCCGTAATTCCGTACCTTTGCGGCATGAATCTGATTGATACACACGCGCACATTTACGACGACAAATTTGATGCGGACCGCATGCTGAACGGACAACCGGCAGGAACCCGTGACGATATGCTGGCGCGGGCCTGGTCGTTACCGGTAAGCCAGATCTGGATGCCGAACTGTGCTGCCGAAACCATTCCGGGGATGATGGCGCTGGCAGAGCAATATCCTGACCGCTGCCTGCCCATGATGGGCCTGCACCCGACGTATGTCAGCGAAACCGTTGAGCAGGAGCTGGCTACCGTGGAAGCCGAACTGAACAAGCGCCCGTTTATTGCCGTCGGCGAAATCGGGCTGGATTTTTACTGGGACCTCACCCACGTTGACCGGCAGTTCGAGGCATTCCGCACGCAGTTGCAGTGGGCCGCTCAACAGAACCTCTTTGTATCGCTCCATACACGCTCGGGCCACGACCGCAATGCTTTTGCCGAAGCCGCTGATGTGATCGAACAACTGGCCTTGCCCAACCTGACCGGCATTTTTCACTGTTTTGTCGGGACCCTCGACGAAGCGCACCGCGCAGTTGATATGGGCTTCAAGCTGGGGATCGGCGGGGTCGTCACCTTTAAAAACGGGGGCCTCGACCAGGTGCTGCCCCACATCGGGCTGGAACACCTCGTCCTGGAGACCGATAGCCCTTATCTGGCACCGGTTCCGTATCGTGGTAAACGCAATGAGCCGGCTTACCTGCCCTACATTGCACAGCGCATCGCGGAGCTGAAAGGAGTTACGATTGAAGATGTGGCGCGTCACACAACGGCCAATGCCTTGTCGCTGCTGCCGGCGTTATATACTAATCTCTTACCCGCAGCATGACACAGCAGGAAATCAAGGCCGTTGCCAAAATGATCGACCATGCGCTGCTGCACCCGACCCTGACCGATGCTGAGCTGAAAGCCGGGTGTGAACTGGCACTTAGGTACAATGTTGCGTCGGTATGTATCAAGCCCTATGCGGTGGCGATGGCGTCGGAAATACTGGCCGGTAGTGATGTTAAGGTGTGTACCGTCATTGGGTTTCCGCATGGTAGCCAGCCCATTCACCTCAAGATAGCAGAAACATTACAGGCTTGCCAGGACGGTGCGACTGAAGTGGATATGGTCGTCAATATCGGGAAAGTATTAAGCGAAGACTGGGACTATGTCGCTTACGAAATTAAGGTGGTACATGCGGCTTGCCGACAGCGGGGGGCGATCCTGAAAGTAATCTTTGAAAACGATTATCTGACCGACGACTCGTTTAAAATCCGGCTTTGTCAGATTTGTACAGAAGCAGAAGTTGCGTTTGTGAAAACCTCGACCGGATTCGGATTTGTGAAAGGAACCGACGGCCGTTATAGCTATGAAGGAGCCACCGAACATGATCTTTGGCTGATGCTGGCCCACATCGGGCCGGGCGTAGAGGTTAAGGCGTCAGGCGGTATCCGGACATTGGACGAAGCGCTGCGTATTCAGCAGATGGGCGTTAAACGCATCGGTACCAGCGCCACCGCCGCGATTCTGGACGAAGCCTACCGTCGGTTGTAGGGCAAAGGGCAAGGAGCACGGGGCAAGGGGTGTGGGTAATATTGCTCTATGCTATATAGTGGTGGCACGACTTAAAGTCGTGCCACCACTTCACTTATTTCTTCTTCAGATTCGACAGAAACTCAACGACGTCGCGGACTTCGCGCTTCGAGAGCAGGAGCCCCATCGGCGGCATGCTCGACGGGTAGTTCTCGCGTTTTGCAATCCGCGATACCGGAATTTTGAGCGGCTCGGCTTCCGACGTTTTCAGGACCAGCTCATGCTCGTTTTCCTGTGATAAGATACCCGTCACGTTCTGGCCGTCTTTCAGCGTCAGGGAAACTGTACCGAAACCCGGCGCAATGCGGGCACTCGGCTCAATCAAGGCCTGTAAAATCTGCTCACGGGTCAGCACATCACCGATAAACGTCAGCGACGGACCTACTTCACCGCCCTGGCCGCGAATCGCGTGGCAGCGTACACACTCCGCCGCCGTGCTGGTGTTGAAAATCCGGCGACCGGCCAGCGCATCACCGCCATACAACGCATCTTTAAACGCAGCGACCCCGTCGCCGGTAGATTTCAGTGGAGCCAGTTTGGCAGCCAGTGCCGACGACTTCGAGGCTTCAACTGCTTCGTTCAGCTCAAGCGTCAGGCTTGGCGACAGCTTTTTATCGGCCAGCTGATCAATCAGACCAGACAGAATCTGTTCGGTTTTATCCGCCGGCTGTGCGCTCAATACCTTCAGCATTTGCTGCTGCTCCTTGATACTGCCTTTATCGAATACGGTTTTCGACGCGTCGGCCAGGGCTTCCTGCGACAGCGTCTGGCCCGACATCAACCCAAGGGCCGTGGCCCGTACGTCGGCGTTATCATCGGTCATGCTCTTGCGGATGGCCGACTCCATATTGCTGTAATTCAGCTTACTCAGGGCAGTAAGTACGGCCGAGCGCACCTCCGGCGATGAGCTGTTGTCCATCAGTTTGGCAAGTGCGGCGTTGTTTTCGTTCATGCCCAGCTGACTGAACATCTGTGCCGCCGCGATTTGTGTCTCCGGCTCGGCCTGCTGTAACAAGGCCAGTGCCTGCGGCTGAATTTTCGCCTTTACTGCGGCCAGGTTCCGCTGAATCGGGCCGCGATAACGGCCGTCAACCCGGTCAAGTACCGACGGGTTGGCCCATGAACCCAGCGTAGCCAGCGCTTCGGCCCGGATCGTTTTATCGACATCCTTACGTTTGGCAAATGCCATCAGAGTTTCCAGTTCCTGGTCGCCGCCCACGCGCAGGCAGGCGTTGATGGCGCGGCGCAGCAATGGCTCTGACGTAAAGCGGGTTTCTTTCAGCGTGGCTGCCAGCGCCGGTAACGAGGCCGGAATCGACAGGTCGTCGTTGATGGCGCGGGCCGCTTCGGCCACAATGTATTCGTCTTTATCCTGCAGGAAAATGTTGATCTGGTCACTGGCTAACCGGCGCAGTACCAGCACCGCCGCCAGCCGGAGCGACTTATCCGGGTTATTGGCCAGTGCCACCATCGGTTCTGCCTGACCAATCCGTGATAACGCCAGTACGGCCGCGTGACGCAGGTAAACGTCTTCGTCGTGGTTAGCTTTAATCATATCCAGCAGCGGGTTAATGGCGGGCTCGTATTTGATCCGGCCGATCGCCTGAGCACTGTAGAATAATACACGGGGGTTTTTGCTCGCCAGCAGCGGGACCAGTTGCGGACCGGCTTCCGGAATAGCCGCGTCGCCCAGCATTTTGGCCGCCTGCGCCACAATTTCCGGATCACTGTCTTTCAGTAGCGGCAACAGCGACGACGCATTGGTCTTATCCTGCCGCGTCAGCTGACCCATGCCCCAGATACCGTGAATACGGGCCAGCTGATTCTGCGTCTGTGCAATGGCTTTATTGAGCGTAGCGGCTCCCTTCGCGCCCCGGTCAACCAGTTCAAACTGCGCTTTCTGGCGGATCCGCATGTCGGGGTTAAACAGCAGCGAATACAGCATGTCTTCGCTTTGGGCCAGGTAATCGAGCTGCATCAGGCGTTTGGTTTCGGCCCGCAGCGCTTTCAGGTCATTTTTGTCGTCGGTTACGTCCAGTTTCCAGACGCGGCCGTAATTTTTGGTATCCCAGCCATTAATCCAGTCCGCCACGTACAGTGCCCCGTCCGGACCGAACCGGATACCCGTCGGCAGAATACCGTTCAGGATATTCTGTTCGCCGTCGAGGACAAACGAAGCCCCTTTCGGTTTCAGCCCGAACGACCAGATCGGCGAGCGGGCGGGGTTACCGACAAATTCGACCAGGAAGAACTTGTTTTTCCAGGCAGATCCAAGGGCGGTGCCGGGGTTGTAGACCATGCCGGTCGGGCCGTTATGGAAGTTCATGATCGGCGGAATGATGTAGGCTGCCTGTCCTTCCCAGCGTGGTTTAAACAGCTTTTCGTCCATCCAGACTTTGTAGCTGTTGTTCTTCGGATCAGTATACTTGCCATACTGCCAGTTTGAGCGCCAGCCCGCGTCGGACCCCTCCACCACGTGTACCAGCCGTTCGCTTTCGCCCGGATGATCACCGTCGTTGTCGGAGCTGATCAGGTTGCCGTACTCATCAAATACGAATTCGTGGGTGTTCCGCAAACCACCGGCAAAGACTTCGAAATCGCTGCCGTCCGGATTGGCGCGGGCGATGATGCCTTCGTTGGAGCGGTTGTGCTTTTTGCCGTCCGGAGCGGTAATGTTGGCCCCGATGTCGCCGATGTTCCAGTATATTTTGCCGTCCGGGCCTTCAATCGGGTTCGACATACCGTGACCGCTGAAGCCGATGTGTACCGCATAACCGTGGCTGATCGACGTTTTCTGATCCGGAATGCCGTCATTGTTGGTATCCCGCAGCCGCCATACGTCCGGCGCAATGGTGATGAACATGTCTTTCGCCCGAACCAGAATACCGCCGGCTACGTCGGTGATTTCGTCAAAGAAATCATTGATGATCCGCGTCGAGATGTCAGCCAGGCCGTCGCCGTCGGTGTCTTCGAGCCGCCAGACCTCGTCTTTTTCTACGGCCAGATCCTTCCAGTCGTGTGAACCGTCTTCGTTGAGGTCTTTTACCCACTCGTTTTCCTTACTCTTCTTCGGGTCGAAAGTGCTGTGGAGGAACGCCCGCCGGTCTTC
>CBDFHU010000116.1:0-23565 GCA_965247375.1 Arsenicibacter sp.
AATCTCCGTTCGCTCGACTCGTCGAATATTGTGTACCAGCGGCTGGAAAGCCAGCTGTTTAAAAAACTCTCGGTCGATACGGCTGCTTATCGGGCCAGCTTTGCCTATTATTCGGCGCATCCTGCCGAGCTGGAAGGGGTTTATAAACAGGTGACCGCGAAACTCCAGAAAAAAATAGATGCCGGTAAAAAAGGCGGTAAACGCCCGACACCATAAAAAAGGTCTTGCTGAGCATTCAGCAAGACCTTTTTTATTAGCCAATTACCAGCTTTTCAATCAGCAGGATAAACAGGTGAATGACTTTTATATGTACTTCCTGAATCCGGTCGGCGTAGCCGAAATGAGGAACACGGATTTCAACGTCAGCCAGACCGGCCAGTTTACCCCCATCTTTTCCGGTCAGTAAAACGACCTTCATGCCTTTTTCACGGGCAGCGTCAACGGCGCGGATGATGTTGCCTGAGTTGCCGCTGGTGCTGATGCCCATCAGTACATCACCCTCATTGCCCAGTCCTTCTATAAAGCGCGAGAAAATGAACTCAAAGCCATAGTCGTTGCCCACGCACGAAATGTGGCTGACGTCGGAAATGGCAATGGCGGCCAGCGAACGCCGATTGTCGCGATAGCGACCCGAAAGCTCTTCGGCAAAGTGCATAGCATCGCAGTGTGAACCGCCGTTGCCGCATGAAATTACTTTACGACCTGATTTGATGGCGTTGGCCATGACAACGGCCGCGGCTTCAATGGCCTCCAGATTAGCCGGATTATCGAGAAACGCATCCAGAACCGATCGTGCTTCGGTCAGCTCCTGACGAATAATATCTTGCATGTTAAGTAGGTTACCATAAGTAATTGCGGGGCAAAAATCCTGAATCACCCGCAGATTGCCAATGGTAACGGCAAAAGTTTATTAATAGACAAGGTGGCGATACGCAAAATTCCAGCGCGCCCCGATGGTCAGCAGGTTGCTGGTATATTCCGACGACCGGAATTGGCTCGACCGCAGCCGGTAAGTATAGCGCGCATCCAGAAACAGGTTGTGCTTAAACATGTAGCTGGCACGACCTTCCGCATACGAGATGATCGTTTGCCGGCCCTGGCCGATGAAGTTGCCTTCGTCACGGAATCGTGTTTCATAGTTTTTCAGGATATCCCGTCCGTAATTCCGGCCCGGCGGATCGTCGCCGTACTGCATGACGCTGAATAAACCGGAGACTGTGAGCCGCTGATGCTGAAACCGGGCAATGCCCAGCCATTCGAAGAAATTGGCGCCTAACGGATGAGCCAGCGGCTGGTTATAATGCACATAGTTGGTTTGTCCGCCAAAATGGGAATACGTATAAGGCCGCGCCATATTGAACTCACCCTGAAGATCAAGGTTCTGAATACCGAAGGCATCAATGTATTTGAGACCCGCCTGCGTCGCGTATTTGTTGGTCCATGAGCCATTACCGGCCCGGAGGTCACTGATCCGGAATTCATCCAGCAGGATTTGTCCGTAGGCCATAAAATGCTTCAGGAAATTCACTTTCAGGTCGATGCCCGCCAGCGTGTTGTCGGCACTACCGCGGTAAGACTCCACAAAGCGATAGAGAATGATAGGGTTAAGGTAGCCTAATTCGAGCCGGTCGCGGCTGTAGACAACCGCTTCGAAAACGCCCAGATTAATGTTTTTGGTCAGATTAATACTCAGGTGGTGCATGGCCATGTACTTCTGCGGCACCAGCTGATTGGCCGGAATCGTTTCCTGAACGTTCTGGAGTTCGGTAAAGAGGTTGGTGTACTGGAACCGTTTGCCGAAGCGGGTCGTCAGTTTCAGAAACAGGTAAGGCGCGGCATTGTCTGACAGAAACAGGGAGTGGTAACCGTTGCCGATAAAGTTGCGGTCATGCCCGAACTGCACATTGATGGCTTTAAGGACATTGAATGTAATATGGCCGCGGGCCGCCAGAAAGTCCGCCCCACGGTTGCGGTAAAGCTTGGCCAGGCCTTCGCCGGGGGCGAAGCCGGCATCCACCTCCGGACGTGCATACAACTGACCGTATTCCTGAATGTATCTGGGATAATAAGCCTGATTATCGGCAAAGTAGGTATAAAAACCCAGCTTTTTCATGATCGTGCCACGGACTTCAAGTCCCCTTGTATTGGTATATAACAAGTTATTATTGCCTGATTCGCGGGTGTAATCGAGGTAGATCACCGGACTGACGTGCAGATCAAGCTCCGGCGTCTGAAGGCTGTAGAAATCAGATTTCTTCTTATAAAAAAGACCGAACAGTGGCTTTTCGCTATCCCCCGGTTGTACACCGGCAGCAACCGAATGACGTGCCAGCGGGTCAATTTTTGTGCTGTCGGCAATGGGTTTTACCCATTCCCAGCTATCGTCGCGGAGGTAGCCGAGGTTAAAGCGGTCGGTGGCTGAAAGCGGATAGTCCTGATTGGTCAGAACACTGTCTGTCAGCTGGATAACGCTTTGGCGGTTATATGCTTTAAACGAGCTATGGAAGCCTTCTGACCAGCGGCCCTGGCGGATTTCCATGCGGTCAATCAGATGGTAATAGTCAGTATTGAGCGGAATGTATGGGCTTTGGGCAAGTGCTGATGAACAAAACCCAATCAGGCACCCCGCCAGAACATGCAGCGGCTTTTTCATAATCAGCCGACAAATTAGGTATCTTATTTGGATTAACAGGTGTCCTGTTGCTAAATTACCGCTCTCCTCCGCGAAACGATCCGTCACATTATGTTTGTTTTTGCTCATCAGTCTTCCCTGGCCAATCAGTATATCGCTGAATTGCGTGATGTTACCTTACAAAAAGACCGGCTCCGCTTCCGGCGCAATTTAGAGCGTGTCGGCGAGCTGATGGCCTATGAACTATCGAAGGTACTGCCCTATCAGAATGCTAAAGTTGAGACACCGCTCGGGATGGCCGAAACCCAGCTGCTGATCCGCCAGCCGGTGCTGGCCACGATCATGCGTGCCGGACTGCCGTTCCATCAGGGGTTTCTGAACTACTTTGATCATGCCGATAATGCATTTGTCGGAGCCTATCGGGGCTATGCCAGCGACGACGATGAGTTTGAAATCGAAATGGATTACATTGTCGGCCCTGACCTGACCGGTCGTACCCTGATTCTGGTTGACCCTATGCTGGCAACGGGCCGATCCATCGAAAAAGTATACCACGCCATGCTCCGGTACGGCATTCCGGCCCAGACGCATATAGCTGCGGTCATTGCCAGCCCGGAAGGCATAGGCTATTTGCAGGAGCGGCTTCCGCAGTGCCGCTTATGGCTGGGAGCTATTGATGAGCGCCTGAACGATCATTATTACATCGTACCCGGCCTGGGCGATGCGGGTGATCTGGCGTTCGGCCCGAAAGTTTAGTAGAGGACCTGAACGCTGCCCCGGTAAGGCTTCTGATGTGGAATCTGTATCTGGTAGGTATATGGGCCTACCGGTACTTTTTCCGATTTAAACGTGCCGTCCCATGGCTTTGCATACCCTGTGGAGTTGAAAATGACCGAGCCCCAGCGGTCGAAAATCGTAACGATGGCTTCTGTCAGGGATTCAATATTCATAATCTGCCAGTCATCGTTAACGCCATCGCCGTTCGGGGTAAACGCGGTGGGCATGTAGAGGTACGTCTCGCAATAAATGGTAACGGCCTGAGAAAGCGTATCGACGCCGCAGTTGTACAGGAATTTCTTCTGGACAGTGTATGTGCCTAATTCATTAACCGTCAGCGTTGATTTGGTTTCTCCTTCGATATCAAGACCGTCGCGCTGCCACTGGTAAACAAACTTCGGGTCGCTTTCGGTCGTCAGGGTAACGGGTGTTGACTCGCAGTGAAGCAAGGCCGTCAGGCTGGTACCGTTAGTGGCAATGGCGGGCGGCGTTGTTTTATTCTGCTTACAATCCACGACCACAAACTGAAACTCACGCTGCACCTGCCCGATTTGTTTACCGCCCCTGAACTCTTTCACCAGCACGGCAAATGAATATAAACCCAGCTGATTGGCCGTGACGGTCAGTTCGCCGGTAGTGGCATTGATCTGTAGTGTCGGGTTGCCGGGTACGGCTTTGGATGCGCTGAAGCCACTGGCCCAGTTAACGGCCGGATAGGTTGCATACGAATTTCCGCTACCAAAGACGTTCGCGCGGGTTGTGTAGCCGGCAAGCGGGTCAACCAGTTCGTATTGCAGCCGGTCGCCGTCGGCATCGGTCGCCTTGAAGCTTACCTTGAATGGCCGGTTGATGCACACATAATCGGCCGGCGGTACGCCAAAGTCGGGTGATGAGTTCTGAAAACCGATTCCACTCTGCACCACCGCCGGAAAGTCAAGACGGAACAACTGACCGGTATCACCGGGGCGCTGGATATTGGCAATATCCACATTCCGGCAGCAGCGTTCATAGATGACATAATAGCCCTGCGGGTCATTATATTTACTGGCCGGCAGATTTACCAGTTGTGAGTAAACCAGCATGTCCAGATCCAGCTTCAGCAGTGCGTCGCAGGCAGAGGTACTTTGAAGCAGTGGCGTCGGGGTACCTTTGATCAGATCAAATCGGTCAACGCGCAGGTTGGTACTTTTACTGAAAATATAAACACCAAGTACATCATCAATACTGTTAGGCTCCAGATTCCGCTTGTCAAGAAACAGGGTTAACGAAAGGTTGTAGAAGCCGGGCGTAGCAGAAGCCTGTAAGCTCATGTTGCCGCCGTAAATATGGTTGGCCTTCAGTGTATTACTATACAGAACTGCCGATAATAGTACAACCAGTAAGTGTAGATGTCCTTTCATATTCCTTTCCGCCTTCACAGTTTTTGACCCGTAAAAATACAAAAAGCCGCGTTGAAAATAACGCGGCTTTACTTTGTGGTAAAAGGTTAGGGTAAGAAACAGGGAATTTGTATACGACTCCGTAGGAGTCAAACATCATTAGTTCAGAAGTTCGTCGAACGTCAGTGATACGTAATACATTGAGCCGACATTGGCACTGCCGAAAGCCTGGTAATAGGTTTTGCCGCCAATATTCGTACCACCCACTTTCAGAATCGATTTGATCGGCTGCAGTTTATAGCTAACCTGCGCGTCGAAGTTGGTAATGGCCGGGACTTCTGTATTGCTGAATAACGGTACACCAATCGTTGTCGGTTGAATAAAGCTCGCTTCGTATTTGAAACCATCCTGATGACGCAGGGCCAGGTTGAAGCCCAGTTTGTTGCTGCTGCTTATACGGCGGCCAAAGTTAATATTGAAGCGGTTTTTCGGCGTATTGAAGCCGGCGTACTGCTGCTCCGGTGTCGGCGTAAAGTTAGCCAGATTGTTGTTGGCAAAGTTACCGCCCACATTGAAGCCGCGCGGCAGCGAGTAGTTCAGGCTGATGGCAAAACCGTTGACCTTAATTTTTCCGGCTGCGTTGGCCGGCCGCGAATAACCTTTGTAATACCCCGCTCCGATACCTGATTCAATCGGTAAGCCGGGGGCTGCCGGTTGCGTTGGTACAACGATGACCGTACCGCCCAGGAAGTTGGTATACGTGCTTGTGTAGTAATAGGCATCCACAAACAGTTTTTTGGCAATCAGCCCTTTGTAGCCGAATTCGATTGACTGAATGCGTTCCGGTTTCAGCGGTGATGCCTGGTATTTCGGCAGTTTCGCCAGAGCGAAGGCCGGAGCCAGTTGGTTGACCAGACCTGGCAGCTGTGCCTGCAGAACGCCTGGTAACTGAGCCGCTACTCCTTGCTGGATAGCTCCCGCGGCGTTGGCTGCCGGTAACTGACCCGCAGCAACCATCGCATTCACCTGTGCCGTTACGGCAGCTGTTACCTGCTGTGTTACCGCTGCCGTAGCATACTGGGTTGCCGCCTGTACGATAGTCGGATCATCCTTAATTTTCTGGGCAATGATTGCCGTAGCGAGGTTGTCGCGCAGGATACCGCTGCCCAGGTTATACCGTGCGTCGAACTCCGGCAGACCGCCGATCAGTGTACCGGCCGGTGTCGGCAGATCGATATACTGGTTCTGGGTTGTCGGAATCCGGAAACCGGTCTGGTAGGATACGCGCAGATTCTGGTCGCCGAATGAACCAACGGCCGACACCCGTGGCGAGAAGACACCATCAAAGTTTTTGTTTTTATCGTAGCGCAGTGAGCCGGTCAGTTTCAGGTGATCGCTGAACAGGTTTTTACCGGCCTGCACAAAGGCACCATATTCATTGATCGGAATGGTACCGCTGCGGCCTTCTTTAGTATCGGCAAACAGCGTCCCGTTTGACCGGAGCTGGTACTGGCGGAAGTTTGCGCCGACGAGGAGCTCCAGGAATTTGATCTGATTCTTTAAATTATAAACACCTTCTACGTGATAGAGGTTGGTTTTGTCGCTGAACGCACCGCCGCCGTCTACAATCGCTTTGTTGCGGTAGGTATCCAGTAAGGATTTGTAAGCGTCTGTACCCGGAACCGGCATGCCTTTGTCGGCCGTTGCGCGGGCCGTTACGTGAGCATCTTCAACCGACTGACCGGCAGCACGTGCCTGTGCAAAGGCCCCCGTATATTCACCGAACCAGGTTGCGTTAGGCTTAATAGCGTTCAGCATGTTTACCGCTGTCAGACCGGCTGTATAAGACTGTCCTGAGCGCTCCTGAGTCGTGTATGCCCGCAGCGTAAAGTTATCGCCGCGCAGTTCCAGTTTGGCTTGCGTCAGGCTGAAGTTACGGAGCGAGTAGCGTCCTGCACCCGTGTATACGGTTGTGCCTTGTCCGTAGTTAACCTGGCCGATGGCTTCAATCCGGTCGTTTATACGGTAATGAAGGGCAACATTGCCTTTGAAACTTTTGGTGTTATAATCAACCATGTCACGTTCCATGTAGCCGGTACGGCTGACCACCTGATTCGGAACCAGGCTGGCTAAGGCTGCCGGTAAACGACCCGCCGTTACCAGTGAGCTGGCTACGCTGCTGATGTTCGTCTGAATTTCGTCACCATAGATGTTAACACCGTCATAGTCCGGGTTAACGCCTTTTACGCGGGTGCCGTTCTGAACACCGCCACCGTTCAGGTTGGTGTAGTTGTTGGCTTCCCAGTCCTGTGCCTGGATATAGGCGAGGTTTACTTTGAAGGCCAGTTTATTGTTAAATGCCTTCGCATACCGCAGCGAGAAGTCCGAAAACGGCGTCGTTGTTTTCGTGCGTCCCTGAGCCGACATCACACCGGCTTTGGCCGTAGCGCTGAGACCCTGATATAGGAACGGACTCTTGCTGTTCATCAGGATCAGGCCGTTGATAGCGTTCGGGCCGTAGAGAGCCGAAGCCGCACCCGGCAGTACTTCCACACTTTCAACGTCCAGTTCCGGCATACCCACAATGTTGTCGACCGGGAAGTTCAGACCCGGAGCCTGGTTGTCCATCCCGTCGATCATCTGTACGGTACGGGGATTACCTGTCGAGTTGAACCCGCGTGTATTGATCGATTTAAACAGCAAACCTTGCGTGGTCATGTCCACACCCTTCATGTTGGCAAGGGCGTCGTAGAACGAAGGAGCGGCTGTTTCGCGAATGGCGCGGATGTCCATTTTTTCGACCGCTACCGGCGATTTCATGACGCTTTCTTCCACGCGGGATGCCGCTACCACGACTTCCTGCCCTAAAACAACCTGCTCTTTCAGTTGCAGGTTAAGGTCAGAGCGGTTGCCGGTAATGGTGATCTCCTGGCCTTCATAGCCAACGGAAGTAACAACAATGTTGAATGGCGTCGGAACGCTGGTGCTGAGCGAAAAGTTACCTTTGGTATCCGTAATCGTGCCGATAACTTTACCTTTGATGGCAATACTTACCCCGGCGAGCGGTTCTTTACTGATGCCATCCGTAATCCGGCCCGCTAATTTAGTCTGGGCCATCGTTGTGAGCGTCAAAAGACACAGGAAGACCGTTAAGTAACGGTTTAGCCACGTAGTTGTTCGTCTCATAGATAGATTGGTTCGTAGGTTGCTTGTGAATCTTTAAGTAGTCGCAAAACTAAAATTATTCTATTCATTTTGTTCTAAAAAATCTTTTTTTAATAAAAAAAATGGACCTGATGATGCCCATATTGCAGTTAAGTAAACGTATAGGTTTATATAAGCATAATTTGTCACGGAACAGATGGATTAGTCAACTGGTGATTCTCATCATAACTGTCTTTCTGGTAGGTTGCCAGCGCCGGCCTTATCAAATTACGGGGAGTTATGACGCTTTTCCGGCACCGGCAGCGCCTTCCTACGCTGATGAACATACCTGGGCGGCCTTACCTGACCGGCGCGATGCGGCTGATTCAATTCCGGCCGGAGCGACCGTTAAAGACGCGCAGAAAGAGGCGGGTACCGATGTTTTCTTCATCCATCCGACGATCTATACCGGTAAACAGCAGGGACCCTCAGCCTGGAATGCCGATGTGACTGATGCCGTCATGAATAAGTGGGTTGATCAGTCGACAATCCTGAATCAGGCATCGGTTTTCAACGGCTCCTGCCGGGTGTTTGCGCCGCGTTACCGGCAGGCACATTACTACTCGTTTCTGACAAAAAATAAGGCTGATAAGGAACAGGCGCTCGGATTAGCGTACGAAGACGTAAAAGCAGCATTCCTGTATTATATGGCCCATTATAACCGCGATGCTGCCGGGAATCCGCGGCCGGTCATTATTGCGGCCCATAGTCAGGGAACGGTACACGCTACACGGCTGCTGGCGGAGTTTTTTGATGGTCAGCCTCTGCGCCGCCAATTGGTAGCCGCTTATCTGGTTGGTATTGCCACACCGCCTGACATTTTTAAAACGATTCCGGCCGGCGAAAGCCCTGAACAGACCGGCTGCTTTGTGTCGTGGAACACGTTTTCGCGGAATTATATCCCGACCTATTACGGAGACGGACTGAATAAGGCGCTGTGTACCAATCCGCTGACATGGTCTTCGTCGGACAGGTACGCCGGCTATGAACTCAACAAGGGCGGGGTAGGACCGAAGTTTAATTTACTGGCCAGTCCGTCAGATGCGCAGGTGCACAACGGCCTGCTCTGGATCGGGCGTCTGCATGTGCGGGGTGCCGCTTTACTACGCACTAAAATCTGGCACCGTGCCGATTATAATCTTTTCTGGATGAACATCCGCGAGAACGTTGCGCAGCGGATCAGGGCGTATAACCAACAGGCCATGCGCTGAAATGATCCGTAAGCAACTTGACGGCTGTCTTGCGGACTGGCCGGACCGGTATCGGGTATTGTATCCTGTTTATGCTCTCAAAAGTGACCAGCTGACTAATTGGAAAATATAAATGCCGCTCTGTAGTTAAATAAAGAAGAATATGGTTCACATAAGAGTTCTTGAATTTGCTTTTAGGTATACCATATTGTTTTTTGCCCATATGTTTTTGTATAAATCGGATCGGGTCCTAATAATCTGACCAAACCATAAACTTTTCGCTGATTTTCTTAACAAAATCGCATTTTTGTACGCTACTTTAGGTAGAAACTATTCAGATAAGACATTAGATCAATGAGCAATACATACGTAGTCATTATGGCTGGAGGCATAGGAACTCGTTTCTGGCCGTTCAGCCGTACAACTAACCCGAAACAATTCCATGATGTATTAGGCACCGGCCGCACCCTGCTTCAACAAACTGCTGACCGTTTCGACGGTATTTGTCCGCCCGAAAACATTTACGTCGTTACCAGCGAAAAGTACAAGGACCTTTGTCAGCAACAATTGCCGCAATTGTCGGACGAGCAGGTACTTTGTGAGCCGATCGGACGCAATACCGCGCCTTGTATTGCCTATGCCTGTTATAAAATCCGGGAACATAACCCCGGGGCAAACATTGTGATCGCTCCTGCCGATCACATTATTCTGAAAGAAGACGAATTCCGCCGGATTATCCGGATTGCCCTGAATGCCACGCAGGAGCGGGAGATTCTGGTTACACTGGGTATTCAGCCCAGCCGGCCGGATACCGGTTACGGCTATATCCAGTATCTGCCCGACACAGAAGGGGATCTGAAAAAGGTGAAAACCTTTACGGAGAAGCCGCATCTGGAGCTGGCGAAACAGTTTGTCGATAGCGGGGAGTTTGTCTGGAATGCCGGGATTTTCGTCTTTAACGTGAATGCCATTATCCGGGCGTTTGAAGCGTTCCTGCCGGATCTCGCTGAGGTATTTGAAGAGGGAAAACCGTCCTATTACTCGGATCAGGAAACTACATTTATCGGTAAGGCCTACTCGCTCTGTAAAAATGTCTCGATTGATAACGGGGTGATGGAACGTGCCGACAATGTCCATGTGGTACTCAGTGATTTCGGCTGGTCGGATCTGGGTACGTGGAAATCGCTGTATGAGGTATCTGAAAAAGATGAGAGCCAGAACGTGATCGACGGGAAGGTAATGCTGTATAACACAAAGAACTGCATCATTAAGACCCCGGCTAACCGTCTGGTTGCGATCAACGGGCTGGATGGTTATATCGTGGCCGAATACGATAATGTGCTGCTGATCTGCCGAAAAGACGAAGAGCAGAAAGTAAAGGATTTCGTTGCCGATGCCAAGGACAAAGGCGCAGAGTTTGTCTAACGAAAATGTAAAAAGCGGAGCGGGAAACAGATGAAGGGGTTTTATCTCCTTTTTTCCGTTTCCCGCTCCGCTTTTTCAGCCCTGCTGAATTAGTTAATGAGTTCTTTCCGTTTCAGGATTGTTTCCAGAAATTTAAGGTCATGCTCGCTGTTGAAGATGCTGAAAGGCCAGTAGATGAACTGGGCTTTGGCCAGTCCGCGGGTTACGGTTCTGGCAAACCAGCTGGCTTTCACATTTTTCAGCGCCTGTTCATTGTCGAGGAACACAATGTAGGCGTCCTTATCCTTGATAACATCCTTGATCTGATCCCATTTCAGTAAACCGCCTTCTTTTGCGTTGATACGCATCAGAATCTGCCGGCTGTCGATCTCATAAATATATTTGTCGAAAAGCGGCTTGCTTTGCTCCATCTGGGAGATACCGGTAATTTGCACGGCCCAGAACAGAACATACAGAATAGTAAGCAGGATAACGACGATGTAGATCCAGATGTTCGGATAAATACCTGTAATGCCCAGGATCGCGTTTACCAAAATCAAACCGAGCGGGATAAAACCCCATTTCCAGTTATCTTTCACCCAGAGGCGAAGCGCTATGTTGATATACGTCTTTTGGTCGATCGCGTATTTTTTTGTTTTAACAATCATAGTACCTTAAAATGAAGGCACAAAGATAAAGCGATTTATGGTATCCGAGGTATGACGACCCAGCTCTATGGCAGGGTTTTTTTGTTTTCATTTGTTCTTACGAACATGCAGCGTATTGATCACCAGCTGACGGCGGGCATCTTGGCGCATGAGAACGTATACTGAAAAGGCCTGATCCTGGGTTTCGTAAATACCGGTGCTGTAGCGCAGCTTTGTCGTATTACCCTGATAAATGTACTGGAAACGACGCGGCGGATGCTTCCGGAAAAACGATTGAAGGATCAGTTCGGCATGGTTGGCCGATACAGAAGGGAAGTCAACGGTCTCAGATTCAATGACTAGCTCAATCTGTTTGTCGAACAGCATCGACAATTGATGAGCCTGCCCTTTCTGGAGTGATTGCTTTAAAAGTTCAACGGTATTGCTGTCTGATGAATTACCAAGGATAACAGTAAGAAACAACAGAGCGATAAAAGCTGTGTAACACTTTTTTGCAATACGGTTCATAAACGATACAAAATTAATACTGACTTTGCTTTAATAATATATCAGATGCTATCCAGTGTTACTGCTAATCTGGAAAATGACATTTGATATACACATCTGCTCGGCGAAAATTGTGCCAAATGCAGTATCGTTTACGAGGATATTTTTTAGAATTTTGCGTCTCTGCACAGCCGGACGGAAAAACCGCCGCTTTTCTGGTGGAAAATGCCGGGCCCGGCCTACGCTAAACAACTTAAGAAATGACTACTTCTGCGCAATTAATATTAACAGCAGAGCAGCTTCGTCAGAAGATCCGGCGGATTGCTTTTCAGATTTACGAGAACAATTTTGAGGAATCTGCCCTCGTACTGGCCGGTATTTCGGGAGAAGGCTATGTATTTGCCCGCCGCCTGCAGGAAGCGCTGGCTCATATTGCCCCTTTCGAGGTGTCGTTGTTACGGATTGACCTGGATAAGCACCAGCGCGCCCAACCGTCGGTACAATTGAGCGAAACCGCCGTTGATGTAGCTGATAAAGTGGTTATTGTGGTTGATGATGTGCTGAATACCGGCCGGACCTTAACGTTTAGTCTGCAGCCGTTTCTGACCACTCCGGTACGGAAATTGCAGGTAGCCGTGCTCGTTGACCGGAACCACCCGCTTTATCCCGTTGCGGCTGATTACAAAGGGTATGCCTTAAGTACGACACTTGCCGAACACGTGCAGGTAGTCCTGAGTGATACCGAACAGGAGGGAGTATATCTTCTATAAAACTTCATAGAGATAAATCCGCCGGTACGATCTGGTATCATCGAATACGCGGAGTAGTGTCAGGTGATTCATGGGTGCGTTCCGGATGGGAATAGCTGCAATCAGGTAGCGCCCGCCCAGGGCACGGAAGGCCTCCGTGTTAATAGTCAGGTTATTGATCTGCCGCCTGCTGGTTTTACTGAAGGAAAACGCAGACTCCTTCATGCCGAGCTCGGCGACGTAGGTATAGCACCGGCAGGCATAGGCATCGTAGTAGGTGCGGATGCGGGGCGCTTTGTCCAGTTCGGCAGCAATCACCTTCCGGAAGGCATGCTTATAGCTGAGCAGGTAATTATTCTGGTAGCTGTCGAGGGCATAAAAGCCGTTGTAAAGCGACACCGCCGGACTAATGCCGATACTGGCTACCCGGTACGCGGATTGAGGCTGCCGGATATACTCCCGGATCTGCGCAAACTGCTCCGTGGCGTAAAAGGACCGGTATGAGATAGCGCCCGGCGTGGATAAACCGGCCTGTTTGCGCAGGTTCACCAGCCATTCTCCGTTAGCTTGTACCATGATCCAGCCCTGACCCATTAGCAGGGCATAGAGCAGCCAGCGGGGTTGGGCTATGCTGCGCAGAGCGAGTGCAAAAAGCCACAGCCAGATGGCCGGCAGCAGAAAATAAAACCGGTCGAACTGAAACGATTGGAACAGGTTACCCTTCCCCAGCCAGCTAGCCGGAAAGCGGTAAAACCCGCTGAAGAGACAAATACCGATGATCAGGAGCAGATAACCGGCAAACTGGCGGAGGACTTTACGGTCGTTCCGCAAAAACGCATACGTGGCGGCAATAACCAGCGTTCCCCGGATCCATCTGGTTGAATAACTCCCGCAATGGTACTGAATGTCACTGAACAACTGCACGCTTTTACCCCAGCTGTGGACAAACGTTTTGGGCAGTAGCCGGGCATAATCATATTCGGTGCGGTGCGACACATAGAGTTTGGCCGCGAACGAATAAATCATCTGCCATTCGCTGAGACCGTAACCCATGCCCAGCACCAGAAGGGCAATCAATGACGGAACGTGAAACCGCCGTTTGGCCTGCATAAAATACAGCGCCAGTACGCCCAGGGCAACGGCAATGAACAGCCCTGCCCACACCAGAAAAGAATAAAACGGGAAGAATGCGATAACGAACCAGTCTTTCCAGGTTTGCCGGTCCCGGGCAATGTTGAGAAATGCATACAGCAGCAGCGGCTGGCCACTTACCGAAATACCGTGGACAACATAGCCCGGCACGATGGCAAAACAAACCGCGATGCCGGTCCGGATGATCATCCATGACGGTTCCGGCAGCAGGTATCGGCGCAGTAAGAGCCACATACCGACAAAACCGGTCAGGCGGATCAGCACCAGATTAACGACGTAGGCGGTATAGGAGGGCAGAAAATAAAACAGGACCACTTCCAGATTCAGCCCCGACCGCAGGGCTGCGCGCGGAATGCCGTTCATCATGTTAGGCACAATCGCCATCGGGTCCATGGCAAAGGCAGTCCGGGAGATTTTCAGAATGTGCAGATAAAGGAAATCGCTGTCGAGGTTGTCGTGAATCGTTACATATGCATCCTCACCGAGCAGTAGGTAAGGTAAAAAATAAAGGCCCAGGAGGGCCAGTGCACTAATAAAATACGTTTTTTCGGACCGGAACATTATTCTAATAAAACCAGCAGATCTTCTTTTGTCAGCGATTTTACGAAACTTTCTTCAGTTGTAATTAAATCACTCGCCAATTTCTGTTTCGACCGTTGTAACGCCAGGATTTTTTCCTCAACGGAATTCTTTGTAATGAATTTATAGGTAAACACGGTTTTCTGCTGCCCGATGCGGTGCGCGCGGTCAACGGCCTGAGCCTCACTGGCGGGATTCCACCAAGGGTCAAGGATGAACACATAGTCGGCGGCGGTCAGGTTGTGGCCCTGTCCGCCTGCCTTCAGCGAAATCAGAAACAGTTTAATACTGTCATCCTGCTGGAAGAGTTCGATCTGCGATTTCCGGTCGGCTGTAGAACCGTCCAGGTAGGCATACCGGATATTTTTTTCTTTCAGGTATTTCCGGAAAACGTTCAGGTGTTTAATGAACTGGCTGAAGATAAGGATTTTGTGTCCTTCTGCCATCGCAATTTCCATCCGCATCAATACGTCGGATAACTTCCCGGAGTCGCCCTCGTAGGCTTCATCGATCAGGCGCGGGTGGTTGGCAATCTGGCGGAGTTTGGTCAGGCCCTGCAACACCACCATCTGCGATTTCGCCATACCGTCTTCCTCGATCCGTTCCAGAATCAGGTTGCGGTAATACGACTTGGCTTCCTCGTACTGCTGCTCTTGTTCCGGTGTCATCTCGCAGAACAGCACGCTTTCGACCTTTTCGGGCAAGTCCGTAGCCACCTGCCGCTTGTTACGCCGGAGCATAAACGGCTTGATAATGGTATACAACCGCTGGGTCTTCTGCTCGTCGCTGCGCTTTTCAATCGGAATCTGGAACTCATTCCGGAAAAACGTCTGATTGCCCAACAACCCGGGATTGATGAACGTCATCTGCGACCACAAATCCATCGTGCTGTTTTCCAGCGGGGTACCAGTCAGGATAAGCCGGTGCGCCGCATTGAGCTGCATCACCGCTTTGGTAATGTGTGAAGACGGATTCTTGATGGCCTGCGATTCGTCGAGAATGACATAGTTAAACCGGTAGGTTTTCAGGATGTCAATGTCGATACGGACAATGCCGTAAGAGCTCAGAATAAGGTCGTATCCGTCGAACTGGGCCGTATTTTTATCGCGGTAGGTGCCGGTATAGAGCATCACCCGCAGATTCGGGGTAAACTTACGGGCTTCCAGCTCCCAGTTGTAGAGCAGCGAGGTAGGCATCACCAGCAGCGTAGGTTCCTGTGCGCCCAGTTCTTTCTGCTGTTGCAGCATGGCCAGGGTCATAACAGTTTTGCCCAGACCCATGTCATCGGCCAGGCAACCGCCGAACTGAAACTGCCGGAGAAAGTGCATCCAGTCATAACCGGCTTTCTGGTACGGACGCAGGGTTCCTTTAAAACCGGCAGGCATCGGATAACTGTCGATTGACTCGAAATCGCGGAGGCCCTCCAGCCGCCGGCTCATCACGGCTGATGCCAGACTATCTTCTTCCAGTTGCTGTACCAGGGCCAGGTGGTGTTTGCGCAGGATCAGCTGATCCTGATCAATATGGTCGTTTTCCAGAAATGAAAACAGCTCGGAATAGCGGGTAAACCAGACTTCCGGGATGACCGCTATTTCGCCGTTCGGGAGGGTAAACTCCCGCTTTTTGTTCAGAATGAGCGACCGGAGCTTCACAAACGGGATCTCAAACTCCCCGAACCGGACGTTGGCGTAAATATCGAACCAGTCGTTGCTTTCGCGGATGGTTACGTCGATCGACGAGTAACCCAGGAAGTATCGTTTGGCATCGTCGGCACTCTGGCGCAGCACAAAGCCGTTATCTGTCAGAAAGGCCTGATTGCCGGATAACCAGCTGAAGGCTTCGGCTTTTGGCAGTGATAACCGCCCCTGCCGGAGGTCCAGGCCGTTGTTGTGAAGCTCAGTAAGCCGGTTCCGTTCCATGCGCAGATCGCGGCGGATTTTATGAAACAGGTATTCATCGCCTTTTTTCTCCAGACTGACGTTGGATTGAGTCGCGAAACTGTCGAACCGGAATGTAAAATTGCCGTATTGAAACGCCAGATCAAACATAATCCGGCTATCGTCGTCTTCGTCGTCTGCCACGGCGGTTGCCGGTTGATTAAAAAGCGTCAGCGAAGCGGTCTGGCTGGTTGTCCGGTGTTCGGCCAGGGTAATAATCGGAACCGGTTCCATGGCCTCGCTCCGGATTTCAAAGCCTTTGGCAAACACATCGTAGTTCGCAATCAGCGGCACCACAAACTTACTGTAGTACTGATCCTCAATGTTTTTTGGGATAACGATATGGTTTTTGTTCAGAAACGGACGCAGCTTTTTACCGTCGACGTTCTGCGCAAAGTGGTATAGTTTTTTGTCGATGAGCATCCAGGCGGGGTCATCGCACAGGAGCATGGCATTTCTGAACTGAAACTGCACGCGTTCACCGTTATGCCGGATAATCGGGAAATAATGGGTCGCGTCGGGGTTCCGGACAAAGTGAAAATGTACCCGTGCCGGTTCATCGACCCATTCGACGGGCATCCAGGCCGGATTGCTGTCGGAGCCCATGATGTAGAGCGGTTTGCCCGGCAGGCGTTCCAGAATCCGTGCCTTTATTTGTTCGAGGTATCCGGCAATGGCTTCCTGAATTACCTTGTCGCCTTTTTGCGGATCGTAGAGTTTCAGGAAGAAGTCGACAGAGGGCAGTTTGCGGGTATTATATTTCTTAACAATCGTATCCTGCTGAATCGCATCTATGAGACGGATCAGTTCAAAATCGCGTTCGTCGAGGCCTTTGGCAAACTCTTCCGCATTCTGGCTCGACAGTGTCTGATTGAGCAGCGTCAGTTCGCCTTTGGAGTTGCGTTGTACCACAAAGGCTTCGATCAGGTAGCCCAGGAATTCGTGTTCGAGCAACGAATACACGAGTTGAAAGGGTTGGGTTGGCGAAACTTTCATGGGCTAGGCAGTATTATGGATAGATCGCTTACAGCACCAAAACAGGTCTGAAGGAAGTGAAACAAAAAAGCAGTTTATAACGCCGGAATCAAGCTATTTTGCAATAGGAACGGTTTCAAATATACGACTCCGGCCCAGAAACTCCAACCTTGCTCCGGCAGAAAGGGATTTTTTTATTGCCTGCCGGCGTTGGGTAAACATAGTTGCCAGATTATGCTTTTTGACGATACCTACCGAACCATTGCCCGACCCGCCGAAGGACTTTTCCGCGATAAAGGCAGTAAGTTTTTAGCGTTTGCCTATCCTGTCCGCAGTGAAAATGAGGCTAAGACCTGCCTGGACGCCTTGCGGAAAGTACATCCTAAAGCCAATCACCATTGCTATGCCTACCGGTTGGGACTGGATAAAAACAACTACCGCGCCAGCGACGACGGGGAACCTTCCGGAACGGCCGGCCGCCCGATTCTGAACACCCTCTATTCGCACGAGCTAACCAACATTCTGGTCGTGGTGGTCCGGTATTTCGGTGGTACCTTGCTGGGTGTTCCCGGACTGATCAATGCCTACAAATCATCGACGGTTGAGGTGCTGTCGGTCGCGGAGGTCATTGAGCAAACGGTAAACGAGCGCTACCGGATTATCTTTGGTTTCGAACGGATGAACGATGTCATGAAGATTGTCAAAGACATGCAGTTGACCGTGCTGGGGCAGACCTACGACAACGAATGCACCCTGCGGATTGAGCTCCGGAAGTCGCTGGTGAATCAGGTGCTCGGACGTTTCGAAAAGCTGGACGACGTCACGACCGTGTGGGAGCCGGTCTGATGAATGACTAATGGATAATGTACAATGAATAATGGGCGGATCGGGTCTGCCATGATCTGTTCTTACTTATTCATGTTGCCTTATCTATTAGTCATTGCTCATTATCTATTGTACATTTTACATTATCCATTACAGAGTATGCATATTACGATAAACCCGACAACAGTTGATACCTGGATCGTCCCGTTGGTGCAGACCGATACACTGGCTGCTGCGCTGGAGGAAATTGCTGCCGAAACAGGCCTGTCGGCTGAGCGGTTGCAACAGGATTTTAAAGGTGATGCTAAAGAAGCCTTACCGCTGTATTTGCCGGACGGGCAAAAAACATATTTGCTGGGCCTTGGAAAGTCGCCCGAAACGATGGACTGGCTGACAATCTTCCGCGAGTTTTTCTTCCGGAACAAAGCCAGATTGCCGGTACAGACGGGGGTTGACCTGACGGGTTTCGGCAGTGATGTGGTTGAAGCAGTTGTGTTGGGCATTCGGGCCGGCGGGTATGACCTGCGGCTGTACCAGACCGATAAGGGAGAGGCGCCGGTGTTTTACAGCGAAGCCGGTCGGTTAGGCATCCGCGTCGACGAACCGGCGGAGGCTGCCGCACAGGCCGCCATTGACCGGGCAGAAGCCATTGCGCAAACGCGGCACGAAATCCTTGATCTGATGAATGCGCCTGCCAACCACAAAAATCCGCAGACGCTGGCCGATTGGGCACTGGCGTCAGGGCAAAAACACGGCTATGCGGTTACCGTTTTTGATAAGGCGGCTATTGAGCAGCATGGGATGCACGCCTTGCTGAGCGTCAATAAAGGCAGCGACTTACCACCTGCGTTTATCATCATGGAATATAAACCGGCAACTGATGCGGCCAACGTTAAGAAAGTCGGGCTGGTTGGTAAAGGCATTACGTTCGATACAGGGGGGATTTCCATAAAGCCGTCGGCAAACATGCACCTGATGAAAAGCGACATGGGCGGCGCAGCGGCAGTGCTGGGAACGGTCGAAGTGGCTGCTAAATTAAAGCTGCCGGTACACCTGATCGGAATTATCCCGACGACTGAAAATATGGTGGATGGTAGTGCTATGAAGCCGGGCGATGTGATCGGCTCCTATATAGGCAAGACTATTGAAGTGATTGATACTGATGCCGAAGGCCGCCTGATTCTGGCCGATGGCATCGGGTACATGGTCCGGAACTTCCAGCCGGATGTATTGATTGACCTGGCAACGCTGACGGGTAGTGTGATCGGGACGCTGGGGTATCATGCGGCCGGTATGTTTACACAGAATGATGCCCTTGCCGGTGAACTGGCGCAGGCTGCTGACCGGACCGGTGAACGTGTATGGCGTTTGCCGCTCTGGGATGTGTACAAGGAAGACATCAAATCAGATGTCGCCGATTTACGGAATTACAGCGGCAAGCCGTTTGCCGGTGCCATCAGTGCGGCCAAGTTTCTGGAAGTCTTTACCGAAGGACACACCGCCTGGGCTCACCTCGATATTGCCGGTACTGCTTTTTCTGACAATGAGTTCGGGGCTCAGAAAAATGCCAGCGGCTATGGCATCCGGCTGCTGATCGAGTGGTTGCAGGGTAAAGAATAGCTGGAGCCGTTTGCTGCAAATGAATTACCACATAGAACACAGAAGAGAAGAACAAAAAATCTTTGTGTCTCTATGTGGTAAAATAATATATTGATAATGAGTTTTTTGCGCTACAAAACAATGGCCTACTCATTATAAACCGCCTGTAACAGCGTCTGACCAACGGCTTTAAGCGTATTGCGGTCGATGTTGCTCATGTCGTCATTGTCAGTGTGCCAGGCCGGGAAAAAGGCACCGGTCAGCACATTGGTATGAATAATGTCGATCATCGGAATTTTGGCGATAATATTCGGCGCAATGTGGTCGTCGGTAATGGCGCTGCCTGACTGATCCACGAAATACTGGCTGTAGCCCAGCTGGCTGGCGGTCTGCCAGATGTTTGTTACGACACTTGGGGCCAACTCTACTGAATAGCCTTCTTTGGCAAACGTGGCTCCTTTGGCGCCGACCATGTCGAGCAACACACCGTAATACGCCGAATAGCCGGGCTTGTGCGGGTTCCGCGCCCAGTAGCGGGAGCCCAGACAGAAGCCTACAAAATCGACATTCGGGCTTTCCTTTTCGGTATCACCACTGGCTTTTTCGCCATTACCCCAATCTTCTGCATCGAAGAAAATCAGATCGACACCGACCGTTGGTTTGTCTTTCGCCTGCTGAATGGCGCGGGCCATTTCCAGCAATACACCCACACCGCTGGCGCCATCGTTGGCGGCAGGGACTGGTTTTTTCTGATCGGCAACCACACTGTCCTGATCGGCATGCGGGCGGCTGTCCCAGTGCGAAGCCAGCAGAATCCGTTTCGTCGCCTGCGGGTTCAGGCTGCCGATGATATTGCGGGCGTTCAGTTTTTTGCCGTCCCAGGTCGTTGCCACGAAGGATTGCACCGTTACCTCAAAACCAAACTGCTTTAGTTTGGCAATCATGTAATCCCCGGCCTTCTGATGCGCTGGTGTATTGGGCACCCGTGGTCCGAAAGCTACCTGCTGTTCAATGTAGGCATAGGCCGAATCGGCATTGAACGCAGGTGCAGGTGTTTGGGCTGTCTGCGTCTGTTGGTCTGATGTCGTCTGCTGTTTGCTGTTACAGGCAGCTATGAACAGGCTGACACCCAGGCAAAACCCGAGTGCTATCGTAAATGAGCGTTGTTGCATGAAAAAAATATTGTGTCAGCAAAGCAGGAATGAGCATTTGAGTTGTTTACGCAACGGCATAACCAGAAAGTGCGCGATACTGCGGCGGATGAAAGCCCAGTACAATATCTGTTTTAGCTATACCTCGCTTGACAAGCTCTTCTGCAACGTGTAATTCTGTACTGTTTTCAAGCAACCACACTTTGCCATCTCGTTTAATGTGCAAATGAATGAGCAAATTGTCGACGAACCGGCTTGGTGTAACCCAACCTATTGCCATTAACTGATAGTGGCGATTTTCACGGTCCGTAATAAGCGTACGCTGATATACATCCGAGTTATCAGAAGCATCCTGATATTCTGCTAAATAATCGATAATTACACATTCGTACCGGTTTATTTGCTGTGACGTATCCATTGAACAAGATGTTGAGTTATTGGATCGTATACTAAGAAATTAACGCTATATCTTCTGGCTACAACTTCAAAAACCTGCTGGCGTGTCATTCGTTCATAAGCCGGTTGCGGAATTGCCAGATAAAGAATGCGTTCAGGCTCCTGAATATCGATATTGACCTGATACACCAGTAGTTGCCCTAAAGCACCATGAAAATCATAAATCAGAGAGTCACCTAAAAAGCTTTTTACTTCAACAGCAATCTTTTCAGTGCCTCGTTCGGCTGTAATCAATTTTTCTGCCGCCAGATCAATCGTTAAAGCGTCTTTGAGTAAGTGCGTAAACAGCCGGTAACCATCATGGGTTATTAGCCAGCCGTCTTTTTCGAGCGCTATCCGGACAATATTATGAAAAACGTCATGAGCCATGGCTTACTCCTCGTAGGCCCAGTCGATCCGGTGCTTCATGTCTTTTATCACCAGTCCCTGCTGCTTAAAGTAAGAACGAACCTCGTCAATCTTATCGTATTGTTTCTGCTCCTTGTATTGCCGGTACAGCATCAGCATGCCTTCGACAACACCACTGCCTTCGCTTTTTTCTTCTTTCAGACCCAGTACATCCTCAATAAACGTAACGAAGGATTCTTTCAGGCTGCTAAATACATCTTCGCCCAGGGCGGCCGGATGTAGCTGATTCATATATAGCATGTTGACGTATTTCAGCATGTTGAACAGGTTCGCCAGCGCAACGGCCGTGTTGAGGTCATCGTTCATGGCATCGTAGAAGCCCTGAACCGCCTTACGGATGTCGTCTTGTTTTTTCTGATCAGCCGCTACTTCGTCATTCGCCGCATAGGCAAGCGTTTTAACAACCCGGAGGCCGTTGATGAGGCGCTTGTAGCCTTTATGCGCCGCTTTCAGGGCGTCGTTTGAGAAATCGAGTGTACTGCGGTAGTGCGATTGCAGCATGAAGAAGCGCACCGTCATCGGTGAATACGCCTGTTCTAGCAGCGGATGGCTACCAGCAAACAGTTCGGCCGGCAGAAAGGAGTTGCCCAGCGATTTCGACATCTTCTGACCGTTGACCGTAAGCATGTTGGAATGCATCCAGTACCGTACCGGTTCCCGTCCGTTTAGGCCACTGCCCTGCGCAATTTCACATTCGTGGTGCGGGAACTTCAGGTCCATCCCGCCGCCGTGAATGTCAAACTGTGAACCCAGATATCTAGTACTCATGCAGGTACATTCGAGGTGCCAGCCCGGAAAACCGTTGCCCCAGGGCGACGGCCACCGCATGATATGTTCCGGCGAGGCATTTTTCCAGAGTGCAAAATCCAGTGGATTCCGCTTCTCCGACTGTCCGTCGAGTTCGCGGGTTTCGTTCAGTAAATCGTCCAGAATCCGGCCCGACAACTTACCGTAGTTGCCGCCCCGCTGGTTATAGGCCGGAATGTCAAAGTAGACCGAGCCGTTTGATTCATAGGCCAGGCCGTCTTCGATCAGTTTGCTCACCGCTTCGATCTGTTCAACCATGTGGCCGGTAGCAGTTGGTTCGATGCTCGGCGACAGGGCATTGAAGGTTTCCATTACCTTGTGGAAATCGTTGGTATACCGCTGTACGATTTCCATCGGCTCCAGCTTCTCCAGCTTGGCCATGCGTCCGATTTTATCTTCGCCTTCGTCGCCGTCGCCAACCAGGTGACCGACATCGGTCAGGTTGCGTACGTAACGGACTTTATACCCGATATGGGTCAGATAACGGAACAGCGAATCGAAGGTCAGAAACGTACGGACGTTGCCCAGGTGAACGTAGTTATAAACGGTCGGGCCGCAGACATACATGCCGACATAGGGCGCATTAAGAGGCTCGAAAAGGTCTTTTTGGCGGGTAAGCGTATTGTAAAGCTTCAGTGGCTGCATTATCTTACTGGTTTGCGTTCCGATGGCAGTAGAACTGCGGTGCGCCGGAAAAAGTGCGTGCCGGCCGGTCATGTTGCTGTCGGGAATAGCTCATTTTAACACGTTGCGAAGTTACAGAATGTTAGTCTTAAAACGCTACCCTTCCGACTTTTCCGTATTTTTGCCGGTCTGTTTGCCTAATGATCCGTATTTCTTTGTTTTATGCAACTTGTTGATGTAGGTGCCAATGCTGATTATCAGCGTGAATTTATCGTGTTTCCGGTCCGGCTCTATCAAAACGATCCTAAATGGACACGGCCGCTCGACAATGATGTTGCGGATGTCTTTGACCCCGAAAAAAACAAGTTTTTCCGGAACGGCGAATGCACCCGCTGGCTGCTGCTGAACGATGCAGGAGAAACCATCGGGCGGGTAGCTGCTTTTATCAACCGGAAGACGGCTTCGGTCGGCAATGACCAGCCTACCGGTGGAATGGGCTTTTTTGAGTGTGTCAACGATCAGCAAGCCGCTAATATGATGTTTGATGCCTGCAAAAACTGGTT
>CBDFHU010000117.1:0-39808 GCA_965247375.1 Arsenicibacter sp.
ATGTTCTGTTCTGTTGTTTGCACTGTTCTTTTGCCGTTGTGCTGCAAAACTAACAGGGAATTCTGAATCATTGGCTATCTGGTTGGCTGGCAACTCCATGACAATTGAGGAAGCGGCTCCCCCTACGGGATATTTTTATTTTTTTTATGCCCTTAAGAAAACAACATAAATTAACTTATTGACATTCAATCAGTTAAAATGCCCGATACTTTCAATATACTTTTTTCACCCGAAATGTGTGTCCTTTTGCGGCAATATACAGTCTGGGATAATAGTTGACAAACACAGATGTTTTGTGCATAAACCACCCTATTTCATTCATAAAGTACCTTTTTGACTTGTCACTATGCTGAAAATTTCCACGTTAATTATTGATCATGACCCGGATTGGGGCACTATTTTAGGAGAAATGGTCTCAGCGAATCCTTTCACGGATCTGGTTGCAACCTGTACATCAGTCATTGAAGGGCACACATTTCTGGCAAGGCATGCTATTGATTTGATTATCTGTGACATTGACATGCCTGATATATCAGGACTTGATTTTGTTCGTAGCCTGCAACAGCCGCCGCTTATTATTTTTGTAACCGCAAACCGTGAATATGCGCTGGACTGTTACGATGTGTCGCCAGTGGATTTTTTGCTGAAACCAATCAGTCATAACCGGTTTATACGGGCCATCGAAAAGGCCAGAAATCAGTTTGAGCTGTTACATCAATCCGATATTGATCCTTACTTTCTGATCCGTGAAAATCAGAGTTATGTACAGATTGCCTATGATGATGTCTTGTTTATGAAGGCGCAGGAGAATTTCCTGCATATCATAACAACCAATCAGTCATATATGCCGATTCTTTCTATTTCTAAAGTTGAGGAATCGCTGAGGGGCAACGTTTTTCTCAGGGTCCATCGCTCTTACCTGGTAAACCGATCGGCAATCACCCAAATCGGCAAAACGGAGCTTACACTAGCATCCGGTCATGTTATCCCGATCGGCGATCAGTACCGGCACATACTGAATATCAGACATATACAACGTGGACTGATTACCCGAACCGGTTAATTAACAACGGCCTGACACCGCGCTTTACCATAAAAAAATCCCCGGGCTGTTGTCCGGGGATTTTTTTACAGCGCACCTAATAAGCATCTATTGACAGGCAGATCCCGTTACTACATACGTGATTGACTCACTGCTCACCTGCCCGCACGCATTACTTGTCGACGCCGTAAATGTATAGACCCCGGGCATGGTGATGTTTGGTCCTTTGACGGTATAGGTACCCACACGTCGATAAACACTACTGTAGACATAACCGCCCGGCCCCGTAAACATAAAACTGCTACCGGTTCCCTGACCTTCGGCAATAACAGCACAATTACCCGGCGCCAGAGCGGTAGTAACTGTGGCTGAAATAGCCTTTGCCGGTGAGAGTACCGAACAGGTTACCGAGACCGTTGCTGTTGCCACTCCTGCACACCCGTTCGCATGTAGAGCAGACACAGAATACTGGGTTGTCGCTGCCGGTGATACCGATATGACTGGCAGACTGGCTCCGGTATTCCATGTATAACTTTGACCACCGTTGGCGGTTAAGGAAATACTGCTGCCTCCGGTAATCAGGGTTGATGACGGGTTGATACTGATCACAGGTGCTGTATTTATACTCAGGCTAAATGCCGCTGATGTTACGCTGTTACAACCGCCGGTGACTACTAACCGGTAAATACCGGCATCGCTTATCGTCACACCGGTCAGGGATAAGGTTGTCGTTGTCTGACTGGTAACCGGCGTGTTTCCTTTGTACCATTGCATGCTGCCACCGGCTCCCGTTATACTGACAGGCAAACTTATACCGGCCCCCTCGCAGACGACTGACTGTGAAGCCGGTTCTTGTGTTACCGCAATTGACTCGCTGACAGTTAGTATGAACGCAGTTGTTGTCACGCTGTTACAGTCACCCGTAATAACCAGCCGGTATTCCCCGGAATCGGTAACGGCCGGATTGGTAAGGCTGAGGGTTGCCGTCGTCTGACCGTCGATGGGTGTACTATCCTTATACCATTGCCAGGCACTAATGGCGCCGCTGGCACTGACCGGTACCGTGATTGGTGTTCCGGTACATACTCCCGAAGCGGAAGCCGGTTGTTTTGTGATATCAATCCCCACAACGGTAACGCTAACGATGGCTGACGTTGTGATCGGATCAGGTATACCAGCGTCAGAAACATGCACAGTAAATGTCTGAACACCGGAGGCACCGGTATTGATGGTTCCGGTTGCAGCCGTTCCGTTAGCAGAGCCGGTAATGGCCGCCGATGCCGGAGCAATCCAGGTGAAACTATACGGTGCTGTGCCGTCGGTTGCCGTTACAGATAGTGCCACTGAGTTACCGGCACACACCGTTAAGGGGCTGGCGGCGGTTGATATATCAATTGGTGGAGTGGACAAAGAGACAGTCACTGATTTAGTACCGGAACATCCGTTAGTTGTACCGGTTACCGAATAAACAGCAGCCGTACTGACTACCACCGACGCTGAGGTCGCATTACCGGCATTGGCCGACCATTTATAACCGGCTGCACCTGTTACGGTTAGTGTTGTACTGTTCCCGCCTGTAATTGTAAAGGAGGGGTTTGCTGTAACCGTTAGCGAAGGCGGCACAGGTGCTGTAAGAGACCCATATCCGCCACTCAGGGTAAGTGCCCCGCAAATCCCATCTTCATCTTCCGGAGTCGATAACCAGCCTGTGGCCGGTAAACTAGTGATCGTACCGGTTGAATTATATGAGAGCGCTATACCAAAATACGATATTTCCCAGCGGTTATTATTCCACTTGATCTGATGGCTGTTGGTAGACGATAACCACGTCGGCGCATTATTAAAACTTGACTGAGAAGGAGTTACTGCAACATTTCCTAATCCGCATGACTGAGGATAGTGAATCGTTATTGAGGTTGGTGTAAACGTACACTGTGCTTTTGCAACAGTATTTCCTGTCAGGAGGCCGAAAATCAATAACAGAAGGCAGGCAAAAAAATTATATGATTTTTTTTTCATTTTTAACATAAAACGGAGATTGTGCAATAAGCACTCTTTTCATATAAATAGTAAAATACCGGTCATGCAAGACTGGATTACAGCCTTACCATGACCGGCAAAGGATAAACATCTTACTTACAGGCTTCGCCCCTCACCACGTAGGTAATTGTATCGGTCGACTCACGACCGCAGGCGTCAGAATAGCTTGCTTTTATCGTGTACGTGCCCGGTTGAGTGACGTTCTGAGAGTTCACGGTGTAAAAGCCGGGTTTGCGGTACACCGTACTGAATACATAACCATTAGGGCCTGTGACCGTAAACGCCGTGCCGAAACCATAGCTCTGTAACGTTACAGCACAGTTACCGGCACCCAGAGCCACCGTTTGCGTCGTTGAAACCGCATCGGCCACTACGGCTTCACTACACGTAACCGATACCATAACCGTAGCCGTGCCGATGCACCCGTTGATGGTGCCTGTTACCGAATACATTGTCGTTTGTGTCGGAGAAACACTGATCGCCGTCAGGTTTGATCCTGTACTCCATGTATAGCTGTCAGCACCCGAAGCGGTCAGAAGCGCTGACTGGCCGCCGCTGATCGTTGTTGATGACGGGGTAATGGTGACGACCGGCCCGTCGTTGACCGTCAGACTGAATGCCGATGACGTTACGCTGTTGCAGCCTCCTGTAACTACCAGCGAGTATGAACCGGCATCGTTAGAGGTGGCCGATGGCAGGCTCAGCGTGGCCGTTGCCTGTCCGTTTACCGGCGAACCACCTTTGTACCACTGATAGGTAGCGCCTGCACCGGTAACACTCACCGGCACACTCACCGGCGTTCCCACGCAAACCGCCGAAGCCGCCGCCGGCTGTGAGCTAATCGCCACTACCTCGCTAACGGTCAGGCTAAACGCCGAGCTGGTCAGGCTCCCGCAGCCCGCCGTCTGGATAATCAGCTGGTAGCTGCCGGCATCTGCCGTTGTCGCTGTCAGGCTCAGGGTGGTAGCTGTCTGGCTGGCAACCGGACTGCCGTTTTTATACCATTGCTGGCTCAACACAGCACCCGTAACGCTAACCGGCACGCTCACAGCTATACCGGCACATACGGCCGACGACGCAGCAGGCTGTGCCGTAATGCTAACGCCGTCGACAACGCTGACACTAACCACAACCGGGGCTGCACTACAGCCACCGGCATCCTGCGCCGTGACGGTAAATGATTGCTGACCCGCACCGGTCACTGTTACCGATAAGGGTGAACCCGTTGCCGATGACGGTAAGGTAACGCCTGTGCTGTTGGTTGTCCAACTGTAGCTAAGCGGGGCGGTTCCGCCCGTGAGCAATGCTGTCAGCGGGAGGATTTCACCCGTACAGACCAGCGTTTTCGAGGCGGTGGCTGTCAATGTCAGGGTCACCGGTGCACTCTGGTATTCAAAGGCACCCATATCAATCGTACCAAATTTCCGGTTCAACCCAGCCACATCAGTTGTCGTGGTGTTAGCGGCATCGATACCGGCATTGATGGCCGGGGAGCAGGCTTTCAGCGTAAAATCACCCGCTGCGGCATTTGCAAACAGGGGATCCGTTGTCTTGTTGTTTCCGACGCTGCCGAAACCGGTTGCAGCCGGATCGCTGATGCTGTTGGTCAGTGACAGCGACGCCGTTGCATCTACCGAGAAGCTGTTGGCCGGTGTACTGTTATTCCATACAATGCTGTTTTTCAGATCCAGCACCCCTGTGCCCAGTACAGTGACGGCGCTACCCGTCGGGGCGCTGTTACCGGAGATTGTTTGGTTAACGGCATCAATCGTTCCGTCAGTCAGAAAAGCCGCGCCGCTTTCGGTAGCCGTATTACCGGTAAACAGGTTATTAACGAGTGTAAACTCGTTCTCTGTACTTACAATTCCGCCTCCGCTTAGCGCACTATTCTGCGTTACAACGCAGTTTGTCAGCTCGCCGTTATTGGCCAGATAGGCTCCGCCACCCAGCCCCTGAGCGATGTTTTGTGAGATGGTTAAGTTTGACAGGTGCGTCGAAATACCGCCTGTGGAATAAAAGCCACCGCCATCGCTGCCGGGAGCAGCATTCTGATAAACCAGGCTATTGGTAAACGTCAGGCTGCCGGAGCCACTCGCATAAAGACCGCCTCCCTGGCCATTTACCGCTGTATTCTGGCTAATGGTCGTGCTGGTAATACTGCCGGTTGCCAGGGTCAGATACATACCACCACCCGGGCCACCTTGCGTTACCTTATTTTGGTTAATCATTGTATTTGCCAGAGTCAGGGAGGTTTGAGAACCAATATAAACAGCACCACCCGGATTAGGGCTGCTGTTTCCGGTAAAGACGCTGTTTTTAATGGATGTAATACCGCCACTTAAATATAAGGCGCCGCCGGTTCCGCCCTGCGTGACTATGTTGCCGGTATAGTAGGAATTATCCGTAACAAAGGTCGTTGACCCTGATGATGCCGCGATAGCGGCCCCTCCGCTAGTAGATGTATTCTGGCTCATGGTTGTGCTCGTAATGGTGGCTGCCAGAGGGCCGGAAGCGTACATAACACCACCGTTACCACTTTGCTTAACCTGATTTTGGGAGAACAAACTATTATCGACCACTAAACGATTTGATTGGTAGCCTCCATAGATTGCCGCTCCGGAAGCAGGGGCACTATTCTGCGTAACTGAGCTGCTGGTGATGGTAGCGTCTATACCGGCAGAAAAGTAAAAGACCCCTCCGTTGCCATTCAGGATAACCTGATTTTGCGTAAATACGCTGTTATTGGCTGAGAGCGTTCCAATACCCGATGAATAAACAGCTCCGCCTGAGTTATTGGCTTTGTTCTGCTCCATCCTCACCCCATCCATCAATACATTCAGATTACCCTGAGCAAATAAAAATCCGCCATTGCTGTTGGATGAACTGTTATTACGAATCTCCCCGTTCGTCAATGTCAGCGCAGTTACTCCCTGACTGTAAAGTGCCCCCCCACTCGCATTTGCCGTATTCTGACTTATCGTACAACTGGTAACTACGGCCGTCAGACTGCCTGCATACACAACACCACCATTACTATTGCGGGCGACATTTTGCGAAAGATTACTGTTTGAGAGCGTCAGTTGCACTGATCCGCTTGTATAAAATACCCCTCCGCTAACGTTCACTACATTCTGCCGGATCTGTGTGTTATTTATAACCGCATTTATAGCTGAGCTGGTATTAATTACCCCTCCATTACTGCTTACACAGTTATTGCCGGATAAATCACTGTCTGTAACCGTCAGGCTGACAGTACCTGACAGATTAGCAAACCCTCCACCGTAGCTGGTTGAGTTCTGGCTGATACTACAGCTTGTAACAACTGCTGTCAGACCACCGTTACCATTGACCACTGCACCGCTGCTGATCCGGCTAATGTTTTCAATAAAAGCACTGCTGGCTAGACGCAGATTAACAGCGCCGGATACGTCAAACACGGCACCATTAGAATTAGACGTGTTCTGGCTGATGCTGCTGCTGGTAATGGTAGCTGTTAATCCGCCCGAAATTTTAAATACCCCCCCGTTACTGCTTACCGAAGCGTTGCCAAGTACTTTACTTCCTGTCATGGTAAGGACAACGTCTCCGTTCACGCGGAAAGCCCCGCCATCATACGGAGACGAGTTCTGTCCGATTGTACTGCTGGTAACCGAAACCGTAAGGCTATTACCAGTATATACAGCACCGCCGTTACTGTTTGCCGATCGGTTGTCTGAAAGTGTGCTGTTGTCTAACACGCACGTTGCCGCATCGGTAAAATATAGCGCACCGCCATTATTGGTTGCGGTATTCTGTGTCACATTCGCCCCTGTGATAAACAGGTTTCCTCCTTGCATATAGACAGCGCCACCATGATTAGCAGTATTATCGGTCAGCGTTGTGTTGGCAAGTGTAAAGCTGGCTCCGGTACTGTAAATACCGCCACCGTTTTGATTAACGGCATCACCACGCGCTCCGGTTATCACAATTCCGTCCAGCCGGGTTCCGGCAGCGGTTCCGGCAATTTCTACAACCCGATAGCTGTTATCCGACGCTGCCAACGTACCGATATCGCCCGAGAAGGTCGTACCGGCCGGCGTACCGACGCTAAACGTCTGCCGGACGCCGGTAGACGGATCATACCCCCCGTATACCTGTACACCCGCTGCGACCGTGAAACTCACTGCCTGATTGGTGCCGGTTGTGGGTTTATAAACCCCGTTACCGACCAGGAACGTTGTATTGGCACAAGCCGTTGACAGCGCCTGACCCAGCTGATCGCCCGGTAAGGCATTGGCCCAGCTGCTGCCGTCTTTGGTACCAGCCCCGGTCGTGGAAACGTAGGCAATGGTATTACAGAATACAGGCGTAGAGACCGGGGCAACAATAGCAAATGACTGGCTATCGCCGTAGTCGTTAATATCCGTATTATTGGTAACCGTAAGAATGCGGGCTACTGCTGCTGAACCCGTCTTGAATGTAATGATAAAGTAAGAATCCGCCGTGCTGGTCCAGTTTGTTATTGTATTACCACTACCTCCTGTACTTTTCTGGATATCAATATCACCCGAAAATTCATTGTAATCATTGTTGTTATCATACAACTGAATTAAATAACTACTTCCCACAGTTGCCCCTGAGAACGTAACAGTTACGCTTTGTCCTTCTGTATAACTGGGCTGAGAGGGAGTTATCGTCAGTGATAAAGGCGTGGCATTTGCATTCCGTACACCTACCTGTTTTTTTACTCGTTGTATAATCTGCGTTTGCGCTTCTGCTGACTGCCATAACCCGATAGCCATCAATAAAGTAAGGCAAATAAACTGACAATAAAAGCGTGGTCTGGCTCTTTGTCGATTATGCCAATGGCCCAAAGAGCTGCCTAAAGCAAGTAAAGATTGTGTGTCCATTTAAAGTTGGTTAGAGTGCATTTACGTTACGTTAACAGACTATGCAAATACTTAATAGCAATCGTTTGCCTGTTAAATCAACATCAAAGCTACCTAAAGCCATAGGTAAGGCCAAGAATCATGTACATAAGTCCATTAAGACACCTAATCAGTAAATAAACCCTGAGTTTATGTACATGAAACCAAAAGGTGCACGTGAAACAAAAAGCAATCAGGCACCCATGTATCATTTTTTCTGATGTCAATTAGCATTGCTAAACGGTCAATATTCTCTTCGTACCTTTGTTTTTTCCTTTGCAACAACAACCATGAAATTTCCCGCTTTCTTTTCAGCGATACTGGCACTCTCCGTATCGTTGTCGGCCCTGACACCGGCCAACCCTGACCCGCAGACCATTCAGCGTAAAACACCGGTTACCGGTGCCGATCAGACCGGCAAATACCTGCCCTACCTAAAGGGCAAACGTGTGGGCATGCTCGTGAACCAGACCTCAATTATCGGCAATAAACTGAGTGTCGATAGCCTGCTGAGCCTCGGCGTTAAGATTGTGAAGGTATTCGGCCCGGAACACGGTTTCCGGGGTAATGCCAGCAACGGCGCTAAAGTGGATGATGCGGTTGATGCCAAAACCGGCATCCCGATTATCTCACTTTACGGCAAACACCACAAGCCAAGCAAGGAAGACATGGCTGATCTGGACCTGATGATTTTCGACGTACAGGACGTAGGCTGCCGGTTTTATACCTACATCAATACCCTGCAATACGTCATGGAATCCTGCGCCGAAAACGGCAAGGAACTCCTGATTCTCGACCGACCGAATCCTAACGGCTTCTGCGTTGACGGACCGATTCTGGAAGATCACCTGCGGTCGGGCATCGGCCGCCACCGGATTCCGATCACCCACGGCATGACCATCGGGGAGTTTGCGCAGATGCTCAACGGCGAAGGCTGGCTGGCCAATAAGGCACAGTGTAAGCTGAAAATCATTAAGGTGGCGAACTATACGCATGATACGCCGTATGTACTACCGGTACCGCCGTCGCCGAACCTCAACACGGCCCAGTCGATTCTGCTGTATCCAAGCCTGTGTCTGTTCGAAGGAACGATTGTGAGCCAGGGCCGGGGTACGCATTTTCCGTTTACGGTACTGGGTGCTCCGGCGCTGAAAGGCAAATACGCTTTCTCCTTTAAACCGGTATCGATTCCGGGCATGAGCGAAACGCCGCTGCACCAGAATACCGATTGTTACGGCCTTGACCTGCGCGAATACAATACCGCCACCATCTACCAGTCTCACCAGATTAACCTGAAATGGCTTATGGAGCTCTACAACGCTTATCCCGAAAAAGAGAAGTTTTTCGACATGACGTTCAGCAAACAGATGGGTAACTTTGACAAACTGGCGGGTACCGAAAACCTGAAAAAACAGATTATTGCCGGAACGCCGGAAACCGAAATCCGCAAAAGCTGGGAGCCGGGCCTGTCGAACTACAAGAAGATGCGACAGAAATACCTGCTCTATAAATAATCAACGCGTTGGAATCCATAAACCGCCGACACGATACTCTGCTGCGCCTGGTTGCCGTTCCTGTAGCGGCTACCATTGCCTCGCACGTGGTATTTGGCCGGCGGTTTCCTTTTCAGCCCGGTTACCAATTCCCGTGGCCTTACTTCCTGACTGTTGCGACCGTAATGCTGTCTTGCTGGGAAGTAAATTTCCGGCTTTTTCACTGGCTCGACCGGCGCATTCCGTTTTACGAAGGTGCGACCCGACGGCTACGCTGGCAGATCGGCCTTGGCGGTATACTCACCCTACTGACGTTCTCTATTGTCTTTCCGGTAGCAATCCGCTCTTACACCGCTCAGTGGCCAACATCCGCACTGCTGCTGACGGGGGCCGTTGTCTGCACTACCCTGGCCACTATTGTCAACGGGGCCTATGTCGGGCGTTATCTCTTCCGGCTCCTCCAAACGGAAAAGCAACAAGGACCGGCAACCACCGAGCGCCCCATCGTCACTGGTACGCAACGGTTACTGATTGACGCCGGTACGCGCACCCTGCACCTGCTACCCGACGAAATTGCTTACTTTTATTCAGCCAATGGGCTGGTGTTGCTTCTCAAAACGGACGGGCAACAGGTAATAACGGCCTACAATGCCCTCACCCAAATCGGGCCGCAACTGCCGGAAACCTTTTTCTTCCAGCTCAACCGGCAGATCATTGCCCACCGGTCAGCTATTGCCAGCCTGCAGGACGATACCAACCGTAAGCTTCAGGTTGAGCTTCGGCCGGCCCTGCATAAAGATCAGGACACTGAGCCGGTTACCATCAGCCGGTACCGGAGCGCTGACCTGAAAAAATGGCTGGCAAGCCCGGTTCCCGCCTGACCATTCGGCCCCAATTCCGGTACCATTCGTCCGGCTCGCTGTCGTTTCATTATGTATCGTTGCCTGCAAGCCATTGTTTTGCCGGCATATCTTAATCAACCAGCAACGATATGACACCTGACCTTTCAGCACTTTCGCAGCAGCCACCGGTATGGCTTGTGGTAAGTTTTGTACTGATCACCATCATTTCACTTTTCTTTTTTTTCCACCTTTTACGCAGCACACGTCCGCAAAAGGCAGTGTGGTTTACCAGTGTGGCCATTGGCTGGCTAGCCCTTACCGGTACGCTGGCAGCCAATAATTTCTTTCTCAATCTGAGTACCATACCGCCGCGCATCATGCTGGTCGTTGTGCCGATATTTACCAGTCTGATTGCCCTGACCGTTACCCCTGCCGGTAAGCGGTTTCTGGATGCATTGCCACTCCGCTCTATCACGTATTTTCACCTTATCCGCATTCCCGTCGAACTGGTGTTGCTGGGCCTGTTTGTACACCGGCAAGTACCGGAAATGATGACCTTTGAGGGCCTGAATCCGGATCTCCTGTCGGGCCTGACTGCTCCCGTTATCGGCTGGCTGGTATTCCGCCAAAAAAGCCTGCCGATGCGTGCGCTGCTGGTCTGGAACCTGATGGCCCTGTTCCTGCTGATTAATATCGTGACAATCGCCCTGCTCTCGGCACCGACGTTTTTGCAGCAGCTCAATGTTGCACAACCCAATGTCGGTATTCTGAAATTCCCCTTTGTCTGGCTTCCGGGCTTTGTGGTGCCCATGGTAGCACTGTGTCATCTGGCGGCGATCCGGCAACTGATGAATGGACATCCCACAAATTAACCATCCATCCGGTACCGGTTGCGCCGATCAGGCGGGGAGATTATTTTTGGGTAAAACCAGACCAATGCCATGATCGACGTATCTGCATCGCGCCACACGTACCGCATGAAATTTACAGGCTACCTGTTCACGTACCTGCTTTTTCTGACGGCCGCCGGTATGGTCGTGCTGGCGTTAATGCCGCTTTCTGCCCACCCGTTCCCAAACCTCGTACCGGCTCTGCGATGGCTGGGCGTCCTGTTGCCGGCCTTACTCCTGCTGATGACCTATCCGCTGTTTGTGACGGTATCGGTCAAGGTATCCGGCAATCAGGTGCTGGTCCGGAAAGGGCTCGGGCAACGCACCCGTATCCGGTTTGCCGACATTCTGGGCTACAATGAACAGGCCGCCGGGGGCAAATCAACCCCTGATAAAAAACAACTGACGATCTATACCCATGATGACTGGTTCTGCATCCAGGAAGCTTTTTTCACCGATTATGCGGAATTAAAAGACCTGCTGACGCAGTCCGGAAAACCGGTTCCTTTCCGGCAGGGACTTAATACGGGCGAAACCCGGCTACTGCGCGGCATTGTACTGGGTTATGTTGCGTTTATCGCCGGACTGGTATGGCTGGGCTATGCGGCCTATACTCCGGCAACGCAGAGCAACCGGACACACCGGCTACAGGCCATTGTTGAGGAAGTCCGGATGGTGAAGTCCGGAAAAGGCAGGCCGTTGGGTGTAGCCTTCCGGCTGAACGAATTCCCCCGCTTTTCGTTTGAAGCCACAAAAAAAGAATTTGGCAACGAGGCACTTTACCTGCCCCGACTGATGGGTCGGGGTCAGCCGGTTCTGCTGACCATCCGGGAAGAAGACTTTGCCAAAAAACTAGCCGGTACTGAACCATTGACATTTGGCGATAAGGTCGATGACTTTACTCAAATTGACGTCTTCCGGATTGAGGCTGCTATAAACAATTCCCGTTTGGTGCTACAGGCAAATACACCGCCACAAGCCAATACCCATACGCGGCCGGTTCTCTGGGTAATGGGAGCCCTCGCCGGTCTGTTAATTGCCTGGACGTGTTGGGTCTGGATCGACCGTCACCAAATGCGACAAATCATTCTCCGGATAAATCAATCCGCTTCGGGCAATTAGTTTTTCTGTACCTTCGCGCTACGAAACCATCCTTGATTAAGTGCCCATGCAGAAGAAAATCCGGCGCGAAGACGCGCTCGAATATCACGCAAAAGGCCGTCCGGGCAAACTGGAGGTCGTTCCGACCAAAGAGTACAACACCCAACGCGATCTGTCGCTGGCGTACTCACCGGGTGTAGCCGAACCATGTCTTGCCATTGCCGACAACCTGGAAGACGTTTATAAATATACCGCCAAAGGCAATCTGGTCGCCGTTATTTCAAACGGTACGGCCGTGTTGGGTCTGGGCGATATTGGTCCCGAAGCCGGTAAGCCGGTCATGGAAGGGAAAGGTCTGCTCTTCAAGATTTACGCTGACATCGACGTATTTGACATTGAGCTGAATACCAAAAACGTAGATGAGTTTGTCAGAACCGTTAAGATTCTGGAGCCTACGTTTGGCGGCGTTAACCTCGAAGACATCAAAGCACCTGAGTGCTTTGAGATCGAAGAACGCCTGAAAAAAGAACTGAACATTCCGATCATGCACGATGATCAGCACGGCACCGCCATCATTTCCGGTGCGGCCCTGCTGAACGCCCTTGAACTGGTCGGGAAGAAAATCGAAGAGGTTAAGATTGTCGTGAACGGGGCAGGTGCATCAGCTATTTCGTGCTCGAAACTGTATGTTGCTCTTGGTGCCAACGTTGAAAACGTGGTGATGTGCGACAGTAAAGGCGTGATCCGCGCTGACCGTACCGACCTCGACGAACGCAAGAGCATTTTTGCCACCTCACGCGACCTGAACACGCTGGAAGAAGCGTTTGTCGGAGCCGACGTATTCATCGGTCTGTCGAAAGGCAACACGGTTAGTCAGGCAATGGTAAAAACCATGGCCAATGACCCGATTGTGTTTGCAATGGCCAACCCGACGCCGGAAATCAGCTACGAAGAAGCGATTGAAGCCCGCCCTGATATCATCATGGCAACCGGCCGGTCAGATTACCCGAACCAGGTGAATAACGTATTGGGGTTCCCGTACATTTTCCGGGGAGCGCTCGACGTACGGGCAACCGAAATCAACGAGCCGATGAAACTGGCGGCCGTTCGTGCTCTTGCCGAACTGGCCAAAAAACCGGTTCCCGACCTCGTGAATATGGCTTACGGCACCGACAACCTGATGTTCAGCCGGACCTATATCATTCCGAAGCCGGTTGACCCGCGCCTGCTGCAAACCGTTGCCCCGGCCGTGGCCAAAGCGGCGATGGAATCCGGTGTGGCCAAAAATCCGATTACCGACTGGGAAGCCTACGAAGGCCAGCTGGCCCGTCGTCTGGGTCAGGACAACCGGATTTCGCGCGTAATCATCAACAAGGCCAAAACCAATCCGAAGCGGGTGGTATTTGCCGATGCTGAAAACCTGAAAGTATTGAAAGCGGCTCAGCAGGTGCGCGACGAAGGCATTGCTTACCCGATTCTGCTGGGTGAGCAGGCACTGATCCGTGACCTGATTGTACAGAACAATCTGGACCTGGGCGATACGCCGATCCTCGATCCGCGTTCGCCGGAGCAGGAAGAACTGATTAACAAATTCGCGGACGGCTTCTATCAGAAGCGCCAGCGGAAAGGTGTCAGCGCCCGCGAAGCCCGCAAGCTGATGTATTACCGCAACTACTTCGGGGCGATGATGGTCGAAACCGGCGAGGCCGATGCGCTGATCTCCGGTCTGACCCGCAACTACCCGGACACGATCCGGCCGGCCTTGCAGGTGATCGGTAAGGAACCCGGTGTCCAGAAAGTGGCTGGTATGTACATCATGCTGACCAAACGCGGCCCGCTGTTTTTCTCCGATACAACCGTTAATTTTAACCCGACGGCGGAAGAAATCGTCGAAATCACGGAGATGACTGCCCGTGCCGTGGAGCGCTTCAACATCAAACCGCGTATTGCCCTGGTGACGTACTCGAACTTCGGGTCGGCCAAAGGCGACGATGCGGAGAAGATGAACAAGGCCGTTGATCTGCTGCATAAAAAGCATCCGGATATGATTGTCGACGGCGAAATTCAGGCTCACTTAGCGTTCAATACCGAACTGCTGCGCCAGAATCATCCGTTCAGCAAGCTGGTCGAAGAAGGTGCCAATACGCTGATCTTCCCGAATCTGTCGGCGTCGAACATCGCCTACAACCTGATGTCGGAAGCCGCTGGTTTCGATGCCATCGGGCCGATTCTGCTTGGTCTGCGGAAGCCGGTTCATGTGTTGCAGTTAGGCTCCTCGGAGCGCGAAATCGTCAACATGGTGGCTATCGCCGTTGTCGAAGCCCAAGGCAAATAATTTTTTAATGAATAATGTAGAATGGATAATGAATAATGAATAATGGTCTCTTCCTGTAGCTGCCTGCCCCATTATTCATTTTACATTATCCATTGATCATTTCATTTTCGTTACATGGCACGCATTTTAACAGGTATTCAAAGTAGTGGTCGCCCTCATTTAGGTAATCTTCTGGGGGCTATTGTACCGGCTATTGAATTATCGCGTCAGGAAGGCAACGACTCGTTTCTGTTCATTGCCGATCTGCATTCTCTGACCACCCTCCGCGACGGCGAAACGCGTCGTGAATTTACCCGGGCCATTGCCGCCACCTGGCTGGCCTTTGGCCTCGATACGGTCCGGACAACGTTCTGGCGGCAATCACGGGTACCGGAGCACGCCGAACTGGCATGGTACCTCAACTGCTTTACGCCGATGCCGATGTTGCAGAACGCAACGTCGTTTAAAGACAAAGCCGAGCGCTCAACCTCTGCCGTAAACACCGGCCTGTTTACCTATCCGGTCCTGCAGGCTGCCGACATTTTGTTGTACGATGCCAATCTGGTACCGGTCGGTAAAGACCAGCGTCAGCATCTGGAAATCACCCGCGACATTGCCACTGCGTTCAACAACTACTACAATCAGGAAACGTTTGTGGTCCCTGAAGCACGGATTGATGAGCGGATTATGACCATTCCCGGCATCGACGGCCAGAAAATGAGCAAGTCCTACGGCAATTACATCGACATTTTCCAGCCGGCCAACGACCTCTATAAAGTCATTAAAAAGATTCTGTCTGATTCGACACCGCTGGAGGAGCCTAAAAATCCGGATACTGATATTACGTTCCAGCTGTACTCGCTGATTGCCACTCCGGAACAAAGTGAGGCCATGCGGCAGAAATACCTGGCCGGTGGGTACGGCTATGGTCATGCGAAAAAGGAACTGTATGAGCTGATCATTACCCGGTTTGCGACCGAGCGTGAGCGTTTCAACTACTACTTTTCCGAAAACCCGGACGCACTGGAACACGAGCTCCGTATCGGCGAAGAAAAGGCCCGCGCCATCGCCGCCAAAACCATTGACCGCGTCCGGACTATTCTGGGATACAATTGATTAAAGAGCGAAAGAGTGGCCGCTACGCGGCAAAAGAGCGAAAGAGCGAACTAAAGAGTGAGAGAGCGAAAGAGATAAAGAGCGTTTTTTAGACATTCGCTAATTTGCAACGTTGATTTGACTCTATATAGGTTGAGCAGCAGCGCGCTCTTTTTCTTTCCTTCTTTCGCTCTTTCACTCTTTCATTCTTTCGCTCTTTAACATATGCTCCTCCCCTTTCACCAAACGCATTTGTTTGCCCGGCACTGGCCGGTTGTTGACCGGCCGAAAGCGGCTGTCGGCATTGTACATGGCTTCGGAGAACACGCCGGACGATATGCCCATGTGGCCGCCTTTCTCAATCAGCACGGGTATGCCGTTACGGCATACGATCTCCCCGGCCATGGTCAGACGCAAGGCAAACGGGGGCATGTCGACCGCTACGATACCTTGCTCGACAGTGTACAAACCCTCCTCAATTTCACCCGCACCGAATACCCCGATCTGCCTGTATTTTTGTTCGGGCACTCCATGGGCGGTAATATACTGGCCAATTTCCTGATCCGCCGCCAGCCGCCAATCAAGGGTGTGGTTGTACAGGGCGCCTGGCTGAAAGTGCCTTATGCACTGCCGAAACTCGAAATCTGGCTGGCGAAAACGATGCGTAACATCCTGCCGTCGATTCAGGTCTCGTCGAAGCTCGACGTTACGGCCGTCTCCCGCGACCCTGCCGTTGTGGCTGCCTACAAAGCCGATACCCTGAATCATGGGGTTATTACGCCGGGCTGGTTTTTCGGCGCTTACGAAGCACAGCGATATGCCATTGACCATGCTGCTGATATTCGGGTTCCTACGCTCATCATGCATGGCGCCGCCGACAAAATCGCCGGTCTGGACGGCTCCAGAGCACTTTATGAGAATGGCAACAAGGCTTTACTGACGTTTAAGGCATGGGACGGGCTATACCATGAACTCCATAATGAGCCGGAACAACAGACGGTCTTGGCCTACATGACCAGCTGGCTCGACAGTCAATTAGCCCGGTAAATCCGTGTTTTCATTTGCCTTGTTTACCTTTGCAGTACGATGATTGACGCGCTGCTCCGACTCGATACCGATCTTTTTCTGTTTTTTAACCGCCACTATGCCGGCTGGCTCGACCCCATTATGGTCTGGTTCACCGAACGCAACACGTGGATTCCGTTTTATGTTATTCTCGCCGGCTGGCTGATCAGGCTATTCGGGAAACAGGGCGGCTGGATGATGCTGACCATTGCCGCTGCCGTTGCCCTGGGCGATCAGATTACGTCATCGATCTTAAAACCGCTTACGCTCCGGCCGCGTCCCTGCCATGTTGAGGCCTTGCAGGCGCTTATTCATCCGGTATTGCCGTGCGGAGGGCTGTATGGCTTTGCGTCATCGCACGCCGCCAACACGTTTGCCCTGGCAACGGTGCTGACACTGCTGGCAGGCCAGCGCTATCCGTGGGTGAAGTTTTTATATATCTGGGCGATTCTGGTGTCTTACAGCCGCATTTATGTGGGTGCGCACTATCCGCTCGATATATTGGCCGGTGCCGGTATTGGTACGCTGGCTGCTTTCGGGTGTGTGTGGGTGTATAAGCGTTTTTCTGCTACCACAAAGGCTCAAAGTAACTAAGCATCACAAAGAAACAGTTGCCACGAAGACATACAGCATGAAAAAAGTTAACAACTTAGTGCATCTTCACGTCCATGGTGTCTTCGTGGCTAAAAAACTATATCAACACCGCCTGAAACACCTCATCCAGCCGCGTTACAGGCCGGACCACAATTTTGTAGTTTTTAATGTCGATTCCTTTCAGGTTATATTTCGACACAAAAATCTGCTTAAAGCCTAGTTTCTCAGCCTCCGAAATCCGCGACTCAATGCGGTTAACGGCCCGGATTTCACCACCCAGTCCAACCTCAGCCGCAAACGCAACCGATGCCTGAATAGCAATATCTTCATAACTCGACACAATGGCCGCACACACGGCCAGGTCAATCGCCGGATCTTCTACTTTTAACCCGCCGGCTACGTTCAGGAACACGTCCTGCTGACCGAGCCGGAAACCGCCCCGTTTTTCCAGAACAGCCAGCAGCATCTGCAAACGTTTATTGTCGAAACCGGTACTGCTCCGCTGCGGTGTACCATAATTAGCAATACTCACCAGCGACTGAATCTCAATCATCAGCGGCCGGTTACCTTCCATCATCGACCCGATGGCGATACCGCTCAACGCTTCTTCCCGCTGCGAAATCAGGATTTCGGACGGATTCGTGACCTGTCGCAGGCCCGAGCCAAGCATCTCGTAGATACCCAGTTCGGAGGTACTGCCAAAGCGGTTTTTGGTCGTCCGTAAAATGCGGTAGGTTGTGTGACGGTCGCCTTCAAACGTCAGTACGGTGTCCACCATGTGTTCCAGGACTTTCGGTCCGGCCAGGGATCCTTCTTTGGTAATATGACCGATCATAAACACCGGCACCCCGCTATCTTTGGCATACTTCATGAACTCGGCCGTACACTCGCGGACCTGCGACACGCTTCCCGCACCCGACTCAACCAGCGACGAATGCATGGTCTGAATGGAGTCGATGATCAGTACTTCCGGCTCAAAATGCTCTATAACACGGAAAATATTCTGGGTCGACGTTTCCGTCATGATGTGACAGTCGCTGGCCGGAACCGACGGCAGCCGCTCTGCCCGCATTTTTATCTGCATTTCACTTTCTTCTCCCGACACATACAACACCCGCTGATCGTTCAGACTAAGGGCAATCTGAAGCAGGAGCGTCGATTTACCGATTCCCGGCTCTCCCCCGATCAGCACCAGCGACCCCGGCACGATACCGCCCCCGAGGACACGGTTCAGCTCCCCGTCGGTGGTCAGGGTACGGGGTTGCTCCTCATAGTTAATGGCATGAATGGCTTTGGGTTTCGCCGCCGTTTTGGTGATACCGGTCGATGCCCGCCAGTTGCCTTTTTCAGGCTCGTCTTTCTGAACCAGTTCTTCGACAAATGTATTCCATTCGCCGCACGAAGGGCAACGGCCAAGCCATTTGGGCGACTGATGCCCGCACTGCTGGCAGAAATAAGTGGTTTTAATTTTAGCCATTGTCAAGTGATTAGTTACCGCAGACGGGGTTTTGACTATTTTTTTTGTGACTGGTTAAACCTTATCCGGCAACCCGTATCCAACAGGCGCCTTTCGGGTTTTGCTGGCCACCTAACCCGCATCTACCGGCAATTGAAAAACACCGTTTACTCAAAATTAGTTGGTTTCGCAGACCAGAGAATAGGGGGAAACGTTAAGTCAACAGTCATAGACGAAACAACAGAAAAAACATGAAGAAGAGCCTTCTTTTAGTATTGATAGCGATTTTACCTGCCGTTTCATTTGCACAGGGTGGTTTTCAGATTGGCATCAAAGGGGGTGTCAATTTATCGCAGCTTAAGTTTGGTGAGTTTGTCACGACCCGGCTGAACGCCAACGGCTCACCGGCAGTCAGTGTAAACGGACAGGTGATCAGGGATAACATACGGCAGAGTCTGGATAGCCGTACGGGCACTTCCTTCGGGATTTATACCCGTTTTGGCAAGAATCTGTACATCCAGCCCGAGCTGTTGTATTCGACAAAAGCAGGGCAATTCGACATTGTTCGTCCGGAAGGTACCCAAACGGTTAACGTAACCACAACCAGTTTCGACGTACCGATCCTGTTAGGCTTAAAAGGCGGGCCGCTCCGTGTGGTAGCCGGTCCGGTAGTGTCGTTTAAAGTCGGCGATAACCAGAACCTGCGCGATGCCCTGAAACAATATACGTCCGGCAGCCTGAACGATGCCTGGGCTAAAGCCTACTACGGCTATCAGCTGGGCGTTGGCCTTGATCTGGGCCGCCTGGGACTTGATGTCCGCCGCGAAGGCAGCATTTCGAACATTGCCGCTATTGACCTCGGGCCTACCGGCAGTTCCGCCCAGTTTTCGCAAAAGCTGAACTCATGGCAGATCACGCTGGCGTACCGGATTTTTTAAATTCAGTTACTGTTACCGGTAGTTGCTGAGTTGTTCTGTTAGTGGTGGCACGAATTTGAGGGGGCGGCCCTCCACTTTTTTGAAAGATCACCAGTATCCCCGGCAGCATCCAGAACATCCGGTAAAAAATAAACCGTTGCCCGACATCCTGAACGGAAAGGGCAACGGTTATTTGTTTCTATATAATTAACCCACTAAATATTCGTTTTTGGGGGCTGTTTGGATTTCAGAATTACAAAAATATTAGTTGTAAGCTTCCCGCTGATAGGTGCTTAAGCGCTGGCTGATTTCTTTAATTCGCCGGCGTGATACCGTAATATCATGCCCGTCGGTCAGCTGAATCGTACGATCTGTTGTAAACCGCGTTTTCACGACATACGCCAGGTTGATCATAAATGATTTGTGCACCCGCAGGAACATCGAACCATCCAGATTCCGTTCGAATTCCTTCAGCGTTTTTGAAATCAGATACCGTTTTTTATCCCGTGTAAATACAAACGTGTAGTTTCCTTCCCCTTGCAGGCAAGTAATATCCTCAACCGCAATAGTAATCGTGCGGTTCAGATAAGGTAGAGCAATGCGCTGCAGGCCACGCTGTGGGGTTGCAACGAAGTTCGGAATGAGTCCGGAGGGTTGGGTATTTGTCAGAGCGTCCATTACTGCCAGAGGTTTTCGTTTGTATTTGCGTTGAGATTATCGACATGACAAAAGTACCTTAAACGGACCTCTCTGAAAAAAAACACCTGATCGCTAAAAGGCCCTCAGCACGAGTTAACCATTTAACAATCAGGCTATTAACAAAAATATCTTTGTTCTTTTCCAGTATATCCCCTCACCGAACTGCGTAGAAATACCTGGTGAGATATAAGCAACTTTACGCAGACGCCAAAAGCGGTTTTACGTAAAGTACAGGGTATTTAGCTAACGGCAACCGGTTGCTGACGCATCCGGTCAACGAATACCTGTGCCCGGCGACGTGAAATTTTCACCTGCTGACCATCCGTAAGCTCCAGCTCACCTTCCTTCTTCACGTAATACTTACGGACAAAGTTCAGGTTCACGATACATGATTTATGTACCCGAACAAAAGCCTGTCCATCCAGGAGTGTCTCGTATTCTTTCAGCGTACGCGAAACCAGCATACGCGTACCATCTTTCAAAAAGAAATTGGTATAGTTACCACAACCTTCCAGCCGAACTATTTCATCAACCGAAACCGTACGTTTACGGTCATAGAACGGGATGAGTAATTTTTGTGTGCAGGAAGCGTTTGCGTTTTTTTCCACACTTTTTGGAAATGGCATTGACACTGCATCCAGGAAAGATTCTGCTGTCATCGAGTTCATAGCGTTTTTGAGATAGAATGGTTGAAAAGACGTTCCTAACTTCGAGAAAATTTAAAAAATTAACGTTGAGTCTGTTGCTGACCTATTTTAATCAACAACGTTGATGTGTATTGTACAAAAAGCAATCCGTATACGTTTTTCAAGGTAATTATTTCTATCTCGTATATAGTATACGTTTAATTTCAGCACGTTATGACAGTTTATTTACTTTTCATGTATTTTTTCCATCTATTTGCGGCTGTGGTATCTTGTTGAGGATTTTCACCAATGTGTGTAATTTTCGCCCCAAATCTCCCCAACCTCCTATCCTCGGAAAGTTTACGTATCTTTGCCGCAACTATTGGCGACAAGACCGGTATGCTGGATAAGGTTAAAGAAATACATCAGGACATAGACCAGTTTCTGGTCAGTAATAAAGAGCAGCTGGAGCAGTTCCGGCTCAGATTCATAAGCAAGAAGGGCGTAGTTACCGAACTTTTTGAGGGATTAAAAACCGTTCCGCAGGAAGACCGCCGGACAGTAGGTCAGGAACTCAACGCGTTAAAAAACAAAGCGCAGGAGCGTTTTCAGGCCTTTTCGGAAACACTTGAAAGCCAGGATACAGAAGCACAAGGTCCGGCACAGGATTTATCCCTGCCGGTGTTCCCGAATCTTATGGGAACACAGCATCCGCTCTCACTGGTGCGCCAGCGTATTATTCAGATTTTTGAGCGCATCGGATTTGATGTATCAGACGGTCCGGAAATCGAATCAGACTGGTATAACTTCGGGGCGCTGAACTTCCCGGACAACCACCCTGCCCGCGACATGCAGGATACGTTCTTTATCGAAAAGAAAAGCGAAGGATCGGATACCGATATGCTGCTGCGTACGCATACATCGAACGTACAGATCCGGTTGATGGAACACAAAAAACCACCGATCCGGTCGATTATGCCCGGACGTGTCTACCGGAACGAAACCATTTCGGCCCGCGCCCACTGCATGTTCCATCAGGTTGAGGGACTTTACATTGACCGTAATGTCGGCTTTAAAGACCTGAAAGATACCCTGTATCATTTTGCCAAGGAGATGTTCGGCAAGGACACGAAGGTCCGCTACCGGCCATCGTTCTTCCCGTTTACGGAACCAAGCGCTGAGATTGATATTTCGTGCCAGATCTGCAAAGGTGCCGGCTGTAATATATGTAAACATTCCGGCTGGGTTGAAATTGCCGGATCCGGTATGGTTGATCCGCAGGTGCTGATCAATTGTGGCATTGATCCTGAGGAATATACCGGCTTTGCCTTCGGTATGGGTATCGAACGGATCACCCAGCTGAAATACGTTGTCAATGACCTGCGCCTATACACCGAAAACGACGTCCGCTTCCTGCGGCAGTTTGAGGGACTTTAATAAAATAAAGAGTGAAAGGGCGAAAGAGTGAATGAGTGGCTTACGCATTGCTACTTTCGCTCTTTCACTCTCTCACTCATTCGCTCTTTACTCCATGTCTCCCATCCGGCTGTCAGATTTAGCGTTTACGATTGAAGCAGTGCTGGACGATGCGTTTGCCGGACGGACCGTTTGGGTGATTGCCGAAACCAGCGACATTAAAAATTATCCCGACCGGCAGTACTGTTTCCTCACACTGGTCGAGCGCGATACGGGTGGTAAGCGCGAAACCCTTGCCAAACTCGAAGCCACCATCTGGCGGCGGCAATACCACCTTATCCGGGCCTTTGAACAAGCCACCGGTGTTGCATTCGCACGGAATATTCAATTGCTGCTGCGGGTTGCCGTTAGCTACAATGCCGTCTACGGCCTTCGCCTCGATATTCAGCAGATCGATCATTCCTATACGCTCGGCAACCTTGAGCGGGAACGGCAGGCCATACTGGATGCCCTCGTAAAAAACCATCCGGAACTGGTATGGCAACAAAATGGTCAGTACTTTACGGCTAATCAGGTGCTGCCCCAGCCACCTGTCTGGCAACGTATTGCGCTTATTTCTGCACCAGGCTCAGACGGCCTCCGCGACTTTCTGCACGAACTCCGTACTAATGCGTACGGATACCATATTGAGGTAGATGAATACCTGAGTCAGATTCAGGGACAGGGAGCCGAAAAGGCAATTGCAGCCCAGCTGGCCCGTATCCGCGAAAAAGTAACTGATTATGATGCCGTAGTGATTGTCCGAGGCGGTGGTTCTCAGCTTGATTTCGGTTCTTTCGATACCTATCTGATGGGCGAAACCGTAGCGGGTTTCCCGATTCCGGTGCTGGCCGGCATCGGCCACGAACGGAACGTGAGCATTACCGATATGCTATGCCACGCCAGCGTGAAGACTCCTACCAAAGCCGCTGCCTTCCTGATCGACCATAACCGGCAGTTTGAGGAAAAATGCCGGTTTCTCCGCGACCGGCTGATAACAGCTTCGCGGCAGACCATGCAGTCGGCAACCGACGCACTGAAGACCGATATTGACCGGCTTCGTTATGCCTTGTTCGGTTTTATGAAAAACCGGCAGACGGAATTAACCGAAAAAACAGTTACCATCCGGCACCTCGATCCGGCCAATGTGTTGAAGCGGGGCTTTGCACTGGTAATTAAAGACGGAAAAATCGTTACCAAAGGAGCGGATTTGCATCCAAACGATACTGTACAACTCCGGATGGCTGACGAAACAGTCACGGTGACGGTACAGACAAACCAGTTGATAAAATAGAAAGTTAGTCGACTACTCCATCAAGCATATAAAAATCTGATTGAAGATGACTTATCAGGAAGCCTATAACCAGCTACAGGCCATTGTCGAAGAAGTTGAAACAGAATCTGTTCCGCTCGACGAGCTTCCGGAGCGTATCCGGCTAGCCACAGACCTGATTGCCTTCTGCCAAAGCCGCCTGCGTGCAGTAGAAGTTGAGTATCTTGATGCCTTAGAGCGAATTAGTAAACGATAAAGTTTTATTTTTGCGGTTAATTTAGTTGCAATAGGCCATAAAGTTTGGCTAATTTTAAACGGATTCGGGTTTTACGGGTTGTGAGCACCAGAAAATGTGGGATAACACCTGAATCAACCAATCATCTGCTCGCTCTATATGGATTTTTTTGCCGTCATTAACGGAATATTTACAACCGAAGTTACGAACAAGATCGCCTTGTACGTAGACGAGCCCACTGAAAAAACGCACAAAGCAGTTCAGGGGTTAGTTTACACGGTGTTCGGTGGACTGATGAAACGAACTACATCAGAAATTGGTGTAAATCAACTATATAACTACTTACAGAAACACAACCAGGCCGGAAGCATATCTGACAATCTGGTTAGTACACTCAAAGATCCGTCTCAGATCAATGCCTGTATTCAGAACGGGAACGACGCTATCAGCCACCTGCTGCCTGCTCTGAAAAGTTCAATTGCCAGTATGATCTCATCGTATGCGGGCATCCGGAACTCGTCGGCGATCTCACTGCTGGGCATTACTTCTACCATAGTACTGGACGTGCTGGGCAAACAGGTAAAGGAACAAAAGATGGATGCCGACCGGCTGGCTGGTTTTCTGTTTGATCAGCGGGAAAGTTTTGTACAGAACACCCCCGAAACGCTCTTACCCCAGCTAGCTGAAAAGCTTAGTATTCAGCAGATTGTAGCGGGTTTAGCAGCTCCGGCCAAACGCATTCCGGAAACACCGGTACCAATTAAGGTAGCGCCTGCTCCGGGCCCGATCGCTAATGTGTTTGACAGTGACCGGAACGGCGACGGTAATGACAGCCCGGTCGGCAAAATTGCGGTTGGTGTGCTGATCGCCGCCTTGCTGGGATTCGGCGGTTATTTTGTCTATCAGAACTCAAAGAATACGTCAACCGATACAGAAACGTCACAGGTTGTCGACCCGACCGATTCAACAAGCGGCAGTACGAGTCCTACGGACACCGTAGCACGTTCGCTGGATGTACCGGTTGATACCACCAAACGGACGCCACCGGTAACCGCTTCAGCTACTGCGCCTGCCAGTAAAACGGCCACGCCCGCACCGGCTCCGGTTACTCCGGCAGCACCGGTTACCGGCGGCGGGGGCCTCTCTACCCAGCTGAAAACGTACCTGAGCGATGCAACAGCACCAAAAGGCCGTTCGTTCCCGCTGACGGGTATCACTTTCCAGCCAGGCTCACTAAGCCTGGCCTCAGGCTCAGAAGCAACGATTAACGAACTGGTTACCATCATGAAGACCTACCCTACTGCTCAGATCCAGCTGTTGGGGTATGCGAATGATGCCAAAGGCAGCTTAACGAATAAAAGTTTGTCGTTCCGGCGGGTAAATCAGATTAAGCAACAGTTGATTACGGCCGGGATTGACTATGTCCGGATTGATGCCGTTGGCCGCGGAACGGGTGCACCGGTGAAAAAACCGGGCGACACAACCTCAGTCGCCAAACCAGGCATCAGCAAGCCTAAAATTGACCTTCGTGTCGTTATTAAGTAACAATTCCGGAAGATTGGTTGCAGAAACAACTATCGTTTTTATCAGTTGATTTAGGAAGCTAACTAAATCGCTCAACGAAACGAACAGGATTATGCAACGATCATCCATATGGCGGATAGCTTCTGCGGCATTCGTGCTAGGCAGCATTATTTATACCAGCCGCTCCGGTGCCAAAGCCGGCCAACGCAAAAAAGAAGAAGCAAAATTTAACGATAATGTCCTGCCCGAGTATGAGGAGGTTTTTGAAAAAAATCTCCTCATACCCGACGGCTGGGTATTCGGAGCCGTCTGGCCAACCATCTACGCCGGTACAACGGCTCTGAGCGTATACCAGGCTCTGCCCGGTCAGCTCGAAAATCCACGTTTTAAGCGGTCTATGCCGTGGCTGGTCCTGAATTACGCCTGTAACACCCTCTTCGGTCGTTTCTTCTCCGATCCGAATCCAGAAAGCATTGTCGCGTCAAATGTCATTACCCAGCTCAACCTCCCCGCGGGACTAGCTTTACACAAAGCCCTTGAAATCGGTCAGACTGAGGTTGAAGGCCCGGAAAAATACCTGCGCTGGCCAATCAGCCTCTATGCCGGCTGGCTGACTGCGGCAACGGTTGCCGGCACCCCGAATATTTTCCTTGAATTAGGCTGGTGGAAACCTAACGAAGAACGCGATGTACCGATTGCTACCGGTATTCTGGCCGCAACCGGTGCACTGGGCTATGCCGTTGCCCGTAAACTGAACGATCCGGTCTATATGATTCCGTTTGTGGCGGCCTTCGCCGGTATTGCGACCCGCCAGCGCGATAAACATGAGCCAATCGCTTCGGTAGCCGCAACGCTGGCGCTGGTGTATACGGCCGTGCTGGCCAAATGGCTGCCGAAAGGGCATTTCAGGCCAGTCGGCCCCGCAGCACCAACACCGCCACCGCCGGTTACGCTGGATATCACGCCTTCCGAAGAAAAAGCTCTCCACGAAGAGCTGACCACCGCCTGAAATACCACGAAGACACTAAGTCAATAAGGATCACAAAGAAACTTCGTGTACCTTATTGACTTAGTGCCTTTGTGGTTAAATTACCTTTTCCTAAAAAACCCTAATTAAAACAATGAATTAGCGCAAATCCGCAATTTGTCTGCCATATTGCATTACAGAAACAACAATACGTAATGATTTATGGCAGAAACACTTACCTCTCCCTCAACAGTCGGGGCCATTTCCTCCTTTTATCTCCCGAAAATCCGGATTAAAACTGTAGATGCGCTCCGTGGTTTTGCGCTCTTCGGCATCCTGCTGGTCCATGCCGCTGAATGGTTTGCGGCAGGTCCGCTACCCTCCTTTGTATTTCAGAGCCATAGTCAGGGAATAGCCAACAACATCGTGCAGATGATTGTCGGTATCTTTTTCAGCGGTAAATTCTATACCTTTTTCTCCTTCCTGTTCGGCCTGAGTTTTGCCCTGATGCTAACCCGGAATACCGGTTCAGACCGCTCCTTCTATCTCCGCTTTGCGTGGCGGCTGGTCATTCTGGGACTGATCGGCTTTTTACACCACCTGCAATGGCGCGGTGATATCCTGAGCATTTACGCCATGCTGGGATTCTTTATGCTTCCGTTCAGCCGGCTGCCCCAAAAAGTGGTATTAACGGCTGGGGTGTTACTGGTGCTGAATACGCCGATCCGGATCATAAACCTGTACGATTTCTTTATGCCTAAACCGGCTCCGCCAAAGACGGAACAAAAAAAACAGGCCCCACCGGAGCAGGAAGCTGAAACGCTGTATAAAGAACTGACAGAGGGCAGCTATTGGGAGGTGATGGCATCGAACTACCGCGGATTTAAAACCAAGATGGATTTTCAGTTCAGCAGCGGCCGTATTTACGTTACGCTGGGCTTTTTCCTGCTGGGGCTTTATGCCGGTCGTCGCCGCGTTTTTCAGCATCTGACCGAAGAACGAAGCTATTTCCGGAAACTAACCCGGCTGACAGGCTTCGGTGTGTTAGGCTTAACGGCTGTCGGCATTCTGCTGATGGTGCTCTTCGGATCGGCCCAACAACCACCTAAATGGGCCGAGCTGGCGTTCTGGTTTCTGATGGATACGCAGAGTGCCGCCCTGACCATCTTTTACATTGCCGGGCTGACGCTGCTTTTTCAGCGGGCTTCGTGGCAAAAAATTGTTTCGCCGCTGGCGTCGGTCGGTAAAATGGCGTTGACCAGCTATATCCTGCAAACTGTCTTCGGTACCCTGATTTTCATGGGTTATGGCCTCGGTCTGCTTGGCGAAATTGACGTCTGGCAAGCCGCCCTGCTGGCGTTCCCAATCTTTATCCTGCAAATTTTGTTTAGCCGCTGGTGGTTGTCCCGATTCCGGTACGGCCCGTTTGAATGGCTATGGCGTTCCCTGACCTACGGGCAGGCCCAACCCATGACCCGATCATTTTCCGCATGACATTTGATGTAGTTGCGCCGGTCTATGACCGCCTGGCGCGTATTGTATTCGGGCAAACGCTGAAACAAGCTCAGACTGCTTTTTTGTATCAGATACCGGCCGGTGCCTCTATCCTGCTGATTGGCGGGGGCACCGGCTGGTTGCTTGACGAAGTGTTGCGGACAAACGCACCACAACGGGTTGTTTATCTGGAAGCGTCCTCCAGAATGCTGGCCATGTCCCGCCGCCGGGTACGCCATCACCCGCTGGCGGGCAGGGTGTATTTTCAGCACGGCACCGAAGCCGATCTGGATATACACGAGCGGTTCGATGTGATTCTGATTCCGTTTGTGCTGGATTTATTCCCGGCTGCCTTACTGAGGGATACGTTTTTACCACGCATGTACCACGCCCTGGCACCCCACGGTCTCTGCATCATTACCGACTTTACACCTCCGTCAACCTGGTGGCAACATGGCCTGAGTAAGAGTATGTATCTGTTCTTTAAACTCATGGCCAATGTCAGGCCGTGGGGTTTGCCGGACTGGCCGGGTCTGTTCAGGCAGGATATGGGCTTTGTGCTACGGCACCAGAAAACCTACTGGCAACACTTTATAGTCAGTCACTTATACCAGCGCACTCAATAACTTCACAAGGGCCGGAAACGCCCGCAGTGATTGCCACTCTTCATCGCCCAGATTCAGCCAGGGGCCATCCTGACGGGGTTTCTGGTAAACCGCTTCGTCGGAATCAAACTCGACGGCATAAATCTCGCCCATGATCCGTTGCAGCTCTGCCCACGGAAGGGTATGCATGCGTGACTTTTTATTGTGGGTTGACTGTGCTTTTACGATCCGTTCGGCAAACAGGGCCGTTAGCCGGAGCTCGGTTTCACCGTCGCGGCGGCGGTCAATGAACGTCAGTTCAAACGGGAGTTCCTTTTTCGCCGACTCATACGTCGCCTGAATCAGCTCCTGCGCCAGATACTGCCAGTCTTCAACGTTTTCAGGCATCCCCTTCTGCGTCTTGCCGTCGGGTTGTTCGATAGTTATCTCCCAGAAATCATCGTCTTCATCCAGTTCATCTTCGTTGACATCCTCCAGTTTCGTGACGTCTACCAGCTTTGTAACGGCCTGTTGCCACAGTAACGGCAACCGTCCCGACCAAGTAAAATCGTCGTCGGGCGAGAAACCCTCGGCAATCAGCTCGTCCTCATCAATATCCTCACGGTCAGGGTAAGCAATTGAGAAATCAACCTGTAGAAAATCCTTAAATGCCGGACGGGCAGTCAGCGTATAAAAGTTAGCATAAGGCGCGGGCAGCGACCGTGCCGTCTGGAATCGAATCTGTATGTTTTTGAAAGGCATGCCTGTTCCGTTAATCTGTTTTCCGGATGCCAAATTACTCTTTATCTGCGTTTGATGTGTTAGTTATTCTTCAGCATCCACAACAATACGCCGTTAGAAGGTGCATAGGGCACTGGATTAACCGGCGTATTCAGTTGAGACAAAAGGTTATTTTTGGGCATAAGGTACCCGCCGGCCTTGAATACGCGCAGATTGTCGGAAATCCAGTTCAGCTTGATCTGGTCAGCCAGGGCAGTTTCGCCATACTGCCGGAGTCCGCGGATGGCGAGCCATTGCAGTCCCGCCCATGCATAGGGCGCATCCCACGGCTGCCCCGACACGGTCAGGCTCGTAACCAGCCCGCCCGGTTTCAGGAAGTCGCGTTTCAGCGCGGCGGCGACCTGCTGCGCCTGCTCACGCGTGGCGGCCCGGAAAGCCAGCGGATAAACCGCCGCCAGTGAGTTTACCGGCGTCGATTTCTGGGTGGTCAGGTCATAGTCACAGAAAAAGGCCCGGCGCGGATTCCAGCAATACCGCTGGATGGCATTGTAACGCTGACGGGCCAGTTCGAGGTACTGCTGCGCCAGTTTCTTATTGCCCTTAAGGCGGTATGCATCCGACAATGTCACTTCCAGATGAAACAGCAGGCAGTTCAGATCGACCGGAATTATGTTCGTGGTTTGAATTGAGCGCGGCATTTTACCGTCTTTCAGCCAGCGGCTGCTTCCCTCCCAGCCCGATTCGGCCGCTGCGCGGATGTCGCGGTACACTTCGGCTTCCGGCCGCGCTTTCTTAAACAGCCTTGGCCGTTGCCGGCTCACGGCTACGTCTTCCTTATAGGCTTCGGGTCGTGGTGTGTCGCGGTCATCGAAGTAGCGGTTCAGGTAGATTGTCGACGATAACCGGACCACGCGCCGGTCGGCCTGTCCGTTCTGCGCCAGTTTTTCCTTACCCGCCATCCAGTAATCATACTCTTTCTGCAAGGCAGGCAGGTAGTTAATCAGCGACCGGCGTCCCTGTACTTCGGTCAGTAAATTTACCATCAGTGCATACACCGGTGGCTGCGACCGGCTCAGGTAATAGGTACGGTTTCCGGCCGGCACATAGCCATAGCGGTTGATGAGGTAGCTGAAATTATCGACCATATTCCGCAGCATGGCCGCCTGCGTGGCCCCTGACGCCTGCAAGCCGAGCATTGTAAAAAAGCTTTGCCAGTAGCCGAGGTCCTGCGTCTGCGCGTCGAGCGCCAGATACGGCTTCGGCAACGGAATGAGCGTACTCAGTTGTTTTGCCGGAACGGGTTGCCGCACCAGCAGTTTCCATTGCCCGTCCAGTGATTTCTGTACTGACGCATCAGGATCACGCGGCAGGGAAACCGGCATCTGGTCGGGTACGATGAAGTTCTGATCGACGAACGCTTTCAGGTCGAAATTACGTTGCTGCCGCTTCTGCTCATAATTCGATATAATGGTTGCCACCGGAAAGCGGGGCGTACAATCCGGAAATGTTTTCGAATCGGTAAAGACGCCTTTTAACTGCACGTCCTCCAGCAATTTGCCGTATTGCCGTTCAACATCAAGCTGGGCAAAGCCTTTCTGCACTGTTAAGGCTACGAAAAAAAGAATTCTGACAAAGCGAATGGTCATCGAGTAGTAATTTGCGTTGAGTAACTTACCCATCCGGGGCCAATCTGCTGCCGGATGACTATCCCGAACAACGTTTTAAAACGATTAACCATGAAATTCTTCCTTACTTTCTTATTAAGCGTCAGCGTACACTTACTGTATGCCCAGTCGGCCGATGAACAAGCACTCATTGCGACCGAAAAGGAACGGTTCAACGCGCAGATCACCCGCGATGCCGCTGTACTCGACAAAGTGCTGGCCGACGATTTGGTATACACCCATTCCAGCGGTCAGGTTGACTCTAAGCAGTCGTTTATCCAGTCGATCAAGGACGCCAAAATGGTGTATGAACAGATTAATGTGGAGGAGCAGAAAATCCGGCTTTACGGCAAGATTGCGGTCGTTAACGGAGTCTGTACGATTAAGGCCATCAACAACGGGCAGCCGATGAACCTGAAGCTGCGGTATACTGATGCGTACAAACGCAAAGGCAAGCAATGGCAGCTGATTACGTGGCAATCGCTAAGGATTTAGAGCAATAGCTTCGCGCATAAAAAAGGCGATAAAAGCTAAGGGAAATAAAAATGGGCGACCACGTGGGGTCGCCCGTACATAATGAATTATTCGGCCAGGAGCAGGGCGCGCAGTTCGGTGGCATCCTGTGGTTTCATACGGCCGGCCAGGACCAGCCGCAGCTGGCGGCGGCGTAACGCACTGTCGTACCGGTCTTTTTCCTCCGGCGTTTCGGCAATTACAGCGGGCACTTCAATCGGACGACCGGTCTGATCAACCGCCACGAAGGTGTAATACGCACTGTTGGTACTCACCCGGATACCCGCCGGAATATCTTCAGCCCATACGTCAATAAATACCTCCATCGACGAGTTGAACGCCCGTGTCACCTGCGCTTTCATCGTAACAATGTTCCCCAGCCGGATGGGTTCGGCAAACGACACGTTATCGACCGAGGCCGTAACAACAATGCGGTTCGAGTGTTTCTGGGCCGCGATGGCCGCTGCAATGTCCATCCAGTGGAGCAGGCGCCCCCCCATCAGGTTGTTGAGGGTATTGGTATCATTGGGCAGAACCATCTCCGTCATGATGGTCTTCGACTCGTGAGCGTATTTAGGCTGCGGCATTCGTAAGTTGATGATTTGGCTGCAAATATACGCCTTTCCGGTTACTCACCTAAGCAGAAGGGGCCTGACCGCATTTGCAGTCAGGCCCCTTCATGTATCAGCATATAACCTGTATATTATGCGTCCTTGCGTACCGAACTGGCTCCGGATGTATTAGCGCTTACCGATGCGCTGCCCCGATACCGTACCGAGCTGGCGCCGCTGGCGTCGATTGACAGCTTCTCAGTCGCATTGACGCGCACCCCGCTGGCACCCGACACTTCCAGCTGTACCTTTTTCGATTGCAGATCAAAGGCTTTCACCGTAGTAGCGCCTGAAATATCGCCTGTTATCTGATCAGCGCGACCAACCAGATTAACCGTAGACGCTCCTGAAAAATCTACGTCAATTTTGTCGGCATCCAGCTCAATCGTCGAAGTGGACGCACCCGACACCTCAACCGACACATTGCCCTGGTTGCGGAATCCACGCACATCAGAAGTTGATGCTCCCGAGAAGTCGATGCCTTGCAGCGACGGCATGGTAATGTCGAAGGTCACCCGTTTGCGGTTCCGGTTCCATTTAGACCCATAGTGAATATCCAGCGTTTTGCCTTTCACCTGCGCATCGAGCTCATCCAGGTCCTGTTTACGGCCGGTGGCCTTTACGCTGTAGCTGCTGCCTTGTTTTACGTGAATGACAAAGGAACTGCCCATGTCGAGCCGGTCGAAGCCATTGACGGAAAATGTCCGTGTTTCTTCATCCTGCACGGTTTTATTCGTAAATGAAGCGCTGACCAGACCGGCGGCCACTGTCAGAGCCAAGCCGAATGCGACGAAATGCGATTGTAGATTTTTCATGTTCTTAGTACCGTTTGGCGTAAAGATGCAGGATTCAATCCCTGCGTTGCATGACTGCTAAAGATTTATACGTTTTCCGGTTTTCGCCGATTCATAGATGGCCCGGACAAGCCGGATGTCCCGCAGTCCCTCTTCGCCGGGCACCAGCATGGGCTTGTTGTCCATGATGGCACGCGCGTCGTCGTCCATTTGCCGGATTTGCTGCCCCGGCTGATCATACGGGTGATTGATGATGCCGAGCGGACTGCTGCCTTTCACGCCCGCATAAGCCGAATAAGGCTCCATTTTAATATCGCCCTTGTCGCAGCTTATTGTCAGAAAATTAGAATTCTCTCCGAAGCTGGTCTTGATGTCGGCCAGCACCCCGCCCTTAAATTCGAGTTGAGCCGTGGTCGTTTCGTCGAGGCCGTTTTTATAGATTTCCGGCCGGGTGGTTGAGGTAGTTGCCGACACGATAGCAATCGGTTCCATGCCCGTACCGATCCGTGCGCCCTGGATAGCGTACACGCCCATGTCGTAGAGCACACCGCCGCCCATTTCCCGCTTTTGTTTCCAATGGTCGGTGCGGTTATCGCGGTAGGCCGCCGTGCAGGCTACTTTCTTCACATTACCGAGCTGTTTTTCGCGGATAATTTTGCGGTATTCCTGCGTGTTGGGCTCATGGTGCAGCCGGTAGCCGATGGCCAGCTTCCGTTTATTTTTGCGGGCGGCGTCAATCATGGCCTGACACTCTTCAGGCGTCATCGCCATTGGTTTCTCGCACCACACGTGTTTTCCGGCATTAGCCGCCCGCACAACATACTCCTTGTGCATCGATGGCGGCAGCACCACATACACCACGTCGATATCCGGATTGTTGGCAATCTGATCGAACGTGTCGTAGTTGTAGATGTTTTTGTCAGGGATATTGAATTTCTTTTTCCAGGCTTCTGCCTTTGCCGGTGTACCGGTTACGATGCCGGCCAGGTAGCAGTTTTTGGTTTGTTGCAGGGCCGGTGCCAGCAGGTCGGTGCTGTAATAGCCCAGGCCGACCAGGGCCACGCCTAAGCGCTCTTTTTTAGGTGCCGTTGCCGACAGTAATACATTGGGCGAAAACAAGGCCGCCGCCGTGCCCATCAGCGAGGTCTGGAGGAAAATCCGACGCGAAAACATAAGATGTAAAAAGGGTTTAGTCAGTAAGGGGCAACAAGTACCTAAATTAGCATTCTCTCCGCAAATACGGTAACGAATAGTCGTTTATGTTCTGCCCCCGTTAGTGCTTATATGCAAAAGAACGGGATGGATACCCTTGTTGACAGGACGCTGACCGGAATTTTGCGTTTACCGGCAGCTTGTTCCAAGGGTTGATGAAGCAGCTTTTTCCTTCAACCCAAAAAATATTTTTCCGCCCTCAGGCAACCTTCGTACACACTTTTGTATTTCTATCGCTGAAACAACCGGAAGAAGCCTTTCCGGTTCATGACGGGCACAGCGCAACAATCAGGGACGCCCGACAACCGCCTTTACCCGTCAGATTGCGGCTTTCTATATTGGGGTTCCGGTTCACCGCAGCGGACCTTACTTCCAGGCAAATTCCATTAAGCTGAGCGGCACCCTATTCCACAAAGGGTTTATCAAAATACAGCCGGAAATGTACATGAATGGCTTTTTCAAAAATGTCTATCCGGGCTTGAAAATCGGGTTTGGCTTATAACGACCTGCCGCGGACAAACTTACTTTTCCAGCACCCTTACTTCGGTTGTCCGCGGCAGACTTACGTTTTTATGGAGTGTATGCAGAAAGCTGATCAACTGCTGGGCAATCAAGGGGGGAAACATGCTCCTCAGGTACTTTTGTTGGCCGTTAAAATAAATTATCAGCGTAGTTTCCGGCGCATCAGCACCAATTACTTCCGGAAATTCCAGATTACGGAGATTGCAGGTTTGCAGCAGTTGCACTAACTCCCGGTACTTGTTTTCATTCAGTTTACCGGCAAACGTACCGCTACGTAAAGTATCAGTTGCCATCGCTGGGGTAAAGACCTTCGCTTTCATATACACGTTGCGGGAATTGTCGATAGCTATATCCAGAATCGGGCACCAGCCAAAACAAGCCGTCGAATGGTAAATGAGTCGCTCAAAGGCTATAGTGCGGTCAGCAAGGCTATCCTGCGGGATAAACACTTTCGGACGCCGGCTTCCGAATAATCTTTTTGCCAGCTCCGATTCCGGTCTGACCAACAGTTTTTTATCCGCTGACAGGCGTATCGTAAATTGATACAGCAACCGGTCAGGCAATGCATTATTCCTGCCTGATAATGATGTCAACACGGTATCCTTTCTATATAGCGGCAGCAACAATCCTGTACCCTTTTTATCACTAATTATATTATCCGCCTGCCTGCCGGAAAAATACACAGCCTGGTTGTTTTTATTCACCCAAAACCCCTGTAATGTATCCGGTTGGGCCTGGGTAATGCGGGCCAGCAATAACAAAAAAGCAAAACTAAGTTTCTTCACAATAGTCATCAGGCATTCCGGTATGTTCCGGAAATTTGATGCAGGCGTACTGTCTTTTCCACAAAAAAGCAGGCCATTGCTCACACCAATGCGCATGAACAACAGCCTGCTTCAGGGAGTTTTTTGGCTAAAACCGCCAGACCGGCAGCGCCTCGCCCTGCGCAAAGTCTGATCGGTCGGCCGGCAGTTCGAGAAAGGCGTCAGCATCCATCAGGTTGGCAAAATCGCCGGAACCACTGCCCGGCAACGGCTCTGCGGTTAATTTCCCATCGGCGGCAACGGCCAGGCTAACCGGCAAAAAGAACGTCAGTGGCGGTTTAAAGGTGAAGTCACGGGCCAGGGCCGCAGTCAATGCCGGTGCCGCAGGTAAGCCAACCGACGCCCGCAGATGGGGCACGATGTAGCGATACACGCACATCGTGGTCGATACCGGGTTACCCGGCAAGGCAAATACTACCTGTTCGTCGCCGGCCGTTGACCCAAACCAAAGTGGTTTACCCGGCCGCTGGGCAACCTGATGGAAATGCCGCTGCACGCCCAGAGCCGTCAGCACCTCCGGTACAAAATCAGCCTTTCCGGCCGAGACGCCGCCGCTCAGAATCAGTACATCGTTATCGGTCAGCAACCGGCCCAGTTCGTCGGTCAGGGTCTGCCGGTCGTCGTGAATATGGTGGAGCGATGCCTGAATGCCTATTCCTGCCAGTACTGCACGAATCATCCAGGTATTGGATTGCCGGATCTGGTGCGGCAACGGCGTTTCACCAACGCCCACCAATTCATCCCCCGTTGAAATCAGGGCAACCTTGGGCAAACGGGTAGTTTTTACTGTTGCTTTCCCCACTGTTGCCGCCACGGCAATGTGTGCGGGCTGCATTACCTGCCCTGCCTGAATCAGCCTATCGCCCGACCGGCGGTCAATGCCCTGCCGGTGAATGTTCTGGCCCGCCGTAAGGCTATCGACCTGAATCGTTACCTGGCCATCGGCGGTGCTGATATCCTCGTAACGGATCACGGTATCGGTCCCGACCGGCAGCATAGCCCCCGTCATCACCTCCAGACAGGCATCCGGCTGTTGCAGGGTTTGTTGCAGCTGACCGGCAAACTGCGTCGCCTCAATCCGGAACGTGCGCTGACCGGCGGCAAACGCCTCATACCGTAACGCGATTCCATCCATGGTTACGCGGTCAAACGGCGGGAAATCACGGTCAGCGGTGACCGGTTCGCGCAATACCCGACCAGTGGCAGCATCCAGAGGCGTTGATTCGGCCGGCAGCCGCAGTACGTGCGCCTGAATGGTGGCCGTAGCGTCAATTACAGAAATCATAGTATGTTTGTGCGCGTTCTTACGCTGTTACGTTCGCTGGTTGAAGACTTTATTCTGCAAAGGTATATGAAAGATTTTTCGCATCTCGACGCGCAAGGTAATCCATCTATGGTTGATGTCGGCCAAAAGGCCGTAACGAAACGCACTGCCCGTGCCCGCAGCATTGTCGTGTTGCCCGAAGAGGTGATGACACACCTCGAAAGCAACGACATCCAGACCAAGAAAGGCCCTGTATTTCAGACGGCTATCATTGCCGGCACGATGGCCGCCAAACGGACGGACGAGCTCATTCCGCTCTGCCATTCGCTGGGTCTCGACAACTGCCGGATCACCATCACCACCAACGGCCACGACGCCATTGTCGAGTGTACGGTCTCGACCGAAGGCAAAACCGGCGTTGAGATGGAGGCATTGGTCGGAGCATCCGTCGCGTCCCTGACCATTTACGACATGTGTAAGGCGTTCTCCCACGACATCGTCATCAAGTCAACAGAGCTCATGGAAAAATCCGGCGGCAAGCGTGATTTCAAGCGGGAGGAATAAACAACAATGGCATGGTGAAGAGGTTTCACCGTGCCATTACCGCTTTTGAGCCTGTCCGGCCTGCGGCCGGTCACCTTCTTAGTCGGCTTTCAATGTCCGGGCCGGATTCACCTGCGCGGCGACCCACGAAAAGTACCCCACAGTTGCCAGCGAAACGCTGATAACCAGCACCAGAAACAGGCCCATCATGCCGTAACTCAGCCCGTCGTTAAAGGTCATGTAGGTATTCATGTATACCCCGATGGCAATACCGAGCGGCGTGGCAATGGCGGCCGCCATCACCAGCAGTTTTATAAAGTCATTCGACATCAGCCTGATGACATCAAGCGTAGTCGCTCCGATGGTTTTCCGGATACCGATCTCTTTCCGGCGTCTCTCCAGACTGTACGTCAGGATGCCGATTAGGCCCAAAATGGCAATCACAAAAATAACCAGGCTTTCCAGCCCCATCAGCTGCATAAAATCGTAGGGATAATACCGTTCGTACATATCGGTATCCAGCCACGACAGGCTTGTCTCCTGATGCGGTTGATGCCGCTGCCACATCGCCTGTACCTGCGACTCCAGCAGTTTACGGTCCCCGCCGGGGCTTGTTTTGAGGCACATTACTTTAAACAGAGACGGATTATACTGAAAGACAAGCGGTTCTGTTTTGTGTTCATAATCATAGTAGCAGAAATCGGCAACGACCCCGATAATGGTCGCCGGCAGGGTGTCGTTCACCATAATCAACCGCCCGATTGCGTCCTGCTCTGAACCGAAATTCAGCTTCTCCACCGCTTTCCGGTTTACCAGCACCAGCGGTGAGGCCTTGTCGGAATGGCTGACAGGCAGATTTTTCCCGGCTACGATCCGAAGGCCCATGTTGGTCACAAAGGCATGATCAACAGCATAGTAAAAGGCCGTACCGGAAGCTTCATCCTTTACGTTTTTAAGGCTTCCCTGCCGCGGTTTATTGCCGAAACTCAGGGACGTATAGCCAATCTGCGCCACTTCTTTCAACGTGCTGACTTCCGCAGCAAACGGTCTGTACTGCGGATCCGTCAGCGTCAGATTCAGGATATCGTTACGCCGGTAGTTTTCATTGTCATTGGCCATGTAGGTCAGCTGATGGTAGGCATGACCGATAAAAAACAGATAGGTCAGCGCAATCGTAAACTGCACCACAATCAGTGATTTCCGCAAGCCGGCTTTTTTGAAACCCGCCGGTAAAACAGCCCCTTTCAGAACCTTCACCGGTTGAAACGATGACAGGATCAGACTGGGGGAAGCACCGGCTACCAGGCCCAGCAGCAGATTAAACGCAACAAACAACAGAATCAGGTAGCCGGGGTGGTCAATCTCCCAGGTAAGCCAGGAAACATGCAGCCGGCGTTTAACCAGCCACAACAGAAACAAACCGATCGCAAGGGCTATGTAGGAAACCAATACCGACTCCGTCAGAAATTGCAGAACCAGTTGGGTCCGTGTCGCACCCGCTACTTTCCGTACGCCCACTTCGCGGCTTCGGTTCATCGACCGTGCCAGGGTGAGATTGATGTAGTTGAGGGACGCCAGGAGAATAATGATCAGTTGAAAGGCGAAGTTGAGATAGATGCTTCGGACATCCTGCACGTACGGATCGTTTTTCAGTTCGGCCTTTGCGGGTGAAATATCCGGCAGCGGTTGCGCTTTAAATGCCAGCCTACCCGGCGCAGACGATGCCAGTAACCGGTTTACCTTTGCCGAAATCACGGACAACTGTTCATCCAGTTGCTCCGCCGCCATGCCCGCAGGCAGTTTCACAAAGGTATGTGCGTGCAGCGACGACCAGTCTGCACGGTGATCTGTCCGGGCCAGATAGCTGGTCAGCGGCACAAATACATCGGTTCTGAACTGCGTTTTCTGCTGATTAAAGGGTTTCAACACCCCCGTGACCTTTACACTGCCGTATACCGGATGATCAAGGAGTTGCCCGATCGGATTAGCCCCGTTAAAATACCACTCTGCGGTCTCTGCGGATAACACAATTGTGCCGGGCTCAACGGCGTAAGTCCCTTTTGCCAAAGGGAAACTGAATACGTCGAAAAAGGACCGGTCACAGTAAATGGCGTTGATCTCTTTTGTTTTTAAGCCGTTGCTCAGCACCCAGTCCCTGTCCCGGACAATCGTCGCCGTCTGGCCGATGCCTGCCAGGTTGCTTTTCACATAATCCGCTAACGGAACCGGACTGGATGCCCAGTTTGTGCGTGTGCCGTCTTTTCCGGTCTCATCGGTAATGATCCGGACAATGCGGCTGCGATCCGGATGAAAATTATCGTATTCGTAATAGTTAACGATCTGGATTAAAGCCATCAACGCCGTAGGAATGGCAAGGCTCAGTCCGACAATGTTGATGACGGAGAACAGCTTATACTTCACTAGGTTTCGCCAGGCGATTTTGAGGTAATTGTAGAACATAGATCGGGGTGATTGTGTGTTGTTTACTGAACAGGTTTCTGCTCAGT
>CBDFHU010000118.1:0-28267 GCA_965247375.1 Arsenicibacter sp.
GGTCAGCCCTTAGCTTACGGTTTCTTTTTTGTTCAGGAACCGGGCGACGGTTTCGTTAACGCCCTGGTTCAGCATATCATTGAGGTAGCCGTGGACACTGTTGGCAAAGCCCGGTAGCTGGGTCAGGTCAAATCCCCACAGCGACTTGCTGGCCAGCACAATCGTGACCAGCTGTTTCGGCGCATAGCTTGACCAGAGGTCAGCAAAATAAGGGGCCTTTTCGTCCTGAATCAGATAGGGTACGCCATTAGCGATGCCCCACCAGCCCGATTCATTTTCGCGGACAGCCCGCATAAACAGGATATAGGCCGCAAATCCAAGCGCCATGTAGCCCGGCACACCGCCAACCTGCCGGTAGAAATGCAGCAGAGTCGGTACATTCCGCATCTGCATTTTGGCCGAATACTGCATGGTAATCGAGAGCCAGCGGTGTTCGATAAACGGATTCCGGAACCGGTCGAAGACCTGCATACCGAAGCGCTGGGCCAGTTTTTCGTCAAGCGCCATCGGGATACCGGGCACCATTTCGCCCAGCATCAGATTCTGCACATAACTGGCCATCAGCTCGTTGTCGAGGGCTTCGCGTACGGTTTCGAAACCGCACAGCACGCCGAGGCCACAACCAAAGGTATGCGTACCATTCAGCAGCCGCAGTTTCAGTTCACGGTACAGGCTGATGTCGGGCCGGATAATGACGCCTTCGTCGGCCTGATGGAACGACAAAATATCCTGCACGTGTTCATCGCCTTCGATGGCCCACAGGCGGTACACCTCCGAAATCGTCAGCAGTTCGTCGTCGTAGCCCAGCTGTTCTACCAGCGCGTGGCGCGTAGCCATGTCGGGGCGGCCCGGCACAATCCGGTCAACGAGTGAATTACAGCAGTAATTTGTCGATTCCAGCCAGTCGATAAACTCCGCTTCAAGCGCATTGCGGTGCGCCAGTTCGAGCAGAATCGCTTCCAGTTTGGTACCGTTGTCGGGGATAAGTTCGGTCGGCACAATCACCAGTCCCTTGTCCTTATCGCCGTTGAATGCCTTAAACCGTGCATACAGGACCGCCAGTAGTTTGCCGGGATACGATTTCGGCGGAGCCTGACGAATATCGTCCTGCTGTAGCTGAATACCGATCTCGGTTGTATTCGAAATAATAATCTGTAAATCAGGACTGGTAGCTACTTCCAGAATTTCCTGCCACTGCTCTTTTGCCGACAGCACCCGGCTGATGGCCGAACAGATCACATTCTGCTCAACGGTTTCGCCTTCGTCCAGGCCACGGATACAAACCGTGTACAGGTTATCCTGCCGGTTAAAGGCGGCCAGTTCTCCCCCCCCGTCCGTCGACTTGACCACGACGATACGGCCATTGAAAATGCCTTGCCGATTCGCTTTGTCAATCAGATAATCGGGTAAACCACGCAACAGTACACCTGTTCCAAACTGTAGCACACGTTCGGGTAAACGGGCTAACTGCTCACTGGCAGGGAAACTGTTGTCACCGTCGGCATTCAGCTTCAGGTATTGGAGAGATAGCTGTTCCACAGTTTTGTAATTTTTTAAGGAAATTTTGTTAGTCAATACGTTTTGGCATTCTTCAGTACGTTAAGCTTACATAAGCCTGCCGACATCCGGAAACCTTTAATTTTTTTTATTTGTGCAAACGTTGTCGGGAACGTTGCCAAAAAATCGCTCAATAAACATATTCAACTTTCCGGGTATATTTCGGCGCTTTTTGCTCTCTATACCTAGAGAGGGCCCGTTTAGCCCTCCGATTGTATTTTAACTGTATTGTCCCTTGGATAACGTCACGATAAAAGATATTGCCCGGGCGCTCAACCTGTCGACCTCGACCGTTTCGCGGGCCTTGCGGGGCAGTTACGAGATCAATCCGGAGACAAAGCGGCTGGTTATGGAATATGCCGAACGCCTTAACTACCGCCCCAACCCGATTGCCCTCAGCCTGCGCGAAAACCGTAGCCGCGCCATCGGGGTTATTGTCCCGCAGATTGCCAATTACTTTTTCTCGCAGGCCATCAACGGCATTGAGGCCATTGCCTACAACCGTGGCTATCACGTTATTATTTTCCAGAGCCACGAATCGTTCGAACGGGAGGTAACCAACGTTGAACAGTCGATGGCCAGGAAGGTGGACGGCTTGCTGATCTCGCTGTCCAGCCAGACCTCCGATGTCAGTCACCTGCGTAATATCCAGCAGCGGGGTGTCCCGATTGTGATGTTCGACCGCGTGTCCGACGAGATTGATACCACCCGCGTAGTGGCCGACAACTTTTCGGGGGCTTTCGTCGCTACCGAACACCTGATCAAAACCGGCCGTCGCCGCATTGCCCACATTACAACCCAGCCCTGGATGTCGATTACCCAGGAACGGCTTGCCGGCTACAAAGCCGCGCTGGTTCAATACGGCGTTCCGTTTGACGAAGAACTGGTATGCTATGGTGGTTTTAGTCGTGAAGAAGTGCAGCCGGTGGTTGAAGACCTGCTGACGTTACCCAATCCGCCCGACGCGTATTTTGCCGCCGGTGACCGGCTGGCATTAGGTTGTCTGTCGGTGCTCCGGCAACGCCATATTTCCGTTCCGGAACAGGCGTCGCTCATCGGATTTACCAACCTCAACGTGGCCGATATGCTGTCGCCCGCCCTCAGTACGGTCGTACAACCGGCTCAGGAAATCGGACAGGCGGCCGCCGAATGCCTGATCGAACTCATCGAACGGAAACAAAAAGGCGTTGAATTCAAAACCGTTAAGCTCCCAACCCAGCTGATCATCCGTGAATCAACAGAACTGACTGTCTGAATGATCCGGTAGCAGATATACCCGTAAATCTTGCTACCGGACTATTATTTGCCCCACTTTTCTGCCCATTTCGGGTAATCGACCCGCAATAGTTTGGCCGGCCAATCGCCGTAATAGCCGTAGCCAACCCGCCGCTCGTTTTCGATTTCGGCCAGGGTGTTCCGTTTGATGCTGTCACGCCCGACAAAAAAAGGCTTATTGGTTTCCAGATCGTAGAAGCGTGCCCACAGCGTTGAGGCCGGATCGTCGACAACAATCCGGTCGCGCCCTTTCGGCTGACTGGCATCTACTACCTCTTTGGTATTGATACCCGTCAGTTTAGCGGCCTCAAACCATGCCACCGCCGCCCGGATCGCCTGTTTGATTTCCGGCGACGGGTCCGGAATCTGCATCAGGAACCGGACCAGCCCCACACTTTCGGCACCGCTCAGCGATGGCAGCTCAAAGGCCCGTGCTTTAGCGGGCAGTAACGTATTCCGGTCGTGCTGCGCACACCAGACGGTTAACTTACCGTTCTGTACATACTGCGTTTTCAGAATACAACGAATGCCCTTATCAACGGCCTCCCTGGCCGCCGGTACCAGCGCCGGATCGAGCGCGTCGAAGCCTTTGGTCCGTTCGGCCGTGTACTTCATGACAGTCAGCACATTCAGCATGGCGTTGTCGTTGTACGTGATGTGCTTGTGGTAGCCGCTCGAATCGGGGTAAAACTGCCCCCAGCCACCCTGCGCATTCTGGGCAGTCAGCAAATACCGGATACCCCGCTCGGCGGCCGTTTTGTAAGGGTCGTTTTTCGTTTTCTGATACGCTTCTACCAGCCCGCGGATTTCACGCGTAGTGGCGTCATCGTCAATGGTGGTATCCAGCTTATCTTTTTCGGCCAGCAGCTTTTTCTTCTGCACCGGCGTCAGGCTCAGCTGGTATTTGATCGGATCGCCGCCGGGCTGCGGCCAGCCGCCGTTGTTGCGCTGATACAGCAACATCCGCTCCCCTACCGAATCCTGTTCGGCTACTATGCCACTGCTTTGTGCCGACAGACTCAAGGCCCCGGCTATCAACAAAAATCCGATCATTGTCCAATCTTTTTTCACCACATAGCCACATAGAGAAACAAAGATGTTTATCACTCCTGTGCCCTATGCGGCTATGTGGTTTATAAATTCTCTACGGCTTCCACTTCCCGTCGAACGTCCGATTGATGGATTTGCCGGTAAACGTATCCTTATAGCCACATAGAAAAACAAAGATGTTTACCTCTCTTGTGCCCTATGTGGCTATGTGGTTTATGAAATTCGCTACGGCTTCCACTTGCCGTCGAATGTCCAGTCGACGGTGATGTCGGCGGGCTTGACGGGCAGGTTGTCTTTGTGCCAGGCAAAATCACCACCCTTCCGGTGGCAGTCGTAATAATACACCCGATGGCCCCACTGTACCGGAGCCGGCGCATTGGTCACCCAGTAAATGGCCGCATCAGCCATGTTTTCCGGAAACCGGCAGCCGATCAGGTAAAACTGCGCTTCGCGGTGATAACGGCCCAGTTTAAAGCCGTTATCGCCTTCAAAAGTGCAGTTTTTCAGCACGGTTTTCTGCGACGGGTTGCCGCTGCCATCGTGCCAGATCGCGGCGTTCATGTTATGACACACAAAACGGCAGTTTTCGGCATAGCTCCAGCCACGCGGGCAGTAAAAGTCTACCCCGCCCTCCATGGTACAGTCCTTGAAATAAAACATACCGGCTTCGGCATCCCACGGGCTGACGGTATCGCCGCCCAGCGCACGGAACGTACAGTTGCGGAACACCAGCCGCGTCGCTCCCGGCATCGACCGGAACGCCATCTGATGCCCGTCTTTCCGGACGATTTTGGTACCGGCCTTTTCAGCCTCTTCGCGCGGAAGACCTACACCGCCGGGTTTCGGCGCATTACTTCCCGATTCGTTGGTACACCGGATCGTCGTGTCACCTTTAGCCGTGAAGCCGTACTCATTGATGACCGTCAGTTTCTCAAACATCAGGTCATGGGCGCGCACGTTGATGGTCGCGGTGCCATAGTCGTCGGGGTGTTCGCAGCGCCACATGTCACGGGCCTGCGTCGTCATGATCCGCACGCCCTTTTCACTCTCGCCCTGTAAAGTCAGAAAATGCTGTGTGCCGATGTATAGCTTCTCACGGTACGTACCGTTTTTGATCAAAATGACGCGCGGTTCCTCCTTTGCCGGGTCGACCGGCGGAAGACTCTCAATAGCCGCCTGAATGGTACGGAAATCGCCCGAACCATCCTGCGCCACAATGATCGGCTTTGCTTTCTGCCCCGACCAGCCCGACAGCAGCAGCACTGCGACGAGAAAAAATACTCCGTTTAGCCTGCGCATATGCGTAAAAAAGCCACAACGTACACACCATCCGGTCACTCAGTTTGCCTCCATGAGTCGTTCGGGTGGATTACCGTGTACGTTGCAGCTAAAAGCTTATTTCTTAGTGGTCAATAACCATTTAGCCAGATCCTTAGCCGCCTGAAAGTTTTCGTATTCGGCCGGAATCTTACGGCCATCGGTGTACTCGTTATACAACCACGGATCGCCGACCGCAAAGACAGTTCCCTTGCCTACTTTAGCGACCCCGATAATGACATCGCCCTGATCGGTAAGTGCCGACCGTGCCGGTGCCTTTACACTCAGCGGCGACAGCTCCTTGATATACACCTCTTTGGTATTGGCAAAAATCTCGTGATTCGCCGGGATCATGATTTTTCCCTGCTGGTACTGATCGCCCTTGACCATGTTCCGGTTTTTCGGCAGGAACTGCATTCCGAAGGCCGCAGCCAGCTGATTGAAATGCTTGTGCTCGCAGTTGGAGGTATCATTAGCCATCAGCACCAGCGTACCACCGGCTTTCACCCAATCCGAAATCGCTTTCACGTCGGCATCCGACACATAGTTTGGCTTTGCCGTTTCTTTTGGGGTGTCCGGGTCAACGATAATGTACACATCGGTGCCTTTCAGCGATGCTGCGGTTGGTGCCGCCGGAATCATTTTTGTTTTCGCCCCGTAATCGCGGAATACGTTGCCCAGCCAGTAGAAACCTGAATGCTGCCGGTCATCGAGCGTATAGTGGAAAGGCTCCTGTTCGCCGTTGACACCTTTGCGGAATTCGTGGTTAAAGTAATTATCGATGCCAACGGTTTTGCCCTTACCAACCGCCAGATCCTTCGCCGTTTCCATTTCGAGAGCGGCCATAATAAACGGCCCGACACCTTTCAAGTCGTCCTGCCGGATTTTCTCGCTCAGGTAATATTCGTAGCTGCCGTCGCGGTACGGGTTACCCCCCAGCCCACCGACCAGTACGGTTTTTTCGAGGTGAATCAGCCCCTTGTCGTCCGTCGAAATGAACTGCTTCAGGATACCGTTAAAGCCTTTATCAGCGTACTGCATCATCGACGCAGGCAGGTAGCCTTTACGAACCCCTTTTGCCAGCGTGTACACAAACATCGACGAGCCAGACGCTTCGAAATAGTTGCCTTTATCGCCCATGCGGTCGGTAATCTGGTACCAGACGCCTTCTTTCGGGTCCTGGAATTTGACGATAGCCGGTGCCAGACGGTTCAGAATCGCAATCAGCTCGCCACGGCGCGGGTGGTCCTGCGGCAGATAATCCAGCACATCAACCAGGGCCAGCCCGTACCAGCCGATGGCACGGCTCCAGAAGTTCGGCGACTTTCCGGTTTTCGGGTTTGCCCATTTCTGTTCACGGCTTTCATCCCAGGCATGGTAAAGCAAACCCGTTTTTTCGTCGCGGGCATTCTTTTCCATCCAGACAAACTGATTGATGATGTCGTCAAAATTCTTCGGCTGGTTAAAGACCAGGCTGTACTCGGCATAGAACGGTTCGCCCATGTAGAGGCCGTCGAGCCACATCTGGTTCGGATACCGTTTTTTGTGCCAGAACCCGCCCTCCTTCGTCCGCGGTTGCTCCGACAACTGCTTCATCAGCAGGTCTGCCGCCTTTTTATACTTTTCCTTGTTCGGCAATGTCTGCTGATACAGGGTCAGCAACGCACGGCCGGGCGTTACGTTATCAATGTTATAATCTTCGAGCTTGTAGGTTTTGATGTTTCCATCGGCCGTTACGAGCTGGTCCATTACCTTGTTGATGTAGTTGAAGTAACGTGCATCGCCGGTACGGTACCATACCTGCTCAATGGCTTTCAGCAAGAGCCCCATTTCGTAGTTCCAGTGTACCCGCTGGCCCTCTTTTACGTAGGCAACCGAGTCTTTATTAACCGTCATCATCGTTGATGTCATCCGTTGTGACCACGGAAGCGTCGACTGAGCTACGGCAGCCTGACCGGCCATCAGTAATCCGATCAATAGGTGGTTCTTTTTCATGGTTATTTCTTAGTTACAACAGTAGATAGTGCGTTACTGCCGAATTCTACTTCCTTCTTTGCCTTCGACGCATCGGTATTCAGCAGGCGGATGGCCTTTGAGCGGTCGCCCATCACTTTGAGTACTAAATCGGCGCCGGGTTTATAATTGATCTGGTCGAGGGTAATGTTTTTGCTGTTTTGTACCTTCATGACCGTTTTTTCTTTGGTCATCAGGGTAATGTTTTTGAGGCGGATGTTCTCGGCTTCGATGCAGACCAGGCCTTTATTCGCTTCAAGCACCGCATTTTCAATATCAATATCCTTGATCGACATCTCGGGCAGGCCACGGATCAGGATACCGGTTTCGGCACCCTGGCAAACCACATTCCGGATATGGAAATCGCGGAACTGCGGCGTTCCTTCGTTCAGCGGCTGCGCTTCCATGGCCGGCAGGTCGTTGCTTTCGCCCGGCTGCGGAACCGGGTCTTTGGCCATGTAATACATGTCGAACAGAATGGCCTCGCCCGGAATATCGGTCATATTGATATCGGTTACGTAGATTTTCTCGACAACCCCGCCACGGCCGCGCGCCGTTTTGAAGCGAAGCCCCACGTCGGTACCGAGGAAATTGCAGTTCGACACATACAGGTTTTTCACCCCGCCCGACATTTCGGAGCCGATCACAAAACCGCCGTGCGCATGGTACACCGTACTGTTGCGGACAATAAAGTTTTCGGTAGGCACGCCCCGTTTGCGGCCTTCTTCGTCGCGGCCCGATTTGATGCAGATCCCGTCGTCGCCGACATCGAAGGTGCAGTTGTCGACCAGACCGTTGCGGCATGATTCGAAGTCGACACCATCGCCGTTCTGGGCGTACCACGGGTTACGGACCGACACATTCCGGAGCGTAATGTGGTTACACAGCATCGGGTGCAGGTTCCAGGCCGGTGAGTTCTGGAACGTCACACCTTCCAGCAGAATATACGAGCAGTTGGTCAGCCGTACCATGTTCGGCCGCAGGAAGTTTTTAAACTCCTTCGCGCTTTCGATGGTATAGCCCGCCGCGACCTGACCGGCACGCGGAATTTTTGATCCTTTCAGAGAGCTTTCGGTCGGATACCACATGTTCTGCGATTCGTCCAGGACGCCGCCCGACGCAACCAGCTTTTTCCACTGGTTAGCCGTCATTTTCTCTTTCTTCACAGCCCGCCACACCTGACCGGCTCCGTCGATGATGCCCGCACCGGTAATGGCGATATGGCGGGCATTTTCGGCGCTCACCGGCGACTGACACCGGATGGCTTCCTGGCCTTCCCACGATGTTTTCACCAGCGGGTATTCGTCGTAATTTTCGCTGAATTGCAGCAGAGCGCCTTTCTCCAGGTGCAGGTTTACATTCGACTGCAACACAACCGGCCCCGTCAGCCATAATCCTTTCGGAATCAGCACCGTACCGCCGCCCGCTTTCGTACAGGCATCAATGGCTTGGTTAATAGCTTTCGAATTGATGGTCAGCCCGTCGGCTTTAGCACCAAACCGGACAATATTAAAGGTATCTTTCCGGAACACAGGCTCCACGGTTTTGGGCAGCTCATACACGTATTTGCCGGGGAAAACCGATGGTTTCAGCAAGCCTGCCAGCGGCGCAACCGACCGGAAGCCATCGGCCACCAGCGCCGCTATCACCGCCGCCCCGTAGCCCGAAAAGTGCGTATCGTCGATTTTACCGTCCGGAAAACGCGGATACATCTTCGGCGGCAGGTGCATAAACAGTTCTTTGGAACCTTCAACGCCGTGCTGCACAATCACCTCACGGCTCGTCGCATGCAGGTCAATCAGCGGCAGTTTATACTCTTTGGCAATGGCCCGAACCACGCCCGGGTACTCCCCGTGCTGGTCGACAAACTGCCCGCTGGCATCAAACTTCCGGCGCATCACCGGCGTCAGCAGGACCGGTGTCGCTCCTTTCGACTTTGCCTCTTCGGCGTAGCGGATCAGGTTTTTGCGGTAGTCGGTCTGCGGGGCCGCATACCGTGTTGTGTCTTCTGTTTTCTGGTCGTTATGGCCGAACTGAATCAGGACAAAATCGCCGGGGCGCAGTTGTTCCATCACTTTCTGCCAACGGCCTTCGGTGCGGAAGCTTTTGGTACTACGGCCGTTCACGGCATGGTTCTGCACCTCAACCCCGTCGATGAGATAATCGGGCAATGCCATGCCCCAGCCGGTTTCGGGAGCGGCATTGGCCGGCTTGTTCGCACAGGTCGAATCACCGATTAAAAAGATACGCGGCTTGTTTTCGGCCGGCTTAAACGCCGCCAGAACAAACAGTAACGCAATACGATATAAGGATTTCATGGTCATACGGTTGCAAATGAGACTAGTATTCCGGTTCTGACAGACAACCGGCTTCGTGGGTATAGGGCTCGTAGATATAGTCAGCTTCGTCGTACAGCCGGTCCGATGCGACCAGCAACACAGCCCCGCCGGAGAATTCGCTCATGTCGTGCCAGTCTTCAGGAGCCAGCAGCAGACACTTCTGCGGATGGTTCAGCCAATAGGTATATTCCCGCCTGCCGTCGTGCACGTATACCTTACAGGAGCCACTCAGACAAACCAGCGCCACCTGTGCGCGGTGATGCCGGTGACCGCCGCGTTGCTGTCCTGCCGCGTCATAAATAAAAAAGACCCGCTTGATATCCTGTTCAAAGACGTTTTCGAAAACAGTCAGACTGCCTTTATCTGAATGAACGGTATCAAGGTAGAATAGCTGCGGCATGCCGGTACGGGGATCTGGCGGTCGCCGGACCTAATGCAAGACGCAGCCCGGCGACATACCATTCGTCAAAGGAATATGACTTTTTTGATATAGGTTGGCTGTTGCCCCAGTCAGGAACGTGGTACAGCTAAGGGAAGATGGAGAGGAAGACTGTACTATGCAATGAAAAGCTTTTACTTTTTTTACGCAAACGTTCCCGATAACGTTTGCAATTGCCGGAGCCACTGACCGGAGCCACTTCTGTCTGCGTACATTTCCAGCGATTTCTATGCAAGATAACCGGTATGCAGGTCGCTTATCAGACCAATTAATTTGTATTTTCCTGCGTTTAGTCAGCACAGCTGCTCGTCGGAATTTAAAATCCCGACGCACATAATCGCCGATTTACAAATCTGCACTCAGCAGCATTCGGATTTGCGAATCCGGATGAGCGGGAGTTCTGACAACATTAAATCAACTCAATCAGCAATAATAACCATTCCAAATCATCATATGGAGACAACGATTATTCCTATTCATTCACCAAGTTGGTGGGAAAAAGACACGAATAAAAAAGAGGAATTAAAACCGATTTATAGAGAACGATTCCAAATTTTACTATTAAGTAAGTTAGCAGATATACAAAATGAATTTCCAAATTATATGGTGCGCCCCATATTTAGGACCACTTGTTAAATTGGATAACGGGCTAAATTTAGACCCGTATGAAAGGCAAGACCAAGCGCAAGTTTACCGCCGACTTCAAGCTCAAAGTCGTTCTCGAAGTTCTCAAAGAGAAGGATACGTTAGCCGTCATCAGCAAACGGCACGAACTACATCCTAACCAGATCAGTGACTGGAAAAAGCAGTTTATGGACTCCGCTCCGACCCTATTCGAGGCTGTTCATAAACCTGTAGTAGCTTCGACTGAGCCCGATATCGCCCTGCTTTATGAGCAAATCGGACGGTTACAAATGGAGCTGACTTTCTTTAAAAAAAACAGGGCCGCCTGGCGGTTGCCCCAATGAGCCTCTCTCAACGTCGTGCGCTGGTTGACCCAGCCGCTCCAGGCAGTTTGCGGGAGCAATGCCAATGGGTTGGATTACATCGTTCAGCCTACTACTACCAGCCTGTAGTGGCTGACTCGGAGGATTTGCTGCTGATGCGTCTGCTGGACGAGCAGTATCTGTTGACTCCTTTCTACGGGTATCGAAAAATGCAGCTCGTCCTGGCTCAAGCGGGCTATTTAGTGAATCATAAGCGGGTACGCAGACTGATGCAACTAATTGGTATAGAGGCCATTTATGCCAGGGTCAATATATCTAAACCAGCAGTTGGTCACCGCATTTACCCCTATCTGTTGCGCGGCTTGACTATCGACCGGGTACATCAGGTGTGGGCGACTGACATAACTTATGTACCCATGCAGACGGGTTATATGTATCTGATGGCGATCATTGATCTGCATAGCCGGTATGTGCTCAGGTGGTCGGTTTCCAATACAATGGCTGCTGAGTGGTGTAGCCGGGTGCTAAGTGAAACATTAGCTAATTATCCTGCGCCCACCATTTTTAATACGGATCAGGGTAGTCAATTCACGGCCGATGTCTTCACGGCTTTGTTACTGAAAGCCAATGTTCAAATCTCGATGGATGGTAAGGGGCGAGCTTTAGACAACATATTTGTGGAGCGCCTTTGGCGAACCGTGAAATATGAACCGGGCCGCCGGGCGGATATTTACTTGAAAGCTTACGCCGATGGCTGGCAGCTGGAGGCTGGTTTACAGGCCTATTTCGAGTTTTACAACCGTCAACGTTTACATCAGGCACTAGCCTATCAAACGCCAGAACAAGTACTAAAGGGGGCCAAAAGCACTACAAACCAAGTGGGTAAAAACAATAACTAACAATTTCGTTATTCAAAAAAGTGGTCCAGTTTTAGGGGCGCAGTGTATCATATCATATCATATCTGGCAACCATACCTGTTTCATTCACGGAGCAAAGCAGTCAGGATGATCTGATTCTTGAGATTATAATGGCTTTTTATCAGATGCTGGCGAAGGGTAAAGGCAATTCCAACGAGGCACAGGCTACCTACCATGCTATTTCGGAGCAACTGGATTGGGAAGTGTATAAGCGGTATATCAAGGTTGAAGGGTTTAATCAACTATGGGTGTGGGAACGAATTTTTACAGCACGGAAGGAGTATGTAGAAGCGGTCTCATTACCGGTAATTACTATTTACCATCAGATATTTGAAGCCAGCCAGACCGGCTTTGAGGATGCCGTAAGGTTAGCACTCAATCAATGGAAAACGTACTACACCCGTATCCGCATTGATGAAAACCAGGAGGAAGAAGATCGTACGCTTTGGGGGCAAGGCTTCCTGTCATTACCAATTACTGCGGCCTGTGCATTCGGGTATAAGCGAGGCTTAAAACTAACGTCTATAGAATCGGACTATATTCCGAACTGGCTTATTGAATCGGATTTCGAAGGGTTAGATTTATTACTAAAGTGATTTGTTTTAGCTAAAGCAAAATATTCCTTCCGTGTCTGGCCCGAGACGTAAGGAATATCAAAAACACTTCTTACAGTCGCCCGGCGGGATTTGACATCCCGCCGCACATAATCGCGGATGTATACATCCACAGTCAGCAACATCCGGATTTTCAAATCCGGATGAGCTAAAGCTATCGGGGACTTCAATTGCGATTATACGCAGAAGTCTTATTCGCTATAAGGTTTAAGTGATTTTAAAAGGCCAAGCAGACTATCAGCAACCTGAATCAAAGGAAATTGAAAATTGTTAAATTCACCATCTGTAATATCTATCCAAAATATTTTACCTTCTTTTTCTGATCCATATCCCATACATATATATGCTTGCCCTGTTTTGGAAATTGGTAATAATGAATCTGAATGATATGAGTTAGTGAAAAACTCTACTTCAGACTCCCTAAATAAATTCCAATCCCATTTAACTTCTGATAATGGGTTAATATAATCGATATCACAAAGCCAATTTCCATTATAGATAAGTCGGACATTATTTAACTTTAATTTTCCACCATTCATTTGAGAATAGAACTGAATAAAATCCATGGGTAATTTCCCTTTAAAATCAGGATCAAATCCAATAATTTCTTCTAGCTGTAATCCTTTTTCTCCCGTGTCAAAAAAATCAATAAACATATCTTCTATAATTGAGTCTAAATTAATCACAAATTGTTCTACTTGGTCTAGGAAAGGAAAGCTTGAGATTATTGTTTATAAATGTTTTGCCTCTTGCTATCGCTCGCCTGTGGCGAGTGATTTTTATTCAGAAGGGCCCGCGGCGGCGGACCGCTCCCGCCCGTAGATTGTTTTGTAACAAGCCAACTCTCGGGCCAGAGGCCCTTCCTGATATTGATCCCTCGCAATATGCGAGCGATAACGGGGCCTGGAGAAGCTGGCCAATACCCATCCGAACCAGGCCAGGCCATTGATAGCGGCGAAGCACGAACATGGCACGTTGGGGGTCAGGCCAATAGCCAGACTATGCCGTTATCCGCAACTTGCGGTAACTCCCCAAACTGAAGTTTGGGGTTATGAAAAAAGGGCCATTCCGCTCGGCGGGATTTGAAATCCCGCCGCACATAATCGCGGATGTATACATCCACAGTCAGCAACATCCGGATTTGCAAATCCGGATGGGCTAAAAAACTTACCTGATCACCGTTATTAAATATTTTAACCTTTTAAGAACAATCTTTTGGGTATCTTCTAAGCTTAATTCTGAGCAAAGAATCGACTTATTTTCAATTCGTTGAATCCTAAAAGCGATTCTTTCTTCAAGAATATTCCCCTTTTTGACAAGTCCTTTCTCTATTGCCTTCTTTAGTTCGTGCCATCCATTATCATCTTCTTTTATCACCAAAGCACTAAGAAGATTGTCTAACCATTCTTCAGCTTGAGGAACAAGGGAAGTGTAATATTTTAAAAACGCTTCAACATATTCCTGATAGTTAGCCGGAGCTAGCTGATCCCTTACAGTAAGGAAAAGTTCATACATTGGCTGATCAAAAGATGCATTGTCATTGAAGCCATTTAACAATATCTCCAAATCCTTGTATTCAAAGTCCGCCAACGTCTTTTCTACAGTACTATAGAAAAGGTTAACTTCTTCATCAGAATCAAGATTGCGACTTTCTAAAAAGTCTTGAATGAGTTGCTCTTTCATAGGATTTAGATTTATCTCACTATAAACGAAGTAAAGATACCTGGGTATTCACCTCGCTCGTCAGGATTTTAAATCCCGCCACACATAATCGCCGATTTACAAATCCGCACTCAGCAGCATCCGGATTTGCAAATCCGGATGAGCCGTTTTCTTCATAAAAAAACGCCTTGACACAAGCGGGCTGTATCAAGGCGTTTAAATTCGTGATGCGAATTGTTTACAACTGCTCCAGAATCCGCTCCATCGAAACGGCGTGGCCGATTTTGGCCTTCAGCTCGCTGATGTGGACACGCTCCTGCTCGGTCGTGTCGCGGTGGCGGATTGTTACCGTGTCGTCTTCCAGCGTCTGATAATCAACAGCAATACAGTACGGTGTCCCGATCAGGTCCTGACGCGTATACCGCTTACCGATGGCGTCGCGCTCTTCCATGATCACCCGGAACTCGCTGCGAAGCGATTTTACAATCTGCTCTGCTTTTTCCGGCAAACCATCCTTACGTACCAGCGGGAACACGGCCGCCTTAATCGGTGCCAGGGCCGGATGCAGTTTCAGATACGTCCGTTCTTTCTGAGCCTCGCCTTCGCCAACGGTTTCTTTCGTAAAGGCATTGCAGAACGTAGCCAGGAACAGGCGGTCGGCACCCACCGATGTTTCCACCACATACGGAATGTAGTTCCCGTATGGCTTACCCGTTTCCGGATTAATGTCGTTGTCGAAGTACTGCTGCTTTTTCCGGCTCAGCTCCTGATGGCTCTTCAGGTCAAAGTCGGTCCGGGAGTGAATACCTTCCATCTCGCGGAAACCAAACGGGAATTCATATTCAATATCCACGGCCGCGTTGGCATAGTGCGCCAGCTTCTCGTGGATGTGGAACTTCAGTTTTCCAGCCGGCAGACCAATCGCCTTGTGGAACGCCAGACGCGTATCGCGCCATTTTTCGTACCACTCCATTTCAGTGCCGGGACGTACGAAGTACTGCATTTCCATCTGCTCAAACTCGCGCATCCGGAACGTAAACTGACGGGCCACGATCTCGTTCCGGAACGCCTTACCGATCTGGGCAATCCCGAACGGAATCTTCATCCGGCCGGTTTTCTGCACGTTCAGGAAGTTCACGAAAATACCCTGAGCCGTTTCCGGACGCAGGTAAATCAGGCTGGCATCTTCGGCCACCGAGCCTACCTGTGTCGAGAACATCAGGTTAAACTGACGTACTTCTGTCCAGTTTGATGTGCCGGAAACCGGGCAAACGATGCCTTCGGCAATGATCAGGTCACGGAGACCTTCCATGTCTTCGGCGCCCTGTAACCGGCCCAGTTCATTGCGTAATGCCTGGCCACGGGCTTCATCACCGGCTTTTTCGTATTGTTCGGCCTTGCCCTCCAGGAGCTGGTCAGCGCGGTAGCGTTTTTTCGAGTCCTTGTTATCGATCATCGGATCGTTGAACGAATCAACGTGGCCCGACGCTTTCCACGTCAGCGGGTGCATGAAAATCGACGCATCGATCCCTACGACCTCATCATGCAGTTGGGTCATGGCCTTCCACCAGGCCGTTTTCAGGTTATTTTTCAGTTCAACGCCGTTCTGACCGTAGTCGTAAACCGCCTGTAAACCATCATAAATTTCCGAAGAAGGGAAAACAAAACCGTATTCTTTCGCGTGGGCGATGATGTCCTGCAACGAGGTTGCCGGTGTCGCTGCTGCCTGCGTCTCTTTGTTATCTGACATGAGGGACTTTCTTTCCGCTGGTTATTAGCTAATTCGTTTCATCGGGGCCTATACCCGAATTGAGCCGCAAAGATAACCGTTGCATTGATAAAGACAGAAATTGCCTGAGTTTCGGTATCTATTTTTCTGTAGCCGGTAATTGTATAGTAACTCCCCGAGGGTTCAAAACCCTCGGGGAGTTAATGGTTAAAAAGCCTGTTTTACAACTGCGCCACCATCCGGTCGAACACGACGCGCTGGGCTTTCATCGAAGCAATCTTGTCGGCGGGGTTCGTATGGCACTCGAGCAGCACCCAGCCGTCGTACTTCATCTTAGCCAGATTAGTCAGCAGCGCCGCATACGGATAATCGGTCCGGTCCAGCTCCCGGACGTGGCAGGTATCGCCGAACCGGTCTTTTACCAGATTAAAATTATATTCGAATCCCTGCCCGTTCAGGTCCTGCGGATTGCAGTTCCAGCAGATAACGGCGTTTTTATTCGGAGCGGCGTCCATGATCTTTTTGGTCGCCGGCAGCTCCTGCGTGGCCTCACCGTGTACCTCCAGCCGGATTTTCTGACCAAAATCGGCCGCGTAGATTGCCAGTTCGTTCAGGGCCTTACCGATCTGCTCCAGCGTTTGTTCGGCCGGTACTTCCTTGTGTAAGGCGTTCGGTTTAACCTTGACGCCTGTTCCGCCCACATCCGCGCTGAGCCGGATAAACTCCTTCGTGCGTTCAATCGACGCTTTCACCCGTTCCGGCTCAATAAAATCATATTGCTGATTGGTCCCCAGCCCGACCAGTTTCACCGGACTGTCGGCAAACCGCTTCCGGACCTCCTGACGCCCGGCGGCACTCAGTTCGGGCATCACATTGTGGGCGTGTTCAACCCGTAGCTCAACACCGAGGATATTGGTGTCCGTGCAATTTTTGATCAGCGTCGGCACATCCCATTCTTTTCCCCACTGATAGGTCACGAGCCCGAGTTTCATCTTTGTTTGTTTCCACGATGAAGCATGCGCAACGCTGTTGCCGGCCAGGATAGATCCGCCGGCCAGCAGAGAAAGTTCTTTCAGGAATGTTTTTCGGTTAATGGTCGACATACGTAGTCCGGATAAGGGTTTGGAGGCGATAACAATCTGTTACCCAACAAAGGCCCGCCGACCGGTTTGCTACTACCGGTTGTTACCCTTTTATCGCATGATCGGCCTTCACATCCTGCCCCGACCAGATTTTTTTCGCCGTCCAGTCTTCGGCCGGTGCGGTCCAGAACGGATCGTCGGCCCCGAGGCCAAGCGGCAGGAAGGCTTCCGTACACAGATACAGGCTTCCGGTCGAGATATAGCCTTCGCCAATCGACGGCTGATGCCCGCACAGGCCGATCTGAAGCCAGCCTTTAGCATCGAACGTGCCCGGTGCGTCCATCGTACGGCGGATCACGGCCGACAAGGCGGCTTTCACCTGTCCGGCAGTCAGTTCCCCCGGTAGTTGCTTCTGATACGCCATTTGCGCCAGCAGCTGGAACGCACCGCAGCGATAGGCCAGCGACCGGCCATAGGCCGCAAAAGATCCGTCGGGGGCAATCATCCGCTCCTGAATCATGGCATAGCGTTGCGCGCGTTCCCGCAAGGTAGCCAGCAGGTTCTTATCGCCTTTTTTCGCATCCACCAGCGTTTGTACTACATCCAGCAACATTGGCTGAATCACGTAGCTGTTGTAATAATCCCAGTGAAAGTCAGGGCCATCGCCATAGGCGCCATCGCCCTTGTACCAGTTCTGATGCTGCCGGATGGCGTAATCCATCCGCATTTCGTCGCATTCGCCCGTAAACTTCAGCAGCGCCGCTTCCACCATCGCACTGAACAGCAGCCAGTTATTATAGCCCGGCTTAATGACGCGGCTCGACTTAAGGGCCGAAATCAGGCGGGTCTGCGTTTCTTTATCGAGTTGCTGCCAGAGCTGATTCGGTGCCCGCAACAGGCCGTGGGCCAGAAAGGCGGCATCCACCAGCGGTTGACCGCCCTGCGTAAAATTCAGGAAGTCAGGCGACTGCGGGTTTACTCCGTTGGCTATGGCTTTTCGTGCCAGCTCGCCGTATTTCTGCTGCTGTGCTTTTTCGGCACCGGTGGCCGGTGCATCGAGCCAGGGCGCCAGTCCGGCCAGTGTCCGGCCGAGCGCTTCCAGATGCGAAACGCGCCGGCGGCCTTCCTCCTGCCCCAGAGCCGACTCTACCGGCATGGTGGCTTTCAGTTGTCCTTTTGCCAGCGCATTCAGTACCGGATCAGCCACTTTCACCAGCGTTTGCAGCCAGTATGCCCGGTCTGTTTCGGCCAGGGCAGCGGGTGACGGAGCGGGTGTTGCAAAACCCCGGGCAGTTGTGAAACCGGCAAGCGGAAGCGCCGAAAACAGGCGGGTAAAATAGCGTCGATTCATCAGGAACGTTGTCAATTTTTCTTTAATAAAGCGTTTTTACGCCGGTAATCTACTTTTTCCGGCCGTTTTGACGCGGTCATACCCGCTGTTCCATGTCCGATCCCGGAAAATCAACAACTCTTCCTCTAAAATTCTATTTTTCAATATCTTTACCTTACCTAAGCCGATTGGTATGAAGTCTCTGCTGTCCCTTATCTTTCTTCTCTTTTTCTGTTTACCGGATAGCATGGCTCAATCCGGTACACCAACAACTGTGCTGACGGGTAAAGTTGTTGATGAAGCGACGGGAAACCCGCTGCCGTTTGCCAATGTGTTCATTAACAACACCACACGCGGCACATCAACCGATGAAAACGGCAATTACCGGTTGCCCAACGTACCCATCGGCACCATCGAAATTGTGGCTTCATTCGTTGGTTACTCAACTATCCGCCAGTATCTGCGGCTGGACGACCGGCCGGCGTATTTGGTTCAGATCAAACTGAAAGCCGACGCCAGCCAACTGACCGGTGTCACCGTGTCAGCCAAGCGCAGTAAATTCTGGGAGCGTCGGTTCCGCCTCTTCCGGGAAGCCCTCCTTGGCGAATCACCCTTTCAGAGTCAATGTGTTATCCTCAATTCCGGTGTTGTTCAGCTATCCGAGGAAAATGGTCACCTTAAAGCCAGCGCAACCGAACCATTAATCATTGAAAATAAAGCCCTTGGCTACCGGATCACCTACGATCTGTCGTATTTCGATCTCTATCAGATGGCTACGTTTTATGCCGGTACTGCCCGTTTCGAAGAACTGAAAGCCGCCAATCCGGATCAGACCGAACGCTGGCAGCGGCACCGCAAACAGGCTTATGACGGATCAACCCGACACCTGCTGGCCAGTATGATTGCCGGCACGACCGAACGGGAAGGGTTTATGGTATATCAAAGCAGCATCCATGTACCGTCGATGGCCTCCGCTCAGGTGCTGCTTAACGATAATCACTTCCGATCCAAACCCGTTAAAACCGACACGCTGTTTAAGCCCGGCGAGCTGGCTTTTGAACGGATTATGACAACCACCAAACCGCTCGAAATCTTCTACGCACATCGTTATTCGAAAACATCGCCGTACCGCGACATGCCGTATGCCTATTCGCTGATGATGCTGCCGAAAGGGACCTGCCAGGTCAACGTTGATGGTACGATCACGCAGGCACAAGGCATGGAAATCCGCGGTTATCTCGGCAACGACCGGCTGGCTAATATGCTGCCGGCCGACTGGTTCCCGCCGGTTAAAGGTGCTTCGCTGGCGGCTCAGATACCCAGTGCCGGAACGATTATGAAGGCCGACAAACGCCTTGATTCCCTCACCCGTGCGTGGGAGCAGCAGCACACCCGGCAAACACCTGCCATTTTCCTGCATACCGACAAAGCGCTGTATGCAACCGGTGACCGGCTGTGGTTCAGCGCTTTCTACCTGCACGCCTCCAGCCTGCAACTGATCCCGAATACGTTTTCTGACCTCGACCCATCCATCCATGTTGCCCTGATCGGTCCTGAAGGGCAGATTGTCCGTCATGACTGGGTAGCCCTGCACGATGGCCGTGGCAGCGGCGACTTTTTCCTGCCGGACACCCTGCGCACCGGCCTCTATCACCTCTATGCCTACACCGAAGGCCAGCGGCTTGACTCATTGCCCGCTTTTCAGCGTACCCTGTCCGTCTATAATTTTTTTCCGTCAACACAGCTGCTGGCAGCACCGGCAGTCCCCGTTAACCCGGTCAAACCAACAGGAACTCTGTTACCATTGCCAGATCGCCGCGCGATTGATATACAGTTTTTGCCGGAAGGCGGACGGTGGGTCGCCGGGCTGGAAAGCCGGCTGGCCATCCGCGCCATCGACCGGCATGGCAACGGTATAGCCGTGCGCGGGCGAATCCGGACAACCGGAAAAGGGGAAGCCGTTTCCTTTGAAACCAACGGACACGGTCTGGGTCTCCTTACCGTTACGCCCGCCCACAGCCAGACCTATGTGGCGGACTGGCACACCGAACGGGACACCGGAGTAATTACGCTGCGTCAGGCCGACCTCGCCGGACTTACCCTGAAAGCTGATGTCACCACCGACAGCAGCCGCCTTGCGATTTACGTTCGCGGGTCGGCCGCCTACGCGAAACAGGTCATTTACCTGACCATTCAGAGCCGGGGCCAGTTGCTGCAGCAGAATAAAATCCAGCTGGAAGAGGGCAAGGCTAATCTGGATTTGCTCGTTGCCAAACTGCCGCCGGGCTTGTGCCAGATTACGCTGTTTGATGCGAATGCCCGGCCGTGGGCCGAGCGGCTCGTCTTTATTCCGGAGCATTTGCCCCCCGTGCAGCTCAGTATGCAGATGGACCAGACCCGCTACCAGCCACGGCAGCAGGCACAGCTCACAATGACGCTCAGCGACGGCGGCGGGTTTCCGCTAAATGCCAACCTGTCGGCTACCATTACCGATGCGGATCAGTTGCCGCCTGATACGCTGACTTCCGATATTTACAGCCATTTGCTGCTTACCGGCGAACTCCGGCGCCCGATGGCCGGTCTGGCTTCAGCTCTGCGCAGTAACGCCCATACACACAAGGTATTGCTCGATCAGGCGCTCATGACATTAGGCTGGCGGCGCGTAAACTGGCAGCAAACCCAGCCGGCTCTCACCGAAGACGCCGACACACTGGGGGGCGTTGTCATCAGCGGCCGTGTGCTTGACAAAAAAGGGAAACCCGTTCCGAATGCCGAAATTATGTTTACCTCACGCACAGCCGGGCGACCTTTCAGCCGGTCAGCCGGCGCGGATAATCAGGGGCGCTTCCGGCTTGGCGGGCTTATGATAACCGATACGTTAACGTTGATGGCACAAGTGTTTGATTATAAACTACAGGCCATAAAAGCCACCATTTTGTTTGACAAACCAACAGCGTCAATGCCGGTCGATCCGAAAGCCCGCTTTCTGAACGACAGTACTTTGATCGACCGGACAGCGCTGGCGTCGGTTTTGCGGGCGGCACGGGCCCGACAGGAAGCGACACCGCAGTTTTACCGGCAACGAAACGCTAAACTGCTGAGCGAAGTAACGGTACGGGCCGAAAAACCACGGGATGTGGAAAGGCCGCGCACCAGTGCTTTGGGTACACCGGATTACAGTCTCGTCATCGATGAACGGCTGTCACAGTATGCTAACGTGTATGAGATGATGATGGGGCGTGTGCCGGGGGTACAGGTCTCACGGTTGTCGCAATCAGCCAACGGCTATACCGTTGTGATCCGCGGGGTCGGTACGCTCACCGGTAGTGTCCAGCCACTATACATTGTTGACGGAGTTTATCTGACTGAAAACGAAGAAGGCAGTATTCTGCTTACACTTGATCCGAATTCCATTGAGCGCATCGACATCATCAAAAACGCCGGTGCGGCGGCCTACGGCGCACGCGGCGCTAACGGCGTTATTCTGATTTACACGAAAAAAACACCGGCGAAAGCCAAAGTCGCTGCTGCCGATGCCGTGGCAACCGAGCTGACTGTGATCGGCTTTCCGACCATCCGTGAGTTTTATATTCCGGCTTTTGAGGCCATGCCCGACGGCACTAAACCCGTTGACCGCCGGGATGTGATTTACTGGAAACCCGTTTTACAAACTGACGCTCAGGGACAGGTAAAACTAAGCTTCCCGATTTCAGATGTAGTCCGGTACCTGCGGGTGTCGGTACAGGGCATTACCAATTATGGCCGCCCGGTCAGCGTTGAGCAACTGATCCGGGTACAATAAGCGGGGGCATCTTTTATAGCCCCGCTTACTTGTCCAACCCCGCTCAGTTCGCTATATTCACACGTTTTACCAGTGAATATTGACATCAGCGTAATGAAATCAGCTCCTTTACCGGCCAACGAATCCGATCGGCTCAAGGCACTTGCCTCCTATAATATACTTGATACGCTCCCGGAAGACGTTTTTGATGACGTTGTTCGCCTTGCCTCTGAAATATGCCGTACTCCCATTTCAAGTATCGCGTTTATAGACAGGGACAGGCAATGGTTTAAGGCCAAAAAACGGCTGGCAGATACTGAAACGCCGCGTGATCACTCGTTTTGCGCCCATGCCATCGTTGACCCTGATAACCTGATGATTGTTCCAGACGCACGTCTTGACGAACGCTTTGCCGACAATCCCTTAACCACTGGCACGCCTTATGTAATCTTTTATGCGGGCGTTCCACTCGTTGATGAAGATGGCTTTGCGCTGGGTACACTTTGTGTGATCGACAACCGGCCAAGGACATTAACGGACAATCAGCTGCTTTCACTGAAAGCGCTGGCAAAGCTCGCGAATACACACCTCACCCTGCGTCGTACCCGGCTGGAGCTGGCCGAATACCAGCGTCAGATTGATACGGTAAAAGAACGTAAAGCCCAATTCCGGCAATTTATTGCCCAAACGCTCGAACCAAACATCCTGTCGATTCAGGCGAATACCCAGCGCATGGTTAAACTGGTCGCCCGCGAAGAACAGCTATCGCCGCTGAACAACATCAGGGATGCCTGCGATCAGATCAAAAAAGGGGCCGGTATGCTGCCTTAGCCCATCAATAATGATTCGCCTCCGTCGATCCAGATGGGTGTGCCGGTAATGTGGCTGGCCCGGTCAGACGCCAGAAACAGGGCCAGTTCGGCAACCTGTTCGCTGCTGCCCGGCTCGCCATCGGTTAACGGAATGTTACCTTCCGGAAACTCGACCGGTTCTTTTTCCGCTTCGATGCCCCGTTTTTCGGTGCTTTCGTCAATTTCGGTCGTGATCGCTCCGGGGCAAATTACATTGACGCGGATTTTATACTTAGCCAGCTCCAGCGCCGCCATTTTGGTAAAAGCCACCTGAGCTGCCTTGGTGCTCGAATAGGCCGTGGCCCCGGTATTACTGAAAATACGGGTACCGTTAACCGAGGCGGTGATGATGATGGAGCCTCCGACCTTTTTGAGCAGCGGAATGGTATATTTAACCGTCAGGAATGTACCCGTCAGGTTAATCTGAATTGTCTTTTCCCATTCCTCCGGTTCCAGCTCTTCGAGCGGTGCCCAAACGCCGTTGACGCCCGCATTGGCGAATACGACATCGAGTTGCCCCCACGTGTTTTCGATGTCGGCAACCGCCTGCTGCATCTCCTGCGGTTTGGCAATATCGGCCAGAATCATTCTGGCCACACCGCCTGCCTTTTCAATTTCGTCAACCGTTTTGGCCAGTTCGTCTTCTGTCCGGCCTAGTGCGGCCACCTTGGCACCCTCCTGTGCGAAGCGCAGCGCCGCTGCCTTCCCGATTCCTGAACCTGCGCCGGTTACCAGTGCCACCTTGCCGACCAGATCGCCTCGTCCCATTGTGTGTATCATACACCTGTAACCCGGAACGGGGCGCTGTGCGGCAAAAAGTTATTTTCTGCACACCAAATATCATTTCGTGTTACAAACAAAAAAGCCCCGATTGCTCAGGGCTTTTAATGCAGGCTGCACTAGTGTTACACCATGTTATGGTACACATTCTGCACATCGTCGTCGTCTTCGAGCTTATCAATCAGCTTTTCTACGTCTGCCATTTGCTCTTCAGAAAGCTCTTTCGTAATCGTTGGAATACGTTCAAATTCAGCGCGTTTCAGCTCATACCCTTTTCCTTCAAGGTATTTCTGAATACCGCCGAATGCTGTAAACCCGCCGTAGATGACGATTTCGTTGGCTTCTTCGTCAAACTCAAACTCTTCAGCGCCGAAGTCAATCAGCTCAAGCTCAAGCTCGTCTGCATCAACGCCTTCAGCCGAAATCTGGAATACGCTTTTGCGGTTAAACAAAAAGTCATTCATCCCCGATGTGCCCAGCGTGCCGCCGACTTTATTGAAGTAGCTGCGCACGTTGGCTACGGTCCGGTTCTGGTTGTCGGTTGCCGTTTCGATCACAAACGCAATACCGTGAGGGCCGGTGCCTTCGTAGGTGAGTTCCTTGTAATCCTCCTGCTCCTTCGACGATGCTTTTTTGATGGCCCGTTCAACGTTTTCCTTCGGCATGTTCGCCGCTTTCGCATTCTGGATTACCGCCCGCAGACGGCCGTTGGTGTCGGGGTCTGGCCCGCCGCTTTTCACGGCGATCACGATATCTTTACCAATTCGGGTGAAGGTTTTTGCCATCTGCCCCCACCGCTTCATTTTCCGTGCTTTACGGTATTCAAACGCTCTTCCCATTTTGTAAAATGAAAAAAATATAAGTCTATGTGATGATACGCAAACGCAGTCATCGGGAGCTTTTACTCACCGGCTACAGGTGCGGCTTCATTCAATACGGATAAATTTACCTGCCCGCGCAGGATATCGTCAAATGTTTCGCGCTGACGAATCAGATACGGTTTGCCTTCGTAAACCAGCGCTTCTGCCGGACGGGGCCGTGAGTTGTAGTTAGAGGCCATAGAGAATCCATAGGCCCCGGCATTTTTGAACGCCAACACATCGCCGGTCCGGACTTCGGGTAAATCACGGTCAGTTGCAAAGGTATCCGTTTCGCAGATGTAGCCCACTACATTATAACGCTGGTGTTCACCCGCCGGATTCGACACGTTCACGATATCGTGCCATGCGTCGTACATCATCGGCCGGATCAGGTGGTTCAGCCCTGAATCGACCTGAACAAAGGTCCGGTTCGGATTTTGCTTCACCACATTCACGTTGACCAGCAAATGCCCTGACTCGCTCACGAGGAACTTGCCCGGCTCGAAACAAAGCTCCAGCTCACGGCCGTAACCGGTGCAGAATGCCTGAAACGCCGCAGATACCTTAGCCCCCAAATCGGCCACATCGGTAAAGTGATCACCTTCCTTGTAGGCCACCTTAAAGCCGCTGCCGAAATCCAGAAACTGCAGATCAGGAAAATCAGCCGCCAGCCCGAACAGCACATCAGCACCTTTCAGGAAGGCATCGGCGTTTTTGAAATCGGAACCCGTATGGATATGCAGCCCGATTACAGGAATGCCGTACTGCTTAACCACCTCCTGAATATCAGACCGCTGCAATACCGAAATACCGAATTTCGAATCAACGTGGCCCGTCTGGATTTTTACGTTACCGCCTTCGGTAATGTGCGGGTTAATGCGCAGACCTACGGCTACCGAGCTGCCATACGTCTCTCCCACCTGCTTCAGCAACGGAATGCTGTCGACATTCAGCCGGACACCCATCGCAATAGCCTCCTGAATTTCGGCGAATGCATTGCCACTGGGCGTAAACATGATTTGGACAGGCTCAAAACCGGCCAGCAGGGCCAGCCGCGCTTCGTTGACCGACACCACTTCGATGTCGATACCCTGCATACGCATCAGTTTCAGGATCGACAGGTTAGTCAGGGCCTTGGCTGCGTACTTTATCTTTAGATTAACTCCGCGGTCCGGCGATCCGGAGAATGACGACCGGAGTACACCGATTTTTTCAATAATTTTGTCGGCGTCGTATACGTACAATGGCAGGCCAAACTCTTCGGCAATTTCCAGTACATCAACGCCCTGAATGGTATAACGGTTTTGTGCTAACTGCATCGACTTGCGGTGTCTTTTCAAAAAGAAGTGCAAATATAATCGTTAAAAATTCCTTTTGCTTTGGAGGACTGGAAATGCTGGCCTGTACATCAACAAATTTACCGGTTCATTACGCTGACATAACGAACCGGTCGCTAAATCAATTTTTATGAAACAAACGATTCTCCTCTTTCTGAGCCAGCTGCTACTGGTTGCCGCCTACGCACAATCGCCCCTGCAATCGGGCCCGATGGTGGGTTATTCCGAAATGCGTGAAGTCATGCTCTGGGCCCAGACCAAAGAACCTGCCCGTGTTCAGATCCGGTACTGGGACCAGTCTGCGCCCAAACAAACCTGGTTGACGGATGAAGTGCAGACGGAAAAGCAAACCGCATTTACCGCGCATTTACTGGCCGATCAGGTGCAGCCCGGCCGCAAATATGGCTATGAAGTGCTGGTTAACGGCAAAAAAGTGGCCCTGAACTACCCGACCTCATTTCAGACGCAAACGCTGTGGCAGTGGCGCACCGATCCGCCGGCGTTTCAGTTTGCGGTGGGAAGCTGTGCCTATGTCAACGAACCCGAAGTTGACCGCCCCGGCACCCCATACGGCGGTAACTACGAAATTTTCACCAGCATTGCCGCCAGAAAACCGGACTTCATGCTCTGGACCGGCGACAACACCTATCTGCGTGAGGTCGACTGGAATACGCGCTCGGGTGTCTTACGGCGGTATACGCATACCCGCTCCCTGCCCGAAATGCAGCCGCTGCTGGGTTCAACCCATAACTACGCCATGTGGGACGATCACGATTTCGGCCCGAATGACTCCGACCGCGCCTACTGGTTTAAACCGATCACCCTCGAAGCCTTTAAATTGTTCTGGGCTAACCCAAACTACATTTTTAACGAAGGCTGCACCGGCACATTCTTCTGGAACGACTGCCAGTTTTTCCTGATGGACGACCGTACCTACCGCACCCCGAATGACCTCAAAAACGTCGAACGTACTATGCTTGGCCAGAAGCAGTTTGACTGGCTGATTGATGCCCTGAGCAGCAGTCAGGCTCCGTTTAAGTTTGTGATTATCGGCGGGCAGGTTATTAACCCGATGGCCGTTTATGAGACCTATGCCACCTTCGGCGATGAGCGTAACCGCCTCATCAAAGCCATTACCGACGCGAAGATTCCGGGGGTGATCTTTATCACGGGCGACCGCCACCACTCAATTGTCCATAAACTCGACCGCCCCGGCACCTATCCGCTTTACGATTTTACGATTTCGCCGCTCACCTCAGGGCCTGCCAAACCACTGGCAGACGAACTGAAACAACCGACCGTTGTTGAAGGAACACTGGTTACCGAACGCAATTTTGCGATGATGAACATCACCGGACCCATGAAAGACAGAGCCCTGAAAGTCACGGTTTATGACAGCAACGGTAAAGAAAAGTGGACGCAGGAAATTAAAGCCAGTCAATTGAAATAGCTTTTTTTCGTTGTATCTGTACTGTTTACTGACAACCTTACAGAAATTTATAAGCATCGGGCCGTATGCAACAACTGAAAACTACCAGTTTCTTACCTTTCGTTTTTCTGTTTCTGCTTACTTCATGCAGTTTGTTCCGATCAAAGCCGGAGCCGGTTGTTTACCGGAATCCAGCCCCGAAGCCAGGCAGCGCCCGTCCCGGAGCCCCGAAACCGGCAGGTAAAGTAGTTGATGCGGCCACCTATCAGCGGCAATATGCGAAGGAAGTGGTGAGTATTGCCCGCAAATATACCGGTACGCCGTACCGGTCGGGTGGCACATCATCATCCGGTATTGATTGTTCAGGCCTGCTCTACGCGGCCTTCAATACAGTCGGGTTACAGATGCCACGCATTTCGTGGCAACAGTCAGAGATTGGGTACGAGGTAGACGTTGATAAAGTACGGCCGGGCGATCTGCTGTTTTTTGTACCCGACAAAGGAAAGGCAGGCTATATTTCCCATACCGGCATTGTCACAGAAGTACGCGGCCGGACAGACATTCGGTTTATCCACGCCTCCTCATCGCGGGGCGTGCGTGAAGACAACCTGTTTGCCGACTATTTTAAAGGCCGGTTTGTGAAGGCAGTCCGGCCTTTCTGAGCCTTAGTAGCCGTCAGCTTAAGCCTGACGGCTACTAAGCCACTTTTTCACCCACTGCAATGTCTCGCGATACGTATGATGCGGCGGCGTAAACCGCAGAGAGGGCGTTTCGCTGTCCATATCGGCGATCAGCTGGTCGATGGCTACCCACTTCAGATCGGCGACTTCATCCTCCTGCATGCGGAAGGCATCCGGCGGAGCGTCAACGGGCCAGACAAATACACCGGCATGCTCGCGGTCGATCAGCCGGCAAGCCGGATCGATGGCCACGACATCCATAACGCCCAGATACACC
>CBDFHU010000119.1:0-12006 GCA_965247375.1 Arsenicibacter sp.
GCCACTAACGAGAGGGATGGCGGTGTGTAGGCATACACGGTTAGATTGAACATGCCCCGTGCACTCAGACCATCGGTATCAGTGGCGATGATGGTAACTGACGATACGCCTGTTGCAGAGGGAACCCCGCTGATTAACCGCGAGTTAAGGGAAAGACCGGAAGGTAAACCAAGAGCCTGATACGTAACCGGCTGACTGTCGGTAAATTCCGGAACCAGATAAGTAAAGAATTGGCCAAGGGTTGCGCTCTGATTCGTAAGTGTCGGCGTAACCGGGCCGGAATTAGGTATTTTGTCTGTACAATAGGTCCGGATATCGAAGCTACGGCTGAGTGTTGTATTACCCTGACGGACGAAAATTGTCAGTGCTCCCAGGTTCCTGTCAGTTGCCATACCGGCATCCAGTGTGAATGATGTGGTTGTTGTCCAGTTAGTTATGCCTACAGACATAAACTGAACCGGTTCGGTACTACCCCCGGTATACTGAAAGACAAACTGCCGGGTCACACAGTTGTAGGAAGGTTCAAGTAATACCAGCGGCCCCTGTGGAATAACTGCCAATGTAAAGAGTACACTGGTTGACAGATTTCCGCTGTTGGTAGCGGTGACCGTTACGGAAGCGGTTCCAATAGCTGTCGGCGTACCGGAAATTACCCGGGTGGCGGCATTAAAGGTCAACCCTGCCGGCAATCCGGCTATAGTATACGTCAGCGGGTAAGTATCGGTAAAAGCGGGAATGGTTTTGGTAAACGGAAAACCCACGGTAAGCGTATTGCTGCTGATACCGCCGGACGGTGCGGCCGGAGGCGGAATAGATGCGCCGAATACCTTAGTGAATTTAATTGAGTATGGCTGCCCGGCATTGATGGTAAAGGTAATCGTCAGCGAGTTGGCTACACCGGTGGCCACGAGATTTGCTGTGTTGCCGGTTCCCGAATTTACAGAAAGTGCATTGGCCGGCGAGACAGACCAGGATACACTGCTGCCGTCATTGACATTCAGCGAAAAGATACCGGTTCCGGTAAAGGCGGATGGCCCGCTGACGGTAGCCTTTACGCTGTTGGTTGTCTGGGCTCCGCTGCCGAGCGGGTCAAGCCAGTCGGATAAGCGGGAATCGCCGGCGCCGCCCCCGGTCCATGAGGTATATAAGCGGCCATAATAATCGGCAAGCAGATAGGATGGAGCGCCGCAATAGGACGGACCGCCGTGTAATTGGCCGACGATACGTTTATTGGCATCAAAAAGCGGAGATCCGGACGACCCGCCTTCCGTTACGCCCAGGCTTCCCCACGGTACCGTCAGGTGATCATTACCGGTTGTATTACCGTAGCCCGAAATCTGGGTATCGCCGTTTGCGAAGGAAATTTTCTTGACATCACCCTGCGGGTGATGTATCGAAAAAGCACTGCTGGCGATTGCATTGGCTTTATTCCAGCCCAGATAGGTTGTATTGACATCCGCCGGTACCTGCTGGTAAATTTCCATCAGTGCAAAGTCGGACTGATTATAGGCCGCCCGCAATACACTTCCGTTCACCGTAACCACTTCATTATCTTCCTGAGAGGGTGAACAGGTCGGGCTTTGGTAATTAAACCGGATCAGCCAGTTCTGTGCCTGTCCGATTTCCGCACTGTTAAGGGCACCATCGTTATAGCCGGTTCGTACGCCGTTTACATAGGTGCCGATGTCAATGCAATGGAAAGCTGTCAGCAAAAACGACCGGAAGCTCTGGCGGGTTGTATTGACCATGGAACCTGTACAAAGCCGGGTGGCCTGGTCAAGGAGAATCATGACTACACCGTCGGCCTCGTTCTGTAAATTCGGGTAGCAGGCCATGTTCAGCTCGCAGGATGCCGAACTGCCGAAGACCTTATCCATGTTTTTATCCGGAAACAGATTCCGGTAGCCATGTACGACACCGGAAATGTGTAGATCACTACTTTCCGCAGCGCTCAGGGGCTCCCGCAGTTCGATAATCAGTTGGGACCCGGCTATAACGTCGGTCCAGTACTGGTTGTTGGCCGGATTCTGGGCACTGGTTATCGGCCCGATAACCATCGTTTGCCCGGGATTGTAGATGTACAGGCTGGCACCGTCAATCAGCCGGAAGCGGTCGAACAGCAGGTTGAGCGAGTAAGCTCCTTCCGAAGAAATATGATAATGATAAATCCGGGAACCGTTGCTTTCAGAACGCAGACCATCGCCGGTAATGTTTACATCAGCATCCCGTTTGGTCCCGAACCGGAACGGGACCCCCATTTTGGTAGCCACTTCGTCCTCTGCGATGAGCTGATCTACCGCAATGGCCGGTAAGGCCAGCTTCGGACTTCCCTGACCGGCTCCGCCGATTCCCGATTTATCGAAGGAAATTCCGGACGTTGAGCGGCGGGTTAATACCTGAGCGTTCAGGCTGGCGGGTAATACCAGCAACGCTGTGATAATCAAGAAGAAATAGTTACGTAGTCGATTAATCATGCACCTCAGTCAACAAAAATATATACGAAATTACGCCTTTTTTTCGAGGCTTTTGTGTTAAATAAGAAAAGGAATTGCTTATTGGTTACAGATGAATAGTTTGCCCTTTTATCTGTATACGCATGGTCAAATTATGCTACATAAAACACGGGGAATTGCGTTAAGTTATATACGTTACCGGGAAACATCGATCATTGCCAGAGTGTATACCGAGGAGTTCGGTCTTCAGAGTTATGTCGTGAACAACGTACGCTCGGCTAAAAGCAAAACCAATAAAATTGCGCTTTTTCAGCCGATGACATTGCTGGACATGGTGGTATACTACAAGGACGACCGTGATCTGAACCGGCTTTCAGAGGTTAAGACGCTGCATCCGCTGCAAAGTATCCCGTTTGAGGTCGCAAAATCCGGTATTGCGCTTTTTCTTACTGAAATGCTGACGAAAAGCCTGAAAGAAGAATCCGGTAATCCGATGCTTTTTCAGTTTCTGCTGGAGTCAATTCTGCTGCTGGAACACATGGAGACCGGCTATGAAAACTTTCATCTGGCGTTTCTGGCAAAGCTGTCAGCCTATCTGGGCTTTGGACCCGAAAATGCGCAGGAGTTTGAACAGCAGCTGCGGGAGCACTCTTACCCGTTTTTGCCCGATACCGAAACCGCACTGGCGCTGAATACCCTGCTCCGCCGACCGGTAGGCACCGCCGTCCGGCTGTCTCGTGCCGACCGCCTGAACCTGCTGGAGGCATTGGTGGCTTATTACCGGATTCATGTGGATGCGATGGGGGAGATTAAGTCGCTGGCCGTATTGCATGAAGTCATGAGCTGACGGGGATTTTAGTAAGATATTGCCATAAAATCGCTGTTCACGACTGCTTTTAGCTAATTTTGTGCCCCTTATTTCATACAAACAACCTGAAGATGAACGCTCCTTTTGAGGCTATGCCCGCCCGCCGCCAGGAACAGCTCCTCGCTTTTGACCGCCTCCTGACGATCATGGATGAATTGCGGGAACAGTGTCCCTGGGATAAAAAGCAGACTATGGCCAGCCTGCGCCACCTGACCATCGAAGAGACCTACGAGTTATCAGATGCGATCCTGGACAATGATCTGCCTGAGATCCGTAAAGAGCTTGGCGATATTCTGTTACACATGGTGTTTTACGCCCGTATTGCGTCAGAAACCAACACGTTTGATATTGCCGATGTGCTGAACGGTATCTGCGAAAAACTCATCTCGCGGCACCCGCACATTTACGGCGATGTAAAGGCTGATACGGAAGAACAGGTAAAACAGAACTGGGAGCAGCTGAAGCTGAAGGAAGGTAATAAATCGGTATTGTCGGGTGTGCCGGGCTCGTTGCCTGCACTGGTGAAAGCCATGCGGATTCAGGAAAAGGCACGCGGTGCCGGCTTCGACTGGGAAGAAAAAGATCAGGTCTGGGAAAAAGTCGAAGAAGAACTACAGGAGTTCAAGGCGGAATTTAATGTGTCGGGCGACCAGCCTATTGATAAAGAAAAGGCAGAAGGGGAGTTCGGGGATCTGTTGTTTTCGCTTGTGAATTATGCCCGCTTTATCGACATCAATCCCGAAACGGCTCTGGAACAGACTAACAAAAAGTTTATCCGCCGTTTTCAGTATCTGGAAGAGCAGGCAAAACTTGCCGGCAAGGCTCTGAAAGACATGACGCTGGCTGAAATGGACGTGTACTGGGAAGAAGCCAAACGTAACTAAAAACTGCCCGAAACTACCTCACTATTCTGCCATGCGAATTGCGTTTATAACTGATCTGCACATTGCCGGTGCCGGTGAAATGCCCTACGGCGTTGATGTGCGCCAAAACTTTCTGAATGCGCTGGCCTATGCCAAAGACCTTCATCCGAATGTACTGGTGATGGGCGGTGATATTTGCTATAACGTCGGTGATGAAGCCATTTATAAATGGGTAAACGAGCAGATTACGGATATGCCGTTTCCTGTTTATGTGATTCCCGGCAATCATGATGACACGGTGATGCTGTGTGAGCACCTGCGTTTTAATCACCATTTACAAAACGGTGAACTGTATTACGCCCTGCCGCTTGAAGGGTATCCTGCCCTTTTTCTGGACACGTCGAAAGGGGAAATGTCGGAAGCGCAGTGGACCTGGTTTACCGAACACTTACAGGCACTGCGGGATAATAATGTGCTGGTGTTCATGCACCACCCGCCGGTAAAAGCGCATGTAGAATTTATGGATGCAAACTACCCGTTCCGGCAATCAGAGCGTTTTCTGGAGCTGGTAAAAAACTTACCCTGTCACGTGACGGCTATATGCGGGCATTACCATGTGGAAAAATGGGTGCAGCGGGGCAACCTGACGGTACTGGTGACGCCGTCGCTGTATTTCCAGATGAAACACCAGACCGAAGAGGTGGTGATTGATCATTACCGGCCTGCTGTCCGTGAGTTTATCTTTGATTCAGACGGCTTGTACAGCACAGTGCATTATCTGGAAGCAGAAAGACAAAACGTCTGATCATGAATGCAATACACAAAAAAACGCCGGCAGATACTGAAACCTGCCGGCGTTTTTTGTGTATACGGAAATTACCGTGCCGAATAGTTCGGAGCTTCTTTCTGAATCTGGATATCATGCGGGTGGCTTTCGCGCACACCGGCCGACGTAATCTTCACAAATTTAGCCTCCTGTAACGCAGGGATAGAACCTGCACCACAATAACCCATACCGGCTTTCAGACCACCGACCAGCTGGTAGATGATTTCGGATACGCGGCCTTTGAAAGGTACACGGCCTACGATACCTTCCGGTACCAGTTTTTTAATATCGTCTTCGGCATCCTGGAAGTACCGGTCTTTCGAGCCTTCTTCCATGGCTTCAACCGAGCCCATACCGCGGTAGGTTTTGAAGCGGCGTCCTTCATACAGGACCACTTCGCCGGGTGCCTCTTCCGTACCGGCGAGCAGCGAACCCACCATGACCGTGCTGGCACCACCGGCAATCGCTTTGGTGATGTCGCCCGAGAACCGGATACCACCATCGGCAATAACCGGAACGTCTGTGCCCTGAAGTGCCTTAGCCGCTTCGTAAACGGCTGTCAGCTGTGGCATCCCGATCCCGGCAATAATGCGCGTGGTACAGATACTGCCCGGACCAACACCCACTTTTACGGCATCGGCACCGGCGTCAGCAAGTGCTTTCGCCCCTTCGCCCGTCGCTACGTTACCGGCAATGACGTTCAGTGTCGGGAAAGTGGCTTTGATATTGCGGACGGCATCGAGTACGCCTTTTGAGTGACCATGTGCGGTATCCACGCTGATCACATCGACCCCGGCTTTTACCAGGGCTTCGATCCGGCGGGTCAGGTCAGGCGTTACACCGACGGCTGCACCGACGCGTAACCGGCCGAGTTCGTCTTTGCAGGCGTTCGGGAAGTTTTTCTTCTTCAGAATATCCTTATACGTAATCAGTCCGACCAGGTGATTCTGGTCGTCAACGATAGGCAGTTTTTCAATTTTAAATTGTTGCAGAATACTTTCTGCCTCGTCCAGCGTCAGGCCGATGCGGGCTGTGATGAGGTTCTGGCTGGTCATGATATCCGTAACCGGCCGCGACAGTTCCGTCTGGAAACGGAGATCACGGTTAGTGAGAATACCGATCAGTTTATTGGAAGCGTCTACAACCGGAATGCCGCCGATTTTAAAGTCACGCATGATGCGGTGTGCATCGGCCAGCGTGGCTCCCTCGGTAAGTGTAACGGGATCAATTATCATCCCACTCTCGTACCGCTTCACCTTACGGACTTGTTCGGCCTGGGCCTCCACCGACATATTCTTGTGGATAATCCCGATACCACCCGTTTGCGCCATGGCAATGGCCAGCTCATACTCAGTCACGGTATCCATGGCCGCCGAAATAAGCGGAACATTCAGCCGGATGTGACGGGTAAGTTGCGTGTCGGTTTTTGTGTCGCGGGGAAGAACCTCCGAATAGGCAGGCAGGAGCAGTACGTCGTCGTAGGTGAGAGCCTCGTAGAGAAACTTGGAAGAGTCTAAGCTCATGGCAAATAACTGGTTGTCTTATTTGCCAGGCAAAGCTACGGAAAATCCGGGAATCCCGGCGCAGTTCACAAAATATTAATAAAAATAAGCCCTAAAAACGTGATTAAATACAACAAATCCGTTCTTTAAACCGGTTTTTCAGCGGCTGGCTACGTAGGCTGACGGTTGTGCTACCGATTTTTTAAGCACATACTGCGCCATAACCGGGAAGTGATCGGACACGGTAATGTCCGAAATGGTCTGGCAGGAGGTGACGTACCAGTCGGCACTGAAAAACTGCTGATCGATCCGGACACAGTAGGGATGCCGGTTGAGGGTGAAGCCCATGCCTTTACCGGCTACCTCAAAGGCGTTGCTGAACCGTTTACTGAGTTGCCCGTACGAGTAACTGAAGGGCGTTTCATTGAAATCGCCGCAGATAATGACCGGATACCGGCTGCCGGCTACAAATGCCTCAACTTCCTGAATCTGTTCGTCGCGTTTTTCGAAGCCTTCCCGGAGCCGGTCAAACGTATCGTACAGGGCTGAGCCGGCCTGCAACAAATCGCCGTCGCTGAGGGCTTCAAAAACCTTGTTTACCCGGACGCCCATCGACCAGAGATGCACGTTGACGACGCGGACGGTATCGCGGCCGTAGGCGATGTCGGCGCACAAATACCCGTTGATGTTCGGGCCGCCGGTCCGCTGCCAGATGCGGCCATAATGGTTCACAATCGGGTATTGGGAGAGCAATGCCAGCCCGACCTCACGGTTATTGTCAAAGCAGGTCAGCTTGGCCATCTGGTCGGCATATTGCTGTTCGATCCGGCGGTTCGGTGTATATTCCTGAAAACAGGCAATGTCGGCTTTCAGAGCTTTGAGCATCGCCGCCGATGTGTGATCATCGCCAAAAGATTCGCTGTTGAAACTGAGTACATTCAGTTTTTTTGCCGACGTCAGTTCCTGCGTCGGTGTACCCAGACCGCCGGTCAGCCGCTTGACCACCGGCAAACTGAACAAAACCCAGCACATGCCTGCCGTGGCGATGATGTGCTGACCTTTACGCCACAGATATACGCAGGTAATAAATCCCGAAACGATGGCGACAGGCAGCGTCATCATGATAAAACCGGTCAGCCAGTGCCCGAAAATAGGGTAATAGCAAAACGCCATCGTCAGAAACAAATAACCCAGCATGGCGTAGGCCTTCGGAAACTGACGGTATTGCCCTGCGATGCTTTTACCCGGCCAACGGGCATAGCCTGCGGCTTCCTGATATACTTTCCTGATTGCCGGACGATGTATTGAGAATACGTTCATAGCCGTGGATGTTTATTTAACCTCGAAACTGCCACTACCGATCCGGAAACCTTCGGCATAGAGTTCAATGGTGTATTTGCCTGATTTATAGGGAGTATCTTTCCGGTAAAGGATGTCAGCGGACTGGTCATTGTTTTCGTAGAAAACGGCCTGCCGGATGCTGTAGCCAATTTCGCGGCCCTCGTGGTAGAGTACACCACCGACGCCGTTTTCACTCAGTACAGCACCGTTACTGTCCATAATCCGCACAAAAATATCTTTGGTATTCTGCGCTGTCAGCGGGTTGGCAGGCAGCATAAAGGAAATTTTAAGCCGGTCGATGCGGGAGGCCTTGTAGCTTCCGCCGTTCCGTTCGCGGCCGCCCGATGACACTGCGGTCACTTGTACGTCAATGGCTTTCAGAGCGGATCCCAGATTGACCTTACGCTTCAGGTCATCGTTTTGGGCCGAGTAGCTGGCAACGGTCTGGCTCAGGGCTTCCTTCTCCGTCTTGAGGCCGGCGTTCTCGTTGATTACGGTTTGTTTTTCGGCTTCTAATTCCTTTGCGCGACTCAACAGCGTTCCGTTTTCGGCCCGGAGCTGCCGGATATCATCGTCTTTGGTAGTCAGGTAGTTTTCGTATTCTCTGATCTTGAACTGGTACTTCTGAGCGGAGAAACTGAAATCGTATTTTAATTTCTTCTTGTCGTTTTCGAGTTGCTGGCGGATCTTACGCAGTTCAGATACATTGCCACCCAGCTGACGGATCTGCGTAATCTGCGTATCCAGTTCACGGGCAATCGAATCGAGTTTGGCTTCGGTTTCGGCGAGCTGCTCTACTTTATTGGTAAGCGATTTCTGGAGTTCAAGCGTGTCATTCTGAGCGCCTAAATACAAATAGCCCATCAGGGTAAATATGCCGATCAGCACGCCGATGGTTATTTTAAATATAATCTGGTGATTGGTAGTCGCCTGCATGTTAATGTTTCTCCTATCGAGTTACAAATGAACAGACAGAAACTTAAGCACGACTTAAACTGACTTTAAATTTACCTTAAAATGGCCGTTAATGGCGGAAGACAAGTGAAAAACGGGTACCTTCATCAGTGGAGCTTACTGAAATCGTGCCATTGTGGAGGTCAACAATCTGGGCAACGATAGCCAGCCCGACCCCATGTCCTTTAGCGGCCCGGGCTGTTGCATCACTCCGGTAAAAGGGCTGGAATATGTGAGGCAGGTCCGTTTCCGGAATCGGATTGCCGTGGTTGAACACAGAGACGGTAAGTCCGCCGGCATTGGCTGAAAAATGCATTCTGGCCGTTTTGTCGGTCGAAAATTTACAGGCGTTATCCAACAGGTTCATGAAAAGAACCTTCAGTGCCGCCTCGTTGCCGTTAATCAGCAGATCATCTTCATCCTCAGGAAATTCATCAAAATGTAAGGCAATCTGATACTCGCTGCGCCATGTCTGAACCTGTGCCTTGGCCTCCCACAGCAGCTCGTCGAGCCGGATCGGGGCGAAGGGCAGTTGTTTGCCGTCGGCAACTGTGTTGGCCAATGCCAGCAGGGTGTTGGTGAGCTGTATCAGGGAACCTGTATCATCCTGTAACAGCCGCAGGCTGTTTTCATAGGCTTCGGCGGGGCGCTTCTGCATCAGGGTCACGTCGATCTGTGCATACAATCTTGCCAGCGGGTTTTTCAGCTCGTGGGAGACGTTGGCAATAAACATTTTCTGGGTCAGCAGCGCCTGTTCGATGCGGTCGAGCAACTGATTGAAGGTGGCGACCAGGACCCCGATTTCGTCGGATTTGTTGGGATGCTCAACGCGCTTTTCCAGGTTAGCCGGAAAAATGGTCTTAACCTGTTGCACAATGCCTGACATGGGAGCCAGCGCACGATCCGCGAAAAACCATCCTGAAACGCTCAGCAACAGGATACCGGCCAGCACCATGACGATCAGGATTTTCCGCAGATCTTCGAGTGCCTCGCGTCCGTTCTGGTCAATTCCGCTGACAATTACCCAGTTGTTGCCTTTATCATTGGTCAGGTAAAGGCCCAGAATCTGATAGTCCCCGAAGTGGATGTAAGCGGTTTGGGCGGCTTTCCGGAGTTGCGGGATAAACTGCTCGTGGAAGGTGGCATTGGCTGGATTGGTCGTAAACACCACTTTGTTTAGTTGTTCGCTGTAGACCGAAATGTTTTCATTGATGAGCGGTTCCTTGTTCGACAGGTCGACGAGGCGCATGACTGTGGTGTCGGCCGTCTGCAGGTCAAACAGGAGGGTGGTTGTGGTAATGGCGCGGTCCTGCAACCGTTTAAAAAAGCGTTTCTGCAGGTACAGCTTGCTGAAAAAATAGACGCCCAGCGAGAAAAACAGCAGTATGCCCGTTACCAGTACCACAAACTGATAGGTGAGACGGGTGCGGATATTAATCATGGCTATGCGTTCATTTTTAAGACATACCCCATGCCAATCTGGGTGTGTAAAAGTTTGGTGTCGAAGTCCTTGTCGATTTTTTTGCGCAGGAAATTGATGTATACTTCAATTACGTTGGTACCGGTATCAAAGGTCAGATCCCAGAGCTTTTCGGCTAGTTCTACTTTTGAAATAACGCGGCCCTGATGGCGCATGAAATACTCAAGCAGCGAAAACTCCTTGGCTGTCAGGGTAATATCCTTCCCGGCCCGTACAACGGTTTTGGTGTCCAGGTTCAGTTCCAGATCGGCGAAGCGAAGCGTATTCGCCTGCTGAACGAGTCCGCCGGTCCGTCGGGTCAGTGCGCGGACGCGGGCCATGAGCTCCCTGAACGCAAAGGGTTTGACCAGGTAATCGTCGGCTCCGGCATCCAGACCGGTGATTTTGTCGTCGGTAGTACCCAGGGCAGTGAGTAGCAGGACAGGGGTCTCGATATGGGCCTCCCGGAGTTTGCGGCAAAGTTCAAGTCCGTTGATGCCCGGCAGGATGATGTCAGAGATAATCAGGGCGTAGGGCGACCGTGTGGCCAGATGAAAACCCATGGTACCGTCATACGCGATGTCGACCTCCCATTGGTGCTCTTCCAGACCCTGCCGGATGAGCTGCACCATGCGTACTTCATCCTCAATGACCAGTATTTTCATCTGCAACGGCAATTTATGCGCTGCCAACCGGTTACGTATACCATACTGAGGCCGGTGCGTTGCCGCATCGGCCGGTGGGTTGGGCAGGGCAGGTCCGGCTTAATCGTCCCGGATTAAGCGCTTAAATTTTACGTTTCAACTCAAAATGCTGACCCAGATACAGGCGGCGCACTTCGGGGTCACTTGCCAGTTCTTCGGCGGAGCCCTGTTTCAGAATACGGCCTTCAAACAACAGATAGGCCCGGTCGGTGATCGACAGGGTTTCGTTTACGTTGTGGTCGGTGATCAGAATACCGATGTTCCGGTGTTTCAGCTTCGCCACAATACTCTGAATATCTTCGACCGCAATCGGGTCAACCCCGGCAAACGGCTCATCGAGCAGGATAAATTTCGGATCAACGGCCAGCGCGCGGGCAATTTCCGTCCGCCGGCGTTCCCCGCCTGATAAGACTTTACCCTTGTTTTTCCGGACATGATTCAGGCTGAATTCATCGAGTAGCTCCTGTACTTTGGCCTTGCGTTCTGCTTTCGGCGAGTTGGTCATTTCCAGCACGGCAAGGATATTTTCCTCCACCGATAAATCCCGGAAAACAGACGCTTCCTGGGCTAGATAACCGACACCCAGCCGGGCACGCTTGTACATAGGCAGGGAGGTAATGTCCTGATCATCAATGTAAACTTTGCCGCTATTAGGCTTGATCAGGCCTGTGGCCATGTAAAATGATGTGGTTTTACCGGCTCCGTTCGGGCCCAACAACCCAACGATTTCGCCCTGTCCGACCTGGTAGGAAACGTTGTTGTTGACGAGACGGGCGCCATATTTTTTGATCAGATTTTCGGTTCGGAGTATCATTCAGCTTTTGTTGTTATCACGAAGTGTATCGTATGCATTGGGTTGGGCAAATTACCATATCAATTGATTACGAACCTCGTACACAAACATTTCTTAATCTTTTTTAACGATAAACGTTTTATTCCTGCAAAGATGCACTCTTTCACGCAGTCAGGAAGACATTTTACCTGTAATTTGCGTTAATTTCATATATATTTGGTTAAGGATATACTATAGAAGAAC
>CBDFHU010000120.1:0-98395 GCA_965247375.1 Arsenicibacter sp.
ATCAATGTCTGTAACGCGCCGTCACCGGCCGCTACGTCATCGCTGTCAATCGGGTTAACGGTTTCAGAGAAAGTCATCGCCCGCTTCTGACAGGATTAGTATGATGGAATGATGAACAGGATTTTTATTGCCATCTATAACCTTGCTGTTCGGGATTTGCAATCCCGAACCATGTAAACGCGGATTTAAAATCCGCCATTATTGCTGTTCCGGATTTTTAAATCCGGAACAGCAATAAATCAATCATAGTAATCCCGTAATCATACAAATCATAGTATGAAAGTACGCCCGAGTGCACTGATTATTCAGAATAACCACGCCTTGCTGATGCATTATCGCTACGGCGATGTAGATGTCTACGCCTTACCCGGCGGCAATCCGGACCGTGGCGAAACCCTGCCGCAGGTAACTGAGCGGGAGCTGGAAGAAGAGCTTGGTATTACCGTCGAAGTCGGACCGATGTTGCTGGCCGGCGAAGTAATGCGGCCCGAAAGTGACCCGGCCCAGGCACATAAAGTGGTACTACACATTGTGTTTGCCGCCAACATTATTGCCGGTTTTCCGGTGCTGAATCCAGAGCATACAACTGCCCTGGCTGTTGTATGGAAACCGCTGCGGGAGCTTGATACGCTGAATATGTATCCCAATGTCGGTCCGTATCTTCAGGATTTGATACTGAAACAAAGTCCGTTGGGATACATCGGTAAAATCGATCAGGCGTTTTTTTAAGCCTCAGCAGGATCGGCCACAAGGGGCGACTGCGGCTTAGCCGTGATCAGCGAGCCGAAGAGCATGCCCAGGATACTCACTACCAATCCCCACAGCATCGGCGGAAATTCGGTTTCAATCGCCAGTGCGCCGAACCAGACCAGCAGGCCTGCCATCATTGCGCTCAGACAGCCGGTCGCATTGGCCCGTGGCCAGTAAATGCCGGCTGTCAGCGGTACAAACAGCGATACCAGACTGAAAGCCGATGATTCGCCGACCAGTTCAAAAATACTGGTGTCGCGGGTCATACACATCAGCACGACCGCAAATGTGATCACCACTACCGCCCCGCGAATGGTCAGTAACAGGCTCTTGTCACTGAGGTCGGGCCGGAAAAACTTTACGATATTTTCGCCGAAAACCGTTGAGGGGGCCAGAATCGCGCCGCTGGATACACTTAGAATGGCCGAAGTCAGCGCCCCGAAAAAAAGGATTTGCAGGAACAGATTTCCGTGCCGGAGCACCATGTTCGGAATCAGCATCTGGTTGTCGGGCGGGAGGTCAGGGTGCAGCAGGCGCGCGCTGAGGCCGATAAAGAGCGGCAGCATGGCAACGGTGACATAAAAAAACGATGCCAGGTAAGAAGCCTGTACCGTCGTCCGTTCTGACTTGGCCGACATAACGCGCTGAAAAACGTCCTGCTGCGGGATAGAGCCGAGGCCGATGGTCATCCACGCAGCCATGTACTCGATAATACCTTTGGCATTCCAGTGGGGCAGAAACCGGAAAAAGCCGTCAGGCATTTTGTCGGCCACCGTACTGATACCGCCAACCGGTTCCCACAGCATCACGACAATAATGATCAGCGCGATGACGATGATGATGTTATGGAAGAAATCGGTCACAGAAATAGACCACATGCCGCCCAGCAGCGTATAAATGGCGACAATGATAGCGCTGACCACAATGCCGATTTCACGCGGAACCCCTGTTACCACTTCCAGTACAATTCCGATGGCAATAAACTGAGCGGCAATCCAGCTGAAATACGACGGAATCAGAATCAGGGCCGACAGCAACTCTGCCGACCGGCCGAACCGCAGGCGGAAGTAATCGGAGAAGGTAGTGATCTGTAAGCGGTACAGCGGTCTGGCATAAAAGGCACCAACCAGAAAGAGGCAGAGCGCCGAACCGAACGGTTCTTCGATAATGGCCAGCACGCCACCCTCAACAAACATGGCCGGTGCACCCATAATGGTTTCTGATCCAAACCAGGTGGCGAAGGTCGCTGAGGCGGCCAGCACAAGTGGTAAACTGCGGCCGGCCAGAACAAAGTCCTGTGTTGAGGTAACCCGCCGGGCTGCCCATGCCCCCACGGCAATATTGGAAAGTAAATACAGCGCGATAAAAAACAGTAGCATATCCGATTGAGGTAACGCTACCAAAGCTACTAAAAAGTAGTAAACCAAATTTTATTCTATATTTACTATAGGCTTTATTTTGTTTGCCGTATCTTTGATTGTGCACACGGCTTGTTATCGTGTGGCCTATACTTGTCTATGAACTTATTGAAACGTTTCCTCTCAGTTTATGAGTCCCGTCTGGTGTTTGTGGTGGCAGCGCTGGTTTTTGTGGTTTTACTTGGCTTTTGTTTTCAGGCATGGCAGTCCGGCGAAGATGCCGGGATGCGGAGTGCGGCCGTCGGTGGCGGTCTGATGGTGCTGGTACAATATTACCGGCGGCAGCGGTCAAAAGTCTGAAAAATGGGTTTGGCATCGGGTCGTGCAGGTTGTTGATATATGCCGGGAAATGCATATTTTAACAACCTGTTTTATTATATCCCGTACTGTCATAATCAAACCTGCCAGTGATCTGTAAAGCCGTTCAACTTAAACATAAAAACGATGACCAGTCAACTACCTGAACATGATGAGGTGCAGTCAGCGATTGCACATTACCCTACGATTAAGCAAGCCTGGTGGCTGATGGTGGTTATGATGCTCATGCAGATACCGGCCGTCATCCCCTCAATCGGGTTAAAATTGGCAGCAGACAAACTGGAGATGCCGGTACTGGATGCGATTGGTCAGACGCTGGCGTATGTACTGGCGTTCGGGCTGACGATTTGGTATGCTTTCGGCAAGCGGGGCAGCCGTGCGCTGTATTTTGCCACGGTGCCGGCCGTTGCTTATCCGGTCTCAGCGGTCGGGATGATTGCGTTGGCGGTACTTGCCGAGCCGCTGGTGAGTGCCATCCCGATGCCGGAAAAACTCAATGAACTGCTGCGTCAGCTGTTCAATAAGGACATGGTGCTTACGGCCGTAATTGCCGCTCCGGTTATGGAAGAGATACTCTTCCGCGGTATTATCGAAGATGGTTTCCTGAAGCAATATAGCCCGGCCAGATCCATTGTATGGTCGGCCGTTATTTTCGGGGTCATTCACCTGATTCCGGCACAGGCACTGAACGCCTGTTTTCTGGGGCTCGCCTTTGGCTGGCTCTATTACCGTACACGTTCGCTCTGGCTGTGCATGTTTCTGCACTTTGTAAATAACAGCCTCAGTTCGTTGCCACTGTTTTTTGATGAACCTCTGGAAATGGATGTGAACATGACCCGTGCCTGGGTTGGTAATGATGGTCTGTATGTGGGTTTGCTGGCCGCCTGTGCCGCTATCTGTTACGGTGCTTATGTGTACCTGAACCGGATATTGCCGAGGGGTAACAGGTTTAATTGAAAAAAAGTGGGATACTTCTGTCTGCACGGCTCATCCATGCCGTGCAGACAGGCTGTTTTTACTGGTCGTGCTTAACCAGATCAATATTATAATGTAGCCCCCGGTTATCGCGGCGCGACATGGCGGCTTTGATTACCAGATACGCAACCTCAATCATGTTACGCAGCTCGCAGATACGGGCTGATACGTTGGATTGGCGGTACAGCTCTTCGTGTTCCAGATAAATCAGGCCCAGACGGTCCATGGCCCGCTTCATCCGGCGGTTTGAGCGTACAATCCCGACATAGTTCGACATAATCGATTCCAGCTCGCGCTGCATTTCCGTAACCAGTACGAGCTCTTCCGGATGCGTGGTGCCCCGGTCGTCCCAATCCGGAATGTTGTCCGGAATGACTGCCTGTTCGTATTCTTCAATCGTCTTCAGGTATGCGCGGTGGCCGAAAACAACCGCTTCCAGCAGCGAGTTCGATGCCAGGCGGTTAGCCCCGTGCAGGCCTGTGCAGGAACACTCACCGGCCGCATACAGAAAATTGAGGTTAGTCTGACCGTACTCGTTGACCTTAATCCCCCCGCACATATAATGCTGGGCCGGAACCACGGGAATAAAATCTTTCCGGACATCAATCCCCAGATGATCACGGCAGTAAGCGGTAATGTTCGGGAAATGTTCGATAAACTCGTCGTAATTGCAGTGCGTTACGTCCAGATATACGTGCGGGTCTCCGTATTTTTTCATCTCGGAGTCAATCGCGCGGGCCACGATGTCGCGCGGTGCCAGCGACAGGCGGGGGTCATAATACTCCATGAACGTCTCGCCTTTCATGTTACGCAGAATACCGCCAAAACCGCGGACAGCCTCCGAAATCAGGAAGTTTGGTTTCTTGCCCGGCTCATACAAGGCCGTCGGGTGAAACTGAATAAACTCCATGTCCTTGCAGATGGCTTTGGCGCGGTAGGCCATCGCAATGCCGTCGCCGGTAGCGATGGTCGGGTTGGTCGTGTTCTGGTAAATGTTGCCGATGCCGCCCGTGGCCAGCAGGGTTGTTTTAGCTAGAAACCGTTCGACTGAACCCGTTTCGGTGTTTAGTACGTAAGCGCCGAAGCACTTATTATCCGCATCATAGCGATGCACCGTTTCGCCCAGATGGTGGCGGGTGATCAGGTCAACCGCGTAGAAATGGGTCAGGATGGTGATCGACGGCAGCGAATGGGCTTTTTCGAGCAATGCCCGTTCTATTTCGGCGCCGGTAATATCTTTGAAATGCAGAATCCGGTGGTCGGAGTGTCCGCCTTCCCGGGCCAGGTCATATTCGCCGTCTTCTTCCTTATCGAAGCGGGTACCGTAGCTGATGAGCTCGCGGATACGCCCGGGCGCTTCCCGCACCACGATTTCCACGATTTTACGGTCGCTCAGGTAATCACCGGCGATCATGGTGTCTTCGATGTGTTTTTCAAACGAATCATCTTCCGACCAGACGGCGGCGATGCCTCCCTGGGCATATTTGGTATTGGTCTCGTCGGCCCACACCTTGGTAATTACCGCAATCCGGATGGGTTGCTGACGTTCTTCAAAATGAATAGCCAGCTTGGTGGCATAGCTCAGCCCCGCAATTCCGGAGCCGATGACGAGGAAATCATATTGATTAGGCATTGGCAGCAATCTATCAGGCGACTTAACTCAATTCCAGCATTCGAAGTACCGAAGCCTCGGCTTTTACCCGTACGTCTTCCGGTACGTTGATCTCAGGGAGTTCGTAGTACAGGCAGTTGTAGAGCTTTTCGAGCGTATTCATCTTCATGTACGGGCATTCAGAGCACGCGCAGGTGTTGTTTTCACTGGCAGGTGCCGGAATGATTTTCTTGTTCGGAACCGCCTGCTTCATTTTGTGCAGGATACCGGCTTCTGTGCCCACGATAAAGACCTCGTCCGGACTGTCGACTACGTATTTCAGTAGCGCCGTCGTCGAACCAATGTAGTCTGCCTGCGTCAGAATGTGTTCCTGACATTCAGGGTGGGCGATGAATTTCGCTTCAGGATATTTGACGCGCAGGGCGTTCAGCTTTTCCTGCGAGATGTCGATGTGTACAATACAGGCGCCGTCCCACAAGACCATGTCCCGACCGGTTTTGTTCATGATGTACCGGCCGAGGTTGGCATCCGGCGCAAAAATGATTTTCTGATCGGCAGGGAGGCTCTGCACGATCTTCAGGGCATTCGATGACGTAACGATGATGTCAGAAAGTGCCTTGATGTCGGCCGAGCAGTTGATATACGACAGCACAATGTGATCAGGATACTGCGCCTTAAAAGCCGCGAACTTGTCGGCAGGTGCTGAGTCGGCTAGTGAGCAGCCGGCGTTTGTATCCGGAATCACGACTTTCTTTTCAGGCGAGAGGATTTTGGCGGTTTCGCCCATGAAGTGAACGCCGCAGAATACAATCATGTCGGCTTCGGTTGCGGCCGCCTGCTGGCTGAGGCCAAGGCTGTCACCGATATAATCGGCCAGGTCTTGAATATCACTGTCGACGTAGTAATGCGCGAGGATAACGGCGTTTTTCTCTTTCTTCATCCGCCGGATTTCGTCAATCAGTACCTGTTTATCTTTCGGGGCCGAGCGGCTGATGTAACCAACCTGCGCGACTTCTTCTTCGAGTGTCAATGGGAATGTTGCCATGCTGTTTATCTGTTTTGCCACGAAGTCACAAAGAAAAAAAGCAGTACGAAGTTTTTCTTAGTGTTTCTTTTGGTCTCAGTGTCTTTGTGGCGCAAAAACTAATATGCTTTTAAGCTCAGGTCAAGACTTTTAATCTGGTGCGTCAGTGCGCCCGACGAGATGTAATTCACCCCGGTTTCGGCGTAGGCCCGTAGGTTGGTTTCATCGATTCCGCCGGAGGCTTCGGTCACAAACCGGCCATCGACCAGCTGCACCATCTCTCTGATCTGATCCGGCGTAAAGTTATCGAGCAGGATAATATCGACGTTGCCGACACGTATTACCTCTTCGACTTCTTCACGTGTCCGGGCTTCCACTTCGATTTCGAGCGTCCGGCCCGTACGTTGCAGGTACTCATTGGCTTTGGTAATCGCGGCTTCGATACCACCCGCATAGCTGATGTGATTGTCTTTGATCAGAATCATGTCATACAGCCCGAAACGATGGTTTTCGGCACCACCGATGTGGGTCGCCATCTTCTCACACAGCCGGAAATTCGGGGTAGTTTTTCGGGTATCGAGCAGTTTGGCATGGGTGCCGTCGAGCAGCTTAACCATCTGACGGGTATGTGTAGCAATACCGCTCATCCGCTGCATCGTATTGAGTACCAGCCGTTCTGCTTTCAGTATGTTCTGCGAATTGCCGCTGACCGTCAGGACGATATCGCCGGGTTTGATCTCTGTTCCGTCTTCAATCAGCACGTCAATCTCAAACGCCGGGTCTACTTCATTAAAAATAGCGAGGGCTACATCAACGCCGGCCAGTACCCCGGCTTCTTTGACGAGTAGCCGCGCCCGTCGTTCAGCATCGGCCGGGATGGTTGCGAGTGAGGTATGATCGCCGTCGCCGACATCTTCGGCCAGGGCAGTTCGTATGAAATCTTGTAATGTCATGACTGGAAGGTAAAGAAAAGATAGCCGGGTAAGCGGGGTAAGCAGAAAACACGGCCGGAAACAACGTTTAATGAGTAATGTGCTTTCGTAACTGTCTTTCTTCTTACGTCCTTTGCTTACTTCGCTGACTGGTTCTCCAATAATTTGGGGCGAAAGTTAAGAGATTCTTACACGAATATGAACATTGCGTTAATTGGCTACGGAAAAGTTAGCCACCTGCATGCCAAAGCCGCGCAGCAAGCCGGTACTCTCGTCGCCGTATATGGCCGTGATGAAGCCAAAGCGGCGGCCTTTGCCCGACAATATAACATACGACCGTATACAAATGTTGCCGAAATGGTCGTTGCCGAACAGGTTGATGTCTGTATTGTCTGTACACCCCATCCGGCTCACCGCGAACCGGCCGTTGCCGCGCTGGAAGCAGGGGCGAATGTGCTGGTTGAAAAGCCGCTGGCTTCGACACTGGCCGATTGCGATGCCATGATCAATGCGGCCAGGAAAGCCGGGCGCTGGCTGGGAACGATCAGTCAGCGGCGTTTTTACCGCTCGTCGCAGCGGGTGCGGGAAGCGATTGATGCCGGTAAAATCGGTAATCCGGCGCTGGGCATGGTTAACCTCCTGGGCTGGCGCGATGAAGCCTATTACCGCAGTGACCCGTGGCGCGGCTCCTGGGCGGGCGAAGGCGGTGGCGTCCTGGTCAATCAGGCGCCCCATCAGCTGGATTTACTGCTTTGGTACATGGGGGAACCCGAAGAATTGTTCGGCATCTGGAAGAACGTCAACCACCCCTACATTGAGGTCGATGATACGGCAGTTGCCATCGTGAAGTTTAAAAACGGCGGCATCGGCAACATTGTCGTCAGTAACTCGCAGAAACCCGGAATTTACGGTAAAGTGCATATCCACGGTCAGAACGGGGCTTCGGTGGGCGTACAGACCGATGGCGGTTCAATGTTCGTTGCCGGGATGACGACCATTCAGGAGCCGCCGGCCAATGATTTATGGACGGTGCCGGGCGAGGAACAGTTGCTGGCCGGATGGGTTGCTGAGGAGGCCGCTCATTTTGAGACCATCGATGTAATGTCACACTTTTTTGCCGAGCAGCTCCGCGATTTCTGTGACGCTGTCCGCGACAACCGGCCACCGCTGGTTACGGGCGAAGACGGCCGCCGTGTAGTAGCCCTGTTCCAGGCGATCTACGAATCGACCCGGACGGGAGGCGTGGTTAAGTTTGCGGATCTTTAGCGGCCTTGCGCAGGTTGTTTACCAGCAAATGGGCGCGGCGCGTTGGTTCCGGAATGCGGTAACCGCCGTCACATTGTAAGGTAAGCGAAATCGCGGTTTCCAGATCAATCAGGTGGCCAGGCGAGACATAAACGGGCGTTACCTTGTTTTTGGTTCGCAAGGCAGCTCCAACCACATCGCCGTAGTGCCGCATGGATGTCCATGCTCCCCGTTCGGGGGCTGGTTCATCGAATTTGCCGACGAGGACAGACTTGCCGCAGCCGAACGCCGGTTTGTTCAGCCACAGACCACCGTGGGACGCAATGCCGATCCGGCGCGGATGGGCCGTACCGTGGCCGTCGAACATCACAACATCCGGTTCGGTTTCGAGGTTTGCCCACGCTTCGAGCAGGGCCGGAATCTCGCGGAACGACAGCAAGCCCGGTATATACGGAAAGGTTGCCGTACTGACAACACCCGACTCTTCAATGGTTTCAAGCGTATCAAGACGGATAACCACAATGCCGGCATAGACAGTTTCTTCAAATTTGTTGAAGGAGATGTCGCAACCGGCAATGGTCCTGAACGGCGCGGCCGGTTCTTCGATGCTGACACGGTGCCGCAACTGCTGCTGTAGCGCAATCGCTTCGGTAGGGGTCAGGTCCCAGTCGTGCAGGTGTATGTAGTTGGCCATGGTATGTGCTAAACCCTGATTTCCGGAACTTGTTCCGGTTATATTATATTTCGAAAGAATCCGGTCTGTGGTCTCACACAGCCTCCACAATAGATTCGTACTACATTTAGAATCCTGAACCTTTATGTCTGAACTTTCCATGAATCGGCGCCGGGCTTTATCGGCACTAGGTGCCTTATCCGGAGCGTCGCTGGCTCCCGCCGTGGCCTCCGCCGCCGTTGTTTCATCAAGCGAAACGGCCATACTGAAAGCCGCTCCTGCGTTTGTGCCCTGCATGAACATGAGTACGCTTCGTGGTCATAAACTGGGTTTTGTAAAAGAGCTGGAAACCGTTTCGAAAGCCGGTTTTCGGTCGGTCGAAATCTGGGTGGATACCCTACAGAATTACCTGAAAGGGGGCGGAACGGCAGCCGAAGCCCGCCGGATTCTGGGCGATCTGGGCATAAAAATAGAAAATGCGATTGGTTTTGCGCCCTGGATTATCAACGATGACGCCGCACGGGCCAAAGGCCTGGACCAGTTGAAAAAAGAAATGGAACAGCTGGCCGAAGTCGGTTGTATGCGGACGGCTGCTCCGGCAGTCGGGGCGACGGACCCTAAAGGTGAAAAACTGGATTTGCGGAAAGTAGCCGAACGGTACCGCGCCATTCTCGACCTGGGTGATCAGACCAGAGTTGTACCTCATCTGGAATTATGGGGCTTTTCGCACAACCTGAACCGGCTGAGCGATGTCATGTATGTGGCTATCGAAAGCGGACATCCCAAAGCACGGGTGCTGCTGGATGTGTATCACCTTTACAAAGGCGGTTCGAGCCTTGACAGCCTGCCGCTTGTCGGGCCGACGGCCATTGAGGTCTTTCACGTAAACGATTATCCGGCCAATATGCCACGGGAAACGATTGTTGATGCCGACCGCGTGTATCCGGGCGATGGCGTTGCACCGATTCAGGAGATTCTGCGGAAGATCAAAACGGATGGTAAAACAATCGTCCTGTCGCTGGAAGTATTCAACAAGGGGTACTATGCCCAGGATGCGGCGGTGGTGGCGAAAACCAGCTTTGAGAAGATGAAGAAGATGATTGGTGCGGTGTAAATAGTTGTCATCCCGGGTGTGCGAGGATCAGGCCACAATCAATGGCCGGAGCTGCTCACACGCCCGGGATGATAAAAGAGATCACTTTATTTCAGCGTTGCTACTGCGTCTTTGATACGCTGGATGGCTTCGGCCAGGGCTTCATCGGCAGCGGCGGTTGAGATCCGGATGCAGTTAGGGGCTCCGAAGCCAGAACCGGCTACTGTTGATACATACACCGAATTTAACAGCCAGCCTGCAAAGTCGTCTGAATCGTTGATGGTCGTTGTCCCGTCTGATTTGCCATAGTAATAGCTTACGTCCGGAAAGGCATAGAACGCACCCTGCGGCACATTTACCTTAAAGCCCGGTACGTCCTGAAGTAGTTTCACAACCAGATCACGACGACGCTCGTAGGCTTTACCCATTTCGTAGGTTGGCTGCATATCGCCGGTCAGGGCGGCAACTGTTGCCTTCTGGGCAATTGAGTTGGTACCTGAGGTTACCTGTCCCTGTAATTTCTCCACACCGTCGGCAATCCATTTAGCGGCACCGATAAAACCAATCCGCCAGCCAGTCATGGCAAAGCCTTTGGCTACTCCGTTTACCGTGATGACACGGTCGGCAATTGCCGGGATTGACCCGATGCTGAAGTGACCTTCCGGTGTAAAGTTGATGTACTCGTAGATCTCATCGGCCAGGACAAATACGTTCTCGTGGCGGGCCACTACCTCGCCGATCGCGCGCAGTTCCGCTTCTGAATATACTGAACCGGTCGGGTTGTTTGGCGAGGCAAACATCACCACTTTGGTCCGGTCAGTAATAGCGTCTTCGAATTGTTCCGGCGTTACTTTGAAATCGTTCTCAAACGAACCATCGACAACAACTGACTTACCTTCAGCCAGTTTCACCATTTCTGAGTAGCTGACCCAGTATGGTGAGAAAATGATTACTTCGTCGCCGGGGTTAACCAGCACCTGAATTACATTGGCCAGTGAGTGTTTCGCACCCGTTGACACAACGATATTTTCCGGTTTCCAGTCGATATTATTATCCCGTTTAAACTTGTCTGCAATCGCTTTACGGAGATCAGGGTAGCCAGCTACCGGAGAGTAGCCGTGGAAGCCGTCGTCGATGGCTTTCTTGGCTGCTTCACAGATGTGAGCGGGGGTTTTGAAATCAGGCTCGCCAACGCTGAGACTGATTACTTTGTGGCCCTGCGCGGCCAGCTCGCGTGCTTTTTTAGTCATCGCCAGCGTTGAAGATTCTTCTAACGCGTTGATCCGGTCGGCCAACAGACTGGCGGTTTCAAGCAATGCAGACATGATTCGGATTATTTAATTATTAAATTGATAACAAATCAAGGGCAAAGATACTAATTGTTTAGCCGAAAGGTATAATTATTTGAAAATTAAAAATTCTCTTTTGGCCAGATTATCATTCCGTTAGGCTTTCAGATCAATCCGGCGACCGGTTTCGGCGGCCTGGTAGATGGCCTGCATCAGCCGTACATCACGCAAGCCCTCCTGGCCCGTGATGTGGTCCGGTAAGGTTTCGTTGTTCAGCAGCACTTTGCAGATGTTGTCCATGTGGTTGGCCTGATGGTGAACAATTGGCTGTTCAATCGGGCCTTTGCTCGTGCGGCCTTTCAGCGGACCGTACCCAAAAGCCGGTGACAATTCAAACCAGCCGTTTTCGCAGGAAGCATACAGCCGCTCCACCCCGGCGGCATAGCTCGTTGTCGAATTACTGACCACCCCGCCCGGAAACTGGAACTGCCAGAACAATGTCTCTTCGACTTCTTTGAACTTTTGCAGGTCTGTCTTCGGACCAAACTGCGCCGTAACCGAGATGGGTTCGAGACCAGTCACGTACCGGGCGCCCTGAATAGCATAAATCCCTACGTCCATCAGCGGTCCGCCGCCAGCCAGCGCTTTTTTCAGCCGCCACTGCGTCGGATCGCCGATCCGGAATCCGTCACTGGCTTCCACGAACTTTACTTTTCCGAACACTTTTTCCTGTCCGAGGCGCATTACCTCCCGTGTGAATGGTTCATAATGAAGCCGGTAGCCCACCGCCAGCTGCCGGTTTGCCTTTTTACAGGCGTCGATCATGTCCTGACATTCCTTAGGCATAATAGCCAGCGGTTTTTCACAAATCACATGTTTCCCCGCCTGTGCTGCCCGGATAACGTATTCGGCGTGCATCGAGTTAGGCAGTACTACATACACGACATCGATATCGCGGTTGTCGGCAATCCGGTCAAAGGTTTTGTAATCGTAGACGTTCTGCTTCGGAATATTATACTTCTGCATCCATTGTTCCGCTTTGGCGGGTGTACCGGTGACGATGCCCGCCAGCCGGCAGTACTGCGTTTGCTGAAGCCCGGGGGCTAGTTGGTTGGTGGCGTAGCTGCCCAGCCCAACCAGTGCGATGCCGAGCTTGCGGTCCTGACCGTAAAGAGCTTTCTTTTGAGCTGCCAGGGCAGCGATGTCCGAAAACTGATCTTCAAGCGAAAGCATGTTGCCATAACTTAAGCCAGGTGCTGATAAGGCAGAAGCGCCGAGGCCTGCCAGAAAATTGCGTCGCGAAAAGGAAGAAGAAGTTGTCATGCCGGAAAAGGATTGTCGTGGCTGTAAATGTACGAATCGCAGCAAATATAAAAGCCTCTTTACACAGGCATTACCCGTATAAAAAGGCTTTGTAAAAAATGAGGGACAGGCGCGTTAGCGCGTTAATCGGCTATCCCAATCTGAATATCGGTGACACACTTCTCAGGATGCTCAAAATCGACATAACTGTAAATCTCACGAACCCGCCCGTCATACGCATAGCCATGCTGATAAAACTGCTCAAATAATAGATCGTATACCTCGGGAAGATGACTCCATGCCCCTTTATAGCGGTAGGACGCGCTGCGAAAAGAGCGGATGGTTTCGTACGTAAACAGATCTGATAAACGACCCGGCTGCTGAATCGGAAGGGCAAGGGTAAGCTGAAATTCATGGTTGGGGTCATTGTTTGCGTCGGTATAGAGCCAGTTTACAGGGCCTGCAATGGTCAGGCTAAGCCGTTGGGCTTCCGCATACATCTTTTCGGTGAGCGGACCAGCGTGTTCGTTCAATGTACTTAACGTTGCCGTTGTCCGGCAGCAGAGAGCAGTAACAGGGGCGGTCTCCTCGATCCGGAGCGCGTTTGACGGGATGGAAATCTGAGATGTCATTAGTATTTGTTGTTTAATAAATGACTATAACAAAAATAACATCAGGCAGTGACAGCCCTATGTCAGCAGGGTTTATGAAATACAAAAAAGCCGGCCCGAAATTCGGACCGGCTTTAGGCTTTTAGTTATGTTGGTTGTGTATTGTTGGATTGTATGGCTTAGAAAATGTACTTGTTTTCGGCAATCATCGCATCGGCAATCCGGCGACGAGCCTCCTTCAGGTTCATTGGTTCGATTTTCGTGAATCGTTTCAGCCCCATCAGCATCACACGCAGTTCGTCGCCTTCGGCAAACGAAGTGATGGCAGCACGACCGGCATTGTTTACCTTCTCTACGGCTTCGTGCAGGTAAATCAGGGCCAGGTTTTTTTGCAGGCTCATGGCCTCTCCGCCTTTCAGACCGATGGTTTTTTCTACGCGCAGCAATGCTGATTCAGCCGCGTAGATTTCGATGGCCATATCAGCTACGTTCATCAGAATTTCCTGTTCGTCAGAAAGCGTCATCATGAACTTCTGTACGGCTGCTCCCGATACCATCAGGGCCGCTTTCTTCAGGTTGCGCAATACCTTTTTCTCGGCAATGAACAGCCCTTCTTCTTCGTCGGCGCCGAAATCCGGAATCGACATGATTTCTTTGGAAACGGCCATGGCCGGTGTCATCAGGTCGAGTTCACCTTTCATCGCCCGCTTCAGCATCATGTCAACCACCAGCATGCGGTTGATTTCGTTGGTGCCTTCGAAAATCCGGTTGATGCGGGCGTCACGGTAGGCGCGGTCCATCGGCGCGTCGGCCGAGTAGCCCATACCGCCGTATACCTGAACACCTTCATCAACTACGTAATCAAGGGCTTCTGAACCGTGGACCTTCATGATGGCACATTCGATGGCAAACTGCTCCAGCGCCTTTAGTTTGGCCGGACCGTCGGCCATACCCTGAGCCTTCAGCGCTTCGATCAGGTCATCAATGTTCTGACCGGCGCGGTACGAGGCAGACTCAGAGGCATATACTTTAACTGCCATTTCGGCCAGCTTGTGCTTGATGGCACCAAACTGTGCGATCGGCGTTTTAAACTGTTTCCGTTCGTTAGCGTAGCGGATGGCGTTGTTGATTACTTCCTTTGAGCCGCCGACAGCCGCAATACCCAGTTTAATCCGGCCGATATTGAGAATGTTTACGGCAATTTTGAAGCCATTACCACGCTCAGACAGCAGGTTTTCAACCGGCACCTTCAGGTCGTTAAAGAAAATCTGACGGGTATCAGAACCCTTAATCCCCATTTTGTGCTCCGGCTCGTTCATCGTAATTCCCTCAAAAGAGCGTTCTACGATAAAGGCCGACAGGTTTTTGTCGTCGTCAATTTTGGCAAATACAATGTAGATATCGGCGAAACCACCGTTAGTGATCCACATTTTCTGCCCGTTTATGATATAGTGTTTGCCGTCTTCTGACAGTACTGCTTTGGTTTTTCCTGAATTGGCATCTGATCCGGAATCAGGCTCCGTTAAGCAGTAAGCCGCTTTCCACTCGCCGGAGGCTAGTTTCGGCAGGTATTTGGCTTTTTGTTCTTCGTTACCGTAATAGACAATTGGCAGGGTACCAATACCGGTATGGGCCGACAGGGCAACCGAAAAGGAGTGACCGGCACCAGTTACTTCGGCTACCAGCATGGAGGTGTTGAAGCTCATGCCGAATCCGCCGTACTCTTCCGGTACTGAAGTCCCCAACAGGCCCAGCTCACCGGCTTTATCCATCAATGATGAAATCAGCTCCGGCGATTTTGCCTTATCAATATCTTCCAGACGCGGCCAGATTTCACGTTCCAGGAACTCCCGGCACGTAGCCGCAATCATCTGCTGCTCTTCCGTAAACTCTTCCGGGATGAATACCTGAGCAGCGTCGGTTTCTTTGATCAGAAATTCTCCGCCTTTGATAGACGCTTTGTTATCCGTCGCAATCATGGTTTGTTGTTTGTTATGCTTGCATACTAATTATGTCACAAATAAAATAAGATCGTTAATAGTATGCAAGCATACAATTAAAATATTTTTGTGTTGATTTAAGAAATTGTTTTACTAAAGCCTTAAACCCTGATTTGTATGAAAGCTGTTCTTTGCCGGTCGTTCGGTCCGTCGGAAGCCCTACAGGTTGAAGAAACCAACTGGCCGGTTCCTGCCGCTAACGAAGTAGTAATCGAAGTAAAAGCATGCGGTGTCAACTTCCCGGATACGCTGATTATTGAAGGGAAATACCAGTTTAAACCCCCGTTTCCGTTTTCGCCGGGGGGGGAGGTGGCGGGTGTCATCAGGGCTGTAGGAGAGGGTGTCACACACCTGAAGTCAGGCGATGCCGTACTGGCACTGACGGGCTGGGGCGGCTTTGCCGAGGGAGTCGTGATTGATAGTCGCCGCGCTTTTCCGATACCGGCGGGACTGGATTTTCAGACCGCAGCGTCAGTCCTGTACACTTACGGCACGTCGTATCATGCCCTTAAAGACCGCGCGCATCTGCAACCCGGCGAGACGCTGCTGGTACTGGGCGCGGCCGGTGGGGTCGGACTCGCCGCTGTTATGCTTGGCAAACTGATGGGCGCAACGGTTATCGCCGCTGCCTCAACTGACGAAAAGCTGGCGCTCTGCCGCGAGTATGGTGCTGACGAAACGATTAACTACAGCGAAGACGATCTGCGGAACCGGCTGAAAGAGCTGACCGGCGGTAAGGGTGTGGATGTGGTCTATGACCCCGTGGGCGGTGCGCTGGCCGATCCGGCGCTGCGGTCAATGAACTGGAACGGCCGCTATCTGGTCGTGGGGTTTGCAGCGGGAAAAATACCGGAATTACCGATGAATCTGCCTTTACTGAAAGGCTGTTCGGTTGTCGGCGTGTTCTGGGGGGCTTTTGCCGACCGGCAGCCTAAAGACAATGCCCGGAATCTGGCCGAAATCATTCAGTTTATACAAACCGGTAAAATTAAGCCACACATTCAGGCGGTTTATCCGCTGGAACAGGCGGCACAGGCACTGAAGGATATGCAGGCGCGCAAAGTGATGGGCAAACTGCTTATTGCGCCATAAAGTAAAAAGGGCTTCATCAAAGCCCTTTTTGCAACTTTCTTTACGATGTATGGCAGAATGGATATAGTTAGAAAGCTATTCGCTGGAAAGCATTGATTGTAGGATCAGCTTTCATTCTATATCATGAGAGTCTTCAGGTTAGAATGTCACCCATTAAAAACACCTGTCTGTTCCGGTCTTCCCTAAACGCACGTCGAAGTTCATCTCATAATCTGCTACAATTATCGCATATTTTGATGGATACAGCTTTTGTTTTTTGGCCAATTGCTTTTGTTTTTTGGCCAAAGACTTACCGGCTTTTAATATACTCAGTTGGCGTCATTGTATACAGCTCTTTGAAACGGGTTGAAAAATAAGCCAGATTTTCAAACCCGGTCGCATAGGCGGCCGATGTAATGCTTTGCCCTTCCCGCAGCATCTGGGCCGCGCGCTTTAGCCGGTATGAACGGATCAGGTCACTGGCGTTCATGCCGATCAGAGCCTGTAATTTCCGGTGTAGGGTCCGCTGGCTAACCGACACGGCTGTGGCCAGTACTTCTACGGTCAGCTCGGCATTGTCGAGGTTGTTATCGATGGCAGCGTATAACTGCTGCATGAAGTCGTCGGCACCCAGAGACTGGTTCAGCGACGAATCCGGCTGCCGGAACAGTTGCTGGTAAAACGTCCGGAGTTGTTGCTGATACGTCAGCAGATTCCGGACCCGCAGGCGCAGTTCGTCGGTATGAAACGGTTTGGGCAGGTAATCATTGGCCCCCGCATTCAGCCCGTCAATCCGGCTGTCCTGTCCGGCCTTGGCCGTGAGGAGCATAACCGCAATGTGGCTTGTTTCCGGGGTTTGCTTAACGCGCTGACACAGTTCAAAACCATTCATAAACGGCATCATTACATCCGAAATGACCAGTTCCGGCAGCTCATGCGTGATGATATCCCAGGCTTCCCTGCCGTTTGTGGCAGTCAGGACACGATACAGTTTTCCCAGTGCGCGCGCCAGAAACATGCGCAGATCCTGATTGTCTTCAACGATCAGAATAAGCGGGCTCTCCTCGCTTTCGCCGGGCAGGTCCTGTAACGGTATGGCCGGCGCCGGCTGATTCATCTCGCCGGGAGCATTACCGGCCAGCGGCCATAGTACATCTGAGGTTTGAATCGGGGTGAGTTCTTCGTCCAGCGGTTCCATAGGCAACCATACTGAAAACGTACTCCCTTGCCCCGGTTTGCTGGTTACGGTAATCTGGCCTCCTAACAAATCACAAAGCTCTTTAACCAGCGCCAGACCAATGCCGGTCCCTTCGTAGGCGCGGGTCATGGACGGGTCTGCCTGGTAGAACCGGTCGAACAGGTGGGCCTGCTGGTCCAGTGTCAGACCCACGCCCGTATCAGAAACGGTTAGTTGCAGGCCTTGCCGCTGGCTGGGGCCAACGCCGACACTGGGCACCGAATCGAGTGAACTGCCAGAAGTGAACGGTATAGCTGTAATGGTTACTGTACCGCCTTCAGCTGTAAATTTTAAGGCATTTGATAACAGATTTAAAATGATTTTTTCCAGCTTATCGGCGTCGAACAGCCAGATACCTTTGACCTGGAGGTCGGTTATCAGCAGAATAGATTGTTGCTTTGCCTGTGCCCGAAATCCGTTGATAAGCTGTTCCAGAAACTGAAGCAGATCGCTTTGCTGGAGCGAAATGCCCATTTTGTTGGCTTCCAGCTTGGCCAGATCCAGCAGCTGATTGATCAGCCGCAGCAGATGGTTGCTGTTGCGCAGGATCGACATCAGATCCTGATGAACCGATTTACTAAGATCCTGCCGGTCGATCAGATCTTTTACCAGCGTCATGATAAGCGTCAGCGGAGTCCGGAATTCATGGGTAATGTTCGAGAAAAACCGTGTTTTCAGTTCTTCGAGGACCTTAATTCGTTTCGACTCCCGCTGGGCTCTGACCTGAATAATGGCTTTATCGAGTGTTGCCTGAAGGTCTGTCAGCTGAATTGGTTTCAGGACAAAATCAAATGCCCCGCGGTTCATAGCTGTACGGATGTTGTCCATATCGCCATAAGCCGATACAATGATTGTAATGCCGTCAAAAGCCGAGCCGGCGAGGTAATCCAACAGCGTGAGCCCGTCAATATCCGGCATATTGATGTCAAGCATCAATACGTCTATAAACAGGTTGTCGGCCTTGAGAATGCCCAGGGCTTCGAGCCCGCTGTTTACAAATGAAAAGTGGTAGTGTTGTTCTTCGATAGAATGGCGGAACACCTGTTTCAGCAGAAGTTCGACATCAGGTTCATCGTCAACAACCAGAATTCTGGCGGTCATAGGTTAAATTGACTAAATGTGGTGTGTGCTGTAATCAGACAGGTATACTGATTGAAAACTCAGTGAACTTTCCCCACCGGGTATCAACAATCAACTGCCCTCCGTAGCCCTTTGTAATAATATCGTAGCTTAATGATAAGCCCAGACCTGCTCCCTGACCAGTTGGTTTGGTCGTAAAAAATGGCTGAAAAATTTTGTGTACAATGTTTGCGGGAATGCCCATGCCGTTGTCTTTAACGCGTAAAATAACCTGATTGTCCACACAGGTACTACTCAGCCAGATGCAGGGCTGATAGTCATCGGCGGACTGTAACATTTTCTCGCCGAGCGTATAAAAAGCATTCGTGTACAGGTTCACAAAGACCCTGCTGAGGTCCTGTGGCACTGCCATGACTTTATCCGGACAAGGTTGTAAGTCCACGTGCAGCCGGACCTCCCTGAGTCGTTTATTTTTTTGACATACACTTTTATAAGTTTGCTGTAAATAGTCGCCTGCAAGCGCATTAATGTCGACAGGCTGCCGGTCACCCGTACCCAGATGGCTGTGCTGAAGCATCCCTTTAATGATTGATTCCGCCCGTTGACCGTGGTGAATAATCCGGTCCAGGTTTACGGTAAGGGTGTCGGCTACCTCCAGTGGCTTGTTGTCTGTTGTTCTGTTAAGGTGATTTTTAATTTCGGAAACTAAAGTAGTAGAAACAATGGCAAAATTGTTGACAAAATTGAGCGGATTCTGGATTTCGTGGGCAATTCCGGTGGCAAGTTCTCCGAGTGAGGCCATTTTTTCTTTCAGGACCAGCTGGTTCTGGGTATTCCGGAGTTCGGTAATGGTGTTCTGAAGCTGGTGGCGCTGCTGGTCGATCTCTTCATTCTGGGTTTTAAGCCGGCTGGCCTGTCCGTCAATCTCGGCTTTCTGCATAGCCAGTTGCAGATTACTGTCTCTTAACCGGCGGTTGGTTATGGTCAGCCGCCGTACGAGAAAAGCGCCCGCTCCCAGTCCGGAAAGCAGCATCAGTACTACCAGCCGCTGCTGGCTGAGGACCCGGTTATTGAGTACTTTTTCCTCCTGAAGCTGCGCAATCTGATTTTGTTTCTGCAGAAGTTTCTGGTTGTATTCCAGATAGGCAACACGCCGCGAGGTAAGTTCACTGTTGAGACTGTCTTTGTAGGTGTTGTATGCTTTCTGAAACTGAAAGGCCCTGGCGTATTCATTCTGCCGGGCATAGATATCGGCCAACACGCTGGCAGCGTCCCGTGCGTTTTCCTTGCTACCCAGCAAAACTGAATTTTTATAGGCCGGCAGGGCTAATACGAGAGCCGTGTCCGGTTGTTGCGTATTCAGGTAGGCGCGGGCAAGTGTCACATACGTCCAGGTTAAAAATCCCTGGTTATCGACCTTTTTAAAGGCCTTTATAATCGGTCGGGCGTAGGCAAAGGTCTTTTCGTAATCACCGAGATTTACATAGGTGCGGGCAAGATTACCCATCAGGGTAGCCGAAAACGTGTCCAGTTTCAGTTGTTGCGTTTGCCGGAGCGCCTGCCTGAAATAAGGAATGGCCTCCCGGTATTGGTTCTGGACCAGATAGGCTTCTCCGATACGCGCCAGAATGAGTGCACTTTCTTTCGATACTTCGCCCGGCTTCAGGCGCTTCAGCGCCCGGTTCTGATAATCAAAGGCTTGTTCATAATCACCTACCAGGCTGTAAAGCAGCCCTAAATCCGACATTGTTTCCACTAACAAGGGTGAAACGGGCGGCCTTTCTGCCATAGACTGGGCTTTTAATAACACTTCCAGTGATCGCGGATAATCGCCGAATGCGGTGTAGATATCTGCCTGACGGGAGTAGTTGACAATACTGTCGGAATGACTTTTCAGGGCAGTTGTAATGGCTAAATGCTGCTTCAGGTAGGCGAGACCGGCCGTTTTATTGCCCCGGCTTTTCACAAATTTGGCCACACTGGTCAGAATCGGGAGCTGATAGCGGGGGGAGGGACAATTTCTGACGGTTTGCAGTGCCTGCAGGTAAGTTTGATAGGTTTCCTGATACCGCTGCTTTTGCTGAAGTGCCTCTGTTTTGCTGAGAATCTGCGCCACATATTGATCACATCGGGCGGAGCTCAGTGTTGATGGTTCGGTTCTCTGAATGGCTGGAGTGAGTGATTGACCGGTACTTGTCTGTAAAAGCAGAAAAACCAAGCTGAGTAAACAGTATACTTTCCACATTGCCCTTCAATCCGTTCTGACCTGGACCGAATATGGCACAAAAAGGCATAAGACGCCAGCCTTATGCCTTTTTGTGTTAAAAAATGTCAGAGATTTTTCTTTTTCATCTCCTGAACGGCATAATTCGCCGCCCGTGCCGTAAACGCCATATAGGTCAGTGACGGGTTAACGCAGGATGCCGAAGTCATGAATGCGCCGTCGGTCATAAACACGTTTTTGCAGGCGTGTACCTGATTCCACTTGTTCAGAACAGACGTTTTCGGATCATGACCCATACGGGCAGTACCCATTTCGTGGATACCGATACCCATATTTTTCGACATGTCGTTGTATGGATTGACGTTCTTCACGCCCGCTGCTTCGAGCATTTCGGCCGCGTCGTTCATCATGTCCTTGCGCATCTTGATTTCGTTTTCGCCATAGGCGGCATCGAATACCACAACCGGTAAGCCCCATTTGTCTTTCTGCGTCGGCGAAAGGGTAAAGCGGTTTTTCTCGTTTGGCAGCACTTCACCGAAACCACCCAGACCCATCGTCCAGATACCTGGCTGTGTGAGTTTCTCCTTGAATTCGGCGCCGAAGCCTTCCATGCCATTGCCACGACCCCAGCCTTCACGGCCGGCACCGCCCTGGTAGCCGAAACCACGCAGGTAGTCGCGCTTATCGCCGTTCCAGTTGCGGTAACGGGGCACGTAAACACCGTTGGCGCGGCGGCCATAGTAGTATTTATCGTCAAAGCCTTCGTAGATACCCGATGCACCGACTGCCAGGTGGTGGTCCATGATATTACGGCCCAGCTGGTCAGAGTCATTCCCCAGACCGTTCGGGAAGCGGCTTGATTTTGAGTTCATCATAATCGATGCACTGGCAATGGCCGATGCATTCATAAAGATAATCCGGGCATAATATTCCCGTACTTCCTTCGTGTTCTGGTCGATTACCCGTACACCTTTGGCTTTACCCAGTTTCTCGTCGTAAATCACTTCCGACACGATTGAATCAGGACGCAGGGTCAGACGGCCGGTTTTTACGGCCGCCGGTAAGGTCGTTGACTGGGTGCTGAAGTAACCGCCATACGGGCACCCGCGCATACACTGGTTCCGGAACTGGCAGGCAGCACGGCCCAGGGCGTAGTGCTGCGGTTGTGGCTGTGTCAGGTGAGCTGTGCGGCCCATGGTGACTTTACGGCCGGCAAACTGCTTTTCAATCCGTGCCTTAACTTCACGCTCTACGCAGTTCATGTCCATCGCCGGCAGGAACTGGCCATCAGGTAATACCGACAGACCGTCTTTACTGCCACTAACGCCGATAAACCGCTCAACGTAGTCATACCATGGCGCAACATCCTTATAACGGACCGGCCAGTCAACGGAAATACCGTCTTTCAGGTTGGCCATGAAATCTTCTTCGTTCCAGCGGTAGCTTTGGCGCCCCCACATCAGTGAGCGGCCGCCTACGTGGTAACCACGGATCCAGTCAAACGGGCGAGTCTCCTGATACGGGTTTTCCTTGTCGTTTTCGAAGTGGTGGCGCCATTCTTCGTTAGCCGTATAGCCGGTACGCATGTTGGCCCAGTATTCTTCGGCAGCCTGGGTAGTAATCCGGCCACGGTGTGGGAAATCCCACGGGTTGTTGGTCGCCGTTGTGTAGCCTTCGATGTGCTTGATGTCGCGGCCGCGCTCCAGCATTAATACTGTCAGGCCTTTCTGAGTCAGTTCTTTCGCTGCCCAGCCGCCTGAAATGCCTGAACCTACGACAATCGCGTCGTACGTAATATCTTTTATGGAATCAATGTTTAGGTACATGATTTGTCAATGGATAATGAACGGGGAGGCAGGGGTAACACACTCCGGCGCTTTTGGCCGCTCATGGTCATCAAAATTAGATTGCCCAGGCTTTCTGACCGGGTTTGAGCGTAATACAGCCGTCGTAGCGGCCAGGAACGGCCACATACTCAAGGGCCTGTGTACAACCGATTTCAGACGTGAAGTAACCCATCAGTGTCAGGTCTTTCAGCATGGCGAAGAACGGCGTAAAGCGTTGGTTTGCAGGAGCTCCTGCCATATCCTTGCGCTGTTTTTTTGCTTCCTGCTCCAGCATTTTCACAACCTCAATACGCTGGTTGTTGTCGCATTCAACGAATGACTTGTTGAAGCTGCCTTTAGCAATCTGATTGGTACGATCCAGACCTTCCTTAAACCGTTGCTGATCGGCTGGTTTATAACAGTCTTTCAGGACTACATCAATGATTTCGTTTACTTTTGCCGCCTTTGCACCAGGCGTATTGGTGGCCGGGATAATGACCTCGGCCAGTTCTGCTACCATCACATCCTGGTCGGCCGTCAGAAATACCGGAGCACCGGTAGCTGCGCGGCTGGCGACTGAGGCTTCGAGTGTATCAGCCAGCGCCGGGAACGACATTGTTGCTCCCATAAACGCGGCCACACGCATGAGGGCGTCTCGTCTATTCATCATAAGTAGGTTTAAAAAAACTAACGTAAAAACGTACAAAGGAGAAACAAATGTATAAAAAATGCGGTCCTTTTGTAGAATTGGCAGATGGTTATGGAATAAAAAAGGAGGACTCGTAAAATATTCCATCCTAAATATATTATTTAGCCGTTAATGTTGTAATTAGTAGATACAGCACCGGCAAGGCGGGCCTGTTTAATACCAGTGTAAAGGCCCGCTACAGGGACAGAGAAGAACGGATTATGAAAAAGCAACTTAGCCTGTCGCAGGTCAGAGAATACGGGAATGTCGAATTTCTGGCGCGTCAGTTAGTCGAAGGGTTTATTACGGGTCTGCATAAATCGCCTTTTCATGGCTTTTCAGTAGAGTTTGCCGAACATCGTCTGTACAATACCGGCGAAACAACGCGTCACATTGACTGGAAAGTCTTTGCCAAATCGGAGCGGCTGTTTGTGAAGCGGTATGAAGAAGAGACCAATCTGCGGTGTCATTTGCTGGTCGATACGTCGTCGTCGATGTATTATCCGGAGAAGGATCAGGGCAAAATAACGTTCAGCATCATGGCGGCGGCCTGTCTGGCCTATCTGTTGCAGCGCCAGAAAGATGCTGTCAGTCTGACGACGTTTGCTGATACCATCGACTTGCAGACGCAGGTGAAATCGACGCCGTCGCACGTGCATAAGGTATTTAACCATCTTGAACAACTGTTGCATCAGGCGCCGCCGCAACGGAAAACCTCCGCTGCCGATATCATCCATCAGGTTGCCGAAAAGATCAACAAACGTTCGCTGGTTGTCATTTTCAGCGATATGTTCGAGAACGTGGAAAAGTCGGAGGCTCTGTTTTCGGCTCTGCAACACCTGCGCCACAACCTGCACGAAGTCTTGCTGTTTCACGTAACCGATAAAAAGACGGAAGAGGACTTTGCGTTTGATGAGCGGCCGTATGAATTCATCGACCTCGAAACCGGCGACCGCGTGAAGCTGCAGCCTGGCCAGATCCGGGGTGAATACCAGCAGGCCGTCCGTTCGTATTTTCAGGAGTTAAAAATGCGGTGCGGTCAGTATAAAATCGACTTTATTGAAGCGGATATCGCCCGTGGATTCGACCAGATCCTGACTTCATATCTGGTTAAACGCGGGAAAATGAAATAACCGTTTTTTTTCCGGTTGTTGCTGAGTTATTGGCTATAAAAAAGTGGTGGCACGACTCTCAGTCGTGCCACCACTAATGAAGTGATCAGATTGATGCTAATCAATACGCTACACCATTACTTCCCTTTCGGAGCAGCGGCTTTTGGTGCTGCCGGATCTTTTTTGGCCAGTTCCTGTTTCTGCCGGGCTAAGAACTGGAAGTAGTCGTCGAGCTGTTCGACCGGCATCCGGCGGGCCAGAATCTTCTTATCCTTGTCGAGAACATACACAACCGGGGTTGAGTAGACATCGTATTGTTGCCGGTAGTTAGTCCGGAAAGTAAAGTCGTAGCCATTTACCCAATCGCCGATGCTAAACTCCCTGATGAACTTTTTCCAGTCTTCCGGCGATTTATCGACAGCGATGGCCATAATTTTAGTGTCTTTCTTGTGAGCGTCAGCAAACTTCTTCAGTTTCGGCGTTGATTCGCGGCAATGGCCACACTCCGGGTCATACAGAAATACCACAAGATATTCTGACTTGACATTCATGAAATCGATTGGTCGCTTCAGCGTATCACTGACGGTCGGAGCCGGCAGAATCCGGCCATTCATCAGAGGCTTCAGAATATTAACACGCTCCCGTACCTTGTCCCGGGCCGACTCATCCGACAGCGGCATGATACCGGTCAGGTAATATTTTTCGGCCATGTGCAGGAATACTTCGTCAGTACCCAGAATTTTCGGTTGCTCATACTGGCTGGTGAAGTAATAAATGATATAAAGCATGACGTCCTTATTGGCTTTAGACTTACCAATGAGGTATTCGCCTTCTTTGATCAGTGAGTCGGCCGTCTGGACGGTCAATTCTTTTACATACCGCTCCAGTTTACGCTGGAAGAGCGGGGTACGTAAAAAGCGTTCGTCAGTGAGATCCAGCCCATCCCAGTAATGTTGTTTGTAATAGTTGAACTGCCACAGCGAGTCCGGCCGGCCGTTAGCGGCTTTTGGCGGATTAGGCACTTCGGGTTCAGCGGAAGCCGAAAGTAATTTTACCGTAAATAATCCGGCTTTTTCCTTTAAGAAATTCGTGCGGAAATCCTGTGCCTGTTTTGCCAGTTCGTCTTTCTTTTTGTTGAACATGGCGTTTGATACCGCATCATTGCGCAGCTTACGCTGTGCGTCAATCGCCTGGGATTCTTCATAGAACTTGCCCATTTGTTGCTGGTAACCGTAAAAAGCCTCGTTTTCTTTCGTGCCTTTGGTTTTCATGTTACCAACAAAATTGGTCGTATCGGTTTCGAAAGAGAACGTCTGCTCATCCGTGATAATGAGTTCGAAGTAGCGTTGTTTCGGGGTCAGCACCAGATAGAGGCCCTGCGGGAGCTGAGCGCCTTCAAACACGACACGGCCCTGCGGGTCTACTTTCGCCGTATCTTTAGGGATATATTGTGTCGGACCATACCAGTGGGCCAACACACAGGTAGAATCTTTCAGGCCTTTAATCTGACCCGAAATCCGGAACCGTTCAGCGGGCTTAGGCGTGGTTTGGGCCAACAGCGATGCAGTTACGGCAAGCGCTAAAAAAACAGTGCAAACGATTTTTTTCATACAGATCGTGCGTATCTGATTCAGTACAGTTTCTACAAATTTACGAGTTTAGCGGAATTTTACTGTGGAAAAGGCAGATCGCCGGCGGATAGCGTACCGCTTTAACCGGTTTATCGTATATCCGGTAAAATGACTCAACAATAACTTTGATACTAACGCATACCCTGCGTATTTGGTGCATAGCCTATGTTTTATTTCTTTTCGAAAACAATCTATTACTTTCTGACACCGGCTGGCTGGCTATTCTGCACATTGTTAGCGGCTTACTTTCTGAAAGATGCCCGGTTGCGCCGTCGGTTTACCGGAATATCGCTCATTCTGTTCTGGCTGGCGGGGAACGGCTTTCTCACTAATGCACTGCTGAAAGGATGGGAAATCGGTCCGCAGCCGGTTCCGGAAAAGATAGACGGGATGCAGGTTGGTGTGGTGCTGACCGGCGGTATGATTAACGGACTGGCAGCTGTAAAACCCGTCAGGCCGGTGCTGGGCCACGAAGCTGACCGCGTCGGGCAGGCGCTGTGGCTGTATAAAAACGGGTATATTCAGAAAATTCTCATCAGCGGCGGGCAGGGGAATCTGCTGTTTCAGACGCCGGCCGTCAATGATGAGGGGCAGATGGTCGCGGCATTTCTACAAACGGCAGGCGTACCGGCCAGTGACATTGTGCTGGAACGAAACTCAAAAAATACGCGTGAAAACGCAGCGTTTTCGAAACCCATTCTGGCACGGCAGTTTAAAACCAACCGCTGCGTGCTGATTACCTCAGCATGGCACATGCGCCGGGCTATGGCCTGTTTTAAAAAAGAGGGCATAGCTGTAACGCCTTTCCCAACCGGGTTTCTGGCCGAGAAAACATCGCATTCACCAGGCAACTACCTGCTCCCCAACGAAAAGTCGTTTAATGATAGCTTTTGGGTACTCCGCGAAGTCGTTGGTTACCTGACGTATTGGGTGGTGGGGTATCTGTAGCCCGGTTTTTCCTCATCGCCCCGGGTACGCCAGGGCGATGAGGAAAAACTAGATTGACAGAATTTTTACCATCCGCAGCAAATCTTCGTTGATTGGCTTCGGCAGACGGATTGTGTCCTTGAATGGTGTATAAACCAACTCATTGTTAATTACACCAGCCATGACATTTTTCTGCCCGTCCATCAGTCCCTCCAGTGCACCAAGCCCCAGACGGCTGGCCAGAATGCGGTCATAGGCAGTCGGAATACCACCCCGCTGGATGTGCCCAAGCGTGGTTACCCGGATATCAAGATTAATATCAATCTGCTCCTTGATTTTTTCGGCTACTTCGGCGGCATTGCCTTCTTCATCCCCTTCGGCAACTACAATGATAGACGATGATTTCTGACGGTGCCAGCCTTGTTTCAGTACTTCAACAACTTCCGAAATCGGTGTCAGAACCTCAGGGACCATTACCACCTCAGCGCCGCCGGCAATACCTGACTGAATAGCGATATAGCCGGAATCACGACCCATTACCTCGATGAAGAATACCCGGTCGTGCGAGTCGGCCGTATCACGGATTTTGTCAATAGCCTCCAGGGCTGTATTGACTGCGGTATCATACCCGATGGTATGATCAGTGCCATACAGGTCATTATCAATTGTACCCGGTGCCCCTACGGTCGGAATACCATATTCGTCGTAAAAGATTGTGGCACCGGTAAACGTACCGTTACCACCAATGGCAACCAGGCCTTCAATGCCAAACTTCTGGAGCTGGTCATATGCTTTCTTTCGGCCTTCCGGAGTCATAAACTCCTTACTACGGGCTGACTTCAGAACGGTACCCCCACGCTGTACAATGTTACTGACAGAATGGGATGTCATCTGAAAAATATCCCCGTTTATCATACCGCTATACCCCCGACGGATCCCGAACACTTCGATGCCGTGGTAAACAGCTCCCCGGACAACTGCCCGGATACAAGCATTCATACCAGGGGCATCTCCACCGGACGTAAAAACAGCGATTCGTTTCATAGGTCAAGTCTATTTTTTAACGGAAAAAGAACAATCAACCAACAAGATTTAGGAATAGGCGGACAAATTTACCGGCATTATATTACAAAAAGTAAAAAAGTCGAAATTATCCCCTCTAATTCGTGCTGTTTTAACAATGAGATAATGGTTATCTTATAAAAAACGAAAAAAAAATACCGTTAAGGCGTCAAACTTCACGATTTGAAAACATAGACAGCTGCTGCAATCGTATCGTAGGCGGTCTTTACCATGGTTTGCAGGCTGTCTGCCACCTGACTGGCTTTATTTTTTCGCTCAATCAGCTGTTCAGAGGTCAGATCCTGTAAAAATTGTGCAACCCGTTCATCAAGACCAGGGGCATCTTCCAGAAAAAAAGCAGCCTCCTGCAACAGCCCGTAACTGTCACTGTCGGCCCGGCCACAGAACAAAACAGGCGATCCCGAACATACGCCGCTGACGGCTTTCGACGGAACCGCAATATGGGTCCACTCCGGTAGTAGTGTAACCAGTTGCAGGTCAAGAAAATGGAGTTGACTTCTTGGTATATTTGGTAACACTGTAATGCCGGGCCGGCCGCTTGCCAGCTCAATGAGTTCCGGCGCTTTGCTGCCATACAGCGCCAAAACCAGATGCTGCCGTTGCGGGTCGATGTGCTCAATAACGCTTCTCAGAAAAGCGGCCGAATGGGGCTGGGCCACGTTGCCGGCATAACCGATATATAGTTTGCTATCGTTTTGCCGCCAAGCGGGCGGAGTCATATCCCGCTCCTGATGCATCAGTACACCGCAGGGCAGTACGACTGTTTTCAGGTCCGGCTGTCGGTACTGTTGCCGGAGGTGCGCGGCCTGGCCCGGTCCGAGGGCAACTAACAGGTCTGGCACATTGCGGTAGGTTTGCCTCATCACCCACCGGTACACCGGATTCTGCGCGCTGATTTTACCTTCAGCCGCAAAGCCTTCGGGAAATAAATCCATCGACCAGAGCCAATACGGAATATGCCGTCGCGTCAGCAGGCGGGAAGCCCAGAAAGGCAGCAGCGGGGGGCTGGTCATGACTAACAGCGGGCCTTTGCGCACCTGAATGGCTTTCCGGATCAGCAGCAGTCCGTCAATCAGGCCGGTTACCAGCTTCAGCAGGCCGTTGCTCCCCTTGTAGACGGGCTGTACGGCAAACGTCCGGCCAACCGGCTGCCGGATGGCCCCGCCACCGTCGTACGTACGGTCGATGTGCACAATCTGCACATCAATGCCATGCTGTTCGATCAGGTATTTGGCCAGATCCCAGGCCGTTTCGCCGGTAATGCCCGGATTGGGCGGGTAGTGGCGGTTAATGATCGTCAGCGTTGGTTGCATGAGGCTGTTCGTATACTAATAGGGCGACCACACGGGGCTGACCGCACATGATTATAAAAGCGAATGGTATAAATCATTGAATTGCCGGGTGATTACGGCGCCCGAATAGCGGCGTTCGGCCGATAACCGGGCTTGCTGCCGTAATCCGGCACGGTCAGTATGGTTTAGCAGCCAGGCCAGTCCTTGTGCCAGCGAAGCCGCCGATCCGGCCGCTGCCAGATACCCGTTCTGCCGGTGATCGATCATTTCGGGAATACCGCCCGTTTTGAAACCAATCACCGGCGTGCCGCACGAGAGCGCTTCGGCAACGGTATTCGGCAGGTTATCTTCCAGCGACGGTACAATCAGCGCATCGGCCGCATTGTAGGCCATAGCCACGGCGTCTTCGGTGCGCAGTACACCCAGCGAACGGACGGGATACGGCACTGATTCGAGATCGGCAGCATTGCTTTTACCAAATAGTATAATTTCCGGCTCTTTACCCTGATAGTGCTGCTTTAAAATTCGCAAAGCTTCCACAAAAAACGCGAATCCTTTGCGGGGATCGGTTGTGTTAAAACTGCCGAACAACAGCCGTGGCCGGTCGGCTGAAAGGTTCAGCTGTCTGGTCACCTCCTCGCGCGGCTGTGGTGCAAACACGGTCTGATCGACCGGATTCGGGATAACTGTAAACGGAAAATCCCGCAGCAGTGCGCCTGACTGTGCTTCGGTCTGCATCCAGCGGCTCGGTGGGGTGAAATGAATGCGGGCTCCTTTCAGAAGCTGTGCCTTACGCTGGAAAATGCGGTACGACAAATCATGTTGGCCGGGTTTGCGGAGGTAAGGACATTGGTGGCAATGGGTTTTGAATTGTTCACAACCGCGCGGATAGTGACAACCACCGGTAAACGGCCAGGTATCGTGCAGGGTCCAGACAACAGGTTTCCCGGGCCGCAGGAGGTCCTCAAGGCCCTTCAATGACAGAAAACCAAAGTTAATCCAGTGTAGGTGTAACACATCCGCCTGCTGTACGGCCGGATGGCTGGCCAGATCAGCCCCGAATTTGGCCGGCGAAAAATGAAACCGTACCGCCTTACTTTTCTCATACGGCAGAAAATAAAGCCGCTCGCCCACAAACCGCGCAAATGCGAGCTGATTACCCCAAAACGAATCGGCCAGCGAAACAACGCCGGGCGCGTCGAGCCGGCTTTCCTGCTGCGTAGGCGCACCGGTCAGCAGGGTGCTGTCGATGCCGTGCTGCAAAAAGGCCTGATGGAGCCGGTTGGCGGCTACGGCGGCTCCGCCGCTGCGGTGAAACGTATTGAGTAAGGTGACGCGCATACATGGGTCCGGGTGGTTATTCCCCGAAAATCAGATTAATCTTTTTAACGATTTCCGGCCAGAAACGAATCGTCAGCACCCGTTTCCAGATTTGCCGCCGCGAATGGCTGATTAACTGCCCGAATATCGGGTCATTATAAGCGGTTTGTCCTTTGCCGGCCAGAATCAGGGCAAAGCCGTACTGTTTCAGAATGGTGGCAATCACCCAGCCCAGCAACAGATTGCGTTTGCTTTGGGTTGCTGCCGACTGAAAAGTGTTAAGGTAGGTCATTTCGGCCCACATCGCGTTGTCTTTCAGCGAAAAGAGGACAAATTTTTTCAGAAACGGATGGGCCGAAAAGCTATCCATGAGCGCCGGCGTAATGCGGGGAGAGCCTTTCGGCAGGAGTTCGGCCAGCCAGAAACAGCCGCATTTTTCCATCTCGTGCATGACCATGTACAGCTTATCCTCGCCGTCGTAGACCGATGCGATACCCGGCTCAAATTCGGCGGCCAGTACATTGGGTTGAATGTCGGGGCCGAGGTTATTGAATAAACGCCAGTCGGTACCCTGCGAATCGATTTTGATCCAGTCAACCTGGCCGACCGACAGTTCGTTCAGGACCGATTTCAGGCTGCGGGTTTTTAACTTAACAATCTTTTCGATCTCGAACTTAGGGGCAAATGCGTGCTCGGTGATGAGATCAGGACGCGGCCGCAGGAGACTGGAGCAGTGCGGAGACGCTGCCAGATAAAAGTCAGCCTCTTTGACATCCGTGTCGGTAACGATGTTATTGAACGTATAGAGTTTTTTGAACGTCTTAGACTCTTGCTCAACATAGCCGAAATCCCGGTCGTCGGCATCAAAGGCGATGCAGGTGGAATATTTCGCCAGTAACCGCCAGCGGCCGTGAAGTCTTCCGGAGGCGCCGATGTCGATCAGGACGGGTGGTTGGTTAATCAGCTCGCTATGTTGTAAGACTTTCTCAATCATGACGTATGTTTAGGATTATAGCCAAAGATATTCAGTTGCAGATCCATGTTGTTGCCGGATGAATAGCGATGGTTCACCAGCGGGCGCGTCCGGCTCTGACTCGAATCGATATAGTAGCGGAAACCGTTCTTTTCCAGCGTATTGACAATAGAGGCCAGTCCCTGCGGATGACCTTCATACGAGTGATATTCAATGAACACGTTGTGGACGTTACCCAGCGCATCATGGCAATCGGCAATCACATCGGTTTCGGCGCCTTCGATGTCCATCTTCAGCATATCAATCCGGGGTTCCCGCAACAGATAATCGCGCAGCCGCACGGAAGGGACAAGGGTCTTGTCGCTCTTTGAGAAAATGGATGCAGCATCGGCATCACCGCTGCCAAACGAAACCCCGTCATTATGGATCCAGACCGCCTTGTTCACCATCTCAACGCCCCGAAGATTATTCTGCCGGAGATTCTGCGCCAGCACCTGACCAATATGGGCATCGGCCTCAAAAGCGATGATACGGGCGTCGGGATACAGTTGCTTAAAATAGGTAATACTCGTACCGACATTGGCCCCGCAATCCAGAATAACCGGCTGTGGGGTCGATGCCTTGAAGCAATAGAACTCATCGGCAAAGATTTCCTTGATCTGCCAGACAAACGAAAACGCGTCGGGCACTTCAAAACGGTATTGGCGGAAGGAAATCGTGGTCGGGCGGTTACGCGGAGAACTCCCGTAGCGGAACAGCAGCCACATAAACCGGCGTCCGTCGGGATGAATCAGCGAGCGGTATAAATCTTTAAACAGAAATCGGATCAGCCACATAATGTATCTGGTAAGGCATGAACCCGCTGAGCAGACTCAGCGGAACCGGCCAAAGTTAAGCTTTTTCAGTAGCCCGTGTACCATCTGATTCACATCAGGCGACAGCCGCAGGCCATACACAAGGCCGCCAAACAGGATGGTAATGAACGAAGAACGAATAAGGATGTCGGCAATGATGTAGTTCGTGCCGGTGCCGTAAGGATACCAGACCGCAAGCGCAAAAACACCGCCGGCCACAACCAGCACCGCCAGGTTATGCCAGGTAAACGGTTGCATGCCGAATTTTGCCCAGACAAACACCGTCCGGGCGAGGTTCCAGAGCGTGGTAGCAACGGCAGCGCCGATGGCGACACCGTTGATGCCATACAGCGGCATCAGGATGAGATTCAGGCCAATGGTTACGCCGATCAGTAACAGAAACAGAACCGAATCGACGGCGTAATAGCGAGAGGTGGCGGTGATGATGCCGTTGACACCCGTGGCCATATCGATCAGTTTTCCCAGCCCGATCCAGACTACCACGTAGAAACCGGCCTCGTAACCGGGTTTCATGAACTGCACCAGATTCGGCATGTTGGCCACGACGCCCATGTAGACCAGACACCCGATAATCAGCTGGTTAAGGCAACTGCGCTTGTAAACATCGGCAATGTGGTCGAGGTCATTCCGTTTCCATGCCTCGGCAATGATCGTGTACGCGACCTTCGACAGGGCGGTGGCCGGCAGAGCAATGGCGACCCCGAAATACGACATGGTGCTGTAGATACCGGTATCGGAAAGTCCCTCGCCGTCGTTAACCATCACCTTATCAATGGCCAGAATAATGCTCGACGATAAGGCCGTCATCAGTGTCAGGCCGGCATACCGGATCAGCTCTTTACGCATCGCCGGATTAACCGAAACATAGGCCGGGTTAAGCGCCAGCCCGTGATTCTGCACCACGCGGGAAATCATCAGCACAGTCTGAATGGCATACGCACCCAGCCAGACCCACATGAATCCGGCGAAGTCGACAAACCCGTAGTAATATAGCCCAATGGCCCCCAGTACCAGCAGGCGCTGGAAAAACTGTTGCAGGAATGTGCCTGATACAGAATCATAGAGCAGCCGGGCGTAGTTGTCGAAAATGCTGAAAAAGACGGTCAGCAGCGTCAGTGGAATCAGCAGGTAATAGTAATCTACAAACAGCTTTGACTCTTTGCTATATCGCTCAATGACCCAGTCGCGGGCCACAAACAGGCCGAGGGCGCAAAGGGCAAAGCCAATCAGAGTAGACAGGCAGACGATGAGCAGATAGCCGTTATGCTGCCGCTCCGCATCCCGGAAATACGGGAAATACCGTGTTCCGGCCCCATTCAGGCCCAGGTTCACAAATTGCGCCAGCACGACAGCAATGGACGGCAATAAGCCGAGAAGACCTACCTGATCGGTTTCGAGAACTTTCGGGATAATGATGCCGGTCGTAACAAAGCCGACCGCAATCCCCGCATATGCAAAGACCGAACTCCAGATGGTCTGACGAATGATGATACCCATGTAGTAATGGGTGAAAGTGTGAAAGAGTGAAAGAGCGGATGGGTGTCCACGCTTTCACTCTTTCGCTCTTTCACGCTTTAAGTAGGTCCCACCGCAGGGCGGTGCCGGCGGGGATGTCCTGTGTGGCGACGGAGTTAAGAACCTGATCGTAATAGCGGGTGTGCAGCCCGTTGGCCGGCCGGATGCTGCGTACATTACCGGCCGTAAACGGCTCACCGGCCTTCATGTCCTGCACGACATACAGCGAGCGCTTGAACTGAAGGCTTTTCTGCTCTTTCGGCGTCGGGGTGTAGCTGATCTGACCCATCGCCAGAAATGCCCGTTCGGTTTCCGTGACGAGGCTTTGCAGCTCGTGCGGCTCAAGCGAGAACGCCGAATCAACACCTCCGTCGGCGCGGCTGAGGGTAAAGTGTTTTTCAATGACGACCGCGCCCAGCGCCACGGCGGCGACGGCGGCCCCGATGCCCATGGTATGATCTGACAGGCCGGTATAGACGTTGAACAGATCGCGCATGTGCGGAATCGTCAGCAGGTTGGTGCTCTCGGGTGTAGCCGGGTAGGTGCTCGTACACTTGAGCAGAATCAGGTCTTTACACCCGTTTTCGCGCAGCACCTTCACCGATTCGTAGAGGTCCGCGAGCGTAGCAACGCCGGTACTCATGATGACGGGTTTACCGGTTTGTGCTACTTTTTTGAGCAGCAGGTGGTCTGTGTTCTCAAACGAGGCGATTTTGTACAAGGGCACATCCAGCGATTCAAGAAAATCAACGGCCGTTGTGTCGAACGGTGAGCTGAACGCAATCAGGCCGCGTTTTTTGGCATGTTCGAAAATCGGGCCATGCCATTCCCAGCGCGTATAGGCTTCTTCGTAGAGCTTATACAGATTTTTATCGGCCCAGAGCGACTGGTTATCCCTGATATAAAACTCTTCGGACTTGCCATTGAAGGTAATGGTATCGGGGGTATACGTCTGGAGTTTGATGGCATGTGCACCGGCGTCGGCGGCCGCATCAACGATGGCCAGCGCACGCTCCAGCGACTGATTATGGTTTCCCGACATTTCGGCAATCACAAACGGCCGGTCAGCCGGGCTGATGGTATAATTGGCAACCTGAATGGGTTGATTCATGGCATAAAAACTAAAAAGGCACACCGTGTGCCTTTCAGAAGCAAAAAGCATAGAGACGGGTTCCGTCCGGTCTGCAAAATTACGAAGTTTGGCGAAGATGTACTAGTTTACTGTCAGCACACAGGCTTTACCCAAGCTTTTAAGTGTTTCAGCTAAAGTAAATCAATTTGGAGAGTGAATCCGGAAATAGCCGTTTAGGCTGACCGGTGCTCAAATGGATATACCACATAGACACATAGGGCACAAAAGAGATTAAAAAAGCTTTGTTTTTCTATGTGTCTCGTATGTTAGCGGGAGTTTTTTTGTCAGGGGTAAAACAGCGAACTTGGGTCAGTCAGTCAGGAGGCGAATGTGTCTATACAACCATCGGGTATGTCCTCACATAGTGTATCCCTGACTGGCAGTACCCCTTTAGTCACAACAGCACCTATGCCGCTCATTTGTCCATGAGCAGGCCCTATGGACGAGAAACGACTTTTTTACCATGACAACACTACCTCTTCTCCGCTACAGTGTCGGCATTGATGTGGCCAAAGATAAAATGGCCCTCTGCCTCTGTGAATTACGCAGTGATCTCTCCCTACGCATTATCGCCAGTGGTAGCGTCAGTAATACACCTGAGGGCTTTGATCAGCTACATCGCTGGATAAAAACCCGGTATAAACAAACCGAACTGCCCCTGCAGATCGTCCTGGAAGCCACCGGCATCTACCATGAGTCGCTGGCCTGGTTCCTTCATCAGCAGGGATACCAGCTGAGTGTGTTGCTGGCCAATCAGGCCAGAGCCTATGCCAAAAGCCTCAATCTGCGCAGTAAAGACGATCAGGTGGATGCTCACATGCTGGCCCGGCTGGGGCTGGAACGCCGGCTGACGCAGTGGCAACCGGCCAGCGAACAGATGTATACCCTCAAACAGCTGTGCCGGGAGCGGAGCCAGCTGCAGCAGCAGCAAACACAGGTCAAAAACCAGCAGCATGCCCTACAGCACAGTAAGGGGGCCACCAGCGCCCATCTGGAGCGGCTGGCCAAACGGCTGGCGTTACTGGCCACTCAGCTGGCGGAGATCGAAGCGGACATGAAGGCACTGATCAAGGCCGATGCCTCACTGCAAAAGGCCGTGCAGCGGCTGACGACGCTACAGGGGGTGGGCTGGCTGACGGCGGTCATACTGCTGGCAGAGACCAATGGCTTTCAGTTGTTTACCAGCAAGGGGCAGCTGGTAAGTTATGCAGGCTATGATGTGGTGCGTCAGCAATCGGGCAGTAGTCTTAACAAGCCCGGACACATCTCCAAACGGGGTAGCCGTCATCTGCGCAAGGCCCTGTACTGGCCCGCGCTGACAAGTATCCGCTATCAGGGGCCTTTACAGGATCTATACAACCGGGTCTATGAACGGACCAAAGTAAAAATGAAAGCACTGGTGGCCGTACAGCGGAAGTTACTGGTACTGGCCTATAGTTTACATAAAACCGAACGGGACTATGAGGTAGCTTATCAACAAAACAGGCAGGCCCAGCGCTGCTGTCCTGCCTGAGGGGCATGCAGGCCGTGACCTGCTGCATCATCTACACAAATATATATATTTTACCCCACAACGTTGCTTTTTAACACAGCACCTATGTGGTAAAATGAACTTTTATGAGGTCTTAATAACCCTGAAATAGCGTTTAAGCTCCGTAAATTTTCTTCCGCATCGCTTCCCGATAAACAGTCCACTCATCACGGAGCAGGGCCAGCCCAACCACATCCTGCCAGCGGCCTTGTTTCCGGACGTGCTGGCGGTAATAGGCTTCGCGGCGGAATCCGAATTTTTCGTGCAGGGAGATCACCTTATCGTTGAAGACAAAGACCTCGCACCGCAGCTTATTCAGTTTCAGCTCCTGAAAAACATACTCCAGCACATTGTACTCGATTTTGGAACCGATACCACCCCCGCGAATAGCCGTGTCGCCGAGATAGAAGGCCCAGTAACAGCTGCTGAACGTCTGGCTGATACCGGTCAGCGAGGCCAGACCGATTTTCTGACCGTTGTACTCAATAATCCAGTAGCGCGAAGACGGATCATCCTTGATTTTCTGAAACCAGTTTTCCTGCTGTTCGGCGGTGATTTCGGCTTCGGTATACATGTACTGGCTGACATCCGGCGAATTCCGCCAGGTACGGACCAGTTCAATATCGTCGTGTCGGAGAGGAGTCAGTTGTATGTCCATAGGGGCTAATTAGCAGTTAAATCATCAAATAAGGCCTTGAATCGTTCGGCCGACCGGCCATCCAGAAACTGCCGCTGGGCAGCAACTCCCTGATCGGGCGTTATCGTCTGCACGGTTTCCAGAAAACGTGCTGCGGGCATCGGCCACGTAAAGATACCGGCTGCCAGGTTTTTCCGCTCAAAAAAACGGGCCAGATAGTGCTGGTTACCGGCCGTCTGTATGCCGATAAACGGCCTGCCGATGGTGGCCAGTTCATACGAGACCGTGCTACAGGAAAGAATCGCAAAGCGGCATTGCTCCATTTCGGAGGCCATATCCTGCACCGACAGGTTTCGTAACATAACGACATTGCCGGCCAGTAAGTCTGCGAAGGTATGAACATGCGGGTTCGCGCCGCCCAGAACCACGCGGAGAATCAGCTCCTGATCGCCGGAGAGCAGCCACTCCACCAGCTGCCGGGACATGTTCTGCGGATCGGCCCCGCCAAGGTTAAGCAGTACGTTCCGGCTGTCGGGCCGTACCGGTTTAGGCTGAAAAACCGGATTGACCAGCGCGTAGGCCGTACCGAAGCAGAACCGGGTATAAGGCTCTGCCTGATAGTCAGCTTCTGTAATGCCCGGCGTATGGTTAATAATGACATCCGCCACCTGATGCCCCGTCATCAGGTCATCGATAAACACGAGCGTATGGCCCGCCGCTTTAATCCGGCGCTGACAGGTTTCGTCAAAATGATAGCCGTCGAGCGCAATCAGGCTGTTGGCCGGTAACAGGGCCAGAAAATCAGCGATGTCCTGCGTGGCAAGCGGCAGTACGGAAACACCTTTCTCACCCAACAGGCTTATCAGGTAGTCACCGGGCTGGTAGATGCAGAAAGTGCAGCGATAGGCAGGCATCAGCATGTCGGCCAGGGCCAGACACCGCATCACGTGGCCCAGACCAATCTGCGGGCCTCCGTCCATGCGGAAGAAAATAGTTTTTGTCGCCTGCCTGTTCATGAAGGATCACCCGTATGTTGATGAAGCAGCCGGTACTTAAACTCAGCCACCTGCCAGTCCGTTTCCGTATCAATGTCGTGGGCCTGCATCTGGTCAATTTCGATGCCGCCCGCGCGGAGCTGTTGCAGGTTCCGGTGCGTCATCAGTGCCTGTGCATCAAACCAGTAAAACTGTCCGGCATCGTGGTAGGCCGGTTCAAGGTCCTGTGATCGTTTGGGGTAGTTGTCGGGGTCTGCCCATTGAATCAGGCCGTCGCGGAGAAAAAAAGCGCGCTGAATCGGGAAATCAAACCGTTGCAACGGATACATAATATCGGCCTGTTTATCGGTCAGGGCCTGAAAAGCGCGTTTGAGCAGATCAACTGTAACGAAAGGCGCGGTCGGATACAGGCAGCACACATGACTGAACCGGCGGTTACCGGCCGCGTAACTATCCAGCACTTCCAGCAATACATCAATGGTTGACGCATAATCATCCGCGTTTTTCACTGACCGGAAAAACGGAACCGAAGCGCCGTACTGCTCCGTAACGGCTGCAATCTCCGCATCGTCAGTGGAGACCATAACCTCCTCGAACAGGCCCGACGCCAAAGCTGCTTCGATGACGTAGGCAATGATCGGTTTGCCGAGGAAAGGCCGGATGTTTTTGCGCGGAATGCGCTTACTGCCGCCCCGGGCAGGAATAATGGCAATGCTTCCCATGATGGCGGCAAAGATAAAGTATTTCGATGGTGTGGCAGAGACCGCAGACAGAATACCGCCAGGGTAGGGGTATTTTATGTGAAAGGGATCATGTAACTTGCGCCTTCAACTACACACAACGATTAAATACACTATGAAAAAGCTCTTCGCTTTATTGTTTACCTGTGCTGCCATTTCATCTGCATCCGCACAAGAGTTTCAGCCATTTAAATTAAATCTATCGCTCGGCTATGCACGGCCAACCGGTTCTGGTGCCGGCGGAGGTCTTTTGGCCTCAATTGAGCCGAAATACGGTTTGAATGACAATTTTGATGTGGGCTTACGAGCAGAATTTGCCTTGATGGCGAAGGCTGTTTCAATTAATGGTCAGGATGTAAGTGGTGATATTAAGGCTGCTGGTTCTTATGTCGTTACTGGTACCTATTTGTTGGGTACAAACAACTTCCGGCCATATGTAGGCATTGGCGCCGGCTTATATTCTGTGGCTGGTACCAGCTTTGTGTATGATGATAATGATCAGTCAACGAATACATCAGATGTGACTGTAGAGGCTTCCCGAAAGTTCGGTTTAATGGGAAGAGCCGGTTTTAAGGCGGGTCATTTCAATATGGGATTTGAGTATAACATTGTGCCGTCAACCCAGATTAGTCTGACGACAGCACAGACCGTGAAAAGCTCAAATTCATATATCGGGGTAAAACTCGGCTTCGATATCGGCGGTGGCCGTTTATAAATCGTTGCTCAGGCCAATACACCAAAAAAGCGCGGACACGTCCGCGCTTTTTTGGTATCCGGTCAGTCCGGAACGGTAAATTTATGTGGAGTAGTAAAGAGAATCAGGCTGAACGACCGGCTATTTCATCTTTTATTTTTTTCAGGTTACTCATGTTCACAATCATCAGGGGCAGAAACGCAACAGGCAGTACCGTAAAGGTGTTAAACCCTTTCTGAACGGTCAAAAACACACCGGCGAGGGCCATAATCACAATACAGCCAATGAACATGCTGGATACCAGACGCAATGATTTTTCACGGGCTTTCAGTTCATCTAAACTCAGTTTACTCAGGGAGTCGTCTTTCATATGCAATGCAGGGTTTAACGCGTGTTTGTGAACTATAAAGTTACATTTTACACAAATCAAGACCAAGCCACTTGCCCGTTATTATGTGCTTAACCGGCAACTAATCAGGCTAATTGATCCCGTAAGCCCTGTGTTGGCCGGAAGCGTTCGCCGTAGGTATCGGCCAGCCGGTCGCATTCGTGCACAAATGTCTCCAGCCCGATGAAATCAACGAACGAGAGTGCGCCGCCCGTGTAGGTCGGAAACCCCCAGCCCAGAATTGAACCAAGGTCGGCGTCGAGTTTAGTACGGATAACATGTTCTTCGTAACAGCGGACAGCTTCAATGGCCTGCCGGTACAGCAGCCGCTTTTTGACCTCCTCCACGTCGGGTTGTTGTGTGGCGACCGGAAACAGTTCGCTCAGGCCGGGCCAAAGTACTTTCGGGCCGTCGGCAGGGTAGTCATAAAAACCGGCTTTCGCTTTTTTGCCCAACCGGCCGATCCCGACAAACTGTTTGCCGACCTGATAGCTGGTGTCTGACTCATCGAGCGCCACGTCCTGAATGCCCTGCGCGGCAATTTTGTAGACCAGATCAATCGCTACTTCGTCAGTAACGGCCAGCGGACCGACCGGCATACCGGCATCTTTTCCGGCGTGCTCAATCAGAACAGGCGACACGCCGTCTCTGAGCAGTTCCATGCCTTCGGAGGCATAGGTACCAAAGCAGCGGGATGTGTAGAATCCGCGGGCGTCGTTTACAACAATGGGCGTTTTCCGGATTTTACGGGTGAAATCAATCGCCGCTGCCAGGGCATAATCCGACGTTTGCTGACCGACAATTAACTCCACGAGCATCATCTTGTCGACTGGCGAGAAAAAATGAATGCCGATAAAGTTTTCGGGATGAGCCGATGCTTTTGCCAGCCCCGTAATGGGCAGGGAAGAGGTATTGGAGCCAAATACGCGGAGGCCGCCAGGAGCCAGCATGGGTTCGGCTTCGGCGGTTACCTGCGCTTTCAGATCGCGGTTTTCAAAAACAGCTTCGATAATCAGGTCACAGCCCTGCAAATCAGCGGCATCAGCCGTGGGTTTGATCAGGCTGAGGAGTGCACCAGCTTTGTCTGCCGACAGCTTCCCGCGTTCGATGCTTTTCCGGACCAGCGTGCGGGAATACTCTTTACCCTTTTCGGCTTGTTCAACCGATACATCTTTCAGGATCACCTCAATGCCTGCCTGCGCCGATACATAGGCGATGCCTGCGCCCATGAGTCCGGCACCTAAAACGCCTAGTTTTTTTACGTCTGTTTTCGGAATGTCTTTTGGGCGGCTGGCTCCCTTATTGGCTTCATTCATACCCAGAAACATCGTCTGGATCAGGCTCCTGGCTACTTTAGAGGTCGCTACCTGTACAAAATACCGGCCTTCGATCAGCAGCGCACGGTCTATATTGACCTGTAAGCCTTCATATACACAGGAGAGGATGGCCAGCGGAGCAGGGTAATTGCCCCGTGTTTTCTCCATGATCATGGCTGTCCCTGCGCTGAACGTCTGTACGCCGACAGGACTCTGGACATTACCACCCGGCACGTTAAAATTATCTTTCGCGACGATTTTTCCTGTTTTCCGGTCGATGGTATCCCAGGGCTTAACGGGTGCCGGATTGGCATGAATCCAGTTTTTGGCTTTTTGCATCAGCTCTTCCGGCGACTGTGCCACCTCGTCGATCATGCCGAGGGTCAGCGCTTCCTGTACACCCGCTTTTTTGCCTTCCAGCATTAGTTGCAGGGCGGGCTGCATGCCAATCATGCGGGGCAGTCGTTGGGTACCGCCGGCTCCGGGCAGGAGACCGATCGTTACCTCAACGAGGCCCAGCACGGTTTTAGGTAGATTCAGAGCGATGCGGTGGTGACAGGCCAGGCAAATTTCGTAACCTCCGCCCAGCGCGCTTCCGTTGATGGCGGCTACAACAGCTTTGCCACATGTTTCGATCCGGCGGAATACGCGGTTCAGTTCTGTCGAGACCTTGAGCATCTCAGCAGGGTCTTTGCCGTTGGCGCGCAGGATCATTTTCAGGTCGGCACCGACTACGAATTCAGGTTTGTCGGAGGTGATAATAATGCCTTTAACGGAAGGGTCGGCAATGGCCCGCTCGAGAGCAGCTTCAAATTGCGGTATAGAATCGTCGTTCAGGACGTTCATGGGGGCAGTGGTCATGTGCCACGCTACGATGGCAATGTCGTGCTCCGGTCGGTAATTAATCACAGGGTCAAGTGGTTTAGAGATGGATGAAACGCCGGGAGCAAAGGTAGCCAATGCCCCGCAACATTACAGCGTCACAAACCCCATTCTGACCGCAGTCAGGGCCATGGTTACCCTGCTCTTTACAGCAAATTTACCAAACAGACTTTCGCGGTATCCATCGACGGTACGGGGGCTGACACACATGCGGTCAGCAATTTCAGAGTAGGTCAGGTCAGTGCAGGCCAGACTCAGGAAGTGTTTCTCCCGGTCGCTCAGCGGTGGTGGTGTACAGAACGGAGACTTCATAGTTTGGGCGGTTATTTCCGGCCAAACTATGTAACCGTACATCAAAATACAAGTCTCTGGTTATAAGCTTTTTACTAAACGGTATATTTGGCAATACTAAATGCGGCGGCGGCGGCAGCAGCTCCGATCAGCATCACTTTAAAGGCACCGGAAACCGGTGGCTGACCGGTGATTTTGCTTTTAAAATAACCGAAAACAAAGAGGCATATCAGCGTGACGATGCTCGACCACATCAGGCCATCAATGGGACTTTCAACAAAAAAGTACGGCAGCAGCGGCAGCATGCCGCCGGCGGCATACGAAAGCCCGATGGTAAGTGCACTTTTCTTCGCCCGGTTGGGGTCGGGCTCGCTCAGATCAAGCTCGAAACGCATCATAAAATCAACCCACTTCTTTTTGTCTTTTGCCAGTTCATCGGCAATGGCGTTCTGTAGCTCCGCGCTCAGACCGTATTCGGCAAACACATCACGCACTTCCTGTTTTTCGCGTTCGGGAACCCGCTCTACTTCGTCGTATTCGCGTTTCAGCTCCGACTGGTAGTGATCGGCTTCGGTGCGGCCGGCCAGATACCCGCCTAATCCCATGGCGATTGACCCTGCCACGATCTCGGCGATGCCCGCTGTCACAACCAGATCGGACGACGAAACGGCGCCGCTCAGACCGGCCGCGAGCGCAAATGGCACCGTCAGGCCATCGGACATGCCGATGACCACGTCGGTGATAAAATCAGAGCTTTGCAGGTGCTCTTCATGGTGATGTAAATGGGTATCCGGATGGTTGCTCATGGCTTATTCTTCCTCCTGATTATTTAGTTTTGACAACAGGCTGTAGGCTCCCTTAACCACGACGGGTGTTTTTGCCGGATCGACACCGGCGGGAAGGCTTACCGCTACATAACCGTTTTCCGTTACGCCGGGTTGAACCGGAATCTGCCGGAACCGGTACTGGCCCTTTTCTTTACTGACCAGGACATATACATACGACTTGCCGCCGAACGAAACGACCGCTGATTCCGGTAGCGATGACACCGATTGACTGGTTACGTCGAGTTCTGCGGACACATAGGCGCCCGGAATCACCGAGGCGGTGGCCGATTGCGGATGGGCATGCACCTCAATCGTACGCTCCGGCGAAATCTCCTTCCCGATCAGAATAACCGTAGCCGGATGCACCGGTTTCCCTTCCTGACCAACTGCATACCGAAGCCGCTGCCCGACGCGGATCTGGTCAATATTACGTTCAAAAACAGATAAGGCCAGATGAATATGACTAACATCAGTGATTTCGGCCAGCACATCGGCCGGATTCACGAACTTACCCAGATTGATGTTGACCACCGTCAGGTAACCGTCAACCGGCGAAGGTACCGGAATGGTGCGGGTCAGTTTGTCGGCCCGCAGCGATACCGGATTAATCCGTAACATGGTCAGCCGCTGCGCCTGTCCGGCCAGCTGTGCCTGGAGCCGCTGGCGCTCGGCGGCGGTTTGCTGGAATACCTTAAGCGCGCTGACGTTTTCGCGGCTCAGTTCCTGCTGCCGCTGGTATTCCTGATTGCTGTACTCAAGCCGGGCTTTGGTTTCCAGATAGTCCTGCTGAAGCTGGATAAACTCCGGATTTTCGAGCACCGCCAGAAGCTGCCCTTTCCGGACCCGCTGCCCTGGCAACAGGTCGTGATTCAGATTCCGGACATAGCCGCCGTAAGGCACTGAGACCGTCACGCGCTGGTTCGGGGGAACGTCAATTTTACCGTTGACTTTCAGCGTACTGCTGATGTTCCGGTATTCGGGCTGGCCGAGCTGTATGCTGGCTATGTCGTACTGAGCCCGGGTAAACGAGACCTCAACCGGACCGTCCTGACCTGCTTCGGTAGTCGCCGTACTGTCTGTTTTTGCCGCCGTTTCTGTTTCTGTCTGCTTTGGGCTATTGCAAGCCTGATATAGGAAAACGGTCAGTAAGAGACCGGGAATGATTCGCTTCATGAGAGCCGTTAGTCAAGTCCTGACAGGAATTCAAGATACAGGACAGATTGGTTTAACTGGTTTAGTACATCCAGGTAATTCTGGCGGATGGTGAGTGCCTGCTGGAGAGCCAGCGAGAATTCGACATAGCCGATGTCGCCGCTGCGGAAAGCCTTCCGCGCATTGTCAGCGATGAGCTGTGCCTGCGGCAGGCCGCTTTGTTCGTAATACTGCACGGCTGTCTGGTAACGGTTATATTGGTCTATGGCCTGCGTATACTGGTTACGGATGGTACGCTCCTGTAGGTCCAGTTCGGTTTGGGCAATCTGTTCGTTGATACGGGCCGATTCGACGCGGGCCTTTTGCGGCCGGCTGATCAGCGGAAACAGGATGCCGATCTGACCGCCGAAAAACCGGTGACCGGCATTATAGACGTATTCGTTGCCGTTGAAATTCTGGGTACCGATCAGCGTCTGCGAAAAAATACCCAGCTGAAATTCGGGCAGCAGCCGTGCCTGTTCGACCTGCCGGGCGCGCTGGTTGACCTCGATTTGCTGTTTCAGCAGGGCCAGCAGCGGATGATTGGCGGTAGAGGCTGTATCGGCCGGTAAGGCCAATGTTCGCTGAACGAGGCGTTGGGCCGGTACGTCGACCGGTTCGGCGCTGAACAGCAGGTTCCGGAGCGATGTCCGGGCGGTAGTCAGCGCGGCTTCGGTTTGGGCTAACCGCACGCGTTGTTCGGCCAGCTGGCTTTCGGCGGTGGCTTTTTCCAGCGAACCCGTTTCACCGGTACGGAACCGGACAGCGGCGGCCTGTACAAACTCGGTCAGCAGCGAGTCCTGCTGGCGGAACAGCCGCTCGCGCTCGTGCTGGAACCACACCTCGTAATACGCCGTTTTGACCTGATACCGTAACTCGTGCCGTGTGACACTGACCTGCCGCTGGCGCTGGGCGGTTGTTGCGTCGGCCAGTCCTACAGATTCACGGATGAACCGTGGGTTGGGCAAGGTCTGGGTTGCCGTGATGTTGTTGTCGAATTTCCGGCTGTTGTACTGCCCGAGCATGGCATTGACGTTCAGTTTGCCGATGTCATACGCTGACCGCCGCAGGGCCTGCTGGGCATCGACCTGATATTGGGCAACTTTCAGCTGGCCGTTTCGTGCATTGGCTTCCTGCAATGCCTGATCAAGGGTAAGAACACGTACCGGTGACTGGGCCTGAGCCAGTCCGCTAATCAGCAGACCGCCAATCAACAGACTCAGGGTTTTGACCTGCTTACCGGCCAGTTTCCCGAAGCCACCCTCAAAGAAGGTGTATAGGACAGGTAAGACAATCAGGGTCAGCAATGTAGCTGTAATCAGGCCGCCGATTACGACTGTCGCCAGTGGTTTCTGTACCTCCGCACCGCCGGAAGTAGATAGCGCCATGGGTAGGAAACCCAGAGAGGCGACAAGCGCCGTCATGATGACCGGACGCAGCCGGACATCGGTACCTTTGCGGATGATTTCGGTCAGGTCTGTGAGCCCGTCTTCGTGCCGTAACCGGTTAAATTCGGCAATGAGCACGATACCGTTGAGAACCGATACCCCGAACAGGGCGATGAAGCCCACTCCGGCCGAAATACTGAACGGCATACCGCGCAGGAGCAGGGCGGCTACTCCGCCGATAGCGGCCATCGGAATGGCCGTAAAAATCAGAATCGATTGTTTGATGGACCCGAACGTAAAGAAGAGCAGCATAAAAATCAGCGCCAGAGCCGCCGGAACTGCAATCGAAAGCCGTTGTTTGGCCTCGACCAGGTTCTGGAACTGACCACCATAGGCAATCGAATAGCCCGGCGGAAATTTGATCTTTGTGTCTACTTTCTGCTGTAGTTCCTTAATGATGCTCTCTACATCGCGGCCACGCACATTGAAGCCGAGTGTAATCCGGCGGCGGGTATTGTCGCGCTGAATCTGATTTGGCGCCTGAACTAACTGCACTGTCGCCACCTGCGAGAGCGGAATCTGATTGCCTTTCGGGGTCATAACGTATAAATTGCTTACATCCTGAATACTCTGTCGTTTCTCCGGTGCGAGGCGTACCACAAGGTCAAACCGGCGCTCGCCTTCAAACACCAGCCCTGCGGCCTGACCGGCAAAAGCGGTGTTGATGGTACGGTTCACGTCGTTTACATTGAGTCCGAACTGGGCCAGCCGGTTGCGGTCAAGCTTGATCTGGATCTGGGGCTGGCCTTCAACCTGTTCAACATACAGGTCCTGCGCGCCGTCTACGGTTTTGATGATACCAGCTACCTTATCGGCCTGACGGGTTAATTCGCTGAGATCGTCGCCGTAAATTTTAATCCCGACATCCTGGCGCGAGCCGGTCATGAGTTCGTTAAACCGCATCTGCACCGGCTGCTGAAAACCGAATGTAACGCCTGGAATCTGAGAGACTACCGCCGCCATTTTTTCGACCATCTCTTCGCGGGTACGGGCGGAAGTCCACTCACTGATGGGTTTGAAAATAACCATCAGGTCACTGGCCTCGATAGCCATCGGGTCGGTCGGGATTTCACCGGCTCCGATTTTACCGACCACCTGCTCCACTTCGGGGAAGTTTTTCAGAATCAGTTTTTCGGCCTTGAGCGTCGCATCGACTGTTTCGGAGAGTGAGCTGCCCGTCAGCACGCGGGTATCAACGGCAAAGTCACCTTCGTCCAGCGTCGGCAGGAATTCACCGCCCATTTGCAGAAATGCAAAGATGCTGGCTGTCAGAAAGACAATGGCCGTACCTACCACAATAAACCGGTGGCGTAATGACCACAGCAGCAGGGGCTCATACCGGCGGTGCGTGGCGCGGATGAGTTTGTCGGAAAACGTTTCGCGGTGTTCAATCCGCTTACTGAGCAGCAGAGCCGACATCATCGGCACATAGGTCAGCGACAAAATAAAGGCACCCAGAATCGCGAAGGCAACCGTCAGCGCCATCGGGGTAAACATCTTGCCTTCGACACCGCTCAGGGCCAGAATCGGCAGGTATACGATCAGGATAATGATTTCGCCGAAAGCCGCCGAATTCCGGATACGGGCGGCCGAATGAAAGACTTCGTCGTCCATTTGTTCTTGAGTGAGTGTGGTATCACGGTTGCGCAGGAGCAGGTGATGGAGGGTAGCCTCCACAATGATCACCGCCCCGTCGACAATCAGGCCGAAATCGATGGCCCCCAGACTCATCAGGTTTCCGGAAACGCCGAACACATTCATCATGCCGATGGCAAACAACAGTGCCAGCGGGATAACCGACGCAACGACCACCCCTGCCCGCCATTCGCCAAGGAGCAGGACCAGCACGAAAATAACAATCAGGGCGCCTTCGCTCAGGTTTTTGGTTACGGTCCCGATGGCACTATCTACCATTTTAGTCCGGTCGAGGAACGGAATCAACTGGATGCCTTCCGGCAGTGTTTTTTCGATTTCGGCGATTTTGGTCTTAACCCTCTTGATCACCGCTGAGGAGTTTTCGCCCTTCAGCATCATCACAATGGCGCCCACCACCTCGCCGTCGCCGTTGCGGGTGACGGCGCCGTAGCGTACAGCCGAGCCGATCTGTACCGTAGCCACATCGCGGATCCGGACCGGTGTGCCGTTGCCATCCTGCCGGACCAGCACGTTTTCAATGTCTTCAACACTGCCGATGAGGCCATCGGCGCGGATAAAGAAGGCATTCGGCTTTTTGTCGATATAGGCGCCGCCGGTATTCTGGTTGTTTTGTTCGAGGGCCGTAAAGAGGTCGGTAATGCTGAGGTTGAAGCTGCGCAGCCGGTCGGGGTCAACCGCAATTTCGTACTGTTTCAGCTCCCCGCCAAAGCTGCTGATGTCGGCCACCCCCGGAGTGCCCAGCAGCTGCCGCCGGATGATCCAGTCCTGAACGGTCCGGAGCTCGCGGGGCAAATAGCGGTTTTCGTAGCCTTTTTTCGGAACCAGTGTGTACTGATAAATTTCGCCGAGGCCGGTGGTAACAGGGGCCATGGTCGGGGTACCGATGCCGGGTGGAATCTGGGTGACGATGGTTTGCAGGCGTTCGGCAATTTGCTGGCGCGCCCAGTATACATCAACCCCGTCTTCAAAGACAAGGGTAACGAGCGAGAGGCCGAAGCGTGAGAACGACCGGATTTCGATAAGCCCCGGAATGTTGGCCAGCCCTACTTCGATCGGGAACGTAACAAGCCGTTCCATTTCGGGAGCTGCCAGCGACGGGCTTGGCGTAATGACCTGAACCTGATTATTGGTGATATCGGGTACGGCATCAATCGGCAGACGGGCGGCCGACCACCCGCCCCAGATGAGCAGTACCAAGGAAAACAGTCCGATAATCAGTTTGTTCTGAATAGAAAAACGGATGATGCTGTTGAGCATGGAGAATAAAAAATGATGGTAGACTATGTATCCAGACAAACAGGACGTATGCAGGGAATACACAGCGGTACGGTGCTGCTCAACGAAGTTGAGAAACGCCGGTCAACGCATCATTCAGTCGCCATACATCCTAACGGACAAACAGCTTAGGCGGATGGAAAAAAGAGAACGTCCGTTCGGTCAGGAGCGGGCTGTGGTAGTGAAAGTTGGGGCGCTGTGCCAGAATAAAGACAAGCCGGTCAATGAGCGACGGACGGACCCAGTTGATGGGCACAAACGCAATGTGCCAGTTAAGGCCTAAGCAATGGTGAGACGCTTTAAACGGAATCTGCGAGTGGTCGTGCTGATTCTGGTGTTGCGCACTACCGGCTCCGTAATGAAGACTCAGAAAATCAATGAGTGAGAGGTTAGGGGCAGCCGCACGATGCAGCTCATAATGCTCCCACAACTGAGGCAGTTTAACAAACTCTTCCCAGACTGCTGTCGGCACAATGCTGACGGCAGACAGGTAGAGACCCAGAAAGAGGGTGAGAAACTGCTTCATACGGACAAATGTAACCTATAAACGGATTTGTAGGTGCTGTGTCAGTCGAAAAAAACAAACAAAATGATGATGAAAATCACAATAAAAATGTAATACCAGCCATCGACGAAAATGTATGGCTTATACTTTTTATAAAAGTTACGGATAGCAGACATGATTGTATAGTGCTAAGTGATACAAAACCTGATGCGTTTACAAAAATACAGGTTTCTACTTAGGTATGAATACTAGTCAATCCTTTCTCTTCTCCTGCCGTGCTTTTTTGCGGGCTTCACGTTTTTCCTTGCGTTCGGCTTTACGGGCTTCGCGTTTTTCCTTGAAATCGTCTTTTATCGTTTGAACGGCATCCTGAAACGTAACGTCATTGTCAAACTTCTTCTCAAACGCTTCAATGTAGGCATTGCGCAGCACGCCGAAAATCGTCGTCCAGATGTCAACGGAAACATCGCTGACATCACCGCGGAGCGGAATTTTGGTGGCTACCTGATCTTTGCGCTGGTTTTCAAGGATCTCAGCGCCGCCTTCAGCCAGCAGCTCACGGAAAAAACTGCCGACAGTGCGGTCATCGTGCTCTTTCAGTTTGAAGACCTGCATGTTTTTGGTCAATGGCTTCAGATACCCTTTCAGTTTACCGTCGTTCATGGCCATTTCACTCAAGACGCTGATGGTGCCCCGCTCAAAGTCGATTTTTGCATACTCCCGCGCCAGGGTATTGAGTTCCGTGAGCTGGAGGTCGTTGAAGCGCATGTTGTAGTCAAAATCCGGTGTTTGCTTCAACAGGTACATGTTGGCATCGAAGCGCATGGTGCCGCCCCAACCCGGCACATCGCCGGTGGCCCATATCGGCGATGGCAAACGCCCCGGTTTTTCATCTACGTTGCGGATATTCCGGATTTCGCCCTGAAAATTACCGAGCGACAGATCCGTGTTGGCTTTACTGAACAGCTTGAGCAGTTTTACCTGCCCGTCGGCTACGGCAACGCGGTTGATCTGAATTGGCATCAGGTCTTTGACGATCTTTGTCCAGTCGACTTCGGCACCGGTTTGCCGTTCGGATTCATTGGTACTGAACGAAAAGTTCAGGCGCGGGCTATACGCTTCAACCTCGCCCACGAGCTTGCCCTTGAGCAGTGATTTCCACTCAATCGACAAATCGCTTTTGGGAATATAAATAAACGGCTCCTGGAGCTTACCGTTGATTTTCCGGATGCGGAGCTCCTTGATCTGATACGATCCCTGAATCAAGGAAATATCAACATCGTCGATATGACCGGTATAACTACCCATATCCGCCAGCAGGTTGTTGACATAGCGCAAAACAACATAGGGGAGCAGCAGACGGGCCACCACCAGCAGCCCTGCGACAACAAGCAGGATTTTAACAGACCGTTTCAACGTACTTCATCGGGTTGGTAGTATACAAGTAACCCGATGAAGCCTGTTTGGTTTACATAGTCCAGTAAATAACCGATCTGTACGTACCTGTGAATCAGTTTTATATAAAAATGTCCAGAATTAGTACGCCGATCAGCCCGACAATGGAGACGATAGTTTCCATGACCGACCAGGTTTTAATGGTGTCTTTAATACTCAGGTTGAAGTACTCTTTGAACAGCCAGAAACCGCCGTCGTTAATGTGTGAAAACATCAGGCTGCCCGAGCCGATGGCCAGTACCATCAGTTCCGGCTGAATCGTCTGCGCCTGTAGTAACGGCAGGATAATGCCTACCGTGGTCAGCCCGGCAACCGTTGCTGAGCCTACACACACGCGGATTACTGCAGCCATGCCCCAGCCCAGCAGCAGCGGCGGAATGGCCGCATCGGTCAGCAGGCTGCCAATGTACTTGCTGGTACCACTATCCATAAATACTTGCTTCAGCGCACCGGCGCCGGCAATGACCAGCAGAATTGGTGCTGCGGCCTTAATCGCCTCTTCGAGATCTTTCATTACGGCTTTCATTGATTGACCGCGCTGAAGCCCGAGGAAATAAACGGCAACAAGGACTGATACCAGCATGCCTACGTAAGGCTCCGACAACAACTTAAACGCGCTGGTCAGTGCGGCCATACCCGTCGATTGCTCCTGATGGCTGAGGTACGTTTTGAGCGGACCAAGCAGTGTCAGCAGCGCCACCGGCAGCAGGGCGACAAAGAAACTAATACCGGCGCCAGGCAGATCAGTTGTCGGGACATCCTTGATGTTGAACAGTGTGCGGTCGATATGCGGATTATATTTCGACAGGGTTTTTCCGAAGATTGGTCCGGCGATAACGATAGCCGGTATGGCTACAATCAGGCCATAAAACAGTGTTTTGCCAATATCAGCGTTCAGCTGACCGGCAATAGCCGCCGGGGACGGGTGAGGGGGCAGGTATCCGTGTGCGACCGACAGTGCCGACAACATCGGAACGGCAACGGTCAGCAAGGGCAGCCGTGACGAAGCGGCAATGGTGAATATCAGGGGAACAACAATGATAAAGCCGGCATTATAGAACAGCGGAATGCCGATCACAAAACCGGCGAGTGCCAGTCCCCAGTGAATGTTTTTAATCCCGAACCAGCCAATCATGACATCAGTGATCCGCCGGGCAGCACCGCTTTCGGCCACAAGCCGGCCCAGCATGGCCCCGAAGCCGATGATCAGCACCAGATCGCCGAGGGTACCACCTATGCCGGTCTGAATGGATTTACCAACGGCCGTCACCTCCATACCGGAGGCCAGACCAATGGCCAGCGAAACCAGCACAAATGAGATAAAGGTGTCCAGATGCACAAAGGCAATCAGGGCCACTAAGGCTAAAATACCAAGCAGGGTCAGGAGAAGAGGCATGTGTAACGTGGGTTGTCGGAATAGGTCGAAGCGGTTCCGGTTGCTCCGGCAGCTGCATATTACTCACTTCGTTTGGAAAGACAAAGTCAGGGCATGTATCTTTTCTACTTCCTGCACAAGAGGCTGTGTAACGTCAAACGGTACCACGTGCAGACGGGTGTCGGGGTCATAGCCAAACACATCGAGCGGTTCCTGAAACGTTGGGTTGGCCGGATAAAGCAGCATCAGGTCGCGGGCGCTGTATTTTTTGCCGTAGGCATACAGCTGGTACAGGTCGGCGGTGTCGATGCCATAATTGCCTTTCCGATCATGGCCGTTTATCTGCTTCCACTTGGTATCGAGTACCACGGTTTGGTCTCCCTGCCGGATCACGAGGTCGGGGCGTAGTTTGAATTTCGGCGTACCGACGTGGTGGTCGACCAGATGCATTGAAGATTCCTGTGCGCTCACACTACCCGATGGCCAGTACTGCCGGAAGCCGTGGGTGACGTACTGCTCAAAAATCCGTTCCATCGGAAACAGCAGCGCCAGCGAAAGTGCAGTCCCGGCCCTGACGCCGAAAGCCTCCTGTTGCAGCAGTGCCTTTGCCCAGCCCAGGGCCGTGGTATACCGGTTTTCCTGGCGGCTGTTGGTCCGGATCAACTGCCAGTCTACAGGCAGGCTGTCGGATAGAGACACATCGTCGAACGCCTGAAGCAGTTGCCGGATACGGGCCTGATTCCGCAGTGTACCGGTGCGTGGGCGGAGGCGTTCCAGCGTTGTTTTCAGGATGCGGTTAGGCGGGGTGTCCGGCGTCCGTTTGTCGTAGCGGACTGCCACGCGTCCGGCATGGTACAGGTTACGGCGCAGGTGCTGGTGTGGCAGAAACTTCCCTTTCCAGAACGATTCATTGCCATCGACAGTCCGGTAGGTTTGCTGAATGCCCTGACTGACCAGCAAGTCGACCTCATCGAGAAAAATAGTGATGAAAATCTCCCAAAGCGGTAACTGACTGCTGCGGGTGTGCGCATTGGCGATGCTTCTGAACGGGCTGTTGCTCAGCCGGCGCAGCATCCTGAGCAGCGACCTTCGGGCTGGTTCCGGCTGGTCCAGAGCAATTTTAGGCAGAATTTCCAGCTGAACACCATGCGGTGTTTCCAGCAGACCGACGTAGTTTTTTGTCCGGAGGGTTTCGCGGCCTTTTTGCCAGCTCAGCTGAAGAATGGTGTCCGCATCGTCGTGTCCGGCGAGCTCACACAGCTGGCGGAAAACCGGTCCGGGCAGAAAAATCTCCGAAAACGAGTCAATGCCGTCAGGATAGTCATCGGCATTGCGGATACAACCATATTCGGAGAGGGTTTTACGCAGCAGCATACGACAAAGGTACACATGTTCGGGCACAACCACCGCTGTTGTCTCTCATCCGGAATCTGCCTATATTTGGTTAACAAACAATGGACGCATATGATAGCAACGCGGGAACGGGACAGAGGAGGAACTGTAAAGAAGACAAAACAAAAAATACCCGAACACCTGATCTACGAGATTCTGGATGGTAAGCCTATTCACTACAAAGGCTATCGCGATGTATTATCAGGAGCAAAGCGTTTTTCAGAGATTATGGGTTCAAGTGCATTACAAGCATTTATTGTTGCTTATCTGGTTGTTCAGCTAGGTAAACAGCTTGATGACGAATTAAACACGTTGTTGACAAGTGAAGCCGGGCTTCATCTGGATAAACGCAATAACCTGGCAGGTGACGTACTGATATTTGATAACAAGGTATTACCTGTTGAGGCAATTGATGAGTTCTATGCAAATGTACCGCCTAAGGTTGTTATTGAAGTAGATATAGCTGCCGATCCGGAAGACATTGATAATGATACCTATATCTTTAAAAAGACAGAAAAGCTGTTGCAGTTTGGTGTAGAGAAAGTAATCTGGATTACAACCAAAGCAAAAAAAGTAATGGTTGCGACCCCTGACGCCGACTGGCAGGTGAAGGACTGGCACAAAGATATTGAGGTAATGAACGGGATCATGTTTAATGTCGGGCAGTATCTGACCAAAAAAGGATCACCGCATGCTTGATCGGTACGGGTGATGTAGCGAGGCTATTCACCCGTACCAAGTCAGGAGGTTATTAATCCCGCTGCACCGAACTGCCGCCTGATACATTCTGCCGGATCGACGGGTTGCCCTGATAGCGTACGTTGCTGGCTCCGGAAGCACTCACATCGAGGTTTTTGCCCACATCGACCCGCGCCCGGCTTGCACCTGAGACATCCAGAATCGCTTCATTGACCGGATAATCAAATGCGTACAGGCTCGACGCACCGGATAAATCACCCTCCAGAACACTGCCTGAACCGAATAGCGTAGCCTCTGATGCCCCCGACAAATCAACGCGGACGCTGCTGGCGTCAAGGTCGATGTCGGACCGCGACGCTCCCGACAGGATGGCTTCGAAACTCCGCAAGCCGCCGAAGCCGCTGATGCTCGATTTGGTTGCTCCCGAAAAATCAACACCGCTTATGGTTGGCATCGTAATCGTAAAATACGTCGTGTAGCGTTGCTTGCTGCTTGTCCGGTAGCGGGCATAGAGTTTACCGTTGCGGGTGTACACATCCAGGTCGTTAACATCGTTGCGGCTACCGCGTACCTCAATCCGGTAGGTCGACCCCTGCCGGACGGTGATGTTAAAGGCACTGCCCATCGAGAGCTGGTCAAAGCCCGTCAGTGCATAAGTCTGAATTACCTCTTCATACGGATCACGGTCGATGTAGTTGAAGGTACAGGCGGAGAAGGAAGCCAGAATGGCCAGGCAGGTAGTAAGGAAAATAGCGCGTTTCATACTGCTGTATTCGTTAGTGTTGTTGTTTGTTTTGTCGCATTGGTGGAGCAACGTTCCGTGTCGCTTGGATGTGTTCAGTAGCCAAAAGGTTTAACCGTTTGGTTATCTTGCCTGAAAACAGGGAACGACCCACATGCAGGTTGTGTAGCGCTATGACAACCGTGCGGCAAAACACCCCTATGTGAAAGCAGAAAAAATCAGATTGGCCGGTTGAACGTCTGTTTATAGAGGACGTATACTAACAACAGCAAAATCCACCAATACCGGGTAAACGTGGCCATGCCGAGCACCGGTATAAAATACTGAAGCCGGCGCAGACTAAAGGCCGGAGCCAGAACGAATCCGGCCGTAATCAGCTCGTCAAGCGTCCGGTTTGCGCTGATCGACGATTGAATGTAATAACTGTAGCCGTAGAAACCGGTGCAGGATACCAGCAGAGAGCCGCCGAATATCCACCAGAAACGGCGGTCTTGTGGGCCAAGGCCGCGGTTTAAATAAGCACGGTATTGGCTGGCGAAGTAAGAAAGTGCTGCCATTGGCATAATGGTGTTTAGGTGGCTGTCAAATATATGACTTTCCTGCAAAAAAAGCCGGTACACAGCGCTGCACCGGCTTCGGGAATGCTCCGGATTATTAATAAATGAAATCCAGATTTTTGTCTTTGTAATCCTCTGAGTCGAGTTCGAGGAATTCTTCCCAGAACGGATCGGCCGGCAGACCGGCTTTGCAGATCAGCGGCTCTTTTTTCACCGGATGCATAAAATACAACCGGCGGGGCGTGCAGGTATATTTTCTTATCGGCCACTACGCGGTCGTATCCGTATTTAATGTCGCCGCGAATCGGGCAACCCATGTGCGCCAGCTGTGACCGGATCTGATGCGGCCGGCCCGTAATAGGTTCGACCTCCAGCAGGTAGTGCTCGTTGATCAGGCCCAGCAGCCGGTATTTCAGCTCGGCTTTCTGCGAATTCGGTGCTTCGTAGTCGTATACCGTTACCTGATTTTTGGCTTCGTCCTTCACGAGCCAGTTCACCAGTTTATCCGACTTTTGCGGCGGCTTTTGCCGGACAACAGCCCAGTATATCTTCTGAATCTGCCGCTTCCGGAAGAGTTCGGTCATGCGCTCCAGCGCCTTTGACGTGCGCGCAAACACCACCAGACCGCTCACAGGCCGGTCGAGCCGGTGAACAGGGTGCAGAAATACCTCGCCGGGTTTGTTGTATTTCTCTTTAATGTAATCTTTCAGGAGGTCGCTAAGAGTAATATCACCGGTGCGGTCTCCCTGTACCAGAATACCCGGCTCTTTGTTCACAACCAGCAGGTGATTGTCTTCGTAGACGACCTGAAAAGGTTTTCTTTTTTTCATGAGAACCCCGCGAAGAAACCCCGTCCGTTCACGGCGGGGAGGAATCGCGGCTGTCGCCCGAAAGGGACAAAGGCCAGTGCGCGGGTAGACTCGATTCCTGTGTTAATGTTTTCGTTTGAGTGAGCTGTTTTGTAGCTTCGGGCATGAAATTGACTGCCAAAATCAAACTCAGACCGACTCCGCAACAAGCTCAGTCGCTGTTGGCTACTCTTACCGAAGCCAATGCCGCCTGCAATGCATTGTCTGACTATGCGTTTGAGCATAAGGTTTTTAAACAGTTCAATCTTCACAAAGAGCGATATTATCCCACCAAAGCAACCTGTCGTCTCTCGTCTCAGATGATTGTCCGTTGTCTGGCTAAGGTGGCCGATAGTTACAGGCTTGACAAAAAGACAAAGCGCGCTTTTCGGGACACCGGAGCAATTGCCTATGATAGCCGTATTCTTACATACAGAACTGACAGGAAACTTGTCAATATCTGGACGATTGACGGCCGGCAAAAAATCTCCTATGTAGGTGGAACGCATAACGAACAGCTTCTGCAATACCAGAAAGGAGAAAGCGATTTGCTCTACACAATAGGCAAGTGGTTCCTGCTGGCAACCTGTGATATTCCCGATGAAGACACCGAAAAGCCGGAAGGTATTCTGGGAGTTGATCTGGGTATTGTTGATCTGGCTACCGACAGTGACGGAGAACGGTTTACGGGTAGTGTTATTCGTAAGTACCGTAAAAAGCGGTCCGCTATTCGTGCCAGTCTTCAGGCCAAAAAGCACAATGGAGCCCAAAAGACCACTATTAAAAACACTCGTCGTTTGTTGAAGCGGCTGAGTAAAAAAGAGCAGGCTACTTCGAAGCTTATCAACCATACGATTAGTAAGCGTCTGGTTGATAAGGCTAAAGACACACATAGGGCAATTGCTCTGGAAGACTTGAAGGCAATTCGTGACCGCACGAATCAACGGCTCCGCAAGTCTCAGAAACGCGAACACAACAGCTGGCCGTTTTACCAGCTCAGGACCTTTATCAGCTACAAGGCACAGCTGGCAGGTGTTCAGGTGGTTGTTATCCCACCTGCTTACACGTCCAAAACCTGTTCTAAATGTCTGCATATCGGCCGGCGTTCGTCTAAACATTTTACCTGTAGCAACTGTGGTTATTGTATCGACGCTGACGTAAACGGAGCGCGCAACATTGCCGCAGTCGGGGGTGTAGTTGTAACTCGCCCTGAAAATTCCCCGTTGGTTTGTGCTTACACCTGCCAACGGTGAGGATTAAAGCCCCCTTGCTTTAGCTGGGGGATAGTTACACTAATACGCTTCGCTTTCGTTCGGGAAGCTGCGTGTTTTTACATCGTCGACATAATTCGCGATGGCCTCGTTCATGATTCCGTTCAGGTCGGCGTACCGGCGCAGAAAGCGGGGTTTGAACTCTTTGGTAATGCCCAGTAAGTCGTGTAACACAAGAATCTGACCGTCGGCATCAGGACCTGCACCGATACCGATCGTCGGAATATTCAGATTTTGAGAGACTTGTTTGGTCAGGGCTGCCCGGAATTTTTTCGAGGACGACACTAAAACATCCGGATTTCCTGTAACATCTGAGCGTCCTCAATTAGTTTCCGTGCCTCGGCTTCTTCCTTTGGCCCGGACGGTATAGGTACCGAATTTATAGATCGCATTGCGGGGTGAGGCCAAGGTGCCCCATTACCGGTACACCGGCGCTCAGAATCCGCGTGACGGACTCTTTAATTTCGACGCCGCCTTCGAGTTTAACCGCGTGGGCACCTGACTCCTTCATGATCCGGATTGCCGAGCGCAGGGCTTCTGACGAATTCCCCTGATACGAACCAAAGGGCAGATCGACTACAACCAGCGCCCGTTTTACCGCCCGCACAACCGAGCTGGCGTGGTAAATCATCTGATCCAGGGTAATCGGTAACGTCGTTTCGTGACCTGCCATCACGTTGGGAGGCAGAATCACCAACCAGGGATAAGTTCAACGCCCGCCGCATCGACTACTTTGGCCATCGAAAAGTCATAGGCAGTCAGAGCAGTAATTTTTTCTCCTCTATTTTTCAGTTCCTGAATAACGTGCGTAGTTACCCGCTTTATATCCGGATTGTGTACAGACATGGTATTGCAGTTTAATGGGGTATGCTTATCGTGGACGAAGCCACGCTTCGGGGTTCATTTTAGTAAGGTTTTTCCAGATCTGGAATTGAATTTCGGTGATGCCGTCCTTGCCGGTAGCCACACTGCCGATGGTATCACGGGCCTTGACCCGCTGCCCGATTTTAACCGAAACGCTTTTCAGTTTGGCATACACAGTCATGTAATTTCCGTGCTGAATAGCCACGACGTTGTTCATGCCCGGCATATAAGCAACGTCCTGTACCACGCCGTCGTATACCGACTGAACGGACTCTCCGGCATTGGTCTGAATATCGATTCCCATGTTTTCAACCATCAGGCCTTTCAGGACAGGGTGGGGCTTTACCCCGAACTTATCCGAGACAAAGCCGTGTTGCACCGGCCACGGCAACCGGTTTCTGGATGCCGCAAACGAGGAGGCCAGGGCATATTCGGCTTCGTTCAGGTTATTTTCCCGCGCCTCGGCAGGGCGTGCTGCCACAACGGGAGCTTCGGTTTTGGGTTCTGATTTAGGCTCAACCGGCTTCGGTTCGGCTGGTTTCGGTTCAGCTGGTTTAGGCTCTGCCGGATTGTCTGTATTGGGTTTACTGGCATTGGCCAGCGCTTCGGCCCGGCGCTGTTCGTCGGCTTTACGCTGGTCCTCTGCCCGCCGGCGTTCCTCGGCTTTCCGTTCGGCTTCCAGACGGGCTAACCGCTCCCGTTCGGCCCGTTCCCGTGCTTCGCGTTCGGCTTTTTCGCGGGCTTCGCGTTCAGCGCGTTCTTTGGCTTCCCGCGCAATAATGCGGGTAATCATATTTTCGAGGTTGGTTACTGCCCGGCGGCTTTCAACCAGTTCATCCCGAAGCTGCACTTCGCGCTGACTGAGTTCTTTAACAACCTTATTCTGCTCGTCTTTCAGGCTTTCGAGTTTTTGACCTTCCGAGACTTTGGCGGTCAGCGTCGTTTTTTGCTGGCTCCGTTTCTGTTCAGTCGCTACCCCGTTTTTCCTGTAGCATACCCTTTACCCGCTCCATTTGTTTTACCTGACTGTGACGGGCGTCTGAATATTGTTTCAGATAGCGATAGCGGGCAACGAGCTGGTTGAAGTTATCCGACGAAAACAGGAAGCCAAGGGGGTTGAGCTGCTGGCGCCGTTTGTCGGCCGAGTACACCATTTCGGCATACCTGCTTTTTAAGCTGACCAAGCTCTTCGTTAAGTTTATTGCTGGCATTCCGCAGTTCAACCACTTCGGAGTCCATCAGCTTGAGGTCTTCGGTCATCAGGTTGATCTGCTCAGACTGCGACCGGATTTGCTGGTTCAGGGCTTTAAGCTTGCCCATGGTGGCCTGCTTCTCGGTCGAGGTCTGTTTCAGAATCGTCCGGATTTCGGTAATTTTTTCGAGGTTCTGCTTTTTTTCCTTTTCCAGTACCTGCCGGTTACGGGGTTGCTGGGCATAAGCCAGCCCGCTAACCAGCGAAAGACCGGTCAGAAAAAAAAACGTAAACCGGGAATGAGCTTGCCACGTTACTGTACACATAAGCTGAAATCAGGGTTCTGGTCAGGGCCGGCGCGTATAGCGGGGCGGTATGCTGAACGGGAAACCGGGGTTTTTGTCTGCCAATTCGACTTTGCTATGCCGGATCCGCAACAAGGTCTGATAAAACTGCCCGTCAGTACCCGACTTATAGTCGACGGTAATCAGGCTGGTATATGGGAATAAAAAGTTGTTCAGCGCGGTAAAATCGGCATAATCGAGCCGGAGCGTGTTTTTGGTTGGCTGTTCGACAACCATCAGTTTTTTCAGCTTCCGGTTTTCCTCACCGATGTAGTTCTCAACCAGCACTTTGCCCTCTGTCTGACGGAGCAACAGGTAATCCCGTTCATTTTTGATTTTCTGGGCAGGCTGTTTAGGCAGCGGCAGGTTACCCACAATCAGGGCCTGAAGCAGTTCAAAGTTCATGTCAAAATTAAAGCGCTTGCTTAAGGCAGGAAAATCGTACTGGGTATATTCGTTGTTGATTTTATCCAGAATTGTGATGGAGTCGCGGTCAACCCGTACGCGGGCTGCCTCTACGCCAATCTTAGAAATAGCAATCCAGATCAGGCTGTCTTTCTGCACCCGGATATTAACCGTTGCATTATCAATGTCCTGATCTTTGCTTTTGAATGACACCTTAGCCTTGGCTGTCAGGAATTTAAAGTCAATCTCGGCGACGTTAGCCCGGGCTTCTTCAATGCCGGGACGGGGTGTTTTCGGGGTTGTGGCCGGCGGAATAACCGGCGCTGTTGTAACGGCTGAAGCCGAGTCGGCCGGAGCAACCGGCTTCTGAATGGTCGTATCCGGATTGGCTGCTGCTGATTGACCTGCCTGTCCGGACCGGTCAATGCGATGCCGGCGGCAGCTTTCACTGCCCGTAAGAATGACCACGGCTATTAACCATGTCCACAGGTTGAGCGGGAGGATATATGATTTGGTGTTTACCCGAAAAATCTGGCTGAAACGGATGGGTAACCAGGCCCGATCATACATCTGTTGTCTATTCATATAACTTTCCGGTGGCAATCTTCTTGTCAATGTTACTACTTGCTTCGCCTTTTAGTTTGGCTTTTTTCCACTGTTCCACGGCTTTGTCGCGCTCGCCTAACTGGTACAATACATCGCCGTAATGTTCCAGAATGGTACCACTTACGTTCGGATCACTGGTAACCGCTTTTTCAAGGTAAGTACGGGCTTTGGCATAATCTTTCATTACGTACAATACCCACGCATGTGTGTCCAGATAAGTTGCGTTGGTTGGGAAACGCTCCACGAGTTTCTGCGACATCTGCACGGCCTGCGGCAGTTTATCCTTCCGTAATGACAGGAAATAGGCAAAATTATTCAGCACATGCTCGTTCAGCGGGTCGGTTTTCAGAACCAGTTCATAGGCTTCGTCCGATTTGGCATTATCACCGGCACCGTTGTAGGCGTCGCCCAGCTGCGCGTTAATGGCTTTCACCAGATCAGGGTTCTGCGTGGCTGAGATCAGCTTACGGCTTTCTTCCAGCGCATCAACCGCGGCCTGGTATTTTCGTTTATAGAGGTTTGCCGATCCGTTTGAGTACCAGAAGAGGCCCTGCGTCGGAAAAATCTCCAGCGCTTTTTCTGAGTGCACCAGCAGGCTGTCTACCTGATTCAGCTGGCCGTCGAGCTGGAGAATTGCTTCCCAGACCTGATACGACGATTCGTCAAGCCGTGCGGCTTTCACATAGGCATCACGCGACTCTGCAAATTTGTTCTGCTGCGCCAGCAGATCTGCCATCATGATCAGCGACTTCGCGTCATTAGGGTGGGTTTTTACCAGATCCTGCGCCATTTTCAGGGCATCCTGCTGCCCGGTCTTATCGTCGCCGTTCAGGGCAGCATAACTTGCCAGAATCCTGGCTTTCAGGTTGGGTTCAAGATTCGGGTTATTGAAGACATGGTCCAGTTCCTGCTTGCAGCGGACCATATCGCCTTTTTTTCCGGTAGATATCGGCCAGCATAACATGGGCCTGCGCCATGTCCGGATCCAGCTTAATGGCTTTATCCAGCCAGCCGATAGCCTGGTCATTGCGGTCGTTGGCGATGAGTAGCTCGGCCCCTTCTACCAGGTATTCCGGTTCGCCCGGTTCTGACGCCACCAGTTTTTCGGCTTCTTCAACAGCCTTATCAATCTTGTTCTGCTTCAGATAAATCCGCTGCTTCTGACGGGTTATTTCCTCGTTGATGCCCAGTGCACGTTCAACACGGTTGTAGGCATCAAGGGCTTTGTCCGGTTTATCGTCGAAGAGGTAAATCGCGGCCAGCTCAACGCCATATTCCATGTTGTCGGTACTTTGTTTGAGCAGGCTTTCATATAGTTCCTCGGCATCGCTGTAGCGTTTTTGTTTTACATACAGTTCGGCCAGCAGGAGGGAGTAAAATTTATTGGATTTGTCTACGCTGTGGGCTTTGGCAGCATACGGAATGGCTTCTGCCGTTTTGCCGGTTTTCATCAGCGCCGACGCCATAGCATACTGAGCCCCTGCGTTGTCAGGTGATTTCTGAACCAGTTTCTCGAACTGCGCAATTGCTTTGGAAGGCTCATCGGTCATCAGAAACTTCATGCCTTCCATGAACTGCGATTCGTCTTCGAGCCGTGCCCGGACCGGATCCGACTGGGCAGCGGCCGGCGCTGTTGTGCTCAGTGGCTTTTCACCGGCTTTTTTTTGCGCCAGCACCGAAGTGGCCGGCAGCGTAAAGACCAGACACCCGAGTACGTATTTTGTTAAGCAGCGTGTGTTCATCGCAGTTGTATAAGATAGCAATATCAGTATATAACGATTATTATCCAGAAACGGCAGGGTAAATCGTTCTATTGCAGATCGCCCGCAAAACAGGTGGGAATCAGACAAAGATAACAGTTTATCGGCTTATTCAACCGCATCATATACTTGTACACGCGACCACAGGTGTGCACAGTCGGCTACGAATTTCTTGTGGACCGGATGTACCTGGTACACATCATGGGCTGCCTGATCCGTAAAAATAAAGGTCAGCGAAAAGTCATAGCTATGGTCAATCACTGCACGGCGGGTTTCGGCCGGTTTGCCAATATAGGCGGTATGGATGGCATCGATGTTTTTCAAGGTCTCCAGACCCGTCCGCAAGGCATCCTGATCTGATTGATTATCAGGGTTGTTGAGCCAGAAAAATACTGTATGTACAAACATGTGAAAGGCAATGATTTATGTAAATGACCAATGTAGAATGTATAATGAATAATGGAGATGTTCTGATCTTAAACTACTTAAGGTATTAATGATTCATGCTACAGTTTCTATTATTCATTTTTGTTTGTGGACACAACTATAAAAAACCCGAACCGGCTACCGGGTGGTTATGAAAATTTTTCCAGTTGTTTGACCAGCACATCAAAATCCTTAGGATACGGAGCCTCAATTTTCATGCGGTCGCCGTTCAGGAGATTAAACGTTAGCGAATGGGCATGCAGGGCTACCCGCTGGATAAGCGGAAATTCCTCAGTATCTTTCTTAAGGTTAAAATTACGCTTCAGCTGCGACAGGAAAACCGGCTCACCGCCATAGGTCGGATCGCTCACAATCGGTGCTTTGAGGCACATCAGGTGTACCCGGATCTGGTGCATCCGGCCTGTAATCGGGATACATTCAACCAGCGTTGCCTGACGGTATGCCCTGATGGTATTAAAAATCGTTTCGGCCACTTTGCCTTTCTGCCGGTCAATGCGGACGGCGGTTCCGTCTTTGATCGGTGCGATGGGCAGAAAAACCGAGATGCTGTCGAAGTCATGTACGCCGTTGACAACGGCATGATAGCGCTTAGTCACCTCGCGGTGTTCAAACTGCATGGCCAGATGGCGGTATGCTTCCGGATGTTTGGCAATCGCCAGAACGCCCGATGTTTCCTTATCCAGCCGGTGGCCCAGCTGTGCGTCGGCATGATAGGCTTTCGCCAGCCGCAGAATACTCGACGACCGGTCGGAGGTACGTTCGTCCAGGGAGGCTACGTACGGCGGTTTGTTGATAACAATATAGTCTTCGTTCTCAAAAACGATCAGGTCTTCGAAATTGATTTTCATGAAAATCGGATAACTCCCGGCGGATGTCCGGTCCGCGGCCTTGTCGGCCGGTACCGGGTTACAGACGGGCTGAATGAATCTGTATGTATGTGCTGGTGCCTATTCCATTTTTTCCAGCTTGAAGCTGAAGGTAGTGCCTTTATCTATTTTCGACATTACCGTAATTCTGGATTTATGGGCATTCAGAATATGCTTAACAATGGCAAGGCCCAAACCCGTTCCCCCACGCTCCTTGGACCGGCTTTTATCAACGCGGTAGAACCGTTCGAAGATACGGCTCAGGTGTTCGGGCGGGATACCCGGACCGTCGTCTTTGACCGAAACATGTATATTTTTTTTGTCTTCTTCGAGCGAAACCAGCACCTTCCCGTTTTCATTGCCGTATTTTATGGCATTTTCAATCAGGTTCGTCATTACCTGCACAATGCGCTGCGGGTCAGCTTTAACCCAGGTGCCGTTCGGCTTATCGGTCTTTACTTTCAGGGAAACGCCTTTGTTGTGGGCGATTTTCTCCAGCTGATCGAAAATGTCGCCAACCACTTCGTGCAGGTCAATACGCTCAAAGTGCATTTTCACCTCGCCGGTTTCCAGCTGGGATAACGCTACAAGGTCCTTTACAAGGATATCGAGCCCGTCGAGGCTCTTGGCCGCTTTTGCGAGGAACTTACCCCTGACTTTCTCGTCGTCAATCGCGCCGTCGAGCAGGGTATGAATAAACCCCTGAGCGGCAAAAATCGGTGTCTTTAACTCGTGTGATACATCGGCCAGAAACTCCCGCCGGAACTGTTCAATACGGCGGAGCTCTTCGATCTCTTTCTGTTTTTTGGCGACGTAGAAAAAGAACTCATCATTCAGTTTTTTAAACGGATGGTTGTTTTTGGAAATCGTTTTCCGGTTAATGGTAAAGTCCTTGAGCTTGAGCTTATGAATGGTTTTATACATTTTATCAACTTCCCGGTATACCAGAATTTCAATGGCGTAAAGAATCAGGAAAAACGATACGCCGAATGAAGATATGCCCGCCACAAAGAGCATACTGTTGGTGACACCTTCGACAAAAGCGAGGAAGACAGTGGTCAGAGCTGAAATCAGGACCGCCAGCAGCAGGGCGGTGATTCTTGGACTTAACAACATGATTCCAAAGGTACACTATTTGAGCCTTTATGCCCAAAAACAGCTGAAGGCAACCTGTAAACTTAACAGGTTGCCTTCAGCAAAAGTCTTTCGGTCAGGATTTATTCCAGAGACGTGGCATTATCTGACGGCGCTACATCGGTCAGCAGCTGGTGCATTACGCGCTCAACCATCTGAATTGCTCCCTGTAACGCACCAAAGGCTATACACAGAGGCAAGATAATGGGCAAAAAGAACACCCATTGCAGGATCATGTATAAACGGAGTCTTCTCATCTCAGATAATAGTTACGGATTCTCAATAAGGTTAGTTTGGGGTTTCGTATTAAACTACTTTTCAGGTAGGGTTAATAAGTACACCAAAGTTAAATCTTTTTACACAAAGCAACAAACTGAAAATAGAAATATTCGAAAGAAAAATTTCACTTTATTAACGGCATAAGCAAAGTGTTTATTTCTTCTACTTCAAAAATTGTTCCGGCAACAAGAAAAAGCGGTAATTTTTACTGTTTGAGGCTGTATTTTTAATGTATTAACTACATTTGCTGAGCAAAATTGTTGCTTAACGTGTTGAATTCGAACCGATACCGATCCCAGACCGCCCGCTTTCTGCTCCTGCTTTATGCAGGGATGCTGGTGAATGGAATCTTGTTTCTGCATGCCCACCGGCTGGCAGACGGAACGATTATCACCCACGCGCACCCCTACAAACCCGTAGGTAAGGATCCGATTCAGCCCAACAACCACACGCAGCAGGAGTTGCTCTGGCTGGACGCCGTTACCAACGCGCTTTATACAAATCCGGAGCCGTTTTTCTGGCTGGCCGTGTTTACGGCCGTCTTCACAGCCACACCTGCTTTTCCTGTTCTTTTCCGCACAATCAGCCGGCGGCATACCGCTTTCCGGCACCGCGGTCCCCCTGTCTATGGTATGATTTAATGGCTGGTACATGGCGCTACGCTTTGTTCGCATGGGATAGCTGTGGGGTATAGGTATGCCCTCACGGCTTTCCGGTATGTGTTCATGAGACGTGTGCGCTGTACCGTGTCACGGCATTTCATCTCATAGACACAATCTCTCCATGTATAAACTTCTTCTCGTTTTATGCCTGGTGCCAGGGCTGGTACTGGCACAACTGTCTGGTATTGTTACCGATAAAACTACCCGTGAACCGCTGATCGGCGCGACGGTCTATCTGCGTGAGCTTAAAAAAGGGGCTGTTACCGATGCAAACGGCCGGTATCAGCTGGGCAGTCTGCCCGCCGGTATCCAACCGGTTGAGGTACGGCTGGTGGGTTATCAGACGATTCTCCGGAAAATTAAGATTGGCGGTGATAGCAGCAGCGTCAATTTTGCGCTCGAAACCGATTCAAAGCAGCTTCAGGAAGTGGTGGTGACGGGCCTGACGACGGGGGCTACCGTGAAGCAGAGTCCGATTCCGATCATGACTTATTCCCGGTTGCAGTGGATGCAAAGCAGCTCAACCAACCTGGTAGACGCGGTGGTGAAGCTGCCGGGCATGTCGCAGATCACTACAGGAGTAGGCCTGTCAAAGCCGGTGATCCGGGGGCTGGGCTTCAACCGCGTAATCACCGTGCACGACGGCGTACGGCAGGAGGATAACCAGTGGGGCGAAGAACATGCCCTGCAGGTAGACGAGTATTCCATCGACCGCTATGAAATAATTAAAGGCGCCGGCAGTCTGTTATACGGCTCCGATGGCCTTGGCGGCGTGATGAGCCTGATTTCGGCGCGGCCGCCGGAACCGGGTGTCATGCGGGGGCAGTTACTGACCAATTACCAGAGTAATAACCAGATGCTCGGTGTGTCGGGGATGGTCGAGGGAACGGCTAAAAACGGCGTGTTCGGTCGCTTTCGCACGAGCTATAAGAATGCCGGTAATTATCAGAACCGGTACGACGGCCGCGTCTATGGCTCGGCCTACCGTGAATTAGACCTGAACGGGACTGTAGGGCTGAACCGTAAGTGGGGGTATTCACAACTGTACGTATCGAACTTTCATCAGAACATCAACATTGTCACCGGTGAACGGGATAGTTTGGGCCGTTTTCAGAAACTAGTCCGGCTAAGTAATGAAACCGAAGGACAGGTAACCGTTTCTGATGACGAATTACGGAGTCGCGCCATCAATCCGGCTAACTACCAGAGCCTGAATCACCTGAAATTTTCCTGGAATACGTTTGCAAAGCTAGGCACCGGGAATTTGTCGGCGGTCATTAGCTACAACCAGAACCGGCGGCTGGAGTATGCCAGCACGCTGACGCCCGGTGAGCCGGCCCTATTTTTCATGCTTCAGAATGTTTTCTACGATCTGAAATACTACCTCAACGCCGGAAAAGGCTGGGATGTGACCTTTGGCTGGAATGGTATGAACCAGTGGAATCAAAACCGCGGGCTCGACGTACTGTATCCGGGATACCGGTACTGGGATAATGGCGTACTGGCTTTCTTCCAGAAGAAAACCGACCGGCTGACCATGAGCGGAGGCATTCGCTTCGATGTCCGGCAGATGAACGTCAACCGCCTGTATGTGACGCCCGACGGGGCATTTACCGAAACTGCTGCGCCGCAGAACCAGACCCGTTTTGCCGGTCTCAACAAAACCTTTTCGAACCCGACCGGGAGTTTTGGCGCTACCTACAATCTGACGCCGCAGTTTACGGTGAAGGCCAATGTGGCCCGCGTATTCCGGGCGCCGTCGGTACCGGAGTTGTCTGCAAACGGCGAGCATGCCGGTACGTTCCGCTACGAAATCGGCAGCCCGGATCTGCGTTCGGAAACCTCGTGGCAGGGCGATCTGGGCGTAGAACTGGAGACCAAAGGTGTCCATGTAATCGCGAATGTGTTCCGGAATCAGATCAGCAACTATACCTTCTCGGAAAAAGTACTCGACCGTTTTGGCCGCGATTCCATTGTTGATCCGGCCCGTCCGATTCTGACCTACCGGTATGTTCAGGGAAATGCGGTGTTGTACGGTGCCGAACTACAGGCTACCGTGAATCCGCTCAATGCCCGCTGGTTTAACCTGATGGGGTCGTATTCGCTGGTGCGTTCCCGGAATTTGTCGGCCCGCAACGATTCGGCCCGCTATCTGCCCTTCCTGCCACCGCCGCGGTTTATTGCCCAGCTGAAGCTGACAAAGACGGAATGGGGAGACCGTATGCGAAATTTATATGCGCAAATCGAAATAGAGCACAATCAGGCCCAAAATCAGGCATTATTAGCCTATGGAACGGAAACGCCTACGCCCGGTTTTACGTTATGTAATGTAGGGGGTGGCGGTGATATCGTCAGCTCCGGCGGCCGGACACTGTTTTCTGTTTATCTGACGGTGCAGAATGTGTTCGACCGGGCCTACCAGAGTCACCAGAATCGGCTAAAGTATTTTGGTCTTAATCCGGCAACGGGCCGTGCGGGGGTATTTAACATGGGACGAAACGTAAGTGTGAAGGTGGTTGTACCACTGACCTTCGCGCCGAAAACCAGACCATAGATGCCGTTGAGGTGGACGTTTTACGGGTTTCGATTTATTTTTACAAGGCAGATTTTGTATCATTGCCCTGACCTGGTAGTCTAACTGGCAACCCGTAAAACCAACACGTACGTGAATATCATTCAACTATTACCGGACTCGATTGCCAATCAGATTGCGGCGGGAGAAGTGGTGCAGCGACCGGCTTCGGTAGTAAAGGAATTGCTGGAAAACTCCGTTGATGCGGGCGCTAAATCGGTGCAGCTGATTGTGCGTGATGCGGGACGTACGCTTATTCAGGTAATTGACGATGGGTCGGGCATGACCGAGACCGATGCCCGGATGAGTTTTGAACGGCATGCCACCTCAAAAATCCGCACATCCGATGATTTGTTCCGTATCCGTACGATGGGGTTCCGCGGCGAGGCGCTGGCGTCGATTGCGGCGGTTGCACAGGTAGAGATGCGGACCCGCCGTGCTGGCGAAGAACTGGGTACGCTCATCCGGATCGAAGGCTCTGAACTGAAGGCACAGGAGGCAATCTCCTGTCTGCCAGGTACCAACCTGCTGATCAAAAACCTGTTTTTTAATGTGCCGGCCCGCCGTAACTTTCTGAAGTCGAATTCGGTGGAAATGCGGCATATTCTGGATGAGTTTCAGCGGGTAGCCCTGGCCCATCCGGAAGTGAGCTTTACGCTGTTTCAGGATGACCGCGAGGTCTACAACTTACAGAGTGGGAAACTTAGCCGGCGGATCATTGATATGTTTGGTAAAAGCTACCGCGAACAACTGGCGTACTGCGAGGAAGAAACGCCCTACGTAAAAGTGCGCGGGTATATCGGCAAGCCCGAGTCAGCAAAGAAAACCCGCAATGAGCAGTTTTTTTTTGTGAACCTGCGGTATATCAAACATAATTACCTGCACCATGCCGTTACGGGCGCCTATGAGGGGACGCTGCCCGAAGGCAGTCACCCGTTTTATGTGCTTTTCATTGATATCGACCCCTCTCATATTGACATCAACATACACCCGACCAAAACTGAAATCAAATTTGATGATGAGCGGTCGGTGTATGCCATTGTAATGGCGGCTGTCCGGAAAGCGATGGGCGTCTATAACCTGGCACCCTCGCTTGATTTTGACGGGAATGTAAATTTTCTGTCCGGTCAGGGGAGCATTGCCGACCAGGGCAGAAGCGATGCATCGGTGCCGCGGCCGGCCGTGCCGTCGTGGATTACGGGAGAGCGCCCTGTAGCGAATGATGCGGACATGCCCCGTGACCGGCCCCGCCCGCTGCCGTCGAACTATAATTTTGACAAGGCATCGTCGGACCGGGCAGAAACCGAAGCGCTTAAGAAGAGTTCGGCCCGTAACTGGCAGGCTTTATTTGAAGGAATCGCCAAACCGGAACCTGGCGGAACTTCGTCTGCTGGTGCGCCGGTAAGTGACTGGCTGCCACCTACTGAATCCCTGCTGCCGGAAAAACCGGCACTTACCCTGGGCAGCAAAGCCAACCAGCTGAGCGAAGGTGAAGATGTGCAGGCCGACAATATTATTCAGGTACAGAACCGTTACTTATTGGCAACCGTTAAGTCTGGACTTTTGGTAATTGACCAGCGGCGGGCGTATGAGCGGATTCTGTTCGATCAGTTTCAGCATGCGCTCACCCGGCACAGCGGTGCTTCGCAGCAGTTGTTGTTTCCGAAAACCGTTAAGCTGATGCCGGTTGATTACCAGCTGGCTCTGGAACTGCGCGAAGAACTGACGAGTCTGGGTTTTCAGTTTGATGAGCTGGGTTCGAATTCGCTGGTGATCCGTGGTGTCCCAGCCTTATCGCCGACGCTGGGTCAGGCAACGGAAAGCGAAGAGGATGTGTTCGGAAACCTGCTGGCGCAGTTCCGTGAGGATACCGGCAAACTGAAACTGGAACGCTCCGAAGCGCTGGCCCGTTCGCTCGCACGGCGAACCGCATCACGGTACCAGACAAGACTTAGTCCGGTAGAATGCAAAGCACTGGTAGATCAGTTGTTTGCGTCGTCAAATCCTGGCTATACCCCGAAAGGTGAGGCAATTACAAGCGTCTTGACGTTGGATAAAATTGCTGGCTTTTTCAAACCGTAAATGGTTTATATTACGTAAATTGTAAAAATGATGAGTTTAAGCCCTGTTGTTCGAATTATACTTATACTGAATGTTCTGGCGTTTCTAGTAACAAGTGAAGCCGTAATCAAGCAGTTTGGTCTGCATTCAGTTTTATCGGACGACTTCAGACCGGTTCAGTTATTGACCCACATGTTTTTACACGGCGGACTGGGTCATATTTTCAGTAATATGCTGGGGCTGTTTTTCTTTGGTCCTATGCTGGAGGGAGTCTGGGGCTCACGCCGGTTTGCCTTTTTTTATCTGTTTACCGGATTAGGCGCTGCCGGTTTGTATCTGGCGGTGAATTATTACGAAATGAGTCAGTTGCTGGAAGCGGTGAATGCCTACCGGAGTGCACCGACACCGGAAAACTTTATGATGTTTATCACAGACCATGCTGGTTCTGCCTATGACCGGATCGAACCGTTTGTGACTAGCTTTGAAGCCAATGCCCGGAATCCGCAATATATTCAGGAGAGCCTTGGGTTTGTTAATTCATACTGGCTGGCTCAGGCAAACGAACCGATGGTCGGGGCTTCAGGAGCGGTTTTTGGTATAATTATGGCTTTTGGCTTATTGTTTCCAAACACTGAACTGCTTTTACTGTTTCCTCCTATACCAGTGAAAGCCAAATACCTGGTTCTCTTTTACGGGGCATACGAAATTTATACCGGAGTATACCGGGCACAGTCTGACAACGTAGCGCACTTTGCACACATTGGCGGGATGTTGTTCGCATTCATATTAGTTAAATACTGGGGTTCTCAACGCAAAAAATTTTACTGAGACATGAGCGGGTTGTTTGATGATTTCAGGTCAGAATTTAATAAGCCCAACAACACGTTGGTGCAGTTAATACTGGTAAATACGATGGTGTTTCTGGCCTTGCTGGTGTTAAATCTGACACTTTGGATGGCCAACCGGACGGGCTATTATTCGCTGGTTACAGAGCAACTGGCCATTCCGGCATCGGTCGAGGCGTTTCTGCATAAGCCATGGACACTGATCACCTATTCGTTTACCCACGAAAAACCATTCCATATTCTCTTCAATATGCTGTTCCTGTATTGGTTTGGCCGGTTGATTGATGAATATCTGGGCAACCGCCGCCTGGTCGGCTTGTATATTCTGGGTGCTATTGCGGGTGGTGTTTCGTATATCCTTATTTACAACCTGGTTCCTTTGTTTCAGCCTGAAGTCGGCGCGTCAACGATGCTGGGAGCTTCTGCGGCCGCCTACTCGGTGGCGGTAGGCGCGGCAACGCTGTTGCCGAACTATACGTTTCACCTGCTGTTTTTTGGCCCGGTCCGGATTAAATACATTGTCTTCTTTTTTATCGTGCTGTCAATGGCGCAGTCAACCGGCCCGAATGCCGGCGGCGAACTGGCGCATCTGGGCGGGGCGGCAATGGGTTTCTTTTTTATTAAACTACTGCAGAACGGTACCGATCTGGGGCGGCCTGTTTACTGGATCATGGAGGGATGGCAGAATCTGTTTCGTCCGAAGCCGCCGGTGAAAGTTTCTTACCGGCAACGCAGCAGTGCCAGTACACATGCAACAGCCTATTCATCAATGGCGGGCGGCTCACCATCAGTCTCAATGCCCGATCAGGATGAGATCGATTCCATACTCGATAAAATATCACGGTCGGGCTACGAAAGCCTGACCAAGGAAGAAAAGCAAAAGCTCTTCCGTGCCAGTCAACGAAATTGATTTGCAGCATAAAACCCCGTCAGGGGTTTTATTTTTGCTAAATAGACTATTTAGAAGGTAGATATTATGTGTAAATATTCGGGCCAGGGAGTTAACTGTACTATGTGATTCGATAATTTTCCATATATTTGACCTATCCTATAGGTAACTTCGTGACTAAGGAAAGAACGCATCTTTCGTGGATAGCGCCGGAAACGGAATAAGAAGTGGTTTATTGTGCAAAAAGGGAGTGATTCTTATCAGTTTTTAGGGCTAAATTCCGGAAAAAGTTGGCGGAGAATAAAGCTATCATTAACTTGCTGAACTGTAACGGTCTGTGAGTGTAGATAATCTTTAATCATGTTCAACAATCATTCCTGGGCACCGTAAACCGTAACGAGATGATCTCAAAAAAAGCAAAGTATGCCATAAAGGCGCTCAAAGTTCTTACTGAAGAATACGGCAAAGGTCCGGTGCTGATTTCGTACATTTCTGCGAAAGAGAATATCCCCAAGAAATTCCTGGAAGCGATTCTGCTTGAATTACGTAATCATGGAATCCTGCAAAGTCAGAAAGGAAAAGGCGGGGGCTATCTGCTCCGCGTTGATCCGGGCCGTGTGAATCTCGCCCAGGTACTTCGGGTTATTGATGGACCGATTGCGCCAACGCCTTGTGTATCAATTAATTTCTACGTAAAGTGTGACGACTGTGAAGATGAAGTGACGTGTGCACTGCGTCCGATCATGGAGCGGGTTCGGGATGCAAACCTGGGCGTTTACGAAAATACAAGTCTCCTTACGTTTCAGAATACAGGCTTACTGGAAACAAAAGAAATCGCTATCGGCGAGCCACAGGCAGAAGGTACGGATACATCCGGCCTGCTGTCGGCTTAACCGGCCTGCGCTTAACCGGCTATAAAAGGAAGGAGGGCATTGCCCTCCTTTTTTGTTGCTATTCGCTCGCCGGCTGATGCTCCTTACGCAGCAGATCGTTTACCGTTTTCACGGGGTTGAAGGTAATCAGCGGCACTTCCACAAATACGGTACTCCAGTTGGCCATTGCTCCGTTCCACAGCCCCGGCAGCTCCTGCGCTTTCAGGTCTTTGCCGTCCTTAGACTTCTGGGTGATAAAGCCTGTCTGCGGGTCGCGGAAGTCCGGCAGGTTGTATTTTTTGCCATGGCGGTCTTTCAGCGCGCAGATCAGATCGACCGGGTTGAAGTGCGTCGCCGTATCGAAAATAGCCTTTTGTTCGGCATCGTCCATATCAAACTGAGCTGACTCTACCACCTGAAGCGATATCGAGCCATCCGGGTTTTGCGCCCAGAACGGACCACCGCCGGGCTCACCGACATTTTTCACCATGCCGCACGCCCGGATCGGCCGGTCAAGTTTCTGGCGGAGGTAAGCGAGTTTTTCGTCACGACTGAAGCTGTCATAGCCAACCGGCGGCAGCGTATACAAGGTCGAACGCAGCAGTTCTTCCGCTTCGGCGATATATCCGTCGCTGACTTCTTTATTTTCGAGCAGTTCCAGCAGGCGGAATACCTGTTTCTGGATATCAATGAGTAACGCAGCCAACACCTTTTTGTAGGTAATGGTGGCTTCTTTCAGCTCGTCCGGAACAACGTTGTCAATGTTTTTGATAAATACAATGTCGGAGTCAATATCGTTCAGGTTTTCGATCAGTGCACCGTGGCCGGCAGGGCGGAACAGAAGCGAGTCGTCGCTATTGCGGAACGGTGTATTGTCAAGGTTTACCGAAATCGTATCCGTCGCTTTTTTCTGCTCGGAAAACGTTACGTCAAACGCCACACCTAACCACGCCTCGTAATCCGGTTTGGTTTCGATAATCAGCTGTTCAAAACGGCTGTGGTGCTCCGGTGATACGGTAAAATGCAGACGTACAAGACCATTGGCATTGGCGTAGGCGGCACCTTCTACCAGGTGTTCTTCTACCGGTGTGCGCGGTCCGTCGGTATAGCTGTGGAATTTCAGCAGCCCTTTCGGCAGGCTGCCGTAGTCGAGACCGTCGGCAGTGAGCAGATACCGCAGTATGGTCTGCCGGTCTGCGGTAGCCATATCATCGCCTTTTCCGGCCATAACCGCTTTCAGGTCTTCGTAAAAGGCAAAATCGGTGAGGCGGGCAAAGAATTCGTCAGTGGCTTTATCGGATTTTCCGTCGAGGGCAGCAAACAGCGATTTAAACATCCGCGTGGCGGCTCCTGAGGCCGGTACAAATTTCATGAGGGTGTAGTCACCAGTCAGGTCATCGTACTGTTGCAGATAGGCAAGAATCTGCTCATCAGATACCCGCACAATGCCGTCGCCGATGGTGGCGGCCTTAATCGCTTTCAGAAAAGGAAACCCATTAACGAAGTGCTGAATTTGCTCATTAATGAGGTCGAGGGTGGCACCCTGGCCCTGAATTTGTTCCTGGTCTTGTTGAGAGAACATAGTGGCTTTGTGTCAGAATTTTAGATGGCAAATACGCGATTTCGCCGGAAACAGCAAAGGGTTGAGCGCCTGCTGACGAACACGAATGATAAAAAATTAAGGTAAATCGACCGTATGCTGAAATGTGCTTACACCGGCTGGCAATGCGGGCAGTACAGTGTCGTTCTTCCTCCGACGACTGTCCGCTCGATGAGCGTCCGGCAAACCGGGCAGTAGCGGTGCGCGTCCGGCGAATCATACGGGCTGTGGTCCCACTCACGGGCGTGAATCAGAAACGATTTCGGGAAATTACGGTAGATGGCTTCCTGTTCAATGGCAACGGTCAGAACATGGCGGATTGCCTGATGCAGCCGTTCCAGATCATCGTCAGACAAGCCGTTGGCGAGCCGGAGCGGGTGAATTTTCGCCTGAAACAGTACGTCATCGACAATCCAGTTGCCTAGCCCTGCCACCACGGATTGGTCAAGCAGGACGGGTTTTATGGGCGATTTCCGCCGGCGAACGCGGTCCGCTAACTCAGTAAGCGTGATGGCGAGACCATCGGGCGCAATCTTTTTCCGGGTCAGGTACGTATCTATACTATCGACCAGCCCGACACGCTCAAATTTGCGCGGGCAGATGAACCCAAGGTTGAACCCGTTGTCAAACGCAAACACGATCCGGGCATATTTAGGCCGTCCAACCGAAGAATGGTAGTACTCCAGATCACCGGTCATACCGAAATGCAGGTGCAGAATCACGGCCGGATCGTCGGTCAGGACAAATAAATTTTTGCCGATGCGGCGAGTACCGGTAAAGGAACGGCCGGTTAGTTTTCCGGTCAGTGTTTCATAGTCAATTGTCAGTAATTTGTGGTCTTCGACCACAATATGATCGATTGGCTGATGCAGCGAAGAGGCTTCCAGATACTGCCGTCTTGTTTCTACTTCGGGTAATTCAGGCATGTTTTATTACTAATTTTAGTTGTTAATGAAACATTTTTCTCCCGAATACGTTTATAGATTTGTACAAACGCTCAAACACTAAACCGATAGACTCCATAGCAAACACTCTACATTCCTGACAAATTTATTGGACTGGAAACATTAGTTGTCTAATTACTCAACTACTTTTTAACCAACTAATTCTAACTAGCTATGGAAAATAATCCGCAACAACGGCCACGTACAAGTGGGGCCCTGCTCGCTGCCCTTATTATCATGACAGGGTTAGCAGGTGTATCAAGCTACCTCTATTTTAATCAGAAACAAGTCTCGGAAAATCAGGAAGTAACGATTGCTGAGCGGGTTGAAGAACTCTCAAATACCCGTGTTAAGCTTGACTCCATTTCGACCGCTCTGGATGCTAAAATTGCTGAAGTAAAGAAACTGGGTGGTAACGTCGATGAACTGCTGAAGGTAAAGGCACAACTTGAAACGGATAAAGCAGCCATTCGCAAAGGCAACGCAGCTAACACACGGGCGTTGATGGCAAAATACGATGCCAAGATTAAGGAATACGAAGGTTTCCTGATGGAAAAAGATACGCTTATCGCACAGATGCAGCGTGAAAACGGTGTGCTGAAAACCAACAACGAAACGCTGAATACGGAGAATACAAGCCTGCGTACCGAGCGGCAGGTAGCCCGTGATTCGGTCCGGACGTTTGTGGCACAGAATGAAGACCTGACGGCTAAAGTAACCCGCGCGGCAGCGTTGAAGGCGCAGAACGTGAAGGTATATGCCGTATCGAATAAGGGTAAAGTCAAAGAAGATGATGCTTACAAGGCAAAACGTCTGGACAAAATAAAACTGGAATATACGCTGCTGGATAACCCGCTGACGCGCGAAGAAGCTAAAGAGGTATTTGTCCGCGTTCTTGATCCTGACGGCGCTATTGTGTCTGACATGGCCAACGGCTCAGGCACCTTCCAGGTAGATGGTAATGAAACGGTGTATACCACAAAACAAACGGTAAATTACACCAACAATACGCAGAAAGTAGAATTGCTCTATACCCGTGGTATTCCTTACAAACCAGGTAAATATACCATTGAGCTCTACTCAGAAGGCTTTAAAATCGGTTCAGGCGCTTTTGCCGTCCGTTAATCGTCTTTGTTGAACTATAAGTTTTAGTGGTGGCACGGTTCATGTCGTGCCACCACTTTTTTTATTAAAGAGTGAAAGAGGTAAAGAGTGGGCGTTGCAGCGGCAAGAGTGATGGTTTATTAAAGAGTGAAAGAGGTGAAGAGCGGAAGAGTGGGTGCCACCACTTTCGCTCTTCACCTCTTTCACTCTCTCGCTCTTTAAAGATTATTGCTCCTGAATGCTGCTGACACCCAGTTCGGTAAAGAGTGCTTTCCAGTAATGCGTGACCGTCGGGTTATTCACTTTCGCAGAGGCATTCGGTTCAAAGGGAAGAACCATGATAATTTCAGGGCTGCCGATGGTATATTGCTTTAACTTGCCGGCATCAGCTTTGGCCCACGTTTCAGCTTGGGCGTCATCCTGCGGCGGTGACTCATGCAGATCGCGCCGGCCGGTTCCTTTCATACTTTCGAGCATATCACTCAGGTAATACACTTTCACCAACATCCCGCTTTCATTGGCTTTTGCAATGACCGGGAGGCTCGCCCAGATGTCAGTCCGCTGGTTGGAAAGCGAGCTGTTCTGTTTGCTCAGCTGCTGGAGAACGCGCTGGCGGATCATGTTTTTTTCCCGCTGTAACGACAGGTCAAAAGCGGCTTGTGCGGCTTCGTGGTCGGTCGGGCTGGCGTTTGATACATCATCCATTTCTGAACGTACACTCTGCGACAGTGCCCGCGCTTTCGAGGTGTTATCGTGAATAAAATACACCTCTACCTTATCGCCTTTTGTATGCAGGTTTGCGTCAATCACATTGCTGATTTCCTGCGTATATTTCTGGTTGACAAATGCCTGATTGACATTAACACTGACGGATTTATCAATAAAAATAAGCGTGTATGTCGGCTCTTCTGTCTGTACGGGTTTTTCTTTCTCAGAAGAACACCCGAGAATTGCCAGCCCGATCAGGCCGGTCATTAGTAGTTGCTTCATCGGAATATGCATTTACAGGCGAATCAGATCATGCTGATTCGTTTCATTAACGAGAGAGACCGTTACGGAATTGCCAGTGACCGGCGAAGCGTGGAATCGGCAGGCTGGTTCCGGTTCCAGTAATCCGACTGGATGGTTTGCTGCAACACCGCCCGGGATGTCAATACCTTCTCTTTGCTGGCATAGGTCTCTTCCCAACCAACGATCCGGTAGGGGAACTTGTTCTCGAAAATGATCGACAACTTCCGCTTATCTGATTTATAATCAATGTCGTATGTCTGCAAGGAACCACCTTTAAATGTACTCCCCGAATAAGCCGAGAGAGAGACTTCGGCTGTCAGTGGGTCGAGGCGCTTATGCCGGAGCCGGGCGGCCTGGGTGCCGGGTATGAGTTGTACAGAGCCGGTAGGGAGTTTATCCGGCGCCAGCCGGATCCGGTTCCAGAGTTCGTCTTCCAGCATAACTTTGGCAACGGTATACTCTTCGGTCGCTTCATTTTCGAAATACGACCGGCCGGATACGGTATACCCTGTCGTACGCAGATTAAGCTGCATGTAACTGTGGCCGCACCATTCCTGTGCCGAGGTGCTTACCTTCAGCGTACGCGGAAAAACCGGATTGTTGATGGGCGTAAACACCGACGTAAACAGCGAATAGTCGTAGATGCCGGTCACGAATTTGCGGATGATATTGGATTTAAGCGTTGGCGTTGAGCGGTCGCGCGTGGCCTCACTTTCGGATTTTACCTGGGTGTCGGTACGGAAATCTTCGGTCACGAAAATAAGCACCGCTTTCCCCGGCATCAGACTGCCGTATTGCGCCTGTTGCAGTGCATAACTGCTGATCTCGGCTTTACCCCCAAACCAGTAATCGCGGAACGCCTGACTTTCGGCCACAGCGGGGGCGAGTGGCGGTGTCGGCTCCTTCTGGAAGATGGTGGCTTTCATGGCAACGGCGAACATAATGGCCAGCAGCACAATGCCCAACAGGAAGTATTTAGTAACCGTATCTTTTTTCATCGGGAGCGACAAGGCCGGTATTCTGGAAGAATCCGGCTGAGTTTTTGCCAAAATTACCGAAACTGCGTATTTTTCAAGGTATTCATCGGCATTCAACTTCTGTACTTATCATGAAAAAACTGTTTACCTATGCCCTGATGCTGGGCACACTCCTGATTACCGGCCACCAGCTGCGGGCGCAAATTGAAAAGGCGCCCGCCCGAAAGAGTACCGAAGGTGATGGTCCGCACAACCGGCTCATCATCCGCGGGGTGACGCTGATTAACAGCACGGGTGCGCCGCCAGTCGGTCCGGTTGATATTGTGGTTGAGAAAAACCGCATTGCCCAAATCCGTCAGGTTGGGTATCCGGGTGTGCCGGTTGATGCCAAAAGCCGCCCGCAGGCCGGTCCGGGCGATAAGGAGCTCAACTGCGAAGGTATGTACCTGATGCCGGGCTTTATCGACATGCACGGTCATATCGGTGGTAAAGCGCAGGGGACCAGCGCGGAATATGTCTTTAAACTGTGGCTTGGTCACGGCATCACGACTGTTCGAGATCCGTCGGCGGGCAACGGCCTCGACTGGGTACTCGACCAGCGGGCGCGCAGCGAGAAAAATGAGATTGTGGCTCCGAGGCTAAAGGCCTACACTTCATTCGGTCAGGGCGCGAAGGAACCCGTTACCACGCCGGAGCAGGCACGGGCCTGGGTGCGGGAAAATGTGAAAAAGGGGGCCGACGGGATTAAGTTTTTCGGTGCTGAGCCGGAAGTGTTCAAGGCTGCTCTCGACGAAAACAAAAAACTGGGGTTACGGTCGGCCTGTCACCATGCTCAGCTGGAAGTGGCGCGTATGAACGTGCTGGCAACGGCAAAGGCGGGGCTTACGTCGATGGAACACTGGTATGGATTGCCGGAAGCGCTTTTTGAAGACAAAACCGTACAGAATTACCCTGCCGATTACAACTACAACAATGAACAGAACCGGTTCGAAGAAGCGGGCAAGCTGTGGTTACAGGCCGCTAAACCTGGTACGGAAAAATGGAATAAGGTGATGGATGAGCTCATTGCCATGGACTTTACTATCGACCCGACGTTTAACATCTACGAAGCGAACCGTGAACTGATGCTGGCGCGCCGGGCGGAATGGCACGATGACTATACCTTGCCGAGTCTGTGGCGGTTTTACGGACCAAGCCGGATGTCGCACGGTTCTTACTGGCACAACTGGGGTACGGAGCAGGAGGTGGCCTGGAAGCGGAATTACCAGCTCTGGATGCAGTTTGTCAACGAATACAAAAACCGGGGCGGCCGCGTAACAACGGGGTCTGATTCGGGCTTTATTTATCAGCTCTACGGCTTTGCCTATATCCGTGAATTGGAATTGTTGCGGGAGGCAGGGTTCCATCCGCTGGAGGTAATCCGGGCGGCTACCATCAAAGGGGCGGAGGCCCTGGGCATGGCTGATCAGATTGGCTCGGTTGAAGTAGGCAAACTGGCCGACTTTGTCATTATGGAAGTAAATCCACTTGCCAACCTGAAAACGTTATACGGTACCGGAGCCATTCATCTGAACGAAAAGAATGAAGTAGAGCGCATCGGCGGTGTCAAATACACCGTAAAAGACGGCATTGTGTATGATGCCAAACAACTCCTGGCCGATGTCCGCCGGATCGTATCTGACGCTAAAAAGAAAGAAAACTTCGAAATCACCCAACCGGGCGTGAAGAAATAAAGAGCGGCCCGCCGCAGCGGCGAGATAGTGAAAGAGCGAGATAGTGAAAGAGCGGGGCGATAGCAGTGGTGGCACGACTAATGCCTTATGACAGCCCTGTCCATAAAATGACAGTCGTGCTACCACTATAAAGTATAACAAAAGAGCGATTGACGTTGACTGTCAATCGCTCTTTCACTCTTTGGCGGCTATGCCGCCCGCTCTTTCGCTCTTTAAGGTTTGTTGCTGTCTACAACCAGGCGGCCGTCGCGGTTAGCGATTTCCCAGGCGGTGTAGAACACCAGACGAGCTGATTTTTCGGCCAGTTTGAAGTCGATTTTATCCACGTCATCGGTCGGGCGGTGGTAGTCGGGGTGCAGACCGTTGAAATAGAAAATGATCGGTATTTTCTTCTTCGCGAAGTTGTAGTGGTCAGACCGGTAATAAATACGCTGCGGATTCTTTCGGATCATTGTATTTATAGTCCAGTTCCATGTTGATATACTTCGTGTTGGTCGCTTCGCTGATCGTGTGCAGTTCCGACGACAGCTTGTCTGAACCAATCACGTAAATGTAATTGTCTGATTTGCCGAGGTGCAGGTCATCCACGCGGGCCGACCATGTCGATATTGAGGTCAGCAACCGTTTTTTCGAGCGGAATTGCCGGACTGAAGTCGGCGTAGTACTCAGAGCCCAGCAGGCCTTTTTCCTCGCCCGTTACGGTCAGGAACAGAATTGACCGGCGAGGGCCTTTGCCGTCGGCTTTAGCTTTGGCGAAGGCCTGTGCAATTTCCAGTACCGACATCGTGCCTGATCCGTCATCGTTCGCGCCGTTGTTGATCTGCCCGTCCGGACTGATACCGATGTGGTCGTAGTGCGATGAAATCACCAGTACTTCATCTTTTTTGTCGGTACCTTCCAGGAAGCCCATCACGTTTTCGGTGCTGACCGTTTCTTCCTTGCGTTCGGCTTTCACGGCTACCTGGCCTTTCATCGACGAGGCTACCGCTTTACCGGCCTGTCCGATCTGCTCACCGGCTTTAAGCCATCTGATCGGCTTGTGTGCCCAGCAGCGCTGCCGCCATCGGAGCCGAAATCAGGAACGAACCTACCGACCCCACGTTTTCTGTCTGGCTTTTCAGGCTTAACCGGTTAAAGCGGCCGGCCAGCGCACCCCGCTGTGCCAGTACGCGTTTAAACCCTTCGCCGGTCTCTGCCGAGACGATGAAAATCTGGGCTGCGCCTTTTTCCTTCGCTAATGTTGTTTTATTCCGCCAGCTATCGGCCGAGCCCCATTTCGAGGCGTCTTTGGTGCCGCTGATCACAGAGGTGCCGTCGGCTTTTTTCGGTTCACCGTCCAGGAAGACCACCGCTTTGCCTTTTACATCAATACCGGCATAATCGTCGTAGGTAACGTCGCTGATACCGTATCCGATGAATACCGTTTCGTACGACGTTTCCGAAGGCAGATTCAGCAAGCCATTGCTGGTAAAATCTTTCTGGTAGGCAAACGTCTGACCGCCCGCTTTTACATAGAAATCACCCCATGTCTTGCGGTACAGGTTGAATGTTTGCAGGAACGTTTCTTTGCCTTTATCGTCTTTAACGATCGGATTCAAGCTTCTCGCTTTTGAAATGTTTAGCGATGTAGTCAGCCGCTTTTTTCTGGCCACGGGTTCCCGTTTCGCGGCCCTCCATTTCGTCGGAGGCTAACACGCGGAGGTGTTTTTCCAGATCGGCAGCCGTAATGGTTTTCGCATACGGCGTCGGGTCCTGGTGTTTGCGCCTGCATAGCGAGTGGCGCCGCCAGCAGCCCGTAAAGAATCCAGTTACGATTCATTGAGTTGATGATATTAATTGTGTTCAGGTAATACAGGATAATTAGCGCAGTTTGAGCGTTACCAGCGTCAGAACGGCCAGAATGATGCCCACAATCCAGAAGCGCGTCACAATTTTGGCCTCGTGGTAGCCTTTTTTCTGGAAGTGGTGGTGCAGCGGCGACATCAGGAATACCCCTTCGGCCTTCGCCGTATTTCCGTTTGGTATACCGGAAATAGGTGACCTGAATAATCACCGACAGGTTTTCGGCCAGGAAAATCCCGCACATAACCGGAATCAGCATTTCTTTCCGGATCGATAGGGACAGCACGGCAATAACCCCGCCCAGCATCAGGCTACCAGTGTCACCCATGAAGACCTGCGCCGGATAGGAATTATACCAGAGAAAACCGACGCATGCGCCCACAAAGGCCGCACAAAAGATTACGAGCTCGCCTGAGTTTGGCAGGTACATGATATTCAGGTACTCCGAGAAACGGGCATTACCCGAAAGATACGCCAGCACGCCCAGCGTAAGCCCGATGATCACCGACGTGCCCGCGGCTAGCCCGTCGATACCGTCGGTAATATTAGCCCCGTTGGATACGGCTGTAATGATGAAAATACAAACGAGGGTATACACAATCCAGGTGTACTCATCGGGCAGGAAACCAAACAGCAGCGAGCTGTAGTCGAACTCATTGTTTTTCAGGAACGGAACCGTCGTCAGCGTTGATTTAACGTCGGTGTAATGCTGTAACTGCCGGCCGAGGTCGGTGCTGACCACCGGTTTGTCATACACGCGGATTTTTACGTAGTCGTTGAACGACAGCGTCAGCCCGACGATCAGGCCGAGGCCGATCTGCCCCACCACTTTAAAGCGACCGTGCAAGCCCTCTTTGTTCTTTTTGAAAACTTTGATGTAGTCATCGAGCCAGCCAATGAGGCCGGTCCAGATGGCCGAAATAATCAGCAGGACAATGTAGACATTCGAAAGTTTGGCAAAAAGTAGTACCGGAATCAGGAGCGAGGCCAGAATAATGAACCCACCCATTGTCGGCGTACCACGCTTCTGCATCTGGCCTTCCAGGCCCAGATCCCGGATTGATTCACCGATCTGGAGATTACGAAGCGTATCGATAATTTTCCGGCCGAAAACGGCGGCAATCAGTAAGGACGTAATAACGGTGCCGAGCGCCCGAAACGAGATGTACTGGAATACACCGGCTCCCGGAAAGTTAAAGTGCCGGTCGAGGTACGTAAACAGGTAATAGAGCATGGAGGTAATTTATGAATGAGCGAAAAAGCGAAAGAATGCCGTCACTCTTTCGCTTTTCTGGCTTTTTGCTCTTCGATTAGCAATCAAAGGTAAGAAAACTCCGATTAATTTTTAGCGGCGAAGGCTTCACGAAGTACCTGCCGGTCGTCGAAATCGTATTTGACGCCCTTGATTTCCTGATAGGTCTCGTGCCCTTTACCTGCCACCAGAATAATGTCGCGGGGCTGTGCCATCGCTACGGCCTTCTGAATGGCTTCTCTCCGGTCTTCGATGGTCATTGTTTTCTTGAAATCAATCGGCGGCACCCCGGTCTGCATCTGTTCCAGAATCGCCGTCGGGTCTTCGTTTCGCGGATTATCGGAGGTGAGAATCACCTTATTACTGAATTTACAGGCAATTTCGGCCATGATCGGGCGCTTGGCCGCGTCGCGGTTGCCGCCGCAGCCGACAATCGTAATTACCTGTTCGTTTTCGTTCCGCAGACCGGCAATGGTTTCCAGCACGTTCTGCAACGCATCCGGTGTATGCGCGTAATCGACAATGCCCACAATCTGGTTGCCGGAAATTACCTGTTCGAAACGGCCCGGCGGCGGCATCAGCCCCGACAGCTGGGTCAGCACCTCGTCGCGGTCTTCGCCCAGCAGCACGGCCGCGCCATACACCGCCAGCAGGTTATAGGCATTGAACTTACCAATCAGCTTAAACCATACCTGACGGCCTTCGATGTCCATTTCGAGGCCGAAGAGGCCGTCGGCAATGATCCGGCCCTTGAACGTTCCGAGTGTTTGCAGGGAGTAACTTTCCTTCCGCGCAGCCGTATTCTGTAACATCACCATGCCCCGTTTGTCATCCACATTCACCAGTGCAAACGCCGATGCCGGTAATTGGTCGAAAAAGCCTTTTTTGGCTTTGATGTAGTTGTCGAACGTCTTGTGAAAATCGAGGTGATCGTGGGTGATGTTGGTGAAAATACCACCGGCAAAGGTCAGGCCCGCAATCCGCTCCTGTACTACCGCGTGTGAGCTGACCTCCATAAACACATGCGTACAGCCGTGCCGCAGCATATCGTTCAGGAGTATATTGATGGTAATCGAATCCGGCGTGGTGTGCGTCGATGGAATGACCTCATCGTCGATCTGATTCTGGACCGTCGACAATAAACCGCAGCGGTAACCCAGTGCGCGGAACAGCCGGAAGAGCAGGGTGGCGGTTGAGGTTTTGCCGTTTGTACCGGTTACCCCTACCAGTTTCAGCTTTTTTGCCGGATGTTCGTAGAAATTAGCGGCCATCAGGCCCATTGCGCGCGCAGAATCCTGTACCTGTACATAGGCAACGGATGGGTTCAGCGTTTCCGGAAAGGCTTCGCACAGGATAGCTGAAGCACCTTGTTCAATGGCTTTGCCGATAAAATTGTGCCCGTCAGTAACTGTACCCCGGACTGCAATGAACAAGCTGCCGGGACCCGCCTTACGCGAGTCCATCGTCAGATTGGTAATCTCCGTATCCATGCTGCCTGATGTCGCAAGCAGTGATACTTTATAGGCAATGTTTTTGAGTTGCATAGATTGGTTGTGTTTACTCAAGCACCAGCGAAATGGCCGGAACGCCCTTGGTTGGTGTGCCGGGTTCGATAGATTGTTCTTTTACCCGTCCCTGTCCGGTTACACTAACCCGGAGGCCCCTGTTTTCGAGCAGGTACAGCGCATCGCGGAGGGTCAGGCCACGTACGTCAGGCACCCGTTTTTTGTTCGATGACTGACTTTTCCAGCCGCCGCCGGCTGTTTTCAGCACCCAGCCGTCGGTATCCGGTTCACCGGACAGCGCCAGTTCATTGCTGATGGTGTGCAGGTCTTCGGCCAGACCGGATTTCAGGTCCGGTAAGTGTTTGGTGGCCTGTTTGACGAGCGGCGGATGCATGTGAATGTCGAAGGCATGAATGCGGTCGGCTACTTCCTTGAAGACCGGTGCGGCCACCTTACCGCCATACAGCGAGTCATTGTTGCTGAAACGCGGGTTATCAATCGCTGCCAGAACGGTATATTTCGGCCGGTTGGCCGGGAAATAGCCGATAAACGATGAATAATAACTGCCGGACTGTCCCATTTTTTTCTGGGCCGTTCCGGTCTTACCCGCAATCCGGTAGTATTTGGGCGCAATTTTACTGGCGGTACCGTGCAGCACAACTCCTTCCAGCATTTTTTTTACCAGTTTTACCGTACGTTCCGAGCAGATTGGTTCCGGAGCCACATACGGTTGATTGTCGGCCACTACCTCATCGGCCAGCCGGACCTGTTTCACAATCATCGGACGGACCCATTTGCCATCGTTGGCAACGGCATTGTAGAACGTCGCCATCTGAAGCGGGGTAATCAGCATTTCGTAGCCGTACGACATAAACGTCAGTGAGGTGCGGCTCCAGCCTTTCATCTGCGGATTCCGGATAAATGGCTTTGCTTCTCCCTTCATGTGAATACCGGTCGGCTGGGTCAGTTTAAACTTGTTCAGGTATTGGCAATACCGGTCCGGCCGGCTGTAGAAATAGTTTTTCATCATCAGGTGAATCCCGACGTTCGACGATTTCTCAAATACCTGCTGGGCTGTGATGGTACCATAGCCTTTGTGACCCGAATCCTTGATCTCAACCCCACGGTACGTAGTCCGGCCGTTTCCGGTCGGGACGAGTGTTTTGGGGGTGATGGCCTTTTCTTCCAGCAAGGCAATCATGGTTGCCAGCTTAAATGTTGAGCCGGGGTCGGTGCGGCCTGCCAGCGCATGGTTAAAGTTTTCGAAATAACGGTCGCCGGAGCGGGTCAGGTTGGCAATGGCCTTGATCTCACCCGTAGTAACCTCCATGACCAGCACACATCCCTTATCGGCCTGAAATTTTTCCATGTATTTCCGTAGCGACGATTCGGCAATATCCTGGTAGTTTACGTCGATGGTCGTGTAGAGATCCATGCCGGGTTCGGGGCGCATTTCAGGCCCGTCTTCAACCGGTTTTTTTACCCCGCCGGACAGAAGCTCAATCAGCCCGACGGCATTTTTACCGGCCAGTTCGGTCTGGTAACTTTCTTCGAGTCCGCGGAGACCTTTCCCGTTTTCGGGACTCAGCATACCGAGGGTTCGTTCGGCCATTGTCCCGAACGGATGGTAGCGCTCGTAATATGCCCGGAAGATCCCGCCGCCCCCGCGATAAATTTTTGTGCGTTTCAGGTTGCCCTTATCGGGGTGGGTCACAATCCGGTCACGCTTCCGGAAAAAAGGCCATTGCCGCATGTATTCCCGTTCCGAAAAGCTCACCCGCCGGGGCAGGGGTACATACTGCCGGCCTTCTTCCCGCGCATCTTCTGCCAGCCGGATATACTCCTGTTTGCTGCGGTCGCGGAATACGTTATGCAGCACCGTGCCGAGCGAATCCTTCTTTCTGGCGAAAAACAGCGAGTCTGCTACGGTCGGATCAAGCCCGACGTCATACGACGGCAGCGAAGTGGCCAGCAGGCTGCGACCGTCAGCGGCATAGATATTCCCGCGCATGGCCCGGATCGTATCCCGCCGGATTTTAACGCCTTCGAGCCGTTCGATCCAGCGTTTCCCTTCATACACTTCGAAAAACTGTACGTAAACAAGCCTGCCCACAACTGCCACCGCAAACAGGGCGATGGCAATAAAGGCCAGCGTTGCCCGTAACAGAAACTCCTGCTTAATATTGGATGATTTCTCACTCATCGGATTTGACAATTATTTTGCGGGGTGGGGTTTGACCGTCGGTTAAGCCCAGCGGGGCCACCCGTTTACTAAGTTCAGACTGTTTGCCGCTTTTCATGAAATCAGCTTCCAGCGTGGTGTATTTCGCCCGAAGCTCATCGACACTGGTTTTGGTCTGCTGAATCTGCCGGACCAGCCGTTCGGCGTTGTGGTTGAGCCCGACGTAAATCGTCATCAGGAACGTGATCCACAAAATGCGTTCGATGTTGCGGATGGGCCATGCGTTATCACCCTCACCGAACAGGTGATCGAAACCGATGACATTGTCAATAAACATACGCAGCCGGCTTTTCCGCTTTTGACGGATTTCGGCTTTGACTTTGGGAGTACGGTATGTGTTCTTTGCCATACATTACATGTCGTACGGGCGAACCCATGTGGTCGCCCCGTGGATGATTTTCGGGCGCCCACGTGGGGGCGCCCCTACGGTTTTTCGGCGATGCGTAACTTGGCGCTGCGGGCGCGGGGGTTACGGCTGATTTCATCTTCGCTGGCTTCAACCGGCTTCCGCGTAACGGACTGCAGTGGTTTCAGGTCATTGCCGAACAGGTCTTTTTCGACCTCGCCGTGAAATTTGCCTTTGTTGATAAAGTTCTTCACCAGCCGGTCTTCCAGCGAGTGATACGACATGACAACGAGGCGCCCCCCCGGATTGAGTACATCGGGGACTTGCAGCAAAAACTCTTCGAGAACCTTCAGCTCTTCGTTTACTTCAATGCGCAGGGCCTGAAAAACCTGGGCAAAATATTTGTTTTCCTTCCCCCGCGGTGCATACCGCTGGAGGGCGGCTTTCAGGTCATTAACGGTTTTGATCGGGCGGTTCAGCCGGCTGGCTGCGATGGCGCTGGCGGCCGTACGGGCATTGGTAATTTCGCCATACATACCCAGCAGGCGGTGCAGCTGGTCTTCAGGGTAATTGTTGACCACGTCGGCGGCGGTTTGCTCCCCCTGCTGGTTCATCCGCATGTCAAGCGGAGCATCGTAACGGGTCGAAAATCCACGCTCGGGGGTATCAATCTGGTGCGACGAAATACCGAGATCGGCCAGAATACCGTCTATTTTCCGGATGCCATACAGCCGGAGATACCGTTGCAGGTAGCGGAAGTTAGCGGCAATAAAGGTCAGGCGCGGGTCGCCCATGTGCTGCGCCTGGTTCCGGGCATCGGGGTCCTGATCAAACGCGATCAGCCGGCCGCCTTCCAGTCGCTGGAGGATTGCCCGGCTGTGTCCGCCTCCGCCGAAGGTAACGTCAACGTAGATGCCGCCCGGGGTCAGGTTCAGGCCGTCGAGGCATTCCTGAAGCATGACCGGGGTATGGTAAGTGCTATTTTCAGTCATAAAGACATGTATGGGTCGTTGTTTTCAGACAAAGCCCGATCCGGCAAGGAACCAATCCGAAACTTTTGTCAGTTACAAACTTAGCAAATCGCGCCCGATTGTGCGGTAGTAACCGGCAATCCTGACCAGCGTTATTTTTTTATGGTATGAAGAAAAACCTGACCATCTGCTTGCTGGCGTTTCTGGGAATGCCGGTTCTGGTAACCGCACAATCGACGGCTTCGGTGAAATCCGGTGTCTGGCGCGCCGTAATCAAAAACGGAGGCGGTGAGTTGCCGTTCGGCCTCGACATTCAACCGGCGGCCGATCCGGCCAAAGGCGCAACAACCTATACGGTGTATGCGATAAACGGGACCGAACGCCTGCCAATGGATGCGGCCACCGTACAGGGGGATACGCTGCGTATTCCGATGGCCTTGTTTGATTCAGAAATTGTGGCCCATGTGTCGGGAAATACCCTGAAAGGGTACTGGAAACGCCGCCGGGTCGCGCAACAATACCAGACATTGCCGTTTGAAGCACAGTATGGGAATGCTGCCCGGTTTAAGCCGACAACAACCGATCAGGCGAAGGCCGATTTTAACGGTACCTGGGCTGTTACGTTCAGCGAACCGGATGGCAGCGGCGCTTATCCGGCCGTCGGGATTTTTAAACAAACCGGTAACCAGGTGACGGGTACGTTCCTGACCGAAACCGGCGACTATCGCTACCTGGCCGGTAATGTCTACGGCGACAGCCTGTTGCTTTCGTGTTTCGACGGTTCCCACCTGTTTACATTCAAGGCCAGACAAAGCGCTGACCGTACGCTGAAAGGGGATTTCTGGGCGGGTGTGGCCGGTCACGAAATCTGGACGGCAAAGGCTGATCCGAAAGCAACCCTGCCCGATCCGGCTAAATTAACCTTCATCAAGGATGGTCAGACATTTGCTTTTTCGTTTCCGGAACCAAACGGTAAACAATTATCGCTGAGCGATGATCGTTTTAAAGGTAAAGTGACGGTTGTGCAGATTTTGGGTACATGGTGTCCGAACTGTATGGACGAAACCCGTTTTCTGGCGCCCTGGTATAAGCGGAATCAGAAGCGCGGTGTCGAAATTGTCGGTTTAGCGTTTGAGAAAACGACCGATATGGCTGAATCCGGCCCGAAAATCCAGCGGATGAAAGAGCGCTTCGGCGTCAGCTATCCGGTTGTGCTGGCAGGGACTAATGATAAGGCTGAGGCGTCCAAAGCGTTACCTGCCCTGAATCGGGTAGTGGCCTTTCCGACAACGATATTCATTGACAAAAAAGGCAAGGTACGGCATATCCATACGGGCTTTTCCGGCCCCGGAACAGGGAAATATTACGATCAGTACGTCGAAGAATATAACCGGCTGATCGACAAATTATTGGCTGAATGACCAAGGTAAAAAAGCCGGTTATACCGGCCGTAACAGGCGTGCTGCTCACGGTAATGCCCGTGCTGACGAGTTCGTTTATTACGTATGAAGTGATTACCCGCGAGGCCCTGTTTGCGGCCTGGACCACCCCTGAATGGCTGATCGCCACGCTGGTCTGCTGTGTGACGTCTACAATTGCCCTGACCCCACCCACCTTTCTGGCCTTAGTATTCGGCTATTTTTTAGGCTGGAAAGCTTTAGTGCCGGTATTTTTTCTGAACATGGCCGCCATTGCGCTGGTCAACCTGCTCGTGCGGTTCCTCAACCAGCCTCAGCTGCTGACTTATCTCGGCAATAACAAAAAAGCCCGTCAGGTGCTTGACCGTATTCAGCAGCGGGAGCTTTGGTTTATCTTTTTTGCCAAACTGTCGCCGGTACTGCCGTTTGCATTAACGAATCTGGTATTTGCCTTGTCCGGCGCCCGCCTGCGGAACATCCTGCTCGGGGGCTTTATGGGAATGATTCCGCGGACAATTCTGGCGGTCGGGGCGGGCTTACAGGCGCAGGAGTTACGGCAGCTGCTGGAACACCCGAATCAGGCCAGCGGCATGCAACTGGCAACCATTGGCCTGTTCGTGGCGTCGATTGTCGGGTTCTGGCTGGTACTCGGCCGCTACAAACCACGGGAGGTACCACATGCCTAACCGGCGTTGCGGATCATTTTCTGTAGCGTTTGGTAAAAGGCGGTCAGCTCGTCCATGTCAATTGTCGAATCGCGGACGAGTTCCGCAATTTTCTCCGGAATACATACTGCCTTTTCCTTCAGGGCCAGCCCGCTGTCTGTCAGCGAAATCTGCACGCTCCGTTCATCGGTTTCGGAGCGTTTCCGGCTGATATACTGCTTTTGTTCCAGCCGCTTTAGCAGCGGAGTCAGGGTGTTGGTTTCCAGATACAGGCGTTTGGTTAATTCTCCGACCGTCTGGTTGTTGTGTTGCCACAGGGCGAGCAGGACCAGATACTGCGGATAGGTAATATCCAGCTCCTCCAGCAACGGGCCATACATGCGGGTTGTCAGCCGCGATGCTACGTAGAGCGGAAAACAAATCTGGTTTTCCAGATAAAGCTTTTCATCGGTTGTCATGCTGCAAAAGCGATTTTATCGTAGCCTCCATATCTTCCGGTTTTGTAGTCGGGCTAAAGCGCTTCACCGGATTGCCGTTTTTATCGAGGATAAATTTCGTGAAATTCCATTTGATGGCACTGCCGAAAACGCCACCCAGCTTAGCTTTCAGGTAAGCGAAAACCGGATGGGTATTGCTGCCGTTGACATCGACTTTGGCAAACATAGGAAAACTGACACCATAATTCAGCTGGCAAAACTCCTGAATATCGTCGGCCGAGCCCGGCTCCTGTCCGGCAAACTGATTGCAGGGAAATCCCAGAATCACCAGCCCTTCGCTGCGGTATTGTTTGTATAAGGCTTCGAGTCCTTCAAATTGAGGTGTCAGCCCGCATTTACTGGCGGTATTGACGACCATCACCACGTTGCCGCGATAGGCATCCATTGATGTAGTGTGTCCTTTGATATCCTGTGCCTGTAAGTCGTAAAAGTGGTTTGCCACGGTTGTCCGGCCGCTGAACTGCGCCATGAGGTACCGCAGTGCGCCCGTTGACCAAAGGGCCCAAAGCACCAGAACCGGCTGGAAAAACAACCGGATCAGGCGTTTCTGGTCGGTATCGAGGCCGAATGCGTCGGTGTGGTTGAGGTACTGGGCAATGTTCCCCGGAAAAATCAGGATATAGAACGCGGCCAGTGCCAGCCCGAATGCCCCTTTTTGTCTGGCCCAAAAGGCCAAGCCTGCCCCCAGCGCAATCTCGGCGACGCCCGACAGAATAACGACAATGTCTTTACTCAACGGCACCCAGTGAGGCACCTGCGCCTGAAATTCCGCTCGCTGGAAAGTTAAATGGCCGATACCGGCCATCAGCATCAGTAAACCCAGAATGATCCGGAAGACGTGTTGTATCGTGGTGGTTTGTTGCGGTTGCATGATTTGAGTCTTTTGCGATTATATCGTACACGATACAAATGTATATATTTTTCCCGAAACCGTGAAAAACGAAATATATTACCGGAAAAATTGGGCGAAATGCCAGAGGACACCGGCCGGGTCAATCAGCAGGCATTCGTTGCCCCAGTCGTTGTATTGGGTCGGGATGAGGTGGATGTTTTTGTATTTTTTGTCAAGGTCAAGCTGTTGCAGGTAAGCCCAGTACGCGTCTGCATTGTCGACTTCGAGCAGGATCATGGTGTTTTCGACCCATTCCTGCACATAGTAGTCCTGAAGGTAAAAGCTAACGTCGTTGAGGGTAAAGAGCGACATTTTCTCCGAAATAATGTGCTCATCAAACCCCAGCTCCTGGTAGAAAGCCCGTGAGACAGCATAGTCTTTGGCGCCCACAAACGCGCGCAGTGATTTTACTGGTTGTTTTGTCGTGTCCATCTACGGCTAAAGATGCAAAAGTTTCCTGATTCCGGCGGAGTGTACATAAATTAATACCGTATTCTAAAATCATCCGGTTCCGGCGGACAGCCCTGCGTTAATTTTAAGACAGTATCACCATTGGTTTTTCGCATGAAAGCATTCCTTATTCTCACGACAGTTCTTTTGCTGCCGATGCCCGCGTGGTCTCAGCTTACCCGTGAACAACGGCTGGAAACGAGCATTATCGGCTGGGACCCGGCTAATTATTACGACCGGAACTATAAACCGAAAACGTCGCCGGTTGACAAGCAGCGGGAAGGCTATGTGAATAAGTTTGCGGAGTGGGTCAGGAAAAGCTATACGCCGGTCGCCGGTCTGGGCGAATACCAGCGGTATGTCCGGGAGTATAACTACCATGTGCTGTTCAGTGTCTGGGATGTTGATTACAACTACCTGAATGCGCAGAAAGGCTTCAAACCAATCGGCGAAACCGGCTTTCCGCGGTTTCAGGTCGGTGCCAATTTGCTGGCCGGAACGTCGGACATCGCCTTTATGTCGTCGCCGGATGCGTGGTTTTTTACGATGGAGCCAAACGGCTTTGCCCCCTTCGGCCGGCAGGACCGGATGAAAGGCCGTGACCCGAAAATTGACCCGAACGTGTATCCGTACCTGACCTGGCAGAACGAATCGACGTGTGCCGTTTACCTGACGCCGGGCAACAAACTGCCTTTACTCGCCGTCACGAAAGGTGAGTTTCTGGACAGGGCACTGGCCTCGATGGACGGCGTACTGGAAAAAATACGGAAGGACGAAACCGAACGATGGCGCGACCGGTCCGACAATGTGCCGTCGGTGATGAAACTTAAAACGGAAGAGGTGGACAAGGTACGGGCCACGATCCGGAGCCTGAAAGATAAATACCGGAACCGCCTGAACGAACCTGCCGAAGTAACAAACGCACAGTTTGACTGGCGGCAGATTACGAACGGGACCTGGGATGTGTTTACGAACGCTCCCAATTCATCGTATTATCCGGTGTATAAGATTGGGGCAGAGACCATTACGAAGATGCGGACTGCCGAACCGCTCTGGATTGCTGCCATTTTTCCGTACCACTCCAAAAACGACGGCAATAAAAACTACGAGATGTATGCCGCCATGACCCGAAATCTGAATTACGGGTACATCTACAATTACTTTTTTGCGCCCGACAAGGTGAAGGGACAGGGTTATGTCCCTGCCAACGAAGCCGAACTGAAAGCACGGCTGGAGGCGTACGGCAAGCGAACGACGTACACGACCACTGCGCCGGCTGCCGCTGCCAGCTTGCCGGCAAATGTGCATTTTCACGAGACGTTCAGCAAGGATACCCCGGGCAGTGAACCCGCCGACTGGTATTTTTACCGGACGGGCAGCACCCCCTTTACCGTGACCACCCTGGCCGGAACAGACGGCAACTGGCTGAAAATGGGGTTTGGCCGGAGCATTAAACCGGCGTTTCTGAAAGCGCCTTTGCCGAAGAGCTTTACCCTGGAATACGACGTAGCCACTGACAACGGGTTTTCGGGCCGGACGGGGGGAGCCGTGGAGCTGATGATTACCAGCCGCCCGTTATCCACCAATAACTCGGAAACCAAAAGCAACCTGCCGAAAGACGCGCTGATTACGGTGCGGGTCGAATCGGGTAATGAGGCTGATTATGCCTCTAACTATCGCGGATTGCTGCGGGTCAGAATCAGCAACACACCGGAAGTCAATGAAGAGAGTTTTGTAAAAGGCATCACCGCTGAATATCCGCTGAAGGAGTTCACCAACCGGAAAAACAGCGTACACATCAGTGTGCGGGTCAACGACGGTGCAGTTTCGGTACTGGTCAATAACAAGGTAGTGATTCAGCCCTCGAATTTTAAAATGACCTACGGCGGCACCTGCAAACTATGCGGTGTCGATCCGTCGCAGGTGTTTAACAACCTGCTCTGGAACAACGTCACCAACGACAGTCAGGCAGTCGGGGTGTATATCGGGAATGTAAAGGTGATGCGGGAGTAGGGCGGGCTATTTCACGGTATCGTCTGTCAAAGGATTTTGGGTAACGATTTCTCCGTCAGGAAGCTCATAATAACGTTTACCCTGCATCACAAAATCGTTTGGCAACCCATTTTTACGGTTGATTTCCTTGGCCCGCTTCACTGCCTTACTAAAGAGGTTTGTGTACAGTGAGGCATTCTGATACGCCGTTAAACTATCTAATTTTTCTACTCTCATTTTGTATGTCAGATAAGAATTCAGTAAAAAGGTCCTCGAGTTCGATAATATAATTTTCTCCTACTCCTAGAGCTACTCTTTGGGGATCTTCTTCGGTCGAGTTATAGAAAAGTACCCAGTCATCCGCTAACTTTTTATACGTATTCCAAAAGTTTGTTTTACTACGAATAGTATCTACGTATTACATCATCATCAGGTACGAAATGGCCTCCAAGTTTTACTCGTAAGCGAATACGTTGAATACAGTCCTGAGGGCTTCCCAAAAATACGTAAACAATTCGTATGGAGTAGCTCTCGGTCTGAGCTTTCCGGATCACTTTTATCAGATAATTTCCTGAAAGAGTACTTTCCAGAATAAAACTTTCGCCTTTAGCGATAAGTTGACTGAGGCGTTCAAAAAATACTTTCCCTGCCTGGAGTTTCGATGTAGAGAGTTCTTTTTCAATCTCATCCGCATTCAAAAAAGCAAATTTAGTCTTTTCAACGATGTTCTGGGAAAATGTTGTTTTACCTGAACCGTTTGCTCCGGCAATAACAATAAGCTCTTTCATCTAAAAGTAATAATATGCGTTTTGGATAAGGTCAAAAAAGATGTACAAAGTGAAAGTTATCGTCCGGCAAGTCAAAAAGTTTCATTACTTAATCAATATCTACTCACTCTTCCCCCAACTCTCGGCAATCCGCTCGACCAGCCGGTTGTGCCCCGCTTTGATAACCCGCACGTCGTAGGCCTGCAAATGGCGGGTGAGGGGGCGCATCGCCGATGGCGGCAACACACGGTCGAAATGGCCCATAAAAAAACGGACCCGTATGCCGGCTTTATTGATACTCTCCGCCAAGGGCTTGAGCCGTACCTGCATCTCGCGGAAGCCCAGCCACGACCGGTAAACACGCTCCCGCTGAACGGGCGTTGACAGGGTACTTTCGGCGAAGCGCAGAAGGCTGCGGTCGAGCAGACCAAGACGGGTCAGCAACAGCCCGGCGAGGGTGCAGATTGGCCAGATGGGCCAGAAAATACCGGAACAACCAGCGCCCTGCCTGCGTGTGGATCGCAATCCAGTACCACGGCGAAATGGTGATGCCGTCGGGTGAAAACAGCCATAACGCATCGACGCGGCCGGCAAACAGTTCGGTGGTGGTCAGCGCAAAACGGCCGCCCAGACTGAAACCTGCCACCGAAAACCGGTCGATGCCCTGCTGCCTGAGAAACGTCATGATCAGTTCTTGCCAGCGGGCTTTGGTCAGTACTTCTCCATCCGTATATTCGTCGCCGGACAGACACGAACTGTCGCCGTGATAAAATAAATCAAAGCTGTAGATCGTAAACTCATCACGCAGCACACGGTCGAGCGGGGCAAAGCAGGTACTGCGCTGTCCCATGCCGTGGAACGCCAGTAATGCACGCGGCCCCGTACCAAACCGCTGGTAGGTGAGCCGGCTGCCCTGATCGGTGAATGTGTGTACGTCGGTCATCCTAAACCCAACTATTTATGCTAACGTTTTCAAACTTAACGGAATTCGCTGCCCATGTCGGGAAACCGCTCGGCGAATCTGATTACCTGACCGTCACGCAGGAGATGGTCAACCAGTTTGCCGATGCCACCGGCGATCACCAGTGGATTCACATCGACACCGGCCGCGCGGCCCGCGAATCGCCTTACCGGACTACCATTGCCCACGGTTTCCTGACGCTTTCGCTGGCGCCCAAACTCATGGAGAGTATTTACCGCGTTGAGTCCGTAAAAATGGGCATTAATTACGGGACCAACAAAGTGCGGTTTACGGGGGCGGTGCCCGTTGGCAGCCGCCTGCGTTTGTCGGCGGTGCTGCAGCAGGTGGAGCCGCAACCCGCCGGAGCCGGTGCGACCGGCCTTCGGGTAACTACCGATATTGCCTTTCAGCTGGAAGGCGTTGATAAGCCCGCCTGCGTGGCCGAATGGATTACGCTGCTGTTTGAGTGAGTTTTACCACAGAGAACACAGTGGAATAGCACAGAGAACACGGAGTTATTATATCGTGTCACTCCGTGCCGGACTTTGTGAAACTCCGTGGTTTATAGGTAAATAACTAATACGAAAATCATAACATGCGTCTGGAAAATAAAGTAGCGATTATCACGGGCGGGGCCCGCGGGATCGGGCAAGCGGCGGCCGAAGTATTCACGCGCGAGGGCGCAACGGTCGTGATCTGGGATATGCTCGACGAGGGCGAAGAAACGGCCGGAACGCTCCGGCAGGCCGGTTTCAGGGTTGAGTTTATGAAAATCAGCGTGACAGACGTGCCCGCGCCTGGAGGCTGCGGCCCGTGATGTGGCCGAACGCTACGGCAGGATTGACATCCTGATCAACAACGCCGGCATTACACGTGACCGCACGCTGCTGAAAATGTCGCATCTGGAGTGGCAGCAGGTCATCGACGTAAACCTGACCGGGGTCTTCAACTGCACGAAGGCCATTGTGCCCTTCATGGTGGAGCAGGGGTATGGCCGGATTATCTGTACGTCATCGGTCGTCGGGATTCACGGTAATTTCGGGCAAACCAATTATTCGGCGACCAAGGCCGGTGTGGTGGCCATGTGCCGTACGTGGGCGAAGGAGTTGGGCCCGAAAGGCATCACAGCCAACGCGGTTGCACCGGGCTTTATCCGTACCGACATGACCGATGCAATGCCCGAAGAGGCGCGTCAGTCCGTAATTCAGACCATTCCGGTAAAACGCATGGGCGAACCGAACGACATTGCCTGGGTGTACCTGTTCCTGGCGTCAGATGAGGCTTCGTTTGTCAACGGGCAGGTCCTCGGCGTCAATGGCGGTCAGGCCAGCTAATTTTATACAAAACCGTATGCATGCATACGGTTTTTTCTTATTTTTACGACACTTCATATCAATTAAAAACCAAAAGACATTCTTATGGCATCGGGAACGCTCGAACTGCAGGGATTGAACTTTAACTTAACCGAAGAGCATCTGGCGGTGC
>CBDFHU010000121.1:0-10904 GCA_965247375.1 Arsenicibacter sp.
AACGGCCATTTCGCTGCCCGCCCCGTCGGCGGCCCATCAGTCGTCATACAAGAAGTTTATGCAACCCGCCTCACGGTTTGCCATTGTCGGTTGTGCGGCCGCCATCGTCGCCGATGGCGGTACAATCACCGATGCCAAAGTGGCGTTTACGGGTGTATCGGATGCTGCTTTTCTGGACGAAGCCGTAGCGTCGGCGCTGATCGGTCAGCCGGCTATTCCGGAAACCATCGAAGCCGCCGCCAACGCGGCGGCTGAAGGCGACATTCACATTAACGAAGATCATTTTGCCTCTCAGGCTTACCGGAAACATCTGGCGAAAGTCTATGCCAAACGGGCGCTCATGGAGGCATGTGGCCTATAAATTTTCCTAATCTAGAGAAGTGATTAACCGTGCGGGGATTTCCCTGCACGGTTATTTTGTTATAGTGCTATATTTTCGTCCTATGGAGTACCCCGTTTACCTTGACTACAACGCTACGACCCCTGTCGATCCGCAGGTGCTCGACACTATGCTGCCTTATTTCGGCACACATTTTGGCAATGCCGCCTCCCGCACTCATGTCTACGGACTCAAAGCCGAAGCGGCGGTAGATACTGCCCGCGAACAGTTGGCTGACCTCATTGGTGCCACCCCGAAGGAGCTGGTCTTTACGAGCGGCGCGACCGAGTCCGTTAATTTAGCCATTAAAGGATTTTATGAAGCCAATCAGCACAGGGGCAATCACCTGATTACGGTAGCAACGGAGCATAAAGCCGTGCTGGACACCTGTCATCACCTCGAACAGCTGGGCGCTGAAGTGACCTACCTCTTGCCTGACAGCGACGGACTGATTACACCGGAGCAGGTTGAAGCCGCCATCAAACCGGCTACGATCCTGATCTCAGTAATGCTGGCGAATAACGAAACCGGTGTCATTCAGCCGGTTCAGGAGCTGGCCGGACTGGCGCAGCAACACGGGATTGCCTTTCATACCGACGCGACGCAGGGGCGTGGGTAAACTGCCGGTCAACCTGCGCCGGTTGCCCGTCGATCTGCTGAGTCTGTCGGGGCATAAGTTGTACGGGCCCAAGGGCGTCGGGGCGCTGTATATCCGCAAAAAACATTCAGATTGCGGCCCAACAGGACGGGGGCCGCCACGAACGGAACCGGCGGTCGGGAACGCTGAATGTGCCGGGCATTGTGGGTCTGGGCAAGGCTGCGGCACTGTGCGATGAGTTCATGTTCGACGAAGCACAGCGGCTGGCCGGTTTACGGGATCAGCTTGAGGCAGGTATCCTGCAACAGGTACCGGATACGCACGTAAATGGCCACCGCACTAAACGCCTTGCCAACACCACCAATATCAGTTTCGGTGGTGTAGACGGAGAAATTCTGCTGATGAGCCTGAATGCGATAGCAGTATCCAACGGTTCGGCCTGCAACTCGGCCTCGACGGAGCCGTCATATGTCCTGAAAGCCCTGAACCTGTCCGATGACCGGGCCTACAGTTCGGTTCGGTTCAGCCTCGGCCGCTTCACGACAGAGGCCGATATTGCCCTGGCGATTCAGCATGTAACGGAGGTCGTGGCGCGTCTGCGGTAAGAACAGTAGAATGGCTGCCATCTCCGTTTTACCTAGCTGACAGGTTCACTCAACCGCAAATCGCTCAACCACTCAATGTCCCAAATGCCACAATTTTTACTGACGGCCTCCCTGCTGTGTCTGTCCCTTTTCACTGCCGCCGCACCAAAACCTACATTCAGTGTAATCGCCTTTTTTACGGGCAAAAATGACCGGGCGCATGTCAGTTATGTGCAGGAAGCCAACCGCTGGTTTCCGCAGATGGCAGAAAAACACCACTTCCGGTATGACACAACCAGCAACTGGGCGAACCTGAATCCGCAGTTTCTAGCCAGGTATCAGGTGGTTCTGTTTCTGGATACACGCCCGGAAGACCCCGCGCAGCGGCAGGCGTTTGAGCAATACATGGAAAACGGCGGCGCGTGGATGGGTTTCCACTTTGCGGCCTTCGCCCTGACTCCGTCGAAATATGCGCAGGACTGGGATTGGTACCACAACCGGTTTCTGGGCTCGGGGCAGTACAAAAGTAATACCTGGCGTCCCACATCGGCCATTCTCCGCGTGGAAAACCCGAAGCATCCGGCGGTAAAAAAGCTACCCAAAACCTTTACCTCATCGCCTAACGAATGGTATCGCTGGGAAAATGACCTGACCAAAAATCCGGACATCGACATTCTGCTGGCGATTGATCCGGCGAGCTTTCCGCTCGGTACCGGCCCGAAAGCCGCACGAAATATGGCATAGCGGCTATTATCCTGTCGTCTGGACCAACCGTAAGTACCGGATGATCTACGCCAACATGGGCCACAACGACATTGACTATGAGGGAAAAACGAACAAGGAGCTGTCGTTTACTTTTGAGAATCCGACACAGAACCAGCTGATTATAAATAGTTTGTTGTGGCTGGGGCAAGGGGAAGCGGTAAGGCTCCAACACTAACTCTTATTAAATTTTAATCTTTATTTAAAGTAAGGTTAAGTATTCTTCAGGTATTTCAGGCAGGCCTGCCTATGCCTTATTTCCGGTAAATAATATGAAAGAGATACTTAATATTGAGTTAGTTAACCTAAAAACCTACACATTGACTGTCGCTGATCTTATTTCAGCGATCTGTGTTCTGGCATTGGCATTTACAGCCTTCTATTTTATTAAGCGCTACCTTCTGCGGCTATTTTTTTCCAGAAACCACGTTTCAGTCGGTCAGCAGTTTGCCATCACACAACTCGTTAAATATATCCTTTTCCCGATAACGTTTCTGCTGTGTATGGAAGCGTTAGGTGTTCAGGTATCCGTATTGTTAACCGGAGCAGCCGCCCTGCTGGTTGGCGTAGGTCTTGGCTTACAACAAACATTTAAAGACCTGTTCTGCGGTGTGATCTTATTGATAGAGGGATCTGTAAAGGTCGGCGATATGGTTGTTATTGACGATACCATTGTGATGGTCAAAGAGATCGGATTGCGTACATCTACGGTTGAAACCAGGGACGATACGGTCAAAATTATTCCAAACTCGAGACTGGTTGAAGATACGGTCATCAACTGGTCCCATAATAACCGGCCCACCCGGTTTCATATTGACGTCGGTGTGGCTTATGGCAGCGATCTGGCCCTGGTTCAACAACTTTTTTTACAGGCAGCCTCCGAACACAGGCTGGTCCTGCAGACCCCTCCGCCAATGGTACAATTCAGGGATTTCGGGACTTCGTCTCTGGATTTTAAACTTTTCTTTTATAGTTCCGAGTTTTTGCGTATCGAGTTTGTAAAGAGTGATTTACGATTCCGCATTGACGAATTATTCCGGATCAATCAGATTTCCATACCTTTTCCTCAGCAGGATGTTTGGTTTAGAAATGACCTGATCGCTCACCTTAATCAACCCAAGCCGGTTTAATGCCGCTATGAAACCTCACCCTAAGCTTACTGAGCTACCTGCCACCGCTATTTGCGGAAACGATATCAGCTCTTCCTGTCTCTATGTGTCTGCGCTGAGTATTTTATATGCCGGTCAATATGCCTGGATTTCACTGTTACTCGTAGGAGCAACTCTATACTTATTCCGGCGCATCTACGGCGAAGCAGTTGGTGCATTGCCCCTTAATGGCGGTGCCTATAACGTTCTGCTCAATTCAGCCAATAAATCGGTTGCCTCCTTTGCTGCCTGTCTGACCATCCTGTCTTATGTGGCGACAAGTGTTATATCAGCCAACGAAGCGGTGCATTATGCAACTTCATTCAATCACACATTGCCAGTGATACCGGCAACAATCGGATTATTATTCTTATTCTTTCTGTTAAATCTACTGGGTATAAAAGAGTCAGCCAAAGCAGCCGTTGTCATTTTTTGTTATTCATATCAGTACGCTGATTATCCTGTGTGTATCGTGCTTCGGGTACTTATTCATGCACGGCATCGGGCACTTAACCCTGAACTTCAGTATCCGGTCAGAACACAGTCTCTCGTTTCAGTTGTTTGCGGGGTTTTCCGCCGCTATGCTTGGCATCTCGGGCTTTGAAAGCTCAGCGAATTATGTCGAAGAACAAGGCAGGGGTGTCTTCCGGAAAACCTTACGGAACATGTGGCTTATCGTCACGGTGTTTAATCCATTGATTGCGCTGCTGGCCCTCAGTGTCATGCCTATTCATGAAGTTAACACCCACCAACAGTCGCTGCTGGCATACATGGGCCGGCAATCAGGTGGTCAATGGCTTGCCTGGCTGGTTTCCATTGACGCCATACTGGTCTTGAGCGGTGCTGTTCTGACCTCCTTTATTGGCGTCAGCGGCCTTATCAAACGCATGACCCTTGACCGCATTTTCCCGCAGTTTCTGCTCATTGAAAACAAACGACAAGCCCCCCACTATATCCTGTTGTTTTTTTTCACTCTATGCGTAGCTATCCTGCTGAGTACAGCCGGCGATCTGCAACAGCTGGCAGGTGTCTATACGATTTCGTTTCTGTCAGTCATGGGGTTGTTTGGCATCGGCAATCTGTTACTTAAACTTCGCCGTAAACGCCTTCCACGACCCGAAACAGCTACAGTTGGCTCAGTCTTACTGGCATTACTGGCCATTGGTATTGCCCTTACCGGTAATGTCTTTCTGAATCCGAAATATATCCTCGTGTTCCTTGAGTATTTTGTTCCTACTTTCTTACTGGCCCTGATGATGATGGATCGCTCATTACTACTCAAAGGGCTTCTTTCGGTCATTCTTTATTCTTTCAACCCGCTTAAGCGAACTATTGAGCAGTTTACCAAATGGACAAACCGGGACCATCAAAAAAATCAATAGTCAGGAGTTTGTCTTTTTTTCGAAAGGCGACGACATCGCCTCGCTGAACCGGGTAATGATTTACATTCAGAACAATGAAGAAACTAGCCGCCTTCGTATCGTAACGGTCGAAAATGATCAGTTCAAAGCCGCAGAAAGTCTGCAGCGGGATATTGAAACCCTCGACCGCGCCTATCCCGATATTACCATCCGGTATGAACGGATCAGCGGTCATTTCGGTCCTGAGCTCATTCAGGAACTTTCGGATCAATGGCAAATTCCCACCAATTTTATGTTCATTGGCTCTCCCGGGCAACGCTTTCAATACCGGATTGAGCAGCTTTGCGGCGTAAGGCTGATTATCTGAATCATTTCACCAGTCCCTTCACCTCAAACCACGCCCGTTGCGTACCGGCCTGACCGTTGGCAGAGAGGCCGTGGACTTCGATGAGGTAACGGCCGTCCTGATCGGAGGTAAAGAAGTCGATCTGCCCTTCGCGGCTGACCGTCACCGAAGGATTCCAGTAAAGCAATGTGCGGGCATCCGGCATACGGGTCAATTGCTGGTTCTGCGTCTCGTAACGCGGCGCGTAAAACTCACGCGGGATCTGCAACCCGTCGTACTCCTGTTTCAGCAGGCGCTCATCCAGCGGATAGCCCGACAAATCACCCTTGTAGGTAACAAAGCTTACAATACCCGAAAACATGTTCGGGCCGAGGAAATAGCGGTTAGTCACCCACGTCCAGCTGTTTCACCTTCAGCGGGCTGTAGGCAATCAGCTTTGTCCATATCCTGCACCGGCACCCCGTCGATCATCACCAGCGACGGCTCTTCGAAAAACTCTTTGTAGGGCAGGTTCAGGACCATCAGCCGGAATTTACCCTGCCGCTTGCGCGGGGCTACGCCCGGTACATACTCCCGTAATACCTCTTCCATCGCCGGAAAGCGGGTATAGGCATCCAGCAGGTATGATTCAGAGGGTTTCCCGTAGAAAGCCGCACTGTCGATCTGCGGCAGCCGGTAGCGGATCATGCGCTCGTTCCAGTACGTTGCCTGTACCTGCATGGCTACACTCCGGTTTTTCCAGCAAACCCGCGTGTGACTGGTCAATGGCCACCGGCGGTACTTTTATCCGGGCAGCGTCTGCCAGAAACGGACTGTTGATGGTGACCTTTAATAAACTGTCTACGGCGTCTGACGGCTGCGCCATAATGGTGCGCGGCCCGTAAAAATCCTTTGTTTCAAAGACCAGCCGGCCGGTTGAATCACTTCGTGAGGTAAAGAGCCGGATCGGTTTCCCCGGCGTCGACAGGTAAGCCCCGCGACCGGCAACCGGCTTACCGGTCCGTGGGTCAGTCAGTTTGCCTTCCACAATCAAGCCGTGAAGCTCAGGCAGATACGAAGGCTGTTCCTGACCTTTACCGGTCAGTACATCTTCCCACCGGAACCGCCGCCAGCCGTGCGTCAGCATCAGGTTATCAAGCGCTTTGTTCACCGCCGGGCTTTCAGTCTGCAAATAATACGACGGCTCTTCAACAGCACCGCGCAGGTCAGATGACATCAGCAGATAGGTCTGAATATCCGCCGAGGTCAGTGACGGTATCGAGTCGACGCGGTAAACGGCCACCGATAAATCAGCAGGCGACGGTGTTCCAAGGCTTACACTGACTTTTGTCCGGGCGGCGTATTGCTCCTTATCGGTTTTAGCCTGAATAGCCAGAGTCGTTGCCGGGCGGCGGAAATATAACCGTTCGCAAACCGGCTTCCGCGCGGCATCAAACAGCGTCAGGTGCGAAACCCCTTCGCCGAGTGCATCCTTGTTGATGACAAACGTAGCTTCCTGCTGCACGGCGCGCATTTCCGCAAACTTAGCCTGCTGCCGGGTGTGGGCCAGTAAATACACTACCGACGCATCAGCGGCATTCGTTCTGACCGTAACCTTGACCTGATTTGAACCGGCCTCTTCAACCTGCATCGCATACCCCCGTTCGTATACCGCCGGGAACGCGTGGCTCGTTGAACGTCCCTGCCCGTCTTTCACCACAACACGGTACGTACCGCCCGCAGCGGGTGTAAACGTAAAACTGCCGATACCAAACCGCTCCGGCTGAAAACGCGCCACCGTATCGGACCCGTTCACCACCGCACCCTGAAACGCAACGCCATGTCCGGATGCGTCGGTTACGCGGAAAGCTACCCGCGAAGGCAGGCCCTGCACCAGATTGCCGCCTTCCGGAAATAGCTGCACATCGTAGCCGGCAGCATTTTTCGCCAGTGCAGGCAGCCCGAGTTTACGGAATGGGTTAACAATGGTTACCGGTTTTTCGAAGAAATAATCAGCTCCGGCGTTCTTCATCCAGTTGGTATACGCACGGACTATATAGTTGCCCGAATTCAGCGAGGCCGGTAGAAACAGGGCTCCGTCGCCCTTGCCTGCCGACAGCCCGACTTTGGCCTGAAGCACCGCATGTTGTTCGCTGTCAAGTATTTCGAGGTAGGCTACCTTGCTGAGGTCAAGCGGGCGGTGAAACATGCCGTCGACATAATACAGCTTAAACCAGATGGTTTCGCCCACCATATAAACCGGCCGGTCCACATGGACAAACAGTTTTTCCTGAATGTGTTGCCGGCTATACTGGTCAAACCGCTGTTTGATGGTATTCAGACCGTCCTGTTGTGCAGACGCCCGGAAACCCGCAATCATAAACAGCGTAACAAATAAATATCTCATGATCTACTGATTCCAGAATGACGGTTTAACGTTGGTGCCTCGCAAACGGCAATCGACACATATTTCCTGACCGGTTTCATACCTGCCGTCCGGCAAATCAGTGACCGGAATCTGTCCCGGATACTTGTTATCAATCAGTTCCTTAGGGGTCAGCGTATCTTTCACACAGTCTTCGTATCCGGTTTTGGTCGGCCAGTACGGCAGTTCCATCCGGCGGACAAACATCCGTTTTGTCGTTATGGTACCGGCGCTAAAATAGCCCAGCGCAGGTTCGCCCGGATTGGTCAGGTTCTGAATATTACCCGTAACCTGGGTTGGCTGCGGATCGAAAAGTGTACCGATACTCTCGGTTGTTTTACCCAGTTGTTCCCAGTACTGATACGCGTCCTGCGTCAGGGCGTATTGTTTCACCAGAATGCTGTAGCGAACGCCGATTTTGATCGAATAGCCGGGTATGTAGGTGAGCGGCATCTGATGAATCACATCATCGCTCAGCTTTGCGGATGAATTAATGAGAATATTTCTGGATTTTTCGCCGTTCCAGCAGGTGAAAATATCATTCTGCCGCTGTATAATCTGCTTATTCTTCACCTCATACGATGAAAAGAAGGCAGAGTAAAACTCCCAGGTTTCTTCATACTCCCAGCGGTAATTGCGGGTCTTGCCGGCAGGATCGTGCGTATCGACGTAAATCCGGACACCGTTGCTTTCTGCTTTCCAGTTTACCTGGTCAATGGCCGGGCTTGCTTTAAACGCGACCATGTCGGACAGGTATTCCACCCCACGGCTCGTTTTGATACGAATCCGGAAGGTTTCTCCCGTCTGGCTGGGCACACCGGTATATGAATATACCCCGTTGGTTACTTCCTTTAAGCTGTATTTCAGGTTCCGGCTGCTCTCGATGGTCACCGTAGCTTTCGTCTCCAGTGTCGGTGCCTTGGCATCGGTCAGGTTCTGCGACCGCGACAACTTGAAGGTCGTTACGGCCCCCGGCGCAATGTCCAGAAACCCATCGACAACCAGATAGCTGGCCGGTGCTGTAATTTCGGGTGGGCGGTACGGATCAACGCACCCGCCCATGAGGAGAATAAACAACCAGCCGAGTAATTGTTGTGTATGCTTGGTTTTCATAATCGCTTACGGGACAGGTTTAAAATTTAAAGTTATACGTCACTGACGGGATTGGCTGGCCGAAAATCGACAGCTTGTATCCACGCACCCCGCCGTTTTCTGACTTAAAGTAAATCGAATAGGCATTCCGGCGGCCGGTCAGGTTGTAGACCGAAATCGTCCATGAACTATGGGCCAGCTTCTTCACCTTGTGGTTGCCTTCGATATTCATCGCAAAATCGGTCCGGAAATAGTCCGGAATCCGGTACTGGTTCCGTTCCGAATACAGCAGGCGCTGTGCTTCGCCAAGGGTGTATTTGGCCAGCGGTAACGTAATCGGACGGCCGGTGCTGTAGGTCATGTTGATCGAGATACTGAACCGGCGGCTGAACCGGTAGTTACCGATCATGGTCACATCATGTGGTTTGTCGTAGTTGCTCGGGTAGTATTTTCCCTGATTAATCACTTCACCGACCTGCGTACCGGTTGTCCGCAGGAACGTACGGGCATAGGTATAGCTGATCCAGCCATTGAGCTTACCGGTTAGTTTCTTCGCCATCAGCTCAACCCCGTAGGCTTTACCTTCGGCATTCACCACATCGGTTTCGATATGGTGATTCAGAATCAGCACGGCTCCGCTCCGGTAATCGATCAGATTCTGCATCGTTTTGTAATACCCTTCTGCGGACAGCTCAATCGTATTGGCTTTCAAATTTTTATAAATACCCAGCGAGTACTGATCGCCGACCTGCGGCCGGATATGGCTGTCGCTCAGCTTCCAGATGTCGGTTGGCGCAATAACGGTCGTATTCGACAACATCTGAATGTACTGGCGCATCCGGTTAAAGCTAGCCTTGATCGAGGAATTTTCACTCAGTACATACCGTGCCGAGAACCGGTATTCCGGCCCGTGGTAGGTCTGAATCGGTTTGTTGGCGGCATACGAAACGGTATCAACGATGTTGTTGGTCGTCACCGGCAGGCCCGGCGCATAGGCAAAGACGTCTTTCGGCCCGAGATAGCTGTAGAGAGAATAGCGTAGTCCGAAACTGAGCGACAACCGCTGATTGATGTCGTACCGGTCCCCGACATAGACCGCGCTTTCAAGTGCCTGTTCGGCCGGTACGCGGTCCGATGCCACCAGCGACTCGGTCCCCCGCGGCAGGTAGGTACCCGGCTGCAGCTGGTAGTACGTAGAGCTCACCCCGAAATCAATGGTATGCTTCGGATTCGGGAAATAGTTGAAATCAGCTTTTACCATCTTCTGGTTAATACCGAAATCAAGATCGTAGGCGTTTACCGGATTACGGTCTGCCGACACGTTGTAATTATACTGGCTCACGCCTCCCGTGAAAACGCTGTACAGCTTGTTGTTGAACAGGTGTTTCCATTTCAGCGTCAGGTTTTGGTTGCGGTAATTGTAGGCCGTATCACTGTTCAGCCGGAAATAATCCTGACTCAGGTAGCCGGTCAGGTAAACTGTATTTTTGTTGTTGTAATCGTGCGTAATATGCACGTTCACATCGTAGAAGTTGGCGCGGCTGTTCCGGAACGTGCTCACCGGCACCTGCTTCAGCAACCAGCTCGAATACGACGACCGGCCGCCGATGATAAACGACGTTTTGTCTTTCAGGATCGGACCTTCCAGCGTCAGACGGCCCGTCAGCAGGCCCAGACCGCCCGAACCGCCGAATTTCTTCTTGTTGCCGTCACGCGTCATCACTTCCAGCACCGACGACAAGCGGCCGCCGTACCGCGACGGAATACCGCTTTTGTAGAGTTCAACGCTCTTGATCACATCCGGGTTAAAGGCCGAGAAGAAGCCGAACAAGTGCGAGGTATTGTAGATGGTGGCATCATTATACAGAATCAGGTTCTGGTCAGTGGCACCGCCCCGCACGTTCAGGCCGGTCGAACTTTCGCCCACCGATTTCACACCCGGCAGTGTCATGACTACCCGCAGCAGATCGGTTTCGCCCAGCGCCGTCGGCACCTGCTTCATGGTCCGGATATCAACCCGCTCCTGCCCCATTTGCAGGCCCGATACGTTAACGTCTTTTTCGGCAGCAATCACGACCTCTTTCAGCGGAATCACATCATCTTCCATGTTCACATCCAGTGAGCCATCGCCATACAGGATAATCTGCCGCTGCGTATCTTTCATCCCGACACTGCGGAGTTTCAACGCATGACGCCCGCGCGGCAGCGTAAACGAGTAATACCCGAACTG
>CBDFHU010000122.1:0-10308 GCA_965247375.1 Arsenicibacter sp.
CAACGACTTTCTGATCCCTCTACGATCTAGCCGGCATCAAACGACAACAGCAACAACAACAACAACAACAACATCAACAACATCAACAACAACCAAGCACCACCTCGAACGAAAACAACTAGTAATAAGAATTCGAGATCTCCTGATGATGATCCTCTGCGTTCTACTAGTCGACATGGTGGGACCAGCATTCCTCGAGGACGGCACAAGAGTGGTGTGGACGATGAGTCTTTGACAGCACGAGGAGGAGATGATGTGGAGCAACCAACAACAACAAAGAAGCAGGAGGATCCTTTACGTTCTAGCCGACATGGCGGTGGTGCTACTGCTGCTATTCCTCGACGGCACAAGAGTGTGGATGATGAGTCTTTGACTACTAGGGGAGGTGCGGAAAAAACAACAATAAAGAAGCAGGACGATCCTTTACGTTCTAGCCGACATCGTGGTGGTGGAGATGTTGATGGTGGTCCTATTCCTCGACGACACAAGAGTGCGACCGATAATGGACCGTTCTCAACATCCTCCTCCTCCCCTACCAGTACGGAAACAGCATCCAAACACCATCACCACCAGTCTTCCTCATCCCACCACCATCGCACTAAGAAGCATCACAACAATGGCGACCCTCTTCGTTCGAGTCGCCATGCTCGGTCTTCCCATCAACAACCAGAACAAAAAGAGGACCACGGTTCTACTACAAGAACAAAAACTCGGAGTACGAGTAGAGACAGTCAAGCCCTGAAAGAACGATGCGCCAAGACTGCGGAAAAGATACGAAATCGATCGTCCAGTCGGGGACGAAAAAAGAAACATGGGGAAAACAACAAACGGATGGCGAGGATGGTCGTCCTATTGCTCGCAGTGGTAGTCTAGACGGACGACGCACTGCTCGTTCCAGCCGCTCTTCCAGTGGAGAACGACGACGGCCACGGGTCCGAAGTAATAGTGCTGCAACAAGAACTACGCGGCGTCAACTCAAAGGAGAGAAGAAGGAAGTTTCAGACGACAAGAAGAATTATGACCATCATGAGGACCATGACGACGATGACGAGGAAGAAGGAACGACCTTTGCAGGGCTCCATGACGCCGTCACGAAAGACCCGCGCACTCAAGATGAAAAGCAAGAAATGCTCATGATGGACTTCTCCACCATGAGTTTTGATAATGATTGGGATGTCCGTCCCAAGTCGATGCGTCCTTCTTTGGACACGGCAAAGGCCTTGGAGGCGGTGATGAGTGGTGGAGGTCCAGTAGTGGTGGAGCAACCCAACAAGCAGAAACTGCGAAGGAAACTCAAATCCTAGTTAGTGTGCTACAGCAGTAGTAGTAGTAGTAGTGGACGCATGTCATTGTAAACGGATGAATGAATCCTCTCCTATTTTGTTATGTTGCTACATCGCATCCATATATTAGAGTGCGAGAGAAGGGATCATCATCTGAATCAGATCTGAATAGATAGAGGATGAGAACTTCGTCCTCTACGACAAGAGAGATCATTCTAGAGGATGAGAACTTCGTCCTCTACGACAAGAGAGATCATTCTCTCGAAGAGAAGAATGGTTGTCGGTCGGTGGAATAATAAAAATGGAGCGGCGTGCGGTGTGTGGCGTGGGTCTGTTGAGAAACGTTCTCACGATGACGTACAATGAACGACGTACGGACTATATAGGACTCGACTCGTTACTCAATATGATGGGTATGTTGCGATATGTTGCGATATGTTGATATCAGACTCATAGGACTAACTGAAATGGACACGTCAGTCTATACATATCAAGAGGTCTAATATAAGGGAGCTCACCGAGAACCCTATGCGTTATCGGAGCCCGAGAACCCTTATGGGAACACATCGGAGAAACCCGAGAACCCTACATATGAGACACCCGAGAACCCTATAAACGAGAAGACATACACAATAAACGAGAAGACATACACAATAAACGAGAAGACATATGGTACAGGAGAAAAAGACAAGAGTCTTGATAAGCTTACTCTTTTACAGAAGCAACACTTGATAAGCTAAAAATACCATTTACTGCGATATACAAATCACGTGGTTGATCTTTCGTAACATACCGATTGGTACAAGACGTAAAACAATTGTGCACGTAAATTGATACCGAGTAAATAAGATAAGTACAAGTTATCGAGATAGAAAAAGATGTCAAACACTAACGGAACAACAACGGGGAGAGAGGTCAATTAGGATATTGCCCTTCTCCGGACTTAAGAAAGATTGGGGAGTATGGAAGGGAGAATCGACAATTAACGCCAATCCGATCGCCCCCCTTCGAGGCCCCCCACACGGCCCTTCGAGGCCCCTGATTTCTTATCGCTGCTTAAAACAAACAGCGTTAAGAGCCTCCCTCCGACATTTGCATCAACTCGTTCGAGAAGGCTCGACGAGTCATGTCGTGGACTACTGGTCCCCGACTTTTCAACAAGTTCCAAATGCATCTTGAAGACGACCATGAGACCAAGTGGGACGACATCACCAGCGGTCTCAACGAGACAGTCGCAATTTTCGATGAAGCGATTAGTGAGTTTACTTCTCAGCGTTTCCAACCGGACGATTACCACGTCCACAAGAAGTTCCTCCTGTCGGTCAGGAAACCGGGAGAGGTCGACCCCGAAATGTTTCTTTCCCTCGTTCGGTACCATAATCGCCTACTTGCGCTCCTGCCTGGCGTGCCCCTCCACCAGTGCAACGAAGCCGCCGAGTCTCACCTCGTGGAGGCAGTCCTACCGTTTGAAGACGAAGATGACGCTGAAGCTTTCTATGTGGCCAAGGCTCATGATCTAGAGCCCGAGCTCTACGACTCTGACGATGAGAGCCTCCCAGGACTAGTCCACCCTACTGACCACGACAGTGACCAGTAGGAAGAACACGAAGACGACGAAGATCGTGCTGTTCCCTCGACCTCCTTCCAGGACAGTCGATGTTACTGACGACGTTGTTCCCCAAAACGATCGTCACTATCAAAACAATGAACGGCGCGGCCAGTAACCACCGCCTCTACAAAGTCCTGCGTTCCCACTAGTCGTGACACCACCGTCAATGACTAATGCATTTCATCTGGAGGCGATCCTTACTTCACAAACTTCACAAGACATCCAAGATCGCCATCACCACTACATTTATGATAAGTCGTTCGTGCCTCTGACACTTCACGACTACTTCACGATTACAAAAGATTCATCTCTCAAAACACCCCAGAAAAATAGTCTCACTTCTTTTAATTTCATCTACTTTAAATCACGAATTGAATCCCGTATCTACGAGTCGTTGCACACATACAGTAAGTAGGTCAGAAACGAGTATCTGTCCTTCCGAAAGCCCGTTGTCATAACACAGTATATTGAAATATCACTATGACCGGCCTCATTCTGGTTGAAAGCATCGGTTTCTCTTATTTCCAGGTTGAATGACGCTTCGCTTCCAAAGCTGAGCGTGGAGATCGGAAGGGGGAGATAGGAAGGGAGAGATGCGGAGATGAGATGCCAAGACCGAGGTATGTCGAAAATGGAAAGAACAAGGACGAACACTATTGTACCAGCAGCCCCCCCCCCCCAACCTTTCCACATCAGACAGCCCAAGTTAAATACGTCATGTTGTGTCCTTTCGAAGGCCCCTTGTCATTAATGTTGAAATATCAATAATGACCTCGGGTCCGCGCGCCTCTCGGGACGATGCACCGCTATGAGCGTGGACATCGGAAGGGGGAGATAGGAAAGGGGGAGATACGTACGGAGATGAGATTCCGAAAGAACAAGGACGAAGCAGAGCGGCTTTGTACTGTAGCACCGAACCGCGTTTTAGTGCAAAATGCAAGGTCATCGATTGTGAAGGGCCCTGTTAGAGATTATGGTATTGGAGAAAAGTGGTAGGGCCCACATTCCACGATCAAGGCATAAATATGACCCTGTCTGTTCCTCGAACTTTGTGCTGTCTCATTATGACACAATACCGTAACAGCTCACAATTTGGAAGATCGTCCACAACAAACCACGAGAACACGCGAAAAAGCCTCCTGCCAATAACACAGATATACGCAACAGTCAGCAGTAGTAGTACCATGAGATTCGCTAAAACTACTAATACCTTGCTTCTTCTCTCGTCCCTTCTGCTGTCTTATTCGACGGCAGTGGCGGGAAAGCAGAGCCATGCGGTAAGCACGCACAATGTACTTTCAAACTAACTAAATGCTTGCTTCCGATATGATGATTCGTCTTCTAACATGATAACGCCCGCTCCTCTTCATACTACTACTAGACCGGGGAAGTCCGCCGTCATTTGGCTCAAAACAAGGAGTGCATTCTCGTCAAGATGGTCAAACAGTTGGCAAATGGCGATCACTTGGAGAAGTGGGAGTGCGAGCTTCAGGACTCGTCCGACGTGGCCAATGCCGGTAAGAGATTCGTCGACTTGGAAGGATTGGACGAGCAAGCTCTCAAGCATGTCGACAGTGGCACTACCACATTGATGGTTGGTGGAGGCTCGGTCGTCAACGGAAAGTTGAAAGTACCGAAAGGAGCCAACCTAGAGTTTGGACACATCGAGAAGCGAGGACCGGCTGATAAAGACAAGAACAAGGACAAGAAGGAGAAGGAAGAGAGCGGAGTCGTGGTCCGCCGACTGTCGTCGGCGCTGGGTACACGCAAGGTTCTGGCGGTCCGAGTCACTGCAGCCGACGCCGCTCCTACATCATCTGCCAGTGAGATCTCCAACTATATCTTTGGCACGAATGGCGACATTTCGAACCTCAAGGAAACATTTTGGTAGCTGCTCTTTTGGAGATACGCGCATGGAACCGGCTACAGGACCGAGCATCGTCAACGGCATGTACGAAGTGAGCATCGAAACAAATGTGGGTGGTCGGGACAGCAGCACCGTAACAAATGATGTCGTTGCTGCTCTCGAAACTAAATTTGGTACCCTTGCGGGCCAATTCGATCATGTGATGATAATTCTTCCCGCAGGTACTTCGGATAGTAGCTTTATTGGTTGGGGTAAGTTGTTGGCCGAGTTGCTTGGTGTTTGTCCGCAGCAGTGCGTCTCTTTCTTTTCTTCTAACGCAGTATTTCTTCTCGCACTTACCTCTTTCGACTATCCAAGCCTATATGGATCATTACATTTCGGTTTACAACAATGAATGGTGCAACTATCCGTCCATTCAGGTCCATGAAATCGGTCACAACTTGAACCTAGATCACTCGTCGGATGGAGGCGATGGGTACGGCGATGAGACAGGCTCGATGGGATATGGATACTGGGAGGACACGACCATCAGGTGCTTCAACCCAGCCAAGTCTTGGCAGCTTGGATGGTATAAAGACAAACGCATCTCCTTGGATATCGGGATTTACGGAGCGTTTAAGGGTCCAACTGATTGGACTCACCGACTATCGATCTGCCTACACGGCAGGGAAGTATGTCAACATTCGTGTGACATCGCCCACGGTGGCGGATGCAATCTTTGTTGGCTTCAACCTGGCCACCGGAATCAATAGTGGCACAAAGGAGTCTCAGAACGAAGTGACTGTCCACACCCAAACGGGGACCGGGATATCGAATCTAGTTGGGAAGCTCAACTCGGTTGGTACCTACACGTTTGCCAACTTCCAGAACGGCAAGACGCTCTCCATTGACGTCAAGTCCATCTCGACATCTTCAAGTCCGCCTGTCGCCGAGGTGGATATCTACTTGGGCGACTGCAAGCCGGGTTCCTCTTGTGCTTGTAATAACGGAGTGACGTGCGCTGTAGCGTCAGTTCAAAAACGGCGTTTGCGTCTTTGATACCTCGAGCTGTCCTGCCAATAACAGTTTTGTTCTTGATTTCAAAACTGACAGCTGGCCCGGTGAAACAACCTGGCAGGTTCAAGACCTCTGCGCCGGGGAGAACGTTGTACATTCCGGTGGTCAGTACGCAAACCAATACACGACTTATAAGGAGACACGCAATCTCCCGTACGGTCGCTACCGTTTACGCTTTCTGGACTCATTTGGCGATGGTCTCTCCTGCTGCAATGGGCCGACCTCCTTCTCCGCTAAGTACAATGGCGCCATCGTCGGATCCGGCGAGAATAATTTTGGAAAGGAGGCCAACTTCGAATTCGGAGGAATTTGTGGAGCGGCGGGTCCTAGGCTGGGTCCTACACCAGCTCCTACACGGGCTCCTACGCCGGTGCCTACACGGGCTCCTACACGTGCTCCTACCCCTGTGCCTACACGGGCTCCTACACCGGCTCCCACACCGGCTCCTACAAGGGCTCCTACGCCGGTGCCGACACGGGCTCCGACCCCGGGCTCCCTACTCCGGTTCCTACACGAGCTCCGACCCAGGCTCCTACTCCGGTTCCTACCCGGGCTCCTACTCCGGTTCCTACCCGGGCTCCTACCCGGGCTCCTACTCCGGTTCCTACACGGGCTCCTACCCGGGCTCCTACTCCGGTTCCTACACGGGCTCCTACTCCGGTTCCTACACGGGCTCCGACCCGGGCTCCTACTCCGGTTCCTACACGGGCTCCGGTTCCGACCACTCCGGTTCCTACACGGGCTCCGACCCGGGCTCCTACTCCGGTTCCTACCCGGGCTCCTACTCCGGTTCCTACACGGGCTCCGACCCGATCTCCTACGCCGGTTTCCTACACGGGCTCCTACACGGGCACCCACTGCCAAGCCCACAACGGCTCCTCCTCCAACACCCCCAACGCCGGCTCCAACTGCCCAGCCAACACCTGCCCCGACCCCGCCACCAACGCTCGAACCGACACCCGCTCCGACTCCAAGCCCGACCCCGCCACCAACGTCCAATCCCACGCTCGAGCCGACACCCGCTCCGACTCCAAGCCCGGCCCCGCCACCAACGCCCGAAATACCCGTACCCGTACCCGTCTAGTCCCTCGAGTTTGTCTTGCAACTTCAACTCGACAGGTATCCTGACGAAATCACATGGAAGGTGAAGGACCTTTGCATGGGTGGAGCTGTTGCACTCTCTGGTGGACCTTTTTCCACTGCCTCTCAAAATACGACTATCGTCGCAAGAGGAAATCTACCAGCCGCTTCCTCATACTCGTTAACAGTCTACGATTCGTGGGGTGGTGGGGCCAACTTCCTACAATGCTCCTTTTGGCGGTGGTTTGATTGGAACCGGCCAAGGAGATTTTGGGACAGAATCTACTCTACTCTTTGGATCCACCAGCTGCCCAGCAGGCTCGACTACTACTCCAGCTCCAGCTCCAATAATTCCTATAATAAAATGAATATCAATGAAAAGATACGGAAAGTTTCGTTTTCGCTGTGTGTCGTCGCGAAGAAGAATCGTGGAACATACCTGTAGTACTCATAGTATCGTAGTTGAAGCCCTGGGATCAGACTGGTCGGCCGGCCGGCTACTCCAGCAGCCTGCCGGCCTCCAGCCAGCATGCCTCATAAGCATATCTAACTTTTAACGCACAACACGGTGCACCGCGCCACTTTCACGCTAATCCAACTTTTATCTCCGCTAATCTAACGTCTAACGTCTGACCATCGCTCCCTTTAGGGCCTTTTCAAATGTCTTTTTTTCCGCTCTGCGAGCGGAGCGAGCGTAAATACGGAGTCGCACGATTTTAAATCAGACGTGTATAATTAATTAACAAACTTTTTATATACATATAACTAGCCTAATATTATATTTGTGTCTCAACGGATTGAACCACAGCCCCTCGCTCGTGTCACAGGAAAATGTGTGTATATTATTCAATGATATTCAATTGTACATGCAATTACTTAGATGACTTCGCCAGATAAATTCCTGTTCAGTAATTAAATTTTTTTATATCGTCTTCACTACCCAATACGTTCATAGGGTCGATTTCTTGCCGGAAAACGAGCGAGCCGATCGCCCAATTTCGTGACAATCTCACCCAATTTTGCAACCGAGCGACCGCGATCGATGGTCAAAATCGATCCTTCCATCCTTTTGCTTTCGTTTGCTTCCTTTGCGCTTTACCACCATGTCGAACTACCGTCGCAACGTCTCCATTCCTCCCTCTGTCCACCAATCCATCCTCCAGATGGAAAAGGAAGCGGCGGAAATGGAGGAGAAAAGTGCGGAGTTTCATGAAAAGGCGGAGAAAACCACGCTTTACCACGTACTTGAGATATCCGGGTGAGCCGTTTTTCCGGCGTCCGCTCTGGTCCTTTACTTTCCTAGCAAAGTGGGGAAAAACACTGACCTATTGGGCGTCCGGGAAAAAGCTTCTTGAAAGCATTAGTAAAGGCCGCGGAATGATCGGAGATCAAGCCGTTCTTGACATCAACGTTCACGTTGAAGAGCTTTCGGACAGCAAATATGAGGCAACAAAGAAACAATTATTGTCGTCGCTTCGGTCTCTTCAATAATACGTGCGAAAATCACAGGCACGAAGGTTCGCCTGTATTCGTTACGTGTCTGGTGAACTTGTGCCATAGTGACGTAACCGAAACGAGAATAGCTTTCCCCCACCTGAGTCACAATTGTGACTTGAGTCAGTGCACGCCATGACTTGAAAATCGAAGAGATCTGCAACGACAAATGCCTGAACAAGGAGGTTGATGCTAGAGAAGCAAATAGTATGCTTTTCCGCACGTCCATCGTCTGTTCCATCCAAAAATCGGGCCTCCAACAGTAGATCCGAAGAGATCGCGGTGTGCGAGTAAGTCACTCTCGGTCGGCAGAGGTATCACAAACATCTCATGCTCATAAAGTCTTGTTCTTGTCTCCAGGGATGGGTCGACAAGGGTCTTTGTGACAACAAAAACACCATTCAAAGAATGCTACATTATACTCAGTATTCAGTTCATTTCTTTCCAAACAAAGAAAATATTTGAAAGCATCTCGACTATAGCAAAGATGATCGTCGTACAAAACGACGATCAAGGATCCGCAAGCCTATTACATCTCCTCGTCATGTCGACAAACGAGGATGAGAAGAAGAAGAAGAACGACGGGGCTCTTCGGCACGGAGACGAAAATAAGCCCCAGTAGCTAGTAGTAGTACTAAGAAATCATCCTCTCTTATACTACTCTACTACCGAGTCTACATACTACCGACCGGAGTACGAGGAGTCGTCGTCTGTCTACTGTCTAATCGAATCAATCCAATCACGATTCATCTATGAACATATTCGTGAATGATGATATGAGATATGAAAAGGCTGGCCGGCGGTACAGTACGAGTACCAGGTACCGGTTCAGTACTGGTACTGTAGATTACCGGTACCGTAGCAGCAGTATTACACGAGGTCTATCATCGCGCTCTCTCTCTTGGACAGAGAATTTGGCGTCATGGGGGACTGCGTCTCATGCACCGCACCAGCCGCCGTCTACAAACAAACTGCGAAAAAATAATAATTTGACACGACGATGCGATGCGATGCGATGCGATGCGATGAGGAGGCGAGCGAAAATGAAGCCGCGATGCGCTCAAACACGATGATGATTATTTTCTCTCCATTGAAATATTTTTAGTGTGTGTGTGTATTATTTTCTGCTGCTCTTTTATATATTAGTTGGTTAGTTGGATAGTTGGTTGGTTGTGGAGAGAGGGCTCGCATATACCGGTATATCGGATGGCCCTTTCGATTCCTCTTGTTCAAAAGGGTATGTTGCTGCTGCTGCTGCTGTTGTTGTTGTTGCTGTTGCTGTTGCTGTTCTTGTGGATTGGAAAGAGCCTGCTGAAAAGCAGATAGTTGCAAACTCGGAGTGATGTCAAGTAGTGTGTCAAGTGTCAAAATCTCGACCGCGTCGGCCGCTTCAGCTACAGACATCAGCAAACTATAAACTATTACGAGTACGGTGCTTCTTGGTCCACTCACAAACTCACTCACTCACTCACTTGATTATACTATTACTCTCAGTCGTAATCAGAATCATAATCATAAGTTGTTGTTGTTGAAATCGCGTGGACGAAAACAAACAAACAAACAAACAAAACGTTCAGGAACCTTTCGTGCTGGTTCTTTCCCGAGGAGTCATAAGAAAACTTGCGCAGTTCCAGCAGCAAATATTACACTAATTCAACCCAAATCGAAATCCAAATCGAAATCCAAATTCAATGATGACACCAGATGTACGTCCCTCATCGGAAGCAGCAGAAGCAGTAGCAGAAGCAGAAGTTGAAGCAGCAGAGAAAGACACTACCAGTAGCAGCAGCAGCAGTATGCTGCGTGGCCAATCCTCCCAAGCATTATTATCCACGCCGCAAAAGCAAAAAGCAGCAAACGTCTTTCATGTCACGTTGTCATGACGTCTCCTTCTTCCGCCGACACTATACTAGGGATAT
>CBDFHU010000123.1:0-8205 GCA_965247375.1 Arsenicibacter sp.
CGTCGCTGTGGATTTGCGGAGGCGAGTACCTGACCGGCGAAATGGTGCCCGGCTTTGACGCAAATTTCGTCTGCCACGGCGGAGTTAAGCGTTTTCCGGTCAATGTCGACACCCGCAGCGAAACTATCTCTGTAGGCTCAAAATCGTCGGTCCAAGTCCAAATCTACGACAAGGGCAGGGAGATACGCGAAGCCTCAGGCAAAAGCTGGTTCCGTGAACTGTGGGAACGCAGTGGCGTAGCCATCACATCTTTCGACGACATCTGGCGCGTTGAAACCCGCCTTGTCGGCGATTGGCTCAAAGATCGCGGCTGCTTCACCTGGGACGACTTCCACGAAAACGCAGCGATGCTGCTCAGTGACGCGCTGAATACACGCCGCCTGTGTGAACCAACTGGCGACAGCAATCGTGCGCGCTGGCCGCTGCATTGGCTTTGGCGCTTGGTCCTGATTGCTGTGGCCGGTTCGATCATGCCGAAACCGATTGGCCTTCGCCTTCAACGCGACACTGAGGTCGCGCCTGAACGTCAAAAGAAAACAACAGCCGGTTTAGTGCGCTCCATCGCAGTGATGTTGAAAGCGCTCAATCCACACGACCGTCGAAACTACGAAGACTTAATCCGAGACGTTGCACGCGATGTAGTGGCTATCGCGCTGCAAGACAGAAATCACGGGGAGAAACTGGCTCGCCTCGTTGAGAAGCACAGACGTATAGCCCTGCCGAAATGAGCCACGGCATAACAGGAGAACTACAATGCACGTTGAAGTAACCGGTACTGTTCAGAAGCGCGAAGGCATCAGCAAAAAGACCAACAAGCCGTGGTCAATGCGTGAGCAAGAAGGCTATCTGCACACCACAACCGAAAAGTACCCTCGCAAAATCAAGTTTGCTGTTCCCGATGAAGTGGCCGACGGCTACGCCATCGGAAAGTACGAAGTTGATTGGGACAAGACTGCAACCGTTGGCGACTTCGACAGCTTGGCCGTAGGCCGCACGCTGCATCTCGCAAAGAAGGTTGCCTAAGATGTTCCGGCTGCTTCGCACAGTTGCGTTGTTTTTGGCGATTGCAGCCGGAGCCTTTTTTGCTGCGCGTGATGCGCATGCACAAACATCAGGAATGTATTTCTGCGCGGAGGTTGGTCCTGGCGACACTTGCGCGCAGTGGGTGAACGCTGTCGAGGGCATTGCGTCTCTCGAACAGGTCGGCGTGACGTCGGATGCCATTAGAGATTCAATGGTTTTCGGCTTCGGTGCTGTCACGACGTTTTTTGTCATCGGCCTGGGCATCGGGGCTGCGCAGAAAGGTGTGAGAACCACTGCGGAAAACTGAAAGGGGTCTGTTATGTTTAATAAAGCAAAAGCTTGGTTGCGTGAGAAAGTATCTAGCGTGAAATCGGCGGGCCAGCGATTGGCAGTCGCAGCGCTCGGCGTTGTAGGCGTTCTGGCTTCGTTGCCTGCGAAAGCCGCTGAACCTACCTACACTTCGCACATGGGCCCGATGCTGAGCGAAGTTGGCGTCGATGCCATGAAGGGGGATGTTATCCTCTTCTACGGCGGTTTGTTTGCGATCATTCTGTTGGGTGCCGCGTTCGTGTTTGCGACGCGCAAAACCAAAACAGCATCGCACTAAGTCATGCTCGCTGGGGCACTCCTAGCATTGACGTTTGCGGCGTACGTCCTTCTCGGGGCGTGCGCCGCATGCGCGCTGGCGCTCGGTTGGTATTTGGCGTCGAGGTAGCTATGAAAAATCCAACACCTGTTGAAGATGCTATCGCATGGACTGCAGGCGCACTGCTTGCAATTTTGTTGTGCTTTGCAATTATGGGTAAGGCCCACGCAGCAGGTTACGTCGCCCAAGGTCAGGCGAGCATTAATTGCACATCTCCGACGTGTACGCCGCTCGATCTTTGCTCCGCATATCGCGCCGCCAATCCTATACCTGCTTGGAATAGTCCAAGTTATACGTGTGAGGTGAGTGCGCGCAGTGCAGCAAGCAACTCCTGGACGATTAAGTTTGGAACTGGTGGCGTGACAGGGGGCGTCTATAGCTTCAATGCGCTCGGAAGTAGCGGTAGTTATACAGGGAATACGTGCTGGAACACGGCAATGGTCAGCTAATTCAAGCAATCCGGTGTCGACACATGCGTGTCAGACATGCGAACCGCCGAAGGTTTTGAGTGAGGGCAAATGCGACTTGCCACAGTGTGATGAAGGCGAGGTTTGGGATGCGGCAATCAACCAATGCCGCGAAGAGTGCGGGGGCACAGATTTTTTTCACTACAATACGGCATCATGCCAAGCGCAGTGCCCCGTGGGCTTAAAGGCCACAAACATCGTTCTTTCAAATCGTAAGCTTAAGCAAACTGATCTTGAAGTGCGTCCGACGATGAACGGTTTGCAGTGTGTCTCATCACTGGCAATGTATCGGTGACGATAAGGATGCTGGCGGCGGCTACTATCAAGGTGCGGAATATACCGGCCAAGTATGCGCCAATTGGTGGGAGTACGACGAAACAATCCCTGTGACACTCATCGCTCAAGATGCCTACGAGGAAGAAACCGGCGCGGCTGGCTACTATGCTGGCGAACAGGCAAAGGCGCTCATTGGTGTCGATAATGCAGCTGCTGCGGGCGAACTAAAAGAAATCGCGGAAGGTGATGAAGCGGTTCAGCTTAGCGCTGTTCATACGATGTGCATCGCTGGCACGAAGCGTATTGTTTTCATGGTGAATGGCGCGCTCGAAAAAGCCGTTTTCCTTGGTCCATGTTCGGAGGTGGATGAAGAGTACACACCACCTGGTCCGAATGGTGATGAGGGGTTAGCGCGCATCGAAGGCAAGGTGGAAGTGGTCGATAACACAGTCGACCACATTGCAGCACAACAGGACGCGGAGAGCGAAACATTGTCAGAAACTAAGACGTTGGCCGAGCAGATTAAAGCGCTGGCCGAGGGGCTCGGTGAATCAGTGGCCGATGTTGCTGCTGCCGTCGCAAACCTGGGTGACGGTGAAGAACCTGGCGAACCTGGGGAGGGTGTCTACCCGACAGCCTGCGGCGGCGAGGGCAATCCTTGCTACACGCAGCAATTTCCAAACGGTTTAGGGCAGGCGTTTGAAGATGCAAACGCACAAGTACAAAACGGCCAAGTGCCAACTTGGATGAACGGCATTATGCCGACGCTTCCAACGGAAGTGCCGCAGTGCTTATCGCTTCAATTCACAGTGCCGGTATTTCATTGGCAGGTCGACTTCTCACCGCCGTGCCTCTTCTGGGACTTTGCTAAATACATGCTGCTGCTGAGTACGCTGTTTTCAGTGTACGGCATTATGTTTGGGAGAGGGTGATGCCATTAGTTATTGTTGCCCTTATCGCCTTTGCGGTTTGGCTTTTGCCACTGATCACGACCGGGTTGTTCTATTGGCTCGCGTTTGTGTTCAAAGATTCAATCATGGGCGTGATCGTTGATCTGCTGGGCCTCGGCGTTAACGCGATCAACCGTTTGGGGCTGGACCTGCCTACGTTTGATCAAATCCTTGCCAACCTTCCACCAATCGTTCCGCTTGTGTTCGCACGTCTTGGCCTGGATCATTGCATTAGCATGATTGTAGCGGCGTATAGCGCTAAGTGGGCTTTGGGCATGCTGCCGTTTGTTGGCTCTTTCCGCACAGGTGAGTAATGCCCTGCACCGTTGTTGAAGGGCCTCCGGGTGGCGGTAAATCGTTGCATGCGGTTGGTGAATTCATTCTGCCGGCTGTTAAGTCGCGCCGAATGGTGGTGACAAATATTCCTCTAAACCAACAGGCGCTTGATAACGCGTGCGGCTTTGATACGCGGCCCTTTGTCACCATTCTTGAGGAAGGTTGGGACGATGAAAACGCTCAACCCATCAAACCGTTCTCCAAGGTTGAGCATTGGGAACAGCACAAAGATTGGCGCGACAAATCATCGGAAGGGGCAGGGCGCGGCCCCATGTACGTTGTTGACGAGTGTCACGAAGTTTTGCAAGTGCCGGGATACGTCAACAAAGCTGATCATGCTGTTGCTAACTTTGTCGCACGCCATCGTCACCATGGGGTCGAGCTTGTTTTAGTCACGCAAAAGTTCGATCAGATACCGGCATCAATTCGTGCGCGCGTAGATGTGCGTTTTCGATACACCAAGGCCTCTGCGCTTGGATTGCAGCGTTCCACGTTAAAGACGACGTATGTCGGCCAGTCGACAAAGCCTTCGGGTGCGCCTTCCATTCGTCGATACAACAAAGAATGGTACGCGCTTTATAACTCGACGGTTCTTGGTGTCCTTGAATCGCTGCCTCGCACGCCGAATCTTTTGAATTCATGGTTTCTGTGGTTCGCGTTAACGGGCGCTGTGCTCGGTCTTGGTTGGCTCGCATGGAATGGTGGTCTGCATGTCCCCGGCTCTGGTCCTTCTAAAGCTAGTGATAAAGCTCGCGCTCAAGCTGGTGCGCCGCAATCGAACGCAGCAACCCAGTCGTCTGACGCTCCGTCGTCGGGTGCAAAACCGGCTGAGCCCACCACGTCGGTGAGATTGCGAGAACTCCGGGAGCAAATTGAACTGGCGAAAGCGGAATCCGAATTAGCGTCAATTCAAAGCGGCCAAGGGCAGGGTGGATCAGCGCTAAGTAGCATCGGCGGCGGGCAACAATCTGCGCAGATCGTGCCCAACCTTGCCGTGGCAAAACAGGTTTCAGATGCACATAGCCAAATTCAATTGCTTAATGCGCAATATGCGCTTCAACGTTTGAAAGAGGCACGCCCAAAGCAACATCCGCTTGATGGGGCAAAGGTGAAGATTTCTGGCTATCTCAGCCTCGATGCACGGCCAACGTATTATTTGGATGTGCTCGACCGTGGCGCCACAGCAATCCGTACTGTTAAATCGAACGATCTCGAAATGTATGGCTTCACGGTTATGGCCGTCGATAAGTGTATGGCCTGGTTAAAAGGCGATGCTGGTAATTACCGTTTAAGCTGCGATGAGCCAGCTACACTGGGCGTTGCTATTGATGAAAATCTTGCTGGCAAGCTTAAGGCTGCACAATCAGTAAAGCCGATGATGTCGATTGGACATATCGCAAATTAAAATCGATTCTAGGTCGGTATCTTTGCGAACTACCGATATGGAGGATTGTCTTTAATCCATTTCGTTGTGCCGCTTATTACGCCCGAATAGTAATGGTTCTTAGTGAGTTCCAAAACGAAAAGCCGATCATTGCTGTCTAGGTATTTTTGGAAATGGTCGTGCAGTTCTTTGGCGGTGTTGTCCACGGCGATTAACCACACTGAGTAAAGAGTTTTTTGAGCGCCGAGGCTCTCAAGCTCATCTATTAACGGGCCGTAGTCGTGACTGTCAGCCTCTTGACGCAAATCATAGGTCAGCAGATATGAGGTCATTGCAATCGTTCCTAGGGGTCGACTCCAAATAAACGATATGCGCGAGTTTGAGTGAAGAGCAACTGTAGAAGTGAGTTATCCACCAACATCAACAATATTTAGTGATTTTGTATCGGTTGATGCAATGCATCAACCGTTGCCCCGTGGCGAACGCGGGGTGTGCCTGATCAAGGGTGTTTTTTGTCCTTGCATGCGCTTCCTGGCAGGCCGGAGGCCGAAGGTTAGCGATGCCCACAAAACACTTGCGAAGCCCTTGAACAGGTGAGGGGCGGAGCCCCTTTACTATGCATTTTGTTGTGGGGCGACTGCCGTTGAAGATGCCGTTGGCTGCGGCAATGCTGTGAGCCAGTTCAGGCCCCTGAACTCATGACGCGCGAAGTCGTCGATGAACTGTACCGGAATCACAAAGGTGACCATGTAAAAACTGCAGTTTGTGAATGTACAATTTAGAAAGACGGTCGCATTGAGTGGCATCGCGCCTGATGCGACGAACGCGTCAAGTAAGTTACCGCTGCTGCCGCGCAAAGTACAATGGCGCACGACGATGTTTGCCGGGCCGATAATATCGCAATTAACGAAGGTTTTGTTTTCAATTGCACTAATAGTCGGGCGTAATAAATCTGTGACACGAATGCGCCTGCTTTCAAATGTCTGGTCGTGCGGGTTTATAAAATCGGAAATTGCGATCCTTTCTCGAATATCGGCCAACTGATGACGAATACGCGCATAACCCACCAGGGCGTAAGTCAATGAAGACAAACACATCCCGATTAAGCCACCGAGTACCCACGATAACGGGCTAAAATACTTAAGTACCTCCACTAAGCCTGCAGCGTACGCGGTGATTAAGCCGATAATTACGGTGAAAATCTTTACGGCATTTTTCACCAGTAATTCTGTGCCGAAGGAGATGGCGCGGCTCCAGAGCGATTTCCTCATTGACAGGGGGGTCCTTTGATAACGTGTTCTTTAGCAAAATTGCGGCCAAAACAGCATCAAACATCATTGTTCTGATTCGTGGAAAACTGCAATGAGGCTATTCCGGCTAGGCTGAACGCGTGCCAATTGGTGAGCCCCTTAATATGGAGGCTCACATGCTGAATTTCGGTGAATACAAGTTGGTTCAAGGCAAAGACTTGCATGATGCCATTTGGATGGCGCTGCATCTTCACATTGGTGATTTGCCGCAGCTTAAGGGCAAAGGCATGCGCCGCGACCCTGATCTAAAGCGCAATGCCGTGAATCGCTTTGCTGATCAAGTGATTAGGCACCTTCAGATGTCGGGCTTTGTTCTCATCAAAAAAATGCCTCCACGGGAACACGGCCATGGCGGCGTTTATCCAATTTGTGAAGCTGATCGGCTTATGGAGCTGGGCGACGAGAACGCTGCTTCCGAGCCAATCGCGGCCGGGCCTGCCGCCGATACAGCAACATTGCCGTTTCAATCTCCTGAAGCGTAAGGCCGTGGATCTGTGCTGCCGTCGGCGGGTCAATTCGGCCAGCCGATATTTCGGCAGCGATCGCTAGTAGCCACTGACGGCGTTCGTGTTTGGCCGTACGACCGAGAAGGCTCTGACGCTGGCGCGCCTTTGCTGTGGCAGCCCAAGCGCGGATCGACGCGGCTGTGGCTTCAAAGTAGTCGGCCATCCGGTGAAGCGTTTCGGCGTCGAGATGGCTAAGGCTACTGGCTTCGGGGGCGGCTGAACGGTACGGAGCGGGCGGCTTGAACATGACAAGGCCCTCAGTTGCATATTGTAGGTTGATAAGCGGTTAAGTTGCGAACCATCTGGGCGTGACAGTTCAGCTAAGACGGCAATTGTCCTTATGAGCCAATATCTTAGCCTATCTAATTGTCGCATAATGTATATTATGGATAGTAATGGACGGGCTGTTATGGCTGTTGTATATAGCCACGACCGTTCCCGAGGACCTTCTTACCCATGCTCCAAGCCTTCATTGATGACAGCATCCAAGCCCACGAGGTTCTGATTATCGCGGGCTTTGTGGCGTCGTCTTCGCAGTGGCAGATCTTTTCTGGCGAATGGCGTGAATGCTGTGTGGCGGCTGGTTGGAAAAACGGTGTTTTTAAAATGCGCGATGCCGTGGCTATGGCGAAACGCGATCCACAGATTCAGGCTCATATTAAGCGCCACTCTGAAATTATAAAGCGCTACGCCCAGCTTGGGGTTTCGTTGGCGTTGCCGCTTCAACTGTTCAAACGCATTGCCCAGCAGTTTCCCATGATCGGTGGCAATCTTGCGAAGCCGTATTATGTAGCCCTGCGCAGCCTCATGTCCCAGGTTGGGCGATATCAGGCTGCGCACCAACTGGGGCCGGTCGATTTTATTTTCGATAAGATGGCGGTTGAGCCGCACATCATCGCGGCCTGGGATGTGTATGAGCGAATGGCCTCGCCGCATCAACGCACTATGATGGGCCATAAGCCGATCTTTGAAGATGATGCGAAGGCTGTTCCGTTACAGGCGGCTGATATGTGGGCGTGGTGTTGTCGCAAATCATGGCGCGACGGGTCTTATGCGACAAACGCAGTTCCTATGTCCTGTGGTGCTTCTCCTGATTTTCCAGTGCTGATGATGCAATGTGACGAAGACGATTTGGTGAGGCAGTTTCAAGCCGCTTCTGATCGGTTCAGCGATATCTGATCGTGCTGTTTGATCTTGCAGCGCAGCACTAAAAACGCAGCGCAGCATTGGTAAAAAGTTTAGCGCTGTAAAAATTCATTTGTTACGCTGATGCGTCACATTGGGGATTTTTGAGAATCATTTAGTTC
>CBDFHU010000124.1:0-8226 GCA_965247375.1 Arsenicibacter sp.
CCCAACTCTCCTTCAAGGCCTCAATATCTGAACGAAAATAGATATCGGACTTTCCATAACGACCGAGGGTCCGCATTCCTGCCCAAAGCCCACCTTTCTTCAGGTTCTTGAGATCGTCTTCCGACAAGTTGAGTATTTCCCGTGCCTCTTTATCAGTAACAGACAGGGACTTTATCGAGGCTCCGCGGAGTTCGATGCTTTTCGCTACAGCGTGATAAAAATTTTCATCTAGGCTTTTGACAAGAACATCTCCGACCGCACTTGTTAATGCCGAGCTCTTGGCCGCAGTCACGTGACGCCATAGCTTTTCCGTCGTGCCATGTGCCGTCGTCTGATCGCCCCAACGTGCAACTGATTCGACGAGCTTCTTCACGAACAACTCATCCCAGTTCTCGATCCGTTGGACGCCTAAGGCGGCCATCTCGAGATACTGAGACGAGCCCATAGTGGGGCGCTCGCGGATTTTGACGCGAGACCACTCGATATCGATGGAGCCGAGGCAAAGTGCAATTCTGAACAGTTCCGCCGCGTCTGCGTCAACGAAGAAGGTCGGAAGCTTTTCTGGAATGCGGCCACGCCCGACCATTTGGTTGATAAAATAGCTTGCGACCTGATGCTCAATCTCAGTCGCGGCTTACAAGTCGCCTGCGTAACGTTAAGTCCGCATTCACAGGAAAATCGCGGGATCTGCGACCAGCGATAGGCTTTATCGCACTGCGAACAGCGCGATAGCAAACGCACCTTATGGTCAACACAGATCGGAAAAGGTCTTAACGACCAATGCTGCAAATGTGACTTCGAAGCGCCAATGCACACTGGGCATACGCGCATGTATTGACGGTCAATGTACGTCTCGGGAACTTGCAGAGTATTGAAGCGCCAAACACCCTCTTCAGGGTCAATCATCTTCACGGCCGGTCCGAGTTTCTCTGGCGGTACGCGCAGAAACTCGGCCAATTTTCTTGTATCGATATCTCCCTCCAAGACTTGCCTTTCAGTTAGCTTCAGCACACCCAACAGAGTGGTTGTGCTCGTGAAGCCAAGGTCAGCTGAAGTACGCGCTAAGAGGCTGATGAGAGACTCATTTGGGTAAATCGACACCGAGTAGGGCGTCGGAACCGGTGGGCGTGTAATTGCAAGCATGACATTACACTCGGGTCTTGCTCATGAAATGCTCGAGAGGGAGGGTTCCATCGAAAAGCTTTAACAAAGCGGATTTGCGCAGCTGGGACTTTCGCCACCCACGATCGATATGCTCGATGGTAACTGCTTCCTCTTCCGCCATGATGGCAATGGTACCGGCGTCTCGAATCACTTTGATCAAAGAGCCGATACACCCACGCGATGCGATCATGAGTCGATGAGGCAAATCGCCACTCGTCAGTTTGAATTCCAAGACATCTTTGAAGGCATCTTGAATCCGCGCGAGCATCGCAAGAAAAAGGCTACGGTCGGCCTTGTCGGCCATATCCAATGGTACCAACTCGATGTTCGGATGCAGGCGTGAGCCAAACTGCGGATTCATTGTTACAAGAATTTGAGTGCTTTCCACTCCGACGCCCAAAACTGAGCACACCCCTTCCGTCGTAAGAACTTTGATCCAATCAGTTGTGCCTTGGGCGAACCGCTGCTTATTTGCGCGGCTATCAATCATGTGCTGCAGTTCGTCTAGCACTAGAATCTGGACCCCCTGCTTGCGCATGTGAAACTTCATCATCGTGACAAGCTCACGTTCTGGTGCTTTGACAAAGGGAACCTTCAGCTTTTCAAGCACGGCATACGCGAGCGCTTTGGTGGTGCAGTTCTCTGGCACCACCACGATAACAACTGGCTGTTGAAGGTCGCCCGTGATGGGATCGTTGTATGCGGGATACTTTGCCTGAAGCATTCGCACGAGTGTCGACTTGCCGCTGCGCGTGGGGCCCGTCAACAAAGCGACATTGTCGCGCTGGCCGCCGACAGTCACGGCGTAAAGTCCATCTAAATCCTTGAGAGCATCCCTGACTTGTGGCGTGGACAAGTTAAGAGTTGCAATGAGGTCGCAGAACGTCTTGATGCGAGGTTGAGTCATAGCAGTTACTCCTGTTCTTAGAGATCAAATGCATTGCAAGCCTGTTCGACGTCTTTCTCATCGACGTCGTTCAGATCTTTCGCGTGCGGTGTGGGTGTCACGCGGTGCGCCGCGGTACGAGTTCCAGGTACTTTTTTACTGGGGTGCTCCGGAATGCGCATCAGGCCCACCACGTCCTGCGATCCGGCTCCCAAAATTCGACTGGCCTTCTTGCGACGGATATTTTTTCCGGTCTTGAGGTCAGCAGTAATCAGTTCAGTGCACTGGGCCAAAGCTGCAAATATCGCAGCATCGGAATTGTCTTTGCCAGCAGCCGTTAGCGTACGGCGTGTTTCAATGTAAGCATCGACATCCAGGCCCTCATCTTGCTCCATGTACTTCGAGCGTAAGAGCATAAGAGGCGATCTTGGCGTGATTTTAATGTACGCACTCGAAAGGTCATCGGGCACATAATACAGTGCGGCGCAGCGGTGTCCGTCGCACCCTGTCTCAATGCGGTATGCTTCAAACTCTTCGCTATCGTAGTTGCGGTGATGCAAAGTCACACCATGCCGCCCAATCATTGGCGACATTGCTACTTTGGGGAGCAGATTGGCCAGTAGGTAATCTCTATCCACCACTGGGTTCAGATTTGCTCCGGTCAGGCCGTCCTTCCAAATTTCAAGACGCGTGCGGCTCGTATGATCAATCTTTTCGTATGGTAAGATTGTGAAGAAGTAGGCCGCGAGAATACGATTCATCCCCCGGATGGTGTGCAGTGCCTGCTCTTGTTCCAGCGTAATGCTGCGATCCCGGTGCCTCACTGCAGCTCCGTCGAGCGTGTGAAAAACCTGCTGGTTCGCTGTGTTGAAGAGGCTTTCGACTGTACCTTTCAAATCAGGGCGTCGGCGTTCCAGGCGGGTCATCTTTATGCCGTGAGCGCCAAGCACCGCACCGAAGCCTTGCGCAGCGGCGCCAAGATCCTGATCTACCGCGAGTTCTTCGCATTTGCCGTATATGGGCAGTGGAGAGCCTGATAGCTCCATTGATGCGAAGAGTTCGTCCTTGGGCAGCAATGCCATAACAAGAGCTTGCTGAAGCGTGTGCTGACCCGGATCTCTGGTGCCGAGGTAAAAACCAACGACAATCCCACTCCGCGACTCAATGATGACAGTGAGATTCAAGCGGATAGTTAGGAAAAACGGATTGTTGAATGGGGGCTTAGCGGCCTCAATCTGAACCCGTAAGTCGACGATAGTGTGATCGGCCTGCCAGCGATGATTTGTGAAATCACCGTACTGGCCATCTGCCAGAGCGGAGAACCTTTGACGCGCCGCCGCCTGACCATTTTTGGCACGCTCGATGTCCTTTTGATTGAAAAGCGCCTCAAGCATGCCTTTCACGAACTTCGCAGATACCTTCTCGCCGTGAGTTTCCAGCTGCAAGTTGATGGCTTTCACGGCAGCCCGAATGGACTTTTTTCCAAGCGGGAACGTCTGGTTGCGTTTGTTCGCGATCATTTTCTTTCCTTCTTTAAACGTATGCTCGAATACGATCTGTGATTTGGATGACACGCGACATCCAGAGCGTCGGCGGCCTGAAGCGCTGGCGACGCAGTTTCCGTTGAGGCGATAGTCCTTTCGCCAGCGCAAGATTTTCTGAGGGCTTGGTGGAGCGGGGTCGCCTACTTCCTTTGCGACGTTCTTAATTTTCGCTCGGATGACACGGCGGGTGCTGGGCAGCTCCAAAACATGCGATCACGTACTTCTCAATCCGCTGATGTTCGGTGAGTTCTTTAGGATCAAGGTCCACTATTGATTGAGGCATGCTAACAATGCCGAACTCGGTGCTCTTGTCAGAGCGACGGTTCTTGATCACCAATGCACCGGCAGCTAACTGCCTATTGAACTCACTGCTGGTGAACTTTAATCGACGGTTCTCATTGACAGTATTTTGGAACTCAAGTTCGGAGAACTCAGCAGCCACGCACCTGTACTTCTGACCTTGATGAATAATCACCATGTGCGGAGTAGCGATGGTCAATTCAGGTGGGATCTCGGCAAGTGAATTCATGGCAGCACCACGCCTGACGACGTGTTGAACCTATTTAAGTAATCAAGCTTCAAGAGGCCGCGTGTGTGCAGGCCGCAAATAATGTTGATGTCGACCCTGTCGTTGGGCAGTCGCTGAAGAATGTCGCCAACTGTTTTGGCACCAACAGCCACCACGTCGATGATCTTCGCAATCAATTCGTCATCGATAAGAATCCAATATGACTGCTCTAAACGACGCGCGTTTGTAAAACGCGGCTCCATGTAGATCTCAGAGGTCGAGGCAATCGCATAGTGACAGCCATGAGCTACACAATAGTCCTGAACGGCCTGATCACGCTCCGACGTGCGCCAGCTATCAACGTAATCATCGTGTTTGACCTCAACGAGAAATCGCTCGTTGTCTCGAATGACTTCAAAGTCCGGTATGTGGTGCCGCGGCTCGCCTGATTTCGAAGGAGGCAGCTCAATCGCGAGAGGCTGAGTGCGGTAACTTAACGGCTCGAACTCTGCATCAAGAAGCATGCCATACGCGGCTTCATTGTGAGATTCACCAAGCATTTGCCGGCCGTTCTTACGGCTATTCCAATAGTATGTGCTGCGCCACGAAACCTTGAAAAGATCGCGGGCACCTTCTTCGCGCCGATCCATAAAGCGCGGCTCAAGCGGATAATCTCGCTGCCATCGGCTATCGAGAACTTTGTCGCCGACCTTACCAAGGGCCGGCGTATAGCGGCGTTTGTTATTACGCCGATACGACCACTCAGAATGTGAGGGACGCAGTAGTGGTGATCTTTTTCGTTGCAGTGTCATGTTGCTCTCCAGTTAAGTTCTGGACGGGATGTGGGTTCATTGAGATTGCAGCGGATCAAGAATCGCGAAAAAAGAATCTCGGGATTCCAATGACTTACAAATTAGTTTGCGCGCGGTGTTGCTGACGCCAGGCAAAGCCCACCTGTTCGATCAGCGCAGGTTTTGCGGCTGCTCGTTCCAAGCCCTGCAGGCGAGCGCCTGTGGCTTCCAACTGTGTTCTTGTGATTGCGGCTAGGCGCCAGGACGGCGGCCTATAGGTGCAGTGTGGCTAACATTCCGACATGAGTTCCAACCCTACCGTATTAAACGGAACGAGCGCGTTGAACCGCGAGCTTGTCTTTCGTCTGGCGCTTCCGACTACGATGATGAGCCGAGCCGCCTAACGAAGATGTTCCTTTGTTACGGATCGAGTCTCGCACAACTGCAGCTCAAGTTGGTTAAGCGCCATGCGTTTGCATTTCGGTGTGGTTATTTCGGCCACATGCTTCAAATTAAAAAGCAACTTTGAGGCTGAATGAAATCAGAACCAGGCAGCAATTAGCGTTCTGATTTGTGGATAATTTCCGCAAGTAGCGTTTTTCAAGGAGAAACTAGCGTTTTTCGGTGTTCACTTATTGTGCAAAAAAGCTCGACCAGTATCGGTCCGTGCACAAACTAGCGTTTAGCAACGCTGGTTCTGCCGCTCAAAACGTTAGATGAAACTCCCAAAGTATCATCAAAGTCCTATAACGCTCTGAGAACGGTGCGCAGTGTGTTGTTCATCACTGAAGTTTCGAGAAGGCCTATAAACATTGAATCAATTCCACTCATATAAAGAATTGATACCAAGTGCTGTCGATTGGATATGAGAAATCAAAACAGCGTTGCTGCTTTTTCGGGCAGGCTTAAGGCGCGACTAAATCACGCTGTGAAAGCCTTTACTCCGCACCCCTACCAAACCGCTAAGTGACATTGAACAGGTCTCCCTGCTTCGGTTCAAAGGTTAACGGTGCTCGCCGAGTGGATCGAATTTGGCCTGAATGAGCGAAACCATTTCTTCGGCCCATGAGGACGAAAGCAGTGGCATCGCGAGTTTCATTTCCTGAAGTTCGGCAAGTGCTGAATTCACCGGCCGCCCCTTCCATGACGCGTCCAGTTGTTCAGTTAAGTGTTGGGTTTGCGATGCGGCGGCTCCGGCATCTGCCGTTATCGAATAAATAAGCTGCTTTCCCCAGGGCTCGCAGTTGATCATCAGCAATCTGATCTACGATAGCAGACCGTGCTGACCACCTTACCTCGTGAAACCGCTTCATGAGTGCAATATCGTCGCCGGCGAGTGCAGACTTATCAAACAGAAGGTCTGTCGTCTTATCTTGCCACTCAATCCCCTGTTCCACAGCAGCGTGGATGCGGGCCCGCAAACATTCGGCGTCACCCAACCACTTGGCCCTCGCACTCAGGTTCTGCATCACACTCAGTGATTCCGTGGCTTCACGATCAGTGCATCTAAACACCAATGGATGGGTATTAAGCCAGATTGGGGTAATTGGGCTCGGACGCCGGTTTACGTATTGATGAAGCGCATCATCATCCACGTGCTCGGTCTCTGCGGGATCAAAAGCGAGGTCAAAGAGGTACCCAACGTCGGGGTGGCTAGAGGATAGGCCAATGAAGGTCGCAAAAGCAGATCGCACTTTACCGTATTGTGTCTCGACGTATGAGTACACAGCGCCGGGCTCAAGTGTGCGGGTTATGTTGTCACGACTTCGAGGCATGCTCACTTTGTCCCAAAAGTCTGGAGCGCAGTTCCTCACCCTTCTGCAGAGGTGCAGGGTCGCTTCCACATCACAAAGTGCATCGTGGGCGCTGAGATGATCAAATCCATTAGCAGGCGCCAATCTCTCAAGTTTGAAAGTCGGTCGTCCATCGTCTTTAAAAGCGAGATTGATCGCACCGGGACAAAATTTTGAAGCGGCCAGCATGATGTGAAGCGCATCAAGCTGACTATTGCCCTTCTGCGATGTGAAGCTCGGCTCAAACAGGTTCTGATAGAGATTGTGCCGTAGAATTTCCTCATCGAACTGCAATGAATTGTAACCAACAAATATTGTGGGCCCCCAAGCCTCAAACTGCCGCAACGCTTCGGCCATCATCTCGTAGTGTGACAGCAGGGATCGATCTAAAAGCTGCTCAGCACTTCGCCCTGTTAACCACAGTGCATAGGGTGAAGGCACGACATGTGGCAGCAGCCGGCACCGCAAGTTAAGGCGATCGATTTCAACCAAGTCCTTATCGGTCTTAATCGCTGCTATCTGCAGTATCTGGTCTGATGTGACGTCCAGCCCGGTCGTTTCAGTATCGAAGAAAATAAAGTTCATTTTAGTTCACACAGGTAAGCGAGCCCGTAAGTAGATCAGGCTGATTGACTGTTGGTTTTCCGGTCATCGTTCGCGAAAGGATTACGAGAGCTGAATGAAGCTGTGGGGTCAGAACCATGCGTGGTTCTTCAGTGTTCTGTCCGCATTTTAGGCAATATCGACCTGAGGGCGGTTCGCTGTCAGGACCGAAAAAGACGAACAATGATTCCCGATGAATACACATTGCGTTATCCCAGTCACAGCGAGTTACGGTGAAGGATCTACGACGGGATCAAGATCGAGTTGAGTGCCCATACGATATATCGTGTTCTGTGTGGCGATGAGATTTCGCTCGCGGTCCCAGAAATACACAGGCGATGTATTGATCGCACCGTCACGCAAAAGCGGGTGTCCCGTCACTTCACCAAGAACAATGATAAAATGCTCATCAAGGCGTTTACCAAACCACCAGTTGCCGATTGTCGGAAGTTTTGTAGCGGGATCTGTATCAGTGAGTTTTTTCCGCTGTGTAGCGAATAACTCCTCCAAAGCTCCCATGGCTTCGCTTACTTTTGCGTCGGTCACGTTCTGGCGCTGTGCAAGGGCAGTTAATCGCGCTCGAACTTGTGTCCGCACGCCGTCCAGAAATTTCTCAGGCGTCACGCTGTCGAAGCGGACGTAATCGAATGTGCTGTCATCGGGAAACATTTGGCTGATCCTTGAGTGTTCATGGTTTGTTTCTCAAGGGCTGCATAGCGGAAATCGAAAGGTATGTTCAACATGACGACCTTATTCTTTCGCGCCCCAAACGCATTTTTCTTCATTTTTTAGGGTGAGCTGGCTCAACGGCACACCATTAGTAGGCCCGGGGTAGACCCAAGGGAGAGCTCAGTTCGTCAACGCTTGGCCGCGAACCAGCAACGCGTCGCTATAAAGTAACGATATCGTTTCCTTATAGCGGCGAATCGACTGTGTG
>CBDFHU010000125.1:0-36827 GCA_965247375.1 Arsenicibacter sp.
GGCTGTCGGTCGCTGATGAGGTTGCCGCCCCCGTTCTCGTTTTTTCCTACGTGGGGTTTCTCTCACAGGAGGTACCTGCCGGTAATCAGAGCCTGATCAACATCGTTCTGAAGCCTGATACCAAAGCGCTGGATGAAGTAGTGGTCGTCGGGTACGGGACGCAATCCCGCCGGAATGTTACGGGTGCGGTTGCCAAACTTGACATGAAACAGGTTGAAAACCTGCCCAACACCAATGTAGCCCAGGCTCTGCGCGGGCGGGTGGCCGGTGTCCAGTTTACCGACAATGGCCGGCCGGGGCAGGGTGGCAGCATCCTCGTCAGAGGTACGCGCTCGATCACGGCCTCCAACGATCCGCTCATTATTCTTGACGGCGTATTCTACAACGGTAACCTGGCCGACATTAACCCGAACGACATCGAAACGATGGAAATTCTGAAAGATGCCTCTTCTGCCGCTATTTACGGTTCACGGGCCGCAAACGGCGTGGTCCTGATTACGTCGAAAAAAGGGATGAGCGAAAAACCGGTTATCCGGTTCAATGCCTATGCCGGTTTTTCTGACTGGAGTCACCGCATGAAGCTGCTCAGTCCGGAACGCTATATTGAGAAGACACTGGATGTGCGCCGGCAAAGCGGCCAGACAGCCGATCCGGCACAGGTGGCTAACTACCTGCAGAATACAGAGGCCGAAAACTACAGAAACGGAAAAACGATTGATCCCTGGGACGAAATTTCGCAGCAAGGGTCAGTACAGTCGTATGATATCAGTGTCGGCGGCCGCTCTGGCCGTACGTCTTACTTTATCTCAACCGCGCAGGTGTATGAGAAAGGGCTGATTTTCAACGATAACGCATACCGTACCTCGTTCAGGGTAAATCTGGAAAATAACATCACGGAGTGGTTGCGCGTCGGGGTTAATTCACAGTATGCCCGGCGTGATTTGTCAGGCAAGGAATCGGACACCGGTCAGGGCTACACATTGAGCCCGTTCGGCAAACTGTATTTCGATGACGCGAAAACGGACCCTGTACCCTATCCGGTAGATGACCAGATTCAGCGAAGCCCTGTTTTCTATCCCATGCTGGACAAGGATGAAGAAATAAAGCACAATCTGTTTGCCAATTTTTATGCCGTTGTGGATATACCGTTCCTGAAGGGACTCAGTTACCGGATCAATTACTCCCCGAACTACCGCTGGGAACACCGGTATACCTCCTCTCCCATTTACAGGCGCAACGGAATAAATAACCTCGGGAGTGCGTCGAAATACAATCGTGAAGACTACGACCGTGTACTGGAAAACATCGTTACTTATACCCGCCGCATTGCTGATCATCATGAGTTTGACCTGACACTCCTCTATGGCCGTAACCGGCGGTACTGGGAATCAACGAATGCCAATGCCGCCAACTTCTTTACCGACGTACTCAGCTGGAACAACCTGAACCTGGCACAGGTACAGCAGAATTTTTCCAACGCCCAGCAGGTCGACGGAATTTCGTCGATGGCCCGGCTCAACTACCGGTTTATGAACCGCTATCTGCTCACCGTCACCGCCAGGCGCGACGGCACCTCTGTATTCGGGGCAGACCACAAATTCGGTACGTTCCCGTCGGCGGCCCTTGCCTGGATTGCCTCAGACGAGGCCTTTATGAAAAAGCTGCCTGTTTTCAGCCTGCTGAAACTACGGCTGTCGTTCGGATCGGTCGGTAACCAGGCAATCAATCCGTATCAGTCGCTGAGCACATCCGGCACCACCCAATATGTATACGGTGACGGGGGCGCAACGGTCAACGCCGTCTACACAGCTACCATGGCCAATCCGGATCTGCGCTGGGAAACAACCGTCTCGAAGAATGCAGCCGTTGATTTTGAGCTTCTGAAGGGACGCCTGGGCGGAACACTGGAATACTACGACATGAATACCCGCGATCTGTTACTGAACCGGTCACTGCCCAGCCCGACGGGGTTTGCCAATGTATTGACCAATCTCGGGGCCACAAAGAACGTAGGGTTCGAAGCCACAATCAATGCCGGCATTATCCGGAAAGGCGCATTTGAATGGACGACCAATCTGAATTTCTCAACCAACCGCAACCGGATCATTCATCTTTATGGGCGGGATATAAACGGCGACGGGCGCGAAGACGACGATCTGGGTAACCGCTGGTTTATCGGCCAACCCATCAATATCAATTACGACTACGTCCTGGACGGCGTTTATCAACAGGGTGACGAACTTCCCGCGGGTTATAAACCGGGCTTTCTGCGGTTTAAAGACCTCAACGGCGATACTAAGCTGGACGCCGCTGACCGGACAGTAATCAGTCAGCGGGAGCCGAAATACCGCTGGGGGGTGAACAACACGTTCCGGTACGGCAATCTGTCCCTGTCTGTTTTTCTGAATGCCATGCAGGGCTGGGCGCAGTCGTTTTACCTGCTGGATCCGGTGAATAACTACCCGAACCGCCCTGTAAACATGCTGGATGCTGGCTGGTGGACTCCTGAAAATAAATCAACAACGCGGCCATCCCTGGTATATACCAACCCGTTGGGATACGGCTACTATACAACCCGTGATTTTGTCCGGATCCAGGATGTAAGCCTGGCCTACGAATTCCCGAAAACGTTGCTCAATCGCCGGAAGCTTACTGCGTTACGCGTGTATGTAAGCGGTAAAAACCTGCACACGTTTACGAACTACGTCGGGCAGGATCCCGAAAGCGGCTACAACTGGGCGGGTTACCCGACCGCAAGATCCGTAACCGGCGGAATTAATCTGAGTTTTTAGCCATAATACCTGAATCGGACTTAACCATGAAAAATCGAATTTCCCGTTTATACACGTTTTCCGGCATGAACCGTCTGGCCCTGCTCCTGTTTCTCCTGATTTCGGCCAATAGCTGCAAGGATGACGTCCTTGACGAAGTACCACTGGCTTTTCTGAACCCGGATGTGGTGCTGGTTAATAAATCAGGTTTTGATACGTACATTGCCTCGGTCCATGCCGTGCTGCGCTCAGCATTTTTTGAAAACGACGATTATGGCTACGGCTCCAACGTCTGGGACTTTCAGGTTGGCACGGATGTAGGAATGACCGGCGACCCCGGCATTAATACGTATGTAGACTACCGTACATGGGTCACTCCAACGGCGGGCCAGGTAAATCATCACTGGGAATGGGCCTATCTGAAGGTTATTCCGCGGGCCAATACCGTAATCGAATATGCTGAAAAGCCGGCTGCTGTCTGGAAAGACGAAGCCGAAAAAAACGCCGCTGTCGCCGAAGCCCGTTTCCTGCGGGCCTATGCCTACAACATCCTGGCTAATTTATACGGAGCCGTACCGATTGTCGATCACGTTGCGACCGGCCCCAAACTGGATTTCAGGCGCAATACCCGCGACGAAGTACTGGCCTTCGTCGCCAAAGATCTGGAGTTTGCCTCCCAATGGCTTCCGCGATCCACCACACAGGACGGCCGCGTCGTTAAAGCCGCTGCCGACCACCTGCTGGCCGATGTTTATAATGCACAGGGCCAATATGATAAGGCAATCGCCAGTGCGTCGGCGGTAATCAATGACGGTCAGTATCAGCTTATGACGAACCGGTTCGGCAAATATACCGGTCAGCCGGGAGACGTGTTTTCGGATTTATTCAAGGACAATAACCAGAACCGGAGTACATCCGGAAACAAGGAAACGATCTGGGCACTTCAGTTTGAGTTTCAGACGCCGGGGGGCATACCGAAAGCCGGTGGCGGCAACGGGACGCTCCGGGCATGGGGGCCCCGCTACTTTGCCATCAAAGATCCGGATGGCAAAACGGCCATGACGGTCACCGACAGCCTTGGCCGGCCCGTAGGCTGGTACCGGCCGACGAGCTACTTCAACTTCACCATCTGGAATGATCCGAACGATATCCGCAACTCGCGGTACAACATCCGACGCGAGTTCTATTACAATGAAAAGTCCTCAAAATATTTCGGCCAGAAAGTAAATCCGAAAACAGCGGTCGATCTGGACACCATGTACTGGTACTACCCGTATATCCGGAAAATTGAGGGTGAAGCCCTGGCCGGAGCTACCTATGGCCGGACGTTTAAGGAGTTTTACCTGATGCGTCTGGCGGAAACCTATCTGCTGCGGGCCGAAGCATACCTGATGAAGGGGGATAAGCAGAAAGCGGCCGATGACATTAACATCGTGAGGGCACGCGCAAAGGCGACACCTGTTTCTGCTGCCAACGTTACGCTGGATTATCTGCTGGATGAACGGGCCCGCGAACTGATGCTTGAGGAGTTCAGGAGACTCATCTTAAACCGGATGGGCAAGCTGGTTGAACGGGTGAAAAAGTACAACCCGAAAGCCGGACCAACGATCCAGAGTTACCACAACTTTTTTCCTGTTCCGCAAAAGTTTATTGACGCCAATCTGGAAGCCAAAGTAGACCAGAATCCCGGCTATTAACTGAAACGATTACCGGCGAACCATCAGCAAATAAAAGTAAGCTGCCGGAAGGTTTAGTAAAAATACCCATCACGACCTCACCGTGATGGGTATACTTGTACATTCGGACTGGTAAGCGTAGCTACGTTGAGGGAGTTCAGCCTTTGTACCGTTGCCGGAAAAGTGTCAGAGTTGATTAAGCACCAGCTGACGCCCCGCGACGAGCCGGATCTGCTTCACCACAGTCCCATACCGGATTTTAAACAAACCCGTCTGATCCGGTTTCAACCGGACCTGGGTAAGCTTGCCGCTCTTCCAGCTGAGACCAACCGTTACCCCTCCTCTCGCGCGTAATCCGGTAACGGAACCATCGCTCCAGGCTTCCGGCAGGGCTGGCAACAAATCAAGTTCACCGGCATGGCTCTGGAGCAGCATTTCGGTTACCCCTGCGGTATACCCGAAATTACTGTCAATCTGAAAGGGAGGTCCGACCCCAAACAGGTTTGGATACGATCCGCCGTCTTCGAGGTACCCGGTTTTGGTTAAATCCCGCGGCATAACCAGCCGGCGTACCAGATCATGGGCACGGGCACCCGCCCGCAGCCGGGCATAGATACAGATCTTCCATGCCGAACTCCAGCCTACACTTTTGTCGCCGCGTGCCTGCAACGACACCAGCGCAGCGTTTGCCCATTCGGGCGTTGTAAACGGCTGAATCCGGCGCCCGGGATGAACCGCAAACATGTGGGAAACATGCCGGTGGTGGTCTTCAGGGTCATCGAGGTCCTGCATCCATTCCTGTAACTGCCCCCATTTACCGATCTGCGGACCCAGTAACCGGGAACGCATGTCGTCAATTTTTTTCCGGAACGGCTCATCAACCCCGAGGACCCGCGATGCATCGATGTAGTTTGTAAACAGATCATACACAATCTGCTGATCGTAGGATACCCCCGGATACTCGCCTGTATCTTTTTCATTTTTCCCCGGCCCGTGTTCAGGCGACCAGCCATCCGGCGTAATCAGCTTGCCGTCCGGTGCTTCGACGAGGTGGTCAACCCAGTATTCCGTAACCTCCTTTAACAGCGGATACGCCTGATTTTTGAGAAACAGTTTGTCGCCGCCAAAGGCATAATGCTCCCAGAAATGCTGGCTCAGCCAGGCGCTTCCGGGCCGGTGAATATGCCAGCCGGACGTACCGCCCATGGTGTTATTTGTGCTGTAGATGATCCACCCCCTATTGGTCTTCAGGGCCGGATCTGCCGACTTTTTCTGAACGGCTGCCAGATTCCGGACCCAGTCAAACAGGGGCTGATGACATTCCGCGAGGTTGGTTGGTTCGGCCAGCCAGTAATTCATCTCAATGTTAATATTCGTCGTATACTGCGAATACCAGGCCGGTTTAACTTCGTTATTCCATAAGCCTTGTAAATTGGCCGGCAGCCCTCCGGGACGCGAACTGCTGATCAGCAAATAGCGGCCGAACTGAAACAACAGCGCTTCCAGCGACGGGTCGGCTTTGCCATCCCGGTAAGCCGCCAAGCGGTCGGGTAAGTACTGTTTTTCTGTCTCAGTCTCCCCTCCCAGCCGCAGCTTCACCCGTCCAAACAAGGCGGTATAGTCCTTGACATGTGCCGCTTTCAGCTGCTCCACTGTCTTGCCGGCGGCTTTTCTCAGGCTATTAGCCAGCCGTTCATGCGGGTCGGGCCCGACAAAATTTGTTTCGGCATGATTGTCAAATGAAGTACCGGCAGCTAACAGAACTGTTATCGCCGTTCCGTTCACAACACGGATACCGGCAGCCGTAGCCTCCATGCGGCCGCCTTTGATCAGCACACGCACCTGCGACTCGTGGATCATACCGTTTTCCCAGTTTTCCGGTAGCGGTCATGGTATTGCCGTCAATCCGGACGGGTGCGCCGTGGGCATCTGTTAACCGGATCGTTCCGGTCAGCTTTCCCGGCTGACTGGCCGTAAAATACAGAACCTGCACCTGATCCGGAAAACTGGCAAACGCAGTCCGTGTATACGCCACTCCCCCGGCCTCGTATTGCACGGTATGCACGGCATTCTGTACATTCAGTTCACGACGGTACTGTTTTACCGGTCCCGCTGAGTCAAGATCGACGTACACATCACCGAATGGCTGATAATAACCGACTTTCTGCGGAGTACCCGTCACCAGTGACTGCTCGTTGAACTGTAGGTGCTCCGAACGGATACCACCAAAGAGCATGCCCCCCATCCGGCCATTCCCGATCGGCAAAGCCTCCAGCCATTGCACCGCCGGTGTTCCGTACAGCAACCGGGCGGAACCGCTTTCCAGTGCCGGCTGGCTATGAGTTTTTACCGTTATGAGCAGGTAAATGAAGCAAAACAACGCTGCACTTTTTTTCATTAATTTTCAGGTTTGTATGTATTCATCAAACGCCTGGTATACCAGGCGTTTGTAAATCAGTCATTTATGTTTCCGGCTAACGGTAATCCAGTAAGGTAGTGGCCTGACAGGCTTTATCGGTCCGGAAGCGGACCCAGCGGGCCTGAAAATCGGCCGGGAATGCATGGGTTACTGACTTGCCGGGCGACACGGTGATGGTTTTATACACCATCCACTGGCCGGTTCCGACAGGATCGGCCTCTACCGTGAAGGTCACCGGCGCATCGCTTTTATGCGAAAGGACCAGGGACCGCTTATCGTAAAAGCCAATCAGATACGGGTCAGACGGCGTGTCGGCAGCAACCGCCGTATTCTGCCACGGACCGCCACGGCCAACGGGTTTACCCAGTTTCCAGAGGTCATCAATCGTACCGGCCCATACGGCCGCCTTCCGGTCGTCAGAGACAATAATATGCTCCTTATTCGCTGCTGAGGCCAGATCTATTCCGGTCATGACCAGTAAGCCCCGATACGAAGCATAGTCATTTACCCGAAGCTGATGGGAAGCCACCGGCCGGATTTTAGCGTACCCGTCCGCATTTTCCGCCGGAAGTTCGTAGAAGGTGCCGTGGCAGTTAAAGAGGTCACGCTCCGTTGCTACCTCACGGCAAATCCGCAGATTTCCGTTATCCGTGAGTTTTGTAAACTCCGCACTACCTAGCGGCAATCTCCAACGCCGGCCTTTCTCATCGACAATCAGTACCGACGACGATTCAATCGAAACAACCTGCTTCGGTATGGCAAATTTGTTCCGGATAAATGCCTGTGTCGTATCATCCTGCTTGCGTACCAGCTTCATGGCTGCATCCAGCTCGTAATAGCCGGTTTCGGTGTATTGCCCGTTCTGATAATCGCGGGCCAGTACACCAAGCGCACGCCGGTTGTTACCCAGTCCGTACAGCAGCCCGCCGGTTGTTGTCGGTGCCGTTACCGGACTTAAACCCGCAAAGACCGGACTTAGCGTATTGACACGTTTGTCGTTAGCGGCATACGTAAACTGAGCGGTTAAGCGGCTTGCCTTATCCGGTCTGATGCGTATCCATTCGCCGGCCGCACCAGCTTCAAACGGAATATGCAGGGACTGATTACCCGACAGTGTTTTTGTCAGTAAGGCCGACCAATTGCCGCTTCCGGTTTTATCAACCTCAAACGTTAACCGGACCGCTTCGTTCGCATGATTCTGCACCCAGACCGAACGATTGGCCCATCCTGCAAACAGGAATGGTTCGGACGCAGCACCGGCTTCTACCGCTTCATTTATCCAGACAGCCCCCTCAGCCGTATTGGGACCCAGTTGGTCGGGCATAGCCAGTGATGTAAACCACAGGTTCGAGTTTGACTGACCCGGCCCTTCAATACCGCCTTTCTCCCTGCGTTTGTTCAGAAACTCCTTCTGAGCCGAATCATCGCACCCAAAAACCAGCTGATTGTTCCAGCGGGTAAAATCACCGATCACTTTCAGATAGGCCGACCGTGGCCGGATACCCGCCGTATTGGTGGCCGAAAACTGACCCGGAAAATGCCAGAACAACCCGTGCATGGTCATTAAATAGTCCGGTTTACCCGTCTCCCCGACATCCCGGATGCGGGGCCATTCGGTATTCCAGCCGTGGGCGCCGTCATACGAATGACTGGCTTTTGGTAACCGGAAAAACATCCACTTCCCTGCTCCCCGTACGCCCAGCAACACAGACTTGTGGTCCCAGCCGGTTGCCCAGACCGGATCGGTTGCCGGATTTTTGTTTCCATAAATCCCGCCGGGTCCGGTCACTTCCACAAACTGATTCCGGCGCACCACCGTCCAGTCTTTCCCGTTCCATTCGGCCAGAACGCCGGATTCAATATCAAACTGCTTCAGCGCCAGCGGACCGGGTTCACCGTTGTTACTGTATACCATTACACCCTGCCCCGAGTAAAGGCCTTTTCCGTGTGCACCGGGCAACAGTGCGTTCGCGTGGTTATTGGCCACATCGCTCTTTTTGGTTTCCTTCACATTCCCGTCCTGATACAGCTGAGTTGTTTTCAGGCTTTGGGCATTCACGCGGTAAAAGCCTTCTTCCATTGTCCCCAGCAGCAGGTCCTGTTTCGGGTTTACCAGATCCCTCGCCAGACCGGTATAGCGGCCCGGGGCTTTCGTATACGGTATCACCCGCACCCTCCGCTGATCATCAATCGCATACGGGCCGATAAACAGCTGATTACTCTCCGGGTGAATCATCCGGTTAGCCGGTGTTCCGCCCGTACTTTCAGACCGGGTAATCAGTTTCAGGTCCGGCGTTATTTCGTATAATTTATCGGAGGAGCCAAAAGGCAGGTGCGGGCCATAGGTGATGACCCATAGGCGGTTGGCCCAGGGCACAACGGCTCCGGTACCGCATTCACCTTCAATATTGTAATACGCCAGGTGAGGATATATGCCGCTGAACTGTCGGGGTACGGGCTGCTGGGCCCGGGCGAAGCCCGACACCCAGAGACAACCCAATACGAATGGAATTGATCGTTTAAACATGGTAACTCAAAAACCGGAAAAAGAAAAAATCTGTGTAACACACTCCGCAGGGTCCTGATCAGTACCCCTCGTTTTGTTTCATATTCGCGTTAATCTGTATTTCCGCAGCCGGAACGGGCCAGAGGTATTGCTGATTGGTCCAGGCAGTCGGTACGATGAGCTTAATCAGGCCCGCGTCAAACATCGGTTTAAAATCGGCAAATCCATCGTCATCTATAGCAGGGGTTGACGGAAAAAACCAAAGATTTTTATCCACTACCTTAGCCTTCAGGTCATTGGGATCGAGCATACCGTAGATCGGGCGGGTGAGTGCCTTTTCGGCCAGACGCCATCGTACGAGGTCCATGTAGCGCGTACCTTCGTTGGCCAGTTCCATCCGCCGTTCGATCCGGATTGCCTTCCGGAGTTCTTTCTGGTTCGTCGTGGTAATGGCCGGATACGCCGTAGTCGCCGATGGCGCTACCTCATAGGCGCGGGCGCGCACGGCATTCACCGCATCCAGGACCGATTTATCAATCTCATTCAGCTCGGTTTTAGCCTCGGCATACATCAGCAGCAAATCAGCATAGCGGATGACGATCTGATCGGGTTCGACCCGATTCCCGTTCTGGAGCCACGAATCATCAATGCCTTTTTTCCATACCAGACCGGTGTATGACGCAAACTGGGCATTGGCGCGGTTATCATTATTGGTAACCTGTGTGTTATTGCTGGCCCGTAAAACACGTAGTGCCGTCGGATTCGGGTCATAGACAAATCCCAGATGGACCGTGCCAAACTCGACAATGGACGCGGTACAGCGGGGGTCGCGGTTTTTGAACGGATTCCGCGGATCGAATAACGGCGATTTGTCGATGGGTAAGCCGTCTTTACACAGGTAACTACAGAATGTATCCCAGGTCGGAGCCACGGCGGCAAACCCACCGGCATTCCGCGTGATCCGGTCCAGTACGTTGGAAGACGCAATGTTCACATTCAGCGCAATGGATCGCGGCAGGCCAAAGATTACCTCCGGCGAATTTTTGGTTGACTGAAGAAACAGACTGGTATAGGTCGGGTGCAGCCGGTATTCATTGAGGTCCATACAGGCTTTGGCGGCTTCGGCGGCAACTTTAAAATCACCCATGTAAAGGGCAATCCGTGCTTTCAGCGCAAGGGCCGCCCCTTTGGTTACCCGCTTCACGGCCGATGCCGCATAGTTTTTAGGCAAGGCCGCTACCGCATCGTCAAAGTCTTTATAGACCTTCGCGAGAACCGTTTTCCGGTCCGTACGACCTTTGGTATAGGCTTCTTCAATGGTAATGACCCCGTCGCTGTATACAACATCCCCGAAATAAGCGATCAGGCGGGCATATTGGGCGGCCCGGTGAAACTGTAGTTCGGCCACATAAATGGCCAGTTTGGCCTGTGGTACATTGGTTTTGGTTACCGGGTTATCCAGTGCTGCCAGCGCCCGGTTTGCGCGCGCAATGGCTTTATAGCTGTTGCGCCACAACAGCGTAGAGGTCCCCCACTGGCTGTTCGTGGTGCCGGCTTTGATAGGAGACAGCGTTGTACGGTTGAAGCTGTCATCCGACAGTACTTCGCTCCCGATACCTTCGTCGGGGTTCCACCAGTCGGGCCGGTATAAATCATTCAGGGCCAGTTGTATTTCTGATTCGTTCGAGTACCATTTTTCTGCGGAGGGCTGTGCTAAGGGGTAAAGATCAAGGCTATTCTGACAACCGGCCAGCAGCAGGCCCAGGCCCGTCAGACAGAGAATGAGATATGATTTCATGGCTAATGCGCGTAGTTTAGGATTAAAAATTAACCGAAACACCACCAATCAGAGTGGTTACAATACCGAAGCCTTCGGGGTCCCATCCTTTCGGATAGCGGCTCAGACACCATAAATCAGTGCCACTGACATAAACACGGCAGTTTTTCATGAGTGCCTTGCGGGCATAGCGTTCCGGAATGGTGTAGCCAATGGAAATGTTTTTGAGGCGCATATACCCGCCGTTAAACAGCCAGAAGTCGGACAGCGCCCGGTTAAGTCCCTTGTTCGTTTCGGTATATCTCGGATAAATGGCCGCGGCATTCTGGTCAGGCGTATTGTAGTTACTCCATGTCCTTCCGTCGAGCAGGTTCGGAAAACGCCCCCAGTTGCCTGCATTATAATCCGTGAAGCCCAGCATTGAGCTGTTTTGCTTACCGACACCCTGTACGGTGAGTCCGAAATCCAGTGCCTTGTAGGCCAGTCTTATCGTACCGCCATACGTCCATTGCGGCAAAGACCCTCCGAGGTATACACGGTCGTATTCGGGTGATATTTTTCCGTCGGGCACCCCGTTCGGTCCGCTGATGTCCCGGTATTTCATATCCCCTACCTTGACATTGGTGCTTAGCTTCGGTGAGTTATTGACATCTTCCTGGGTCCGGTAAATTCCTTCGGATACATAGCCGTACCACTCGTTGAACTGACTGCCTTTCCGCTTGATCTGGTCCCCCAGAAACTCGGTTCCGCCGAGGTCGCCCATAACCGACTTGAATTGAGACAGGTTACCCGATACGGAGTATTTAAGTCCGCCGATGCGGTCGCTCCATGACAGATCAAGGTCAATACCCTTTGTGCTCATCTTACCGGTATTCTGGTTCGGATTTTCAAAGCCGACGAATATCGGAATCTGGAGGGCTAACAGCATATCAGAAGTTTGCTTCTGATATACATCGCCGACGAACCGAAGCCGGTCATTAAAGAAGTTGGCATCCAGACCAATGTTGGCAGAGGTGGTCTTTTCCCACGAAATATTTTCAATGGCATACTGAACCTGGGCAGCTGTTTGCTGCGACAGAGCGGCCCCGGACTGATAGAACAGGGCATTGCCGAAGCTGATAATTCCCAGATACGGATAATTACCGATCCGCTCATTACCCAGTGTTCCCCATGAACCGCGCACCTTCAGGAACGACAACGCACGCAGGTTTTTCAGGAAAGCCTCTTCACTGGCCACCCATCCGACAGAAAACGAAGGAAATACACCCCACCGGTAGTTGCTGTTAAAACGGGAAGAGCCATCGCGCCGGATATTCGCCTGTAACAGGTACTTCTCCCGATAGGCATAAGTGAATCGGCCGAAATAAGAGCGGTAGGCCGTTTCATAGGCTGAACCGCCATTGTCTCTGAATGTAATAGGCCCCTGATCCAGATACGGATACCCGTCAAACAAATACTGATCGCGGGAGGCCGACAGGCTTTCGTACTTGTTGTAATAATTTTCGAAACCGGCCAGCGCCGTAATATCGTGGTTGCCGAACGTGCGGGCATAATTGGCGAGTAACTGCGTCGTCAGGGCCAGGTTGGTAACGCGGCCTTCAGAGAGCCGGGTCGTGGCATTGGCCCCGTTCTCCGAAAGCGTTACCACAAACTGAGTCGGGTCGGTAGCAGCGTAGGCATCCACCCGTTTGTTAAAGAATTTCTGATTATTAAAGTCAAAGATCGGGGCCAGAATACCGGTGATCTTCAAGCCATCAATCGGTTTAATATCAATACCAACCCGGCCGCTGATCTGGTTATAGAGGTTGGCATTGGTGCCCCCGTATTTCAGCCGTGCCCAGACATTGGCCCCTGCCTTCCCGTCGGCAACCCGGCCATCGGCCCACATGGCCGGATACACCGGCGAAGCAATGCGTAACTCCCCGAGCGGATCGCCGTGTGTAGGGTCGGTGGTTAACGTCCGTTTAAAGTTGAAATCAAACGTGGCACTCAGGTATTTATTCAGGGTAAAATCATTGTTCAGCCGCGCAAAAATCCGCCGGTAATCCTTGTTATCGTAAAAGCCACCCACTTTTTCATACCGGATCGAGGCATTTGATTTTATGAACTTCGACCCGGCCATCAGGCTCAGGCTATGGGTTTCACGGGGGGCGTTCTGACGCAATGAGAGGGCCATCCAGTCGGTATCCGGATACTTGTCCGGATCTGCGGCATGCTTTTCTGCATACCCGTCAATGAGGTCTTTGGTAAACGTGGGATACTGGTTGGAGCCATTTCCGGCATCATTCCAGCGCAATTCGTTCACGAGTTGCATGTACCGGACAACCCCCATTTTTTCGGGTAGCTGCGTGGGCTTATCTACCCCGTTTTCGTAGGAGTACTGCACCGAAACCTGATCGGACTTCGCCCGTTTTGTAGTAATCAGAATCACCCCGGAAGCCGCCCGCGAACCATAGATAGACGATGCGGCCGCATCTTTCAACACGGTAATATTCTCGATGTCCGCCGAGTTAACCTGGTTAACATCGGCTACCGGGATACCGTCTACCATCACCAGCGGGTCTGAATTACCGATTGTCGTAACACCACGGATACGGATCGTAGCCACGCCCATGGCACCGCTTGACCCACTGCGGGTGACCACAACACCCGACATGGCCCCCTGTAAGGATTGGGATACCTGAGTTTCACGGCGCTCTTTGAACTGATCTGACCCGATTGACGATACCGCTCCGGTTAAGTCCCGCTTTTTCTGAGTACCATATCCCACGACAACCACCTCACTCAGCGAACGGTTGTCCGGCTGCAGGCTGATGCTCAGGGTCGTCTGCGTGTTCACGACGACTTCCTGCGTCTGATAACCAATATAGGATACCAGCAGAACAGAGGGTCTGGCCGGAACATGTAACGTAAAGCTGCCATCTGCCTGGGTCGACGTCCCCTGTTTCGTGTTGTTGATGATGATATTGACCCCGGGGATTCCCTCATTGGTTTCGGCGGCAACTACCTTACCGCTGATGGTAAAATCCCTGCCCGTCTGGGCGTGTACAAACCGGCCTGTCAGCAGGAGAATCCCCAGCCATAAACCAGCGTACAAAATTGGTTTGGTTGTAAAAGTATACATCAGGTAACGCATGTATGTTTGAGTTTAGAATAGTTCCGTTTTCTGCGTTGGCTTCAGGCCGGTAACCAACGGGCATAGCGGTCCCGGCTAGCCGGAATGCGGCTGGTATCATTTCAGGTCAATACTCGTTTCCGGAAACCGATGAATCTGTTTGGGTCCGGTTAGTTCGACGGCTCAGCAAACAGCTGAAACTCGCGGATGCCGGGGTATCCGGCGGACGCATTGATGACCAGCCGGAATTTCTGCGCCCGGACGGGACTTATCTCCTTAGTCCAGTTGCCCATACGGGTGTCCCAGGCAACCGGAATCCATTTGCCGGCGTTTTGGTACTCAATGGTAAAGTCGCTGATTACAGATTTATTATACACCAGTTCGCTGACTGCCAGCCGGTTAATGGTTTGGGGCTTACCCAAATCAACTTCCAGCCATCCTGTATGTTGAAACAGCTGCATGACTGTCTCATCCATGTAGTGAATATTGCGGCCGTAATAGCTGTCAAAGTTCACATCCGCCCGTCGTCCCGGTTTCCAGGCCGTATCCGGATTATCGTCGAATGCAGCCGTGGCGTCATGCAGAAAGTCCCCTAACGAGCCGGACGCCGTGGCTTTCCGGCCATAGGAAACGGCGCTGCTGCTGGTAAACGGCAGAATTGTGCCTAAAGATGCCGCCGGTTTATCGAGGGTCAGCGCCAGTATGGTAGCCACCGAATCACGGCTTGATTCCGGCAGGTTAATGTGCAGGCCATTCCGATCCTGCTGTACGGTTACCGGCAGTTTATTAAGCAGTTCTGCTTTTTTTATGCCGGCGCCTAACGCGGGAAGGTGCATTTCAGCCGGTGAGCCGGGAAATACATGCAGGTAAACGGTATGGTCACGATACGTGGCAACGTACTGACGGGTCGGCGTGTAAGGCCCCCCCTTCGTTTTGTAAATGGCTCCGGCATAACGGTTGATCCATTCACCCATTTCGTTGGTACGGTTTACAAATGCAGCCGGAAACGCCCCGGTACTATCCGGTCCGATATTGAACAACAGATTCCCGTTGCCGCCCACACACCGTAAAAGTGTTTGTACACATTCGGGCAGCGGTCTGGGGGTATCGCCGAATTTCCAGGCCCACTGATGCCCCATGTTCGTGCAGGTTTCCCAGGGTACTTTACCGTAACCGGCCACGAAATTTTCGGGGGTAGCATAGTCAGAGTAAGGCCCCACCCGTGCATGTGACTCATCGGGCGTAAAGGGCTCAAGCCGGTTATTGATGATAATGTCCGGCTGCAACCGGCGCGCGAGTGAATACACTTTTTCAGGATGAGCGGGAGACGGCCAGCCATCGTAATCAACCCAAAGCAGACTGATTTTGCCGTAATTGGTCAGTAACTCCTGAATCTGGGTGAGCATCCGGTCAACGAAAACAGCGTTTGTCTGCGGGTTCCGGCAATCGGGATCTCTCCAGTCTCCGGCCGAAAAATACCAGCCGACAGCAACCCCTTCTTCGTGGGCGGCCTGTGCCAGTTCCTTACAGATATCACGCCCGAACGGGGAATGCATGATGTTGTAGGACATGGTTTTTGTATCCCACAGACAGAACCCGTCATGGTGTTTGGCCGTCAGCACAATCTGTTTGAAACCGTTGCGTTTGGCCATCAGTACCCATTCGCGGGCATTGAAGCGGGTTGGATTGAACCGGCGGTACAGCGAATCATACCGCGCTTTGCCGTACCCATTCCGCGACCAGCTTATTTCCTTGCCGATCAGGCTGACCGGTCCCCAGTGCACAAATAAACTAACCGGATTATCGTGCCATTGCTGTAGCCGGCGCTCATTCTTTGTGACGGTCTGAGCCTCAGCACAGACGGCCATCAGAAAGCAAACACTAAACATAAACAGATATAATCGCATGGCGGTCAGTGATTAAGGCTTAGTTGTGTTGGTTGTTGCATTCGGGAAAGGGCGGGTTTATGGCCCAGTAACCCGTAATACAGTATGTACAGGTAGCAGATCACGGGCATGATAAAAGCCAGCCTGATCCCCGCGGCATCCGAAATTAATCCCATCAAAGGTGGGATCAGTGCGCCTCCGACAATGCTCATGATAATCAGCGACGATCCGGTTTTGGTATAGGGGCCCAGATTGTGAATGCTGAGCGTAAACAAAACCGGATACATGACGGACGTGAATAAGCCCACCGCACTCAGCGCGTACAGCGAGGTATAACCGAATGTCAGGATGGCCGTCAGCACCAGCAGCCCGGCTCCCGCAGCGCATACGGCAAGCAGTTGCCCTGGTTTTACCCGCTGCAACAACCAGGCTCCCGATAGCCGGCCGATCAGGACCAGAGCCATAAAGAGGGTGATAAAAAGCGCAGCCTTTTGTTCAGTTACACCCGGCAATTGTTGTGCGGTCGCATACCGGATCATGAAGCTCACGATACCTACTTCGGCACCCAGGTAACAAAACACGCCCATCGCCCCCAACACGGTATGCCGGAAGCGGAAAATACCGCTTAGCCGGGCGGAGGATTCGCCGGTTTCCGTGAGGGCAGGCAGGGGAATAAACCGCAAAGCCAGCCCCAGCACGAGGAAAAGAAGCGCCAGACCGAGGTAAGGCGTTTTGACCAGTTGGGCTTCATTGTTCAGAAAGGCCGTCAGCTGGTCCGGCGTAAGTTGTTGGAGGTCAGTTTCCGCCATGTCCTGTTTGTGCAGCAACAACTGTGCTCCGATCAGCGGCCCCAGCGTAGCCCCCAGCGACCCGACGGCCGAGGCCAGACTCAACCGGCTGGAGGCACGGTCGGGATCGCCCAGCACCGAAATATAGGGGGTAGCCGTAACTTCCAGAAACGTAAAGCCGGCCGCCATGATAAAAAGTGCGCCTAAAAAAAGCGGATAATACCGGGTTTCGGCTGCCGGCCAGAATAAGCCTGCTCCCAGTGCTGCCGTCAGCAAACCGGTTATCATGCCGGCCCGGTAACCATACCGCCGTATAAACTGCCCCACCGGCAGCGCCAGCAAAAAGTAGCCTCCGAAAAAAGCCGTCTGAATGAGTGATGACTGCAAATCGGTAAGCATGCAGGCCCGTTTTAAGTGCGGGATCAACACATCATTGATATTCCGGCTGAGGTTCCAGATGAACATCAGGCTCATAACGACCAGCAGCGGAACGATAACGTTTCTTGATGTTTTCATGGAATTTTGGTTGAACAGGCCGTTAACCGGCTTTTAACTATTTACGCTTTTTTTCCGTAACCCAGCTCGGCCCCTCCGCTTACCGGAAGCAGGCAACCGGTAATGAACCGGGCCGCCTCCGATGCCAGAAATACGGCCGCATCGGCAATCACATCGCCTTCGGGACAATAGCCCAGGGCATGTATTGTATCCAGATACGTTTCAATCGAAGCCGGATCGGGCTGCTCTGCGGCCCAGGTACGCAGCATAGGGGTCCAGACACCGGCCGGGCAAATGGCATTTACCCTGATTCCCAGCGGAGCGTAATCGAGGGCCATCGCTTTCGTCAGGGCGTTCATACCGCCTTTGGTGGCTACGTAGGCAGCATGAACCGTCTGCCCGATTTCCCCGACCATGCTGCTTGTGTTGATGATGCAGCCTTTCGAGGCCTTCAGGGCATCCAGTCCGGAACGGGTTGTCAGGAACACACTTTTCAGGTTTACCGAAAATAACGCATCCCATTCATCTTCAGTGGTTTCATGCAACGGTTTAGACGGGCTGGCAATACCGGCATTGTTATGAATTACATCGAGCCGGCCGAATCGTTCCAGCGTGGCGTCGATGGCGTTTTTCACATCCGCATTGCTCTGTACGTCACCCGCGACACCACAATGGTCGTCGCCCAGTTGACTCAATATGTGCTCCAGTGCCTCAGCATCACGGTCCATCACCGACACCCGGGCACCCGCCTGTGCATAGGCCAGTGAACAGGCCATGCCGATTCCGGAAGCGCCGCCGGTGATAAAAACAACTTTGTTTTGTAGTGAATGCATACTAACCTGAGATTAAATCACTGCTGCTGCCGGGCTCCTGAGGAACACGGTAATATCCGTCTTCAATCTTAGCCGGATGGGTAAAATAGTGCCGCAGATGGGGAATATGTTCCAGAAACAGGTTGTCATGATCCATGGCAATGTGGTTGAACAGGACCAGATGCTGGTGGATCTGCCCCATGTCGCCCACGTGAGGTACTACCGGCACATTAAACTGCTTTGCCAGCAAACTAATGGTCAGAAACTCTGAAATCCCTCCGACCCTGACGGCATCGACCTGGCAAAACGCCATGGCCCCGGCCTGTAAAAAATTTTTAAAGATTACTTTATTCGGAATGTGCTCGCCGGTTGCCACCTTAAAGGGTGCAATCGCATCCGCAATTGCCTTATGCCCCAGTACATCATCCGGATGGGTGGGCTCTTCAATCCAGAACGGATTAATATCGCTCAGCTGCCGGCAGATGGTCAGGGCCTGCTGAACGTTCCACCGCTGATTCGCGTCGAGCATGATGGTGGCGCCTTCGCCTGCCGCTTCCCTGATCAGCCCCGCCCGCCGAAGGTCCCGCTGCGGATCAACCGAGCCGACTTTCAGCTTCATGGCGGTGAAACCGCGTGCCATCGCTTTTTTGGTATTGTCGATGATCTGCTCATCCGAATAGTTGAACCAGCCGATTGACGTATCATATCCCCGATAGCCCGTTTGCAGCACTCCGGAACGGTCGGCGCGGGTTGCCTGAGCCTGCACCAGAAGATCAATGGCCCGCTGCCGGTCCATCACCTCTTCCAGATAACTCAGGTCCAGCGTATTCACCAATGCCTCCGGCGACAAATCAAGCAGGAGTTTCCACAACGGAACCCGCCGTGTTTTAGCCCAGAGATCGAAACAGGCATTGACCACCGCGGCCAGCGCAAGCTGTACAACCCCTTTTTGCGGTCCCAGCCAGCGCAGCGACGGGGCGTCCGCCATTTTCCGGTAAACATTACCGAAATCGGCCATCAGTTCTTCGATATCGCATCCGGCCAGTGGCTGTGCCAGGTAATAAATAGCCTGGCAAACGAGGTCATTCCCGGTACCGAGCGTAAAGGCTAAACCAACGCCTTCGACGGCTGTTTCTGTCTTCAGAACACACACCGCATAGGAATACTGCGGGGTGTGATGCATCGAATCCGTACCAACACCTTCGCCCAAGGTAAACCGGCGGTCCTGCGTTTCAATGGCGGTTATGCAGGTACTGGTCAGCGCTGCATGTCCGCTACTGACTTCGTTGAAAAGAAAAGGACTGGTCATTCGTCAGGTCTAAAGAATAAAATCTGATCAGGAAAACGCCTTCAGCTGCTTCCGGTAATCGCGGGGTGTAACGCCCTTAATCCGTTTGAACAGGCGGTTGAAATGGGTAATGTTATTGAAACCGCTTTCATACGCTACGTATTCTATCTGGTTATACCGTTCCCGCATCAGCTTACAGGCATAGCCAATCCGAAGTTCGTTGACAAACAAGGTGAACGGTTTCTGCGTCCGGCTTTTAAAATACCGGCAAAACGAAAACTCATTCATATTGGCAAGCGACGAAATTTCTTCCAGCGGAATCTCCCGCCTGAAGTTGGCAAAAATAAACTGAAAAAGCCGCTCCATCCGTTGCTGGTCGTTTTCGGAATAACTGTTTATGTAATCCGGACTTGATAAAAGCCGGTACTCCGTTGCGTGTATCAGCCGGTCAACCAGTTTCAGAAACGTGCCGATCCGGGTAATGCCTTCTTCGTAAAAAAGGGCTTTAAACAAGCCGACCAGTTCGGTTTTACTGGTACCGCCATAGATAATTCCCCGCCGTGATATTGTCAGCCATTGATCCAGCAGCTGCCGGTAGCCAAAGTCTTCCATAGCATCAAGCAGCTGATCCGGATCAATGTAAATGGCCAGCGACTGGGCCTTAAGGTGCTCGCTGCCCTGGAAGTAGGCTTTATCGTTATACCAGACATGCGGAACCCCGGAACCAAGAAAAACCAGCTCGCCCGGATCGAAATATTCAATATTATCGCCGACGATCCGCTGCCCCGAACTCTCTACTATATACGTCAACTGGCATTCACGGTGAAAATGGAATTGTGTTGCATAATAGGGCTGCACAATTTCCTTTGTCAGAAATACCTTGTTAACTGAATTTATACCAAGAATCGCCTGAACCGGTCGCATATGCTACTACTTAATTTTCCACTGAACCTGTATGGTCGAACGATTATGGTCAGCAGGTCTCCTTCCCTGATGCCTTTTCGGTTCTGTATCAGACACATTCTCAGCACCGTATCCGGCTCACAAAAGCATTTACAGCTAATATCGTCCTGATTAATTGCCGGTTGTATAGCTTTTATACAAAGATATCTTTGATTCCGGCAGCGGATGAACCTGAAGTTGACAAATACTAACACAAAATTGACTTTTTCGAAAACCGAAGGCGTTCACAAATACCCTGCACACCGAAAACGGCAAACCGGCCGCAACTCCGGTTGTTGATTCAGGGGATGAAACAACGCCTCCGGAGGCTACTGCCGGTTTACGACTGTCGGGAACCACGTGTTTTTGCTGCCTACCGAAGCGGCACCTGCACGTTGTAAGAATGCGTCTGGTCGATGGTCGTTGCCAGCAGCAGCACGGCCGGTTTGCCTTTATCAAACCACAGCTGCGGCCGCTCCAGATACCCTACCTTTTCTGTTTTCCCGTCACTCCAGTTAATCTGAAGGGTTGACACAAGCGGATGTTTTGCCAGATTCCAGTCAAAACCGTCTTTCGACTCAAACAGAACAAGGGAACGGCCGGCATTGGTGAAGGCGCCGTGCATGTCTTTCACGATTGCCCAATACCGGTCGCGCTGATACCAGATAAACGGGTCTTCGGCGGGGAAATCGGTACCTTTCGCGTTGAAAACGGTATCAGGGTATTTCTTAAACGGTCCGGCAGGGCTATCCGACGTAGCAACCATATGGACAACCGGTCCCCCGAAAACGCCGGGGCGTTTCTTACCGACGGCCTTGTATACCATCAGATAACCACCGTCCGGTCGTTGGGTAATCGACGGGTTGCTGGTCAGCAGCGCATCGGGTGCATTCTCATCAGGGCTTACATCGATCAGCGGAGTGTCTGACCGCTTCCACGGACCGTCCGGTGAATCGGCCACCGCCACCCCGATCCGCTGGTTATTGCGGTGTACGAAATTAAGCGTTTTCATATTTTTGCCGTCGCCGGTATTCCCCATGTAGTACAGGTAATATTTGCCGCTGAAGGCATGCACGGTAGGATTATGCGTGCATAGCCCATCCCAGTACTGCGCTCCACGGGCAGGCAGTACCACATTTTTAAAGGTAAACGGCCCGAGGGCATGCTTTGACACGGCATGGGCAACTTCGGAGTGAGTAACCCAGGCATTAAAACCCAGTTCCTTTTTCCAGCGTGAATAATACAGGTGAAAAGTCCCGTCTTTGCCCTTTACCATGGTGCCACACCAGATGAAATAAGCCGAATCGCTCAGAACTGCCGTCCGGGGAACCGGCTTCAGCATTTGCTGAAAGTCAAGGTCTTTCTGCGCCTGCACGAAGCCTGGAAACAGACCAACCAGCAGCAGGAGCAATATCCTGATTTTTAACATTTTATTCATTTTATTGTCAGTTGTTCCTTAGCCCCTAATCCCCAGTAGCCGTACGATACGGTTAGTTTTTTGCCTTCCGGTACAGTATAGTTTAGCCGTAAAAACGCCGGAATCGGGGGTGGTTTCTTCCACAAAAACTTTAACGGGCGCAGCCTTGTCGGTAGTTACCAACACCCAGCCGGATTCCTTTGCGGCAGGGTCCAGATTGAGAGCGGCAGTCAGTTCGAGCCGAATGGCTTGTCCGGTTTTTGCGGCCATCAGTGCTTTTTTGCCGGAGGCATCCAGCAGCCGGATTTTTTGGGTGCCTAGCGGCGCAAACGTAAGGGTTGCCATCCAGCCACGGTTTGAAATCGCCCATCCTTCCGTCGCGTATGCGTTCTGGCCAATGTGATCACCTTGACCGTCGGCTGCTTTTTCGGCGACAGGCGATGTACCCGGCCGCGGAAACTGTCCGTCGAGGGGTGTACCGTCAAGGGTACCACGCACTTTGCCGAGCATGCCATACCCGTTGGGATGGCTGCGGGGCCAGCCATATTCCACACCTTCCCAATAGCCGTTGATGGCCAGCCGGTCGGCACTTTTGTTGCTCAGATGGGCACCGACCGGATTGAGGCCAAACACAAAATTGACCTGCGACCAGCCGATGTCGCGCAGCTGCCGGTCCCCCAGCAGATGGGCCACAGCAAACATAGACCCGCCCAGTGCCGGTGCACCGCCCAGCTCTTTTGTGCGCGGGTGAGCCCATTCTGTATCACTGTGTACGCGGTATTGCCAGAAGTTAGCCGTTTTCTGTTTCATGTGATCGCGCCAGGCCATGAGCTTTTCGCGGGTACCTTTGGGTGCCTTGTCCGGCGCCACCAGCAGGAAAAACGCCAGTGCCTGCGGGGTAATGTGCTCCGCATTCCGGATCCACCACATGTGACGCGGGTTGTTAAAATCCCAGTTTTTGATGATGTCTTCGGCTCCTTCCTGCGCCCAGCGCAGATACTGCTCCGGTTTCCCATCTGCCTCCTCTTTTTCAGACAGATACATATACAGATTGCTGAAAACTGACTGCCCGAACGCATTCCCCATTTCGTTGAACTCCTGAAATCCCTCATCCACCCATTTGGTGCTTAAGGTCCAGTAGCGGACAACTTTATGGCGGTCGTAGGCCTGCCAGCGCTTACGGCATTCGTCGCGGTATTTCACGTACGTCTCACGGGGCAGCACAGGCTTCAGAAAACTGTGATACCCGGCACAGACAGCCGCCAGCTGATCGAGGGTATTCCAGTAATCATACGTCATCCGCGGCTGACCTTCATAGCCAAGTGACCCGTGCCGGTTAGCCACCGGCCCGTTATAGGTAACATGGTGGTAGGCAAACTCGCCGTGCCAGAGGATCAGATCAATCAGATCGGCTGTTTTTTTTATCGCCCAGTTCGGTTGTCCAGCGGTCAAAAAGCGCCGGATTCGAGGCATAAAACAGGGTTTCAAAGGTCGTTTCCAACCCGTAAGAACCCTGATCGCGGGAAGGGCCACCCCCATAAACCTTAGCCTCGTTCGAATGAACCGGATCTTCTGACCCACGGACATCTACGAAAAAATCATACGCCAGTTTTGACGAAATAGCTTCGATGAGGTGATCCGCAATCCGGAAAGGCACAGACGGTTCGCGACCGTTCACCGAAACGACATACTCCGCACGGCCATTTTCCGGATTAAATGCCGAGAAATCGCCCGCACGGTTCCGGATGGTTCCGGTAAACACCACCGATTTATCCGGCTGCCGGACAATCTGAAACGGCGTGCCGTCGGCGGCTTCGTAGCAGACAAACCGTTTCGCTTCACCCCGGTTATAGCCCGCCTGATTTACCAGCGGTACAGCCAGTGGTTTGGCAGGCTGAGCTACCCCTGAAATGGCCAGACACAGCAATGGAAAAAGAAATCCGTATTTCATTCTGAGTAAGATAATGGTACAAAAATATTCATTGAGTGCGCCCGGTTCCGGATACCCATTGCGCCAAACAACAGTTTAGGCACCCCCTTTTCGGTATACAGACATGGGCGTTCGAGCTTATCGTCAAACGGCAACCCGTTGGGCCTGCCAGACCGTTTTGCCGATTACTTTCGGATAGCGGGTCGGGTGCCAGTCGTAGCCGTTTGCGGAGGTCATCATGGCCAGACTGCCGGTTTCACCCGTAAATTTACCGACAACATCCCGCACAATGGCGTAGTATTTCCCCTTGTAGTGCCACAGGTACGGATCTTCCGCCACCATCCATTCATCGCCCCTGTCCTTTGCGTCAAAAACCGGAGCAGGGTGTTTCGTGAAGGGGCCGGTCAGCGACCGGGAGAAGGCAACCCCAAACCGGACTTTACCCCCCTTCATCGTGCCGTTTTTTTCGACCTGCTTATACACCAGTGTGACACGCCCCGACTCATCGACGGTTGCGGCCGGATTTGACACCATCAGGGCATCGAAGGCCGTGCTGTCGGCACTGACATCCAGCACCGGTTTGTCAAACCGTTTCCACTCACCTTCCGGATCATCGGCCACCGCCACCCCGATCCGCTGGTTGTTGCGGTATTCCCACCACCCCGGATCACCGGCAGAGGCAGGTTGTTTCACAGACGCTTTTCCCGTCGTTCCCATGTAGTACAGGTAAAACCGGCCCTTCCAGGCGATTACTGCCGGATTGTGGGTACAGGCACCGTCCCAGTACTGCCCCCCACGGGCCGGCAAAATGACTTTTTACATGCTGATAGGGACCTTCCGGCTTATCTGCCCGTGCAAGGGCAATTTCCGAATGGGTTACCCACGCATAATGTCCGTTTGCCTTGGGCCACCGCGCATACAGCAGATAGTATTTCCCGTTGTTCCCCCTGACCATTGATCCGCACCAGATGTTGTAATCCGGCAGCACAAACCGGTTTGCTTCGGGCACCGGCTTTACCATGCGGCTTATGTCGACACTATCCGGCGAGACGAGCCAGCCTTTTTTGTCAAGCGCAGGCTGCTGGGCCAGGGCAAACCGGGTTACCAGGAGTGTAAGCACACATAGCAGGGTTTTCATGTTAGCTGTCATTTCGGGTCAATGTCCATGTTTTCCGGTTAGTTAGCCCGGTTATAAATCTTTACGTGCTGAAGAGTACCCCTGAAGTTTTTCATCCCGGCGGTTTCCCCCCCGGACTTCGTCACCTCCATCACCACATCGCCGACAGCTTCAAAAGCCGGCCCGACCGTGCCTAAGCGGCCGGCTGCCGTAGCATCTTTGGTACCAAAGGATATTCCGGTCTGCGTTTTCACCAGTCTGCCATTCCGGTACACAGAAGCCGTTCCGTTTGCATACACGCATTTGACCGACGAAACCTGACCAGGCGTATACATCCCGTCGGCCACCACATCGGCGTGGTTTTCTACGCTGCCTACCCGGAAGATCAGGCCACCGTCTGCTTTCAGCTGAATCGCCCAGCCATCCTTTCCGGTCTTCGGAATCCGTGCAATGGGCACCATGTTGGCCTTTTCGGCGGCATTCACGTCGAAAGCTACCGTAATTGAGTCCCCGAAACCGACGTTCCGGTCGAAAAAAATAAAATTTCTGATCGCCGGTAAATGCGACCGGCTCCCGGATAGCGAGTTGCCATACCGGTGCCTCCGGCTTAAAATAAGGCGCAGGGCCCGCCGGTTTACTGCCCCCGGGCAGTGGTTTCATAAAATTAATGTCGTCGATCTCCAGCCACTGACCGGCCTCCCCATCAGCCGTAACGGCAATTGTTACGGTGTGGTTTGAGACAGTCACGGGCAACGTGATCATTGTCCATTGATCTGTTTTCGGAATCGGTACCGATGCGTCGCGGGCCGCCCGCCCCGTACGCCCGGAGCATGGCTTCTTTCTGTCCGCCTGATGACCGTACCCTTGCGGTGAGCTGATACGTACCGTTCATAATGTATTCCAGCGACTGCGAGACAGATGCCGTATACCGTACAGTGTGGCCGATCCGCAGTTTATGTCTGTCACGAAACGCATCACCGGCGACTACCGAAACGGCTCCGTCCGTACCGGTCGGGGCCCAGCATACGGGTTTAGCAAAATCGGTGCGGTTAAAGTTGTACTCGAAGTTGCCGTTGGGCAGAATCGTAACACCGGGGTAGTCTTTAGCGTAATACCGGAAGTATTTGTAGATCGTTTCCGCAGGGAAAGCGGTGGAATCAACCTTACCGACCCCGTTCAGCGCCGTCAGCCAGACCGTTTGGTGGGCGTTCAGTTCGGGGTATTCCGCTTTGGCCACTACCGTTCCGTTGTCGTAAAAAATAACGCCTTCCGGCGTAAACTCGTAGGCATCCAGAAACCAGCCATCCGGCCGGAACGAAAACGGCACCTGCGCCCGGTTGTGGCCAGGGGGTATATTTCATGGACTTATCGGGTGCCAGATCAACGTACAGGTTATTGGTTGCCACCCACGTGCCGGCATCAATTTCGTAGGCGTCGATCTCAAAGATATTGTTGTTCGGATTGGCGCCGCCCCGCTGCCAGAATGACGAATGTACACCATGACCCGCCATAAACGGTTTGGAGAGGCATTCATAGTAGCCGTACCCGAAATTATGCTTACTGATAATACCGCCTCCGGTATTCTCCCATTTACCGTTTATCCGCTCCCGTTTCAGCACAACGTGCAGAGCGCTGTCTTTCACATACACGTTTTCTTTCAGGTTCAGGCCATCCATGTAGCCGTAGCCCGTCCGGCGGTCAATCCGGTAACGCCAGTCAGCTTCATTCAGGCGGTTTCCGGCAAAGTCCTCGCTGAACAATAAGGTGTAGCCTTTATTGGCCGGCGGCTGGGCTTTTAGCGATACGGATGTCAACAAGAGCAGGGTGATCACATTGAGTAGGGTCGTCTTCATACTAGTAGTTGGGTGTTAACTGAATACGGCTAACCGGCAAGCGGGTTTCGGTCGGCAACACAATCCACTCGACCACCGACTGATTGATACGCCGGGTTTGTGGTGTATTTCCTTCCAGCCAGTCTACCGTATAACTGTTGGCATGTCCGGCAGACGTAATTCGCATAATCAGTTCGTCAGGGGTTCTGGTGAATCCATGCACGAACGCCTGCCCAAAACCGTGTGCCGCATTGGGCGTTACCGTTTTGGGTGCGGTCCATACGCTGAAGAGGTTATTTGATCCGCTCCGGCGGAGTTGATAGGTGTAAGGTATTCCGTTTTTCAGGTTGGGCACCTGCATCATGCCAAAGCCGGTGCTCTGCACAACCTGCCAGCTTTCAGGACGGTCCGGTGTCGGGGTATAGCGGATCTGGTAAGTATTATCGGAAAAATGATAACTCATTCCGACAAAAAAGCTTTGGTCCGCGGGTTCGCTCAGCCAGATGACGGGCGGAAGCTGATCGGCACCCGCCTTTGCCGTGTAGCTGTACACCGTCGAAGGCGCACTTTCTCCGGCAGCATTTAAGGCAGTAAACCAGAATTCACCGGCGATGCCGACGGGCAAATTTGTCACTTGTGCATAATGGTCAATGGTAGCCGGAAGCGATTTTACAACTCCGTTCAGGCGATAATACAGCTTGTATTCCGTAGAAAACACGTTTTTCTCCACGTCGAGCCGTATCTGAGTCGACGCGGTAAGGCAGGCCGTTACGGTTGGTGCCGGCGGCGGAATCAGGTGTACAACCGTATCGGTGACGACCGTACCCGTTGGCGACAACAGGGAGAGCTGGAGAAAAGCAGGCTGTTCCTTCTGCTGCCACCCGATCGGGTACGTTAACGGCTGACTTCCCGGAACAATGGCAGGCAGCACCAGTGTCCCCAGTGTATCGCTCCGGTTTTCCCGGTTCCGGACTTCCCAGCAAAGCCGGTAGCCGCGCAACGTATAGGCCGGAATATCCTGCGCCCCACGGGGGCGGATGGTTACTGTCGTGCTGTTTGGCTGCCCCTGAGCCGATACAGGACTTACAGACAGGGTCTTTACCGGTGCATAAAACTGCTGCAACTGCCGGAACGACCGCTTTTTATTCCGGTACACATCTACAATTCCCCATTGCCGGTTCTGGTGCAGGGGGGTAGTCGTTTTAGGATCGGGCGACTGGTAGAAGCTCCGGTAATCGTTAAACGTCCAGAGGGAATAGCCGATCAGGTTTTCGTAGCCGGCAAACCCATCGACAATCATCGATGAAAAGCGGGTATGATCGGGTGTATCATACAAGAGATTGATTGTATGACTGCCGTATTCTGACATAAAAACCGGTTTATCCGGATACCGTTTCCGGAGTGTATCCAGCCCCTTTGCGTAATTCCAGTATTTGTTAATCAGGACAAGATCGCCGTACTGCGCCGCATCATCTTTCTGAAAATCAGCCGTATTCGAAACATAGATAACGAACCGGGTGCTATCGAGCCTTGTTTTGATGAACCGGGTTATCGATGCCACGTAGGCATTCACATCAGGATTTTCAGCCTGATTCCCCATTTCATTCCCAACGCTCCAGCCAATGATACAGGGGTGATTGACGTTTTGCCGGACCAGTTGGGTCGCAAACCGGCGGGGCTCTTCACTTTCTGCGTGTAGAAACGGCGCCCAGTTATTGAACTCAGCAAACACCAGTATTCCTTTTTCGTCGAGGAAATCCATCACATCCTGCGGCAAGGGCCGGTGCGACAACCGCGCCATATTGGCTCCCGCAGCCTTCATCAGATCAATATCTTCCTTGAACCGGAATTCGGGCAGCGTATTGCCCGTCGTGCGGTCGTCAGCTACCCAGTTGTAGCCCGCCAGCCGCACAGGCTCACCATTCAGCAGCAACTGCGTCCGGGTTAGCTCTACCTTCCGGATGCCGAAGCGGCTCCGATGCTGATAATGCCCCCCGTTTTGTCCGGTGACAGACACCTGACTGGTGTATAATGCAGGGTTGTCGAAATGCCAGAGACGTACCTGATCCTTTGTGAGGGTTTCCTGAAAAACATGCACTATATCCGATCGCGCAGGCAATGTCAGCGCAGCAACCTGCGTAAAGCTACCCGTCGGGCCGGTAATCACCTGCTGTATGGACAGTTGAACAGGTTTTGACGTGGTATTTCTGACCTCAACGCCCGTTTTAATGATGGCGGTACCCGTACTCAGATCAGGTGTGGCAACAATCTGTTGCCGCTCAATATATACCGGTTCGCGAATCAGCAACCGCACCGGCCGGCGGATACCACCCCAATTCCAGTAAGCACCCCAGAACAGGGTGTTATCGACCAGAACAGCCAGTACATTCCGCCGGTCCGGCAGCAGCAGCGTGGTAACATCGAAGGTTTCACTGGTATTACCACTTACAACATGCGCGATCTGTTTTCCATTCAGGTAGACCCGGTACGACATGCTGATGGCTTCAAACGACAGAAAGACCCGTTTGTTTTTCATCACCGGTGTCTGAAATGAGGTGCGGTACCAGGCTTTACCCCGGTAATTGGCATACGCATTCCTGACATCCCAGTTCGACGGAATAGTCACAGCCTCCCAGCCCGCCTCCGGCCACGCAGGCGAAAACCCAGTGCTGGTTTTCGCCTGCATTATCCGGATCGGTCCGGAACACCCATTTCTGGTTTAGTTGTATTGACTGTTCTCCCAAGGGTACGGTATCTCCCTGTACCTGGTACACAATCAGCCAGCTCAGAAGCCAGCTTATCAGGACTGCGTTCCGTTTTACTGAATTCATCCGCACAAACGATTAATACCCCGGGTTTTGTGGTGCCAGATTCGGATTATTCACCAGATCAATGTACGGCAGTGGCATCAGCATCCTGTTCTGGTCCAGATAGTTATAATCCGTTACAGGCTTGTTATACTCTCTGGCCAGATGAGCCTTCATAACGGGTATAAACGTATTCCAGCGAATGAGATCGTAATAGCGTTTCCCTTCAAAAGCCAGCTCACGCCGCCGCTCCTGGCGGAGTTTCTGCCGCAGATCAGCCTGATCCGTAAACGTCAGCGCCGGTAAACCCGAGTGTGGCACCCGCACCGAATTAATGGCCGTCAGGGCTTTAGTCAGGTTTGCCCCGCCCCCCTGTTCAATGAGCGATTCGGCATACATCAGCACCACATCCGAATACCGGAGCGCGTGAAAATCGTTCTGATTATCGTTACTGTTGCTCAGGTTATCAATGTACTTATTGATAATCGGAATCGTTGTTCCCGGCGTTGTTGTCAGCGAAACAATAGCGGAGCCGGATTTCCGGGCCATGTTGATTGTACGGCGTAAATCTGTCGGCTGGTACAGCGAATCAATGGCGTCATTCGTCGGAATAATCGACGTAAACCCGTAGTACCAGTATTGCAGGCGGGTATAGGCCAGAAACGTGGATGTCTGACCCGTTACCCCTTTGTAATAAAAGATATTCTCCTTGTTGGCCGCCTTTTTGGTAACGTCGAAAATATCGCGGTAGGCCGGCATGACATCTACGTTATATGCCGTCTTGTTGTTGATAATCTCCTCCAGCTTGGCAGTTGCCAGCGGCCACTTAGCCGCATCGTTCATCGGATAACCGGCCATCACCATGTAGACATACCCCAGCAATGCCTTCGCCGCAACTGCGGTGGCCCGCCCGCCGTTCGCCTCCGTATAGGTATAGTTCGGCGCCAGATTTTTTTCGGCATACTGCAGATCGTCAATGATTTGCCGGTAGACCTCTGCTTTCGGTGTCCGCGCCGGATACAGCGACTGATCGTCGGTTGGCGTGAGCACCAGCGGGACATCACCGTATAACTGGACAAGCCGCGTGTAATAGAAGGCTCGCAGAAAGCGGGCTTCGGCAAACGAACGTCTGACAATGGCGCGGTTCAGAGTCGGAATACCCAGCGTATCCACATACGTCAGTACCGCGTTGGCCCGGCCGATGGCCTTGTAGGCGGTATTCCAGACGGCCCGGATAAACGAATGGCGGGAGGCATAGATCAGGTTTTCCACCTCAAGCCGCTCGCCCACCGGTGTGCCGCCTGATTTGGCATCGTCGGTGGTCATCTCGGCCATCCATATCGGCGGGATACTGCCCGTTACGTCCTCCCGCATGGCCAGGTAAATACCGTTTACTGCGCCGACAACGTCATTGTCTGTCTTGTAAAAATTGGTGGTAGCAATCAGACTTTTGGGTTCTTCCTCCAGAAAAGAGCTGCACCCGGCCAGCGTGGCCATCAGGCAGCAAAAACTTAGATATATCGAAAACTGCTTCATTGGTAAAGATCGTTGGCGTTTATTAATCAGTCGGTGACTCAGGTGCTACAGCGACAGGTTGATGCCGAGCCGGTAGTTCCGGAAAATTGGATACGTGCCGTTGTCGAGGCCTCTCGTGGCTAGGCTGCCCGCACCAACTTCCGGATTCAAGCCGGGATAACGGGTCCACGTAACCAGGTTCTGGAGATTGACATATACCTTCAGGTTGCTGAGCTTCAGGGTCCGGGCAATGTTTCCGGGCAGCGTGTAGCCGATGTTAATGTCCTTGCAGCGCAGAAATGAACCGTCCTGTACGTACAAATCCGTCACTTCCCGCCGGTCGAATGTAGAACCGGCACCCGGTATGCGCGTAACCGCATTGTTTGCCAGAATGGCCTCGCGCCGTGATTCATCGGCGGCCGTCAGGGCCGACAGCGGGATATACCGGTCATCAAATGTCCGCTGATATACATTATTATCACCGCTCATGTTGGTCATGTTCCAGTCGTTCTGATTAAAGATTTTGTTGCCGTACGAGAAATTAAAGAACGCTGACAAATCGAAGTTGTAGTAGCGGAACTCCGTACGGAAACCACCCGTAAATTTCGGCAGGGCCGATCCGATCACGACCCGGTCATCGTTGGTAAGCAGACCGTCGTTGTTGATATCGGCATAGCGCATGTCGCCTTCACGGGCACCCGGCTGGAATGTGGCCGGTTTGGTTTTGATCGTTTCGGCATTCCAGACCGGCTGTGCCAGCAGGCCGACAAACTGACCGATTGGCTGACCCGGCTGCAAAATGAAGAGGTATGAGTTACCGATTAACTGGTTTATCCCCAGAAACTCCCCGGCATTGCCAGCCAGTTTGTTTACCGTATTCCGGTTAAAGGCTATATTAACGCTCGTTGACCAGTTCAGGTTACGGGATTCGATATTGACAGTTGAGAGCGACAGTTCGAGACCTTTGTTGGTTACACTTGCCACATTTTTGGTGTAGTTGGTAAAGCCTGATGTACCCGGCAAGTCGATGGTATAGAGCAAATCGTCGGTCCGTTTCTGGTAAAGGTCAGCCTGAAACGAAATCCGGTCCTTAAACAGGCCGAGATCGAGTCCGACATTGGTCTGTTTGGTACTTTCCCAGGTCAGGCCCGTATTCGGCAGGCGGCTCAGCGAATAGGCGGCATTGGCCTGTGCATTGCCGAAAATTACCGTGCCGGGGCTCAGCGTCGACAATGTGTTGTAGGGCCCGAGCGCCTGATTCCCGATCACCCCGTAACTGGCCCGCAATTTCAGTTCGCTGATGGCTTTCAGTTCTTTGATGAACGACTCATTGGCAATCCGCCACGAAGCACCGACCGACGGGAAAAAGCCGAACTGATTCGCCTTTGCAAATTTTGAAGAGCCATCGTAGCGGGCGGATACTGTCAGGTAATACCGGCCGTCGTAGTTATAACTTGACCTGAAAATCGACGAAAGCAGCTGATAGCCACTGTAATCGCTGGCTGGTGCCTGCGGTACCTGACCCGACTGAATGGCATTCGGACCGGTTAAGTCGTTGACAAAGCCCTGTGAGGATACGGTCTGACGTTTTTCTGTATACTGCTCAGCCGTTGCGCCGATTACCGCATTGATGCTGTGGCGGGCAATCTTTTTGTCATAACTCAATGTCGCCTGATAGAGTAATTTACTGCTCTGGAGGTTACCGATTGAGGCAACGCCCCGCTGTGTGGTGAACGCCGGCAGAATCGTCGAAGGCAGGTAGTTTTCCAGTGTACCGTTGTAGGTCGTTACGCCCAGAATACCGGCCAGTTTCAGCCCGTCGGTAATTTTGTAGGTCAGCGTGGCATTTCCGATGATCTGCGTGTTGGTGTTCCGGTTGATGGTCCCACCGCCCTTCAGATTTCCGTCAATGTAGTTAGCCGGATTATTGGCAAAACTGTTCGGGTTAATGTTTGCCAGTACTTCCGTAATCGGGAACCGCGGGTTGTAGAAGATCCGGCCGAATGTCGGGTCATCGTAGGGCTGCGAACCATAATAGTACGGAATTGTGATCTGGTTCAGGTTGCCCTCCGGCGTGTAAAACGGCAGAATCGGTGCCCAGCGCTGTGTTGTCTGGATAATGTTACTTGACAAATTACCGTTTGACGTACTTGACGTTAAGTTCAGGCTGGTGTTTAGCTTCACCTTCGGACTCAGCTCATTTTCGTAGTTAACCTTAACGTTATAGCGTTTAAAACCGGTTGACTTGATTATGCCTTGCTGATTAAAATACTGGCCGGAAATGTAGTACTTCGAACGGTTTTCGCCCCCTGAAATGGCAATGTTGGCATCCTGCGTCAAGGCATTGATAGTTACAGCCTTCTGGGGATCAAACGCAACCAGATTCGGTATATCACTGTCGAGGTAAGGCACAAAGGTGCTGGTCGGATTGCGGTACTTATACGCCTCATTGGCCATGCGGGCAAAGTCGGTAGCACCCAGTACCTCAACCTGTTTCAGCGGGGTGGCCATCGCCGTCGAATAGTTAAATGTGATTTTCGGTTTTCCTTTCTGGCCGCTCTTCGTGGTAATCAGCACCACACCGTTTGCTCCCCGCGACCCATAAATAGCCGTTGCCGAGGCATCCTTCAGAATTTCGATACTGGCAATATCATTCGGGTTGATCGCCGCAAGCGGACTGGCAATGGCCCCTCCGGATAAGTTTGAATTAGCATTCAGCGCCCCGACGTTCGGCGACTCCAGCGGGATACCATCAATCACATAAAGCGGTTGGGTCGAAAAATTAAGGGAGCTTGACCCGCGGATTTCAATGGACAGGGCCGAACCGGGCTAACCGGATGTTTCATTCACTACCACGCCCGCTACCCGGCCGGCAACCGCCTGCTGAAAATTGCCGTAGCCGCTTTCTTCCACCGTTTTGGTTTTAATCTGCCCGACCGATCCGGTCAGATCCGATTTTTTAGCTTCTCCGTACCCGATGACCACCACTTCGTCGAGGACCTTATCGTCCGGTGCCAGCCGGACTTCCAGCCGGGCCGCTGACCCGGCCTTAACTTTTTGGGGCAGATAACCCACAAACGAAAAAACAAGTACTGAGCTGGCATTGGGCACATTGATCATGAATTCGCCGTCCTTATTGGTCGAAGTCCCCTGTTTGGTGTTCTCAACGATCACATTGACACCCGGCAGCCGTTCGTCGGTATCCGTAGAATAAACTACCCCTCTGACCAGCCTGGTGGTCTGTGCGTTCAGGCAAAGGGGGAAAAACAGCATTCCGATCACGATGGCAAGGCCGCCGATCGGTCTCCCGGCAAATAACCTGGTAATAAATGTCTTCATAGGAGTCGGTTTAGTGCGCTACCTGGCTTCAGGACGTATTCGTGATTCAGACATTAACTGAATATTCCTTAAAGCCGGACAGATGATTAATTGAATAGTTAAAATTATACTTCGATAAGCACAATTGATTTTCTCAAAACGCAACTTTTTTCATGGGAACGATCCCATTTTGTGGGACCGTTCCCATAATTTGTTCCAAAACGATCCGGTTACCGGGAAACGATTTATAAAACCCGGTTGCTTACAGGCCAACACATGAACCGATCTTGTTTAAACTTTCTGAATACGATAAAAGCTGATAAGATTTTCGTCAGCGCAACAAAACAGCAAATTGTATAGTGAGCGTAAATAGACTGACCAGCTTCTCTGTTAACAACCCGTTTTTTTTACGTGCGTCAATAACTAACGTACCTGTATATACGCCATCGGTTTTCCCGCTTCCGGAACGCTGTTTTCACCACTAAAGAAGTAACGCCTGAACGAGAAAGGATACCTGCTATTTCGCAACAAGGGCCACACTATCAACCGCAATCCATTGGTTTGGCCCGCTTGTGTCAGAGCTAAATGCGATTACAACCGCGTCGCTGTCAACAACAATGTTATCCAGGGTGATCTGAGTCCAGGTCTGCGTTGCCGGAATATTGACCGATTGTTCTACACCGCCCTGAATCACCCGCATACTTGCCGAGTTTTGTCCGCCGCTGCTTCTGACATACGCCGTCAGCTTATAGGTTCCGAAAGGAATATATTCGAGGATTTGTTTGGTTGTGCACTTATAGGGGGCTGTGTAGGACTCATGAACCAGGTACCGGTCTCCGTAATTGGCATTGGCCGTGTTGGTCCTTACGTAGCCACGGGCCGGATCACAGCCGAAATTCCGGGTCTCAATCCAGCCAACCGGATAGCTGCCCGAAGCATCAGACGGACTACTGTATTCAAAACCGGGATTACCGATCAGGTTAACGCCGGTCTGCTTCTTCGCATAGTACTTAAACGAACCTACCTGCATGGCCGCATCCGCAGCCGGAGGTACGGCAGTCCCCCAGCCATAGGTATTATTCGGGACAGGAAGCGCCGTCAGCCATAAATTTTGCGGGGCATACAGGTTCCAGGGAGCCGCTATGAGGGATTTTGTGGCTACCGCTACGCCGTTGTAATAATAAGTGATCCCGTCAGGGCGCCATTCATAACCCATCTTAAACCAGCCTCCCCCCGCATTGGGCTTTGAAGGCTGCGAAACAGAGGACGTATGCGCCGGACAATACACGTGGTGATTACAGGCCAGGAGACCATCTTTAGAGTTCTGCTCAAATCCGTCGATCTCCAGAACGGTATTATAGGCGGGTAGTTTATCCTCCTGAACAAGACTGGCAGGACTGTTTCCCATCGACCAGAATGACTGGTGCAGGCCCGGAGTCTGGTTATAGAGCTTGCAGTAAATTTCGTAGTAGCCGTATCCGAACGTATGCTTCGAAATAATTCCCCCGGCTTTGTATTGGCCGTCGCTGTAATCAAAATTGATATTCAGCGATCCGTTACCCACACTAACCTGCCCGGGGTAGTTATACCCTCCCAGCCGTTCGCCGGTCCTGTAAACCCACTGCGTTGAATCAGGGACAGTTCCGGCGTCAAAAAGCTCCTGATAACATAATGTGTAGCCCGACACCGGAATGTCGGTTGCGATGGCAGCCGAACGGCCGCTTCCGGTTCGCTCCGAAGCCGTTTTCATATCAACGGAAACACGCTGGCATTGCGAAAAGCAAAAACCTGTAAACAAAACAGCGAGGGCAATGGAAGTGGTTTTCATGAGGAATAGTAATCCGGGTTTAGATGTTAACTTAATTCTTATGGGAAGCCCCGGGTGCCGGACACAGCACCCGGCTTACTACGCATAGCAGCGGATTTCCGGCAGCGAGGCCGGCACGTTTTCATCGGGGTGTTTCAGGTGCAGCGTAAGGCTACTAGTCTCTACCGGTGTTTCAAAATAAATGGTGCGGCGGCTCTGGTAATTGCCGGATAGTGCATGAACGCGCTGTTTTTTATCATTACATACTACCACATCCTGCACGCAGAATGGTACGACCGTTTCCGGATGCGTCATCAGCACAGACTCCATCGGGTGATCGAAATCAGCATCAAAACTCAGTTCCAGCCTCGTGATCTGTTTTTTATCCGGCCATGTCAGCGTGATGGTGGGTTGGGGGTCTTCAAGTCCCGCTACCCAGGCATTTGGTGTGTTAACGGGGCGTTGCAACCCGTTCCGGATATTTTCAGGGCCAAAAACCCGTAGCTCCGGTTCGATCCGGACGGCCAGATTATGGCCTTTCGGCCTGCGCTCGGGTGTCCAGAATTCAAAGGCCTCTACGCCGATATCACTGCCTGGCTCCTGTTTCCC
>CBDFHU010000126.1:0-22539 GCA_965247375.1 Arsenicibacter sp.
TTCGGCATTGCTCAGGTCAAGACTAAAGCGGTCGAAGTCGGTTTTGAGCAGCGAACCGGCCTCAAACCGGGTCTGCGCCTGCTCCAGATACCGTTGTGCCCGCTGCCGTGCCCCGTCCGACAACCGCAGTTTTTCACGGTTAAATACGGCCTGATAATACGCTTCGGTAATCTGCTGCCGGACATCGACGCGGAGCTTCTCCAGACCGGCCTGCTGACTTTCCACGCCAACCTGATTCAGTTTACGGTCCATCCGCGACTGGGCATCATAAATTTTCTGATCGGCCTGCGCGCCCAGCAGGTTATTAAACGGCACCCCGAACTTTACACGGACATCCTGCCCGTTGGCAAAAGGGGCATCTTTCAGGACGCTGGTCTGAATCTGCGTATTCCACCGCAAATCGGCCGAGGCATTGACCTGCGGCAGCCACCCCGCCTGCCGTTTCGCCTCCTGTTGTCCGGCAATGCGGAGTTGTAGTTCCTGGCCTTTCAGGTCCGGCCGGTTTTCCTGCCCCAGCCGCAGGGCTTCGGCCAGTGTCACCGGTGTCTGCGCGAGGGCGCTGCCTGTCAGCCAGCCAACCAGACAAGTGATTAGAACAATGTTGTTTTTCATAGTAAGTAGTTTCTTAAAAATGCACTGCGTTACCCCCTGAACACCTGAGCGGGTTCCAGTGCAGTGATCCGCCGGATGGCAAACAGGCTGCCACCCAGAGAGATAAACAGTGTGATGGCAAACAAGGCATATTCGAACCAGGCGGGGAAATAGAACAGCGTTCCCGACTGCGCAATGCCGAACCGGAACCCCTCTACCAGCAACCGGCCGATGACGTAGCCCAGCAGCGCAAACAGCAGCGCCTGCGTCAGAATCAGGCGGCGGATGTAGCCGTTGGTTGCTCCGATGGCCTTGAGTGTGCCATAATCCTTGATCCGGTCGATAGCCGCCGAATAGAGCGTCAGCCCGATGATGACCAGCCCCGAAATAATGGCAAAGCCGATCAGACTGCCGAACGATGCCGCAATACCGTTAGTGGCCAGCACCGTCTTCACCGTAGTCTGCGCAAAATCGTCGGCATCCCAGGCCCGTACTCCGTTAATGGTCTGATTGATCGTCTGAATCACCGTGGCAGGGTCGGTACCGGGTTTCCACTTAACGAGATAGAAACTCACCTTATCGTTTGAAAAACCGGTCAGTGCACGGGCCCGCTCGATGGTCGTAAACGGTAGGTACCTGCCCCGAAGCCACGAACCCCTTTGGTAAGCCCGGCATTGTAAACTTTTTTGCCGTTGACTTCGAAATAATCACCTTCCTTCAGGCCGCCGAGGGCCTTGGCGTCGTAAAAGTCGGTCAGGATCGCGCCTTCGGGCAGCATATCCTCTTTACGGGCGGTATAGAGCCGCCACGGCCCGCCGACAAAATCCGGTGCTTCGGAGCCGATCAGGGCCAGACCGCCGATGGCGCCGTTGGCAAACTTAGCCGCCCCCGACGCAATCACGACCGGATACACCCGCTCTACGCCCGGCAATGACGCAATCTCCCGCCCTTTCCGGACATCCAGCGCCGACAGTTGATTAGCGTTGCGGGTCGTCTCGTCGGTCACCCAGATATATCCCTTGTTATTTTCGACCAGACTCTTCATGGCATCGGTCAGGAAGATAAACACTCCCGCCTGTTGCCCGATCAGAAAGACCGAAATGATAATCCCCGCCAACGCACCGATGGACTTGGGCTTATCGTATTTTATGAACTTAAACGCCGTTTTTAACATACGCAGAGAGACTTATGGCTGAGCCGGCGGCTGATTGCCAACCTGAATAAGACATTCGACACGCGCCCCGATAAGCACCTTGTCGGGCTCGTCGATTTTCACCCGTACCTCGCGCACCCGCCGGTCTTCCAGATTACCGGTATTGTCGGAGAACAGCGACTTTTTCCGCAGATAGGGCGATGTCAGCACCACCGTCCCCGTCGTCAGCACCTCGTTGCTGCCCTGCGGCCGGATGATTGCCTTCTGTCCGACTTTTATTTTAATCGCAAACAGCTCATCGATTTCGGTCAGCGCAATCAGCGGACCCGCCGGTGCAAACTCCCCGATCGACTGATTAGTGGTCAGGTATTGGCCAACCTTCGCGTCGAGCGACAGCAGCGTGCCGTCGGCGGGGGCCTTCACCGTTTTTTGTTCCTGCACCGTGTTGTAATAGCCAATGTCGGCCCTGAGTTCGGTAATCCGGCTCTGGGTTTGCTTCAGTTGGGCTTCGGCGGCATTAATCTGCTGCTGCACATCCGCTACCGTGTAGCGGGAGTCTTCGAGCTCTTTCTGAGTCAGCGCATTGCCTTTAAAGAGTTTTTCGTCGCGTTGCAGATCGGTCTGTGCTTTGGTCAGCTGCAGGCGGAGTTTGTTCAGGTTCTGGCGGGCGGCTTCGATGGCATCCTGCTGCGTACCGATTTTGGTGGTTGCCTGCCGCAGCTGGGCCGATTCGACGGCATTGTCGAGCACGAGAATGGTCTGCCCTTTGGTCAGTTTTTCGCCGATAGTCACCTTAACCTCGCGGATCAGTCCACCGGTTTCGGCAGCCAGTTCGGTAATCAGTGCTTCAGGCTCAATGATGGCAATGCCGAGCACTTCGTTCACCGAAACCGGTTTACGGGTGGCGGTCAGCGAATCGGCGGCGGCCTTGTTTTTGGCGCTGTCGTCTTTGCCGCCACACGCGGCCAGCCCCAGTGCCAGACAGAGTATAGGTAGTCGTTTCATGGTCACGTATAAGTCTTCTCGTTGATTGGTTATGCCTCGAATCCGCTGACTTCGTTTACCTCCCCGTTTTCGACCTCCACAATCCGGTGGGCGTAGCTTTTCAGACGCGGGTCGTGGGTAACGACAGCCACCGATTTGCCCTGGTCGGCCAGTTGGCGCAGTTCGTTCATGACCACGCCCATGGAGTTTTTGTCGAGCGAGGCCGTTGGTTCGTCACACAGGACAAGTTTCGGGTTAGTGACGAGGGCGCGGGCTACGGCGATCCGCTGCTGCTGCCGCCCGAGAGCGCCTTGGGCAGGTTTTTGCGCCGGTCGGTCATGCCGACGATGGCCAGGGCTTGTTCGGTGCGGTCGCGGGCCTCGCGGGTGCTGACACCCTGCAACTGCAGCGGCATCATCACGTTTTCTTCGGCCGTCAGCGGGGCCAACAGGTTAAAGTTCTGAAAGACAAAGCCAATGGTATTCAGCCGGAGCCGCGCCAGTTCAGCAGCATTCAGTTTATTGACATGTTTGCCATCGACCCATAAATCCCCGTAGCTGGGATAAATGACACAGCCCAGGAGCGACAACAACGTCGTCTTACCGGAACCCGACGGCCCGATAATGAGCAGGAGTTCCCCTTCGTTGAGGATCAGCGAGGTAGGTTGCAGCGCCACGATGGTTTGGTCGCCCGTTTTGTATTCTTTCCCTACAGACTTAAGCTCTGCAATCATAGCTTATAAATACCCATTTAGTATTTTTACTATGAAACCGTAACGTAGTGAAAAGGTTTTAAAAGGTAAGTAAGAAAGGGTATTTTTCGCAACAATAAATGCACTGAAAATCATCTTACTTACTAGCTATCCTAAAACTTTTTGTCCTTCATTTACGTATATTTATAGCAAAAGCTATGAAAGCATAGTATAATGGACAGCGGAGAAAAAAAAATAGTTGAATTAGTAAACCGGTGGGCAGCCTACAGCGAACAGCATCCGGACGCCGGCCTGGCCGATTTTTGTTTACATTATCTGACCGAACACTCAGCCTTTGCCGCACCAACAACCGATGCGGTCCAATGGGCCGACAGCCTGAGCAACCAGGTACCACGGTCGGGCGTCCCCATGAGTATGGATGCACGACTAGGCTCGCTGGTCGGCAAGCTGTCGCGCTATGCAACCATTTATTCCAAAAAAGCCATGCAGCCCCTGAATTTCAAGGGCATTGATGATCCGCTCTACCTGATGGCGCTGCTCCAGATGGGTAACCCTAAAAAAAGTGAGCTGATCTACGAAATGCTGTCAGAGTTTCCGTCGGGCATCGACATCATCAACCGGCTGATTAAAATGGCCTACGTTGAAGAGTTTCCGGATGAAACCGACCGGCGGTCGAAACGGCTCCGGATTACCCCGCAGGGCATGGCTATTGTGCAGCAGTGTTTCCCTGAACTGACCCGTGTCGCCGATATTGCGTTCGGCACCCTGACCGACGGCGAAAAAGCCGTACTGGTGCATCTGCTCGACCGGCTGGCCGTGCACCATGCCGACCATTACAAAGATCTGCGCACCGCCGAATTTGAGGAGGTATATAGCCGCATGGCCAGGCCCGAATAGCTCCCGAAAAGCCAACCAATTCCGGTTTTCTGATGTTAGCATACCAGCAGAAGGCGCAAGTATCAACCCGCTCTTTCGCTCTTTAGCCGCATCTGCGGCCACTCTTTCGCTCTTTACCTATGCAAGACATCGAACCTTTTTACGGCTGGGAAAAATATTACGTTTCGGCCGATGATGAACGATCTCCTTTCTACGGACGGGAGTATAACATGAATCAGTACGAAAACACGATCTACGGTTATTACATCCACCCGCTTTGGGATGAAATCGGCTCGGAAACGCTGTACTGCAAGATTCTGTTTGCGGATTATGAACGCCGGTATGCGATTATCGAGCTCTTCGGCGAATGGAATGATACGCTCCACAACGACATTATGTACCTGAAACGGCAGGTAGTTGACCTGCTGAACCAGGAAGGAATCAATCACTACGTACTCGTCACAGAAAACCTGCTCAATTTCCACGGCTCCGACGACAGCTATTACGAAGAATGGTTTGATGACGTGGAAGAAGGCTGGATTGCGGCCATCAATGTGCCCGACTTTATTGAACGTGAATGGAAGAAATACCACCTTGATTACTACATCAATTTCGGCGGAACGCTACAGGTCGGTAACTGGCGGACACTGAAGCCTAAAATGCTTTTCGAACTGGTCAATAACCTGATCGTCCGCCGGATTGGATAAGTTACTGAACGGTATGCCGGAAGTCATTGAAATTGTCGGGAAGAGCCCATAACTTACAGACGTATTACTAACCATTCATGACACATGAGCGAGAGCACAAAAAACGACGCAAAAGAAACCGTTTCGGATAAAATAGACGCCCTGAAGACGGAAGCCGGTGAGCAAATCAGCGCCGCCTCGGAAAAACTGGGCGAACTGAAAGATCAGGTTGTGAACAAGGTCAGTGAAATGGCCGCCGATGTAGACGTAGACGGTCTCAAAACGCAGGCATCTGCCAAATTAGCTGAACTGAAAGCGGAAGCCTCGGAGGTTGCCGCCACAGCCTCTGCCAAATTCGACAGCCTGAAAGCGGAAGCCGGTGAAGAACTGTCGGAACTGAAAGAAGACGCGGCCGAAAAACTGGCCGGCCTGAAAGCCGAAGCGGCCGAAACGCTGGAGGCGGCCGAAAAGAAATTCGACGAACTGAAAGCGGAAGCCTCAGAGCAGTTTGACGAGTTGAAAGAAAAGGCTAAAGACGCCTGGAACAAGCTGTTTTAAGATCCGTTTCTCAATAAATGCAAAAAGGCCTTGCTTCGGAGTAAGGCCTTTTTGCATTTTAAGTACAATTTAATTGCACTTGTTTTACATTTCCCTGTATCTTAGCGTAACCAGTTGATTTTCTTACCGCGACTGATCAGTTAGTAACCTGTACCTCTCCGCCATTTACCAATTTGCTGAACCGCATATAAATTTTCAAATCTTATCAACCAGCATGCAACGGTTCGAAACCAATTGCTGTCCGGCCATACAAACCGGAAAGAAGGTTTTCGATCCGACAGCTAAAGAAACATATGCCCTGGCTAACTCCGATTAACCAGCCACTGACCGCTGCGCAGGCGGCACACCTGCTCAGACGGGCCACGTCCGGGTCAACTCCCGGGCAGGTTAAGTCATTTACGGGCCTTATGCCGGCAGCCGCTGTTACGCGGCTGCTGGCCGACCAGCCGGTCCCGGCGCTGCCCCTCGACGCAACAACGGGGGACACATACACCGATAAACCTTTTGTAGAAGCATCTCAGGGAAATCACCAGAACTGGCTCAAGGGCTGGTGGCTGAACCTGATGATCAGCGAAGGTACGTCGGTACGGGAAAAAATGGTGTTGTTCTGGCAGAATCACTTCGTTACAACCTTCGCCGAAGTGAACGACAGCCGGTTTATGTACCGTTACAATGCCCTGCTGCGACAGCATGCCCTCGGCAATTTCTCCGATTTCGTGATTGCGGTTACCAAAGACCCGGCCATGCTGCGATACCTCAACGGCAATCAGAACACCCAGGGAAAGGCCAACGAAAACTACGCCCGTGAACTACAGGAGCTGTTTACCATCGGGCTCGGCAAAGGAAATTATACCGAAGGCGACGTCAAAGCGGCTGCCCGGGTACTGACCGGCTGGACGGATACCGGCTACCGTAATACAACCATTCCCACGATTGGGTCAACCTTCCGGATTGCCCAGCATGATACGCTCGACAAAGCATTTTCGGAACTGTATGGATCGGTGCTGATCAAAGGCCGGACAACCGCAACAGCGGGTGACGACGAAATTGCCGACCTGATCAAAATGATTCTGGCTCAGCCCGAAACGGCGCGGTTTATCGTCCGGAAACTGTATATCTGGTTCGTTAATTCAGAGATCAGCGCCGATGTCGAAACGAACTTTATCGAGCCGCTGGCCAAAGTTTTCCGTGATAACCAGTATCAGATCAAACCGGTACTGACGGCCCTGTTTACCAGCAGCCATTTTTATGATGAAGCGATACGGGGAGCCATGATCAAATCTCCGGTCGAGCTGATTGTGGGCTGCCTGCGCTGGTTCGGTGTACCATCGCCCGATCCGGTGAAGGATACTACCAACTTTTACACGTATACCAATTACCTGCTCACCCGCGCCCGCGAGCAACAGCAGAACCTGATGGACCAGCCAACCGTATTTGGCTGGGAAGCCTATTATGATACCGGCTACTATCAGAACTGGATTTCGGCAAACACACTGGCTTTACGCGGGTACTTTACCGATCAGTTGGTGAACGGACTCATTAAAGTAAACGGTAAGACTTATACGTTCGATCCGGTTGAGATAGCCAAAACATTGCCTGACCCGTCAGATGCCTTTAAGCTGGTCGATGACCTGACGGGGCAGCTCTTTGCAACTGCGCTGACCAATTCACAGAAGGATTTTCTGGTCGATACCGTGCTATTGGCTGGCCTGCCGCGCTACGAATGGCCGGCCGACTGGATTGATGCCGCCCAGAATAACATTGCGGCCAAACGCACGGTCGTAAAAATGAAGCTTACGAATTTATTCCTGTACTTACTCCGCATGGCCGAATTCCAACTCCTATGAAACGTCGTCATTTTCTGAAACAGGCCGCTGCCGGGATGATGCTTCCGGTGTTTTTTGACGGCTACGGTGCACGCGCTTTCGGGCAGGAATCAGCCTTTGTCCAGGCCCTGGCCAAACTGGCCGACGTAAACGACCGGGTACTGGTGATGATCCAGCTCAACGGCGGGAACGACGGTATCAACATGGTACTGCCGCTCGATCAGATGAGTAAGTATACCTCCCTGCGGTCGAACATCGCCATTCCGGAGGCCAAAGCCCTGAAGCTGTACAACACACTTACCACAGGCCTGCATCCGGCCATGACCGGACTCCGGACGCTGGCCAACGACGGCAAACTGGCCATTGTGCAGGGCGTATCCTATCCGACACCCAATTTTTCGCACTTCCGCGCCAGTGACATCTGGTTTACGGGGGCCAATGCTAACCAGACCCTGACTACCGGCTGGCTGGGCCGGTATCTGAATACCGAATATCCGGGTTATCCCGATAAATATCCGAGCACGGCAATGCCTGACCCGCTGGCGGTGCAAATCAGTGCCATCGCCTCAACGGCGCTGCTGGGTCCGAGTCAGTCGATGGCCATCGCGATTCAGAACCCCGATACGTTTGCCACGCTGGTCGGCGATAAAGCCGTGCAGGACCCCGGCACAACAAGTAATACCCCCGCCGGACGGAACCTGACCTTTATCCGGCAACAGCAGGTATCGTCGGTGCAATACGCGGCCCAACTGAAAACCGCCGCGACAAAAGGCAAAAACCTGGTCACTTATCCGACCAGCAACAGCCTGGCCGACCAGCTCAAAATTGTGGCCCGCCTCATTCACGGCGGTTCACGCACCAAGGTCTATTATGTCTCCCTGGGCGGGTTTGATACCCATGCCAGCCAGACAACCGCTACCGATACCACCACCGGGACCCACGCGAACCTGCTCAAGCAAGTATCTGACGGGATCAAAGCATTCATGGACGACCTCAAAGCGCAGGGTACCGAAGACCGGGTAGCCGGTATGACGTTCTCGGAATTTGGCCGGCGGGTAGCGTCAAACGGCAGTATCGGTACCGACCACGGCACAGCCGCACCCGTATTCGTCTTCGGCAAAGGCGTCAAAACCCAGTTTATCGGCAAAACGCCGAACCTGTCTGATCTAGACAACGGTAACCTGAAAATGCAGTACGACTTCCGGCAGATTTATGCCACGCTGCTGACCGACTGGCTGGGCGAAACCACATCAACGGTTACGAGTGTACTGCAACAGAGCTTTCAGTTATTGCCGATCTTCCAGCAGCTTTACCTGGGCACCGAAGACCCGGTTGCCGATTTCCGGCTTTACCCGAATCCGGCATCCAGCGAGGTATTTCTTCAGTCAGATGTCCTGCGCGGCAACGTGCACACCGTCGATGTGCTGAACTCGGCCGGTCAATGGCAGCGGGTGCCAACCCGCCGGCTGTCGGCCGATCAGTTTCAGCTGACGGTCAGCAACCTGCCGATGGGTACGTACATTATCCAGGTCGAAACAGATCAGCAACGGATCAGCAAACGGCTGCTGGTTACGCGCTAGTTACAGGCCGCTACGACGAAAAGAGCCGCACGGAGCAATCCGACGGCTCTTTTCGTCTATATTTACAGCCTATCCGGCTTTGCTATGCGCTCAATCGTCATTATCGGCAACGGTATTTCGGGCATCACCGCTGCCCGCGAAATCCGCAAACACAGTGCTGACTCCATTACGGTAATCTCGTCCGAAACAGAACATTTCTTCTCGCGTACGGCGCTCATGTACATCTACATGGGGCATATGCAATACGCCCATACCAAACCGTATGAAGACTGGTTCTGGCAAAAAAACCGGATTGACCTGGTATTTGCCCATGTCGACCGGATCGATACCGACACCCGCCGCCTCACCCTGTCCGACGGCAAATCCGTTCCGTACGATGTGCTTATCTTAGCGACGGGTTCATCACCGGCCTTTGTGGACTGGCCGGGCCGGACGCTGAAGGGTGTACAGGGATTGTATGGCCTGCCCGATCTGGAGCGAATGGAGACTGATACGCAGCACATTGACCATGCGGTAATTGCAGGAGGCGGCCTGATTGGCATTGAAATGGCCGAAATGCTCCTGTCGCGGGGCATTCGGGTGACGTTTCTGGTACGGGAGACCCGTTTCTGGAACCGTACCATTCCGGATGCCGAATCAGACATGATCGCGCAACACATCCGCAATCACCGCGTTGATCTGCGCCTGTCAACCGAACTGGCCGAACTGATTGACGATGGAAACGGCCGGGTTAAGGCAATCCGGACAACGCAGGGCGAGATTATCCCGGCGCAGTTTGTGGGGATCGCCATCGGTGTCCGGCCCCAAATCCGCCTCGTACAAAGCACCGGTATCGAGACCGATACCGGTGTTCTGGTAAACGAATTTCTGGAAACCAGCATACCCGGCGTCTACGCCATCGGCGACTGCGTGCAGCACCGGAACCCGCCCGCAGGCCGGAAAGCCGTCGAACAGATCTGGTATACCGGCCGCCTCATGGGCGAAACCGTGGCCAAAACCATTCTGGGCCAGCGAACCGCCTACCAGCCCGGGGTGTTCTTCAACTCAGCTAAATTTTTCGACATCGAATACCAGACGTACGGCCTCGTTCCGGCCAAACTCCCCGACGACGGCAGCCTGCAAAGCATTTACTGGCAGCATCCCGATCAGCCTAAATCGCTCCGGATCATCTTTACCGGCGACAACCGGCGGATCGTGACCGGCATGCACGCGTTCGGCATCCGGCAGCGGCAGGAGGTCTGGACGCGCTGGATACAGGCCGGCACCGGCATTCAGGAAGTGATGTCACGTCTGCCCGAAGCGAACTTCGATCCGGAGTTTTTTCAGCGCCATGAACCGGCGATCATTACCGGCTTTAACGAAGAATTTCCCCAACTGGCAGTGCCGGTACCGAAAACAAGGCAAAGCTGGCTGAGCCGGTTATTCGGGTAACAGAGGTGATGAAGTGATCGGCCCGCTACGTTGTTAAGCCCAGAGTAAGCAGCGCCTTTTTCGATTTATTTGTCACCAACCCGTGTAGTGACACATTTCCGGCGGCGATCACTTCACCCAGCAGTTCTTTCCGGCCGAGCTGCTGCACCTGATGCTGTACGACTTTCCGCGTCAGCGAATAAACCGTATCCCCCTCGTCAGCGAGTTCACGAAGCAAGGTTTCACAGGTAAAACCGGACGGGTGCTTTCCGGCAAGTATGTTTTTCATAAACGCACAGGACGTATCCCCGGCTACGTAAATCGTCCGTATATCTTCGTTGATAATCAGGGCCTTCACAGAATCAAAGAAATCCTGATCGCAGCCATGAAAAACGGCCGCCGGTGCGGTCAGAAAAAAAGCATCTCCGGTCTGATCGGTAATAAACTGCTCCATCTGACAGAACGGACAGACCAGAAAGAGCCGTTGGCCGTCTGGTTTCAGGCTTTTATCCATTTCATTACAAGGCAAGGTATGTATGTGTGATTGTGGTCCGGGCTAATGCGTGGTATCATTCAGCTCAGGGGTTTCCTCCCCTGTCCCTTCCGGATCGCACTTCCGAAGCAGGAACCAGGGGAGGAATGATACTGTAAGCTGTTTCCGGGAGTTTATTTATTTTTGTCTGTGAAGCCGGCCTCTGTCAGAAATTTCATTGCCGATAACAACACCAAAACGGCGCCGCCTTTTGACAAAAAGGCCAGTTGCAGGTCATCTGTCCCCATCGACACGGACATCAGTAAGACAGAAAGCACAAGACAGCAAAGCGGTACAAAAAATGGCCCCATTGGTTAACCGATTATAATTTCTGCTTCCAGACGGCATGTCGTACGGTCCGGCGTCATTTGCCGGCGGACCTCATGCAAGGCCTGCTGTAACTGACGGATGCGCTGTTCCCGCATTTTTATATCTTCCTCACTGTGGCTTTTCTCAATCTTGCCTTCGTGGAACCGGATTTTAACAGCAACCAGCTGGGTAAGAATGTCAAATGCTTCAGCGCGGGTAAACTCCCCTTTGATGAGTTGTAGGTTCATGGTATCCGAATGGTTATTGCCCCTGTCCAAGTGAAAAAGCCGGTACTCCGTCGAAAGCATATAGATTCTCCGTTTTAACAACATCAATATGCTTATCCTCAGCCGCCTGTAACAGCCCGATGATCTCCTGTTTTTCCAGTACCTTCCCGTCTGTCGGTTTAAACCGGCAGCGCCAGTGATCGGTGCAGAACGTTTCAGGGAAACCATCGGGATACACTTTAATCCCGCGGTTTGTGATCATGCTGAGCCGGACACCTGCCGTATTCAGCTGTTCGGTAAGCGCGGCCAGTTCATTGGCGTCCGTACCGCGCCAGTGTACAAAGAGGTCTACCCCCTGCAACTCTTTTTGACGCGCCGGTTTACGCTCATACTTCGGCAGATTCAGCGCCGCTCCGTCTGCATAGCTTACGGACTTCAGTTGTGTTGGTTTCTGGCCCAGGTGCTGAATAACAGCCTCGGCAAACTCCTTCGTGCCTACTTTTTGCGTACTGATTCCCTCCTTGTAGATATCGTAGGTATGAATACCGTCTTCAATGGTTTTAAGCCACGCATTCTGCACCTTTTCAGCAACGTCGGCCTGGCCGATGTGCGTGAGCATCTGGATAGCACCCTGCAACAAACCCGATGGGTTGGCCATATTCTGACCGGCGCGGCGGGGCGCAGACCCGTGAATGGCTTCAAACATGGCACATGATTCGCCGATGTTGGCCGAACCCGCCAGACCAACCGAACCGGCAATCTGCGCCGCCACATCGCTCAGCACATCGCCGTAGAGGTTAGGCATCACAATCACATCGAACGCTTCAGGCGTATCGGCCATTTTTGCCGCCCCGATATCGATAATCCAGTGCTCATGTTCGATTGCCGGATATTCCTCAGCGATTTCGTCAAAGACCTGGTGGAACAACCCATCGGTCTGTTTCATGATGTTATCCTTGGTGAAACAGGTCACCTTTTTCCGGCCATACTGAACGGCATACTCAAAGGCGTACCGGACAATTTTCTCGCAGCCGGGACGGCTGATCAGCTTCAGACACTGCACCACTTCATCGGTCTGCTGGTGTTCGATACCGGCATACAAGTCTTCTTCGTTTTCCCGCACAATGACGATATCCATCTGCGGATGTTTGGTTTTCACGAACGGATGCAGGCTGACACAAGGCCGGATGTTGGCATAAAGACCCAGAAATTTGCGGGTCGTTACGTTCAGGCTTTTGTAGCCGCCCCCCTGCGGTGTAGTGATCGGGGCTTTCAGGAACACCTTATTCCGGCGGATGATGTCCCACGATTCTTTGGCAATACCTGACGTATTTCCGGCCAGATATACCTTTTCGCCGACCTCGATTTCATCAATCTCAATCCGGGCACCAGCCGCCTTAATGATTGCCAGCGTGGCGTCCATAATTTCCGGCCCGATACCATCCCCTTTTGCTACCGTTATTCGTTGCATTTTCTTTGTTTTGATTTACGGTGCAAAACTCAGGAACGGAAATCATAAGTAAAAATATAACTTTGGAATGCTTATCATAAGTATTTTTTATGAACTACACGCTTAATCAGCTCCGGGTATTTCTGAAGGTGGTGCAGACACTGAGCATTACCAAGGCCGCCGAAGAGCTGCATCTGACTCAGCCGGCGGTGTCGATCCAGCTCAGAAACTTTCAGGATCAGTTTGATATTCCGTTGATTGAGGTCATCAACAAAAAGATTTATGTGACCGACTTTGGCCGCGAAATCGCCGTGGCGGCGGAGAAGATTCTGGCGGAGGTCCACGCCATCAGTTTCAGGCTACATGCCTACAAAGGGCAGATTACGGGTAAAATCAGGCTATCCGTTGTATCGACGGGCAAATACGTTGCCCCGTATTTTATCGCTGATTTCATGAAGCAGCATCCGGGTGTTGAACTGCTGATGGATGTCACGAACAAGGCGCAGGTTCTGTTGAGCCTCGAAAAAAATGAAGTTGACTTTTCGCTTGTCAGTGTCTTACCCGAAAACCTCAGTATCGACAAAGTGGAGCTGATGCAGAATAAGCTGTTTGTGGTCGGAAACCGCGAACAGGTCTTTGAGCAGCACGAATACGACAAAAGTATATTCGAGCGCATCCCGCTTATCTACCGCGAACAGGGTTCGGGAACGCGCCATGTCATGGAACGCTTCATTAAAAGCAACAGCCTGCCGGTGCAGAAAAAAATGGAGCTTACGAGTAACGAAGCCGTCAAACAGGCCGTCATTGCCGGTCTGGGCTACTCGATTATGCCACTGATCGGTATCCGTAATGAGCTGGAAAACGGGCAGTTACAGATCATTCCGGTACAGGGATTTCCCATCAAATCAAACTGGTACCTTATCTGGCTGAAAGACAAGAAGCTACTGCCGGCCGCCGAAGCCTATCTGACTTACCTGAAGCAGGAAAAGGAAAATATTATCCACAACAAGTTTGAGTGGTTCGAAAAATACTGACCGCCGGCACGGGCTGAACTGAAATGCATCAGCCCGTGCCGGCGCTTGTTATTTGCCCTGCGACATGGCCGAAGCCATGAGTTTACCGTGCAGAACCGGCCGGTCATCCTTTGTATTCGGGTTCAGGACTACCAGGCTTTTCGTGAATGTCACCTGCACCTGATCTCCGTCGAAACGGCAGGTGACGCGGTCGTAATGTGCCGTTTCGTTGAAGCGCCAGATCATTTCAAACGTGTTCGGATCGGTCCAGGTACCGCTGGCGGAGACTTTGTTTTTTGTTTCGCCCGGCACCGGTGTCGGTACCAGCTTAATCGGAATAATCGACAAACCGGTTTCACCCTGAATGCGGCGGCCCAGCCCGCACAAAATCCGGTGTTCGCCCTGGTCGTTACGCATCGTAAACAGACAGCCTTCCTTGCCGAAATTCAGCCCGACGCTTTTCACCCCCATTGCATTGGGGTCGATACCGAACGTTTTTCCGCTAATCTGACTCATAAGCGGTGAGGTCGATGAAACCACCGGCAACGGCATTGATAAAGCCGCCAGTTTTTGGGTCAGCTGCTGATGTGCTGCCGCATCGGCCGGTAAACGCTCCGGCCGGAACCCGCCCAGAATGTGCGTCCAGACCTCGTCCATGACCGCCTGCATATCACCGGTTTCGCTGGTGATAGCCACGACCGCATCTTCTTTCGGCAATACAATGCAATACTGCCCGAACGCCCCGTCACCCCGGTAAGCGTCGTGCCGGCAGCGCCAGAATTGGTAGCCGTAGCCCTGGAGCCAGTCGTTCTGTTCTTTCGGCCGTCCACCGCCCGCCGACTGCACCTGAAAACGGGTTGCGTCGGCCACCCAGGTTTCGGGCAGTATCCGTTTTCCGTTCCACATGCCTTTCTGTAAGTACATCTGCCCGAATTTGGCAATGTCTTCGGTTTTGACGCGCAGGCCCCATCCGCCGACACAAATTCCGTTCGGATCAACCTCCCAGTCGGCGCCTTCGATGCCCAGCGGATCAAAGAGCCGTGGTTTCAGGTAGGCCAGAATCGGTTGTCCGGTCAGTTTCTGCACAATCGCCGACAGCATGTAAGTGGCGCCGCTGTTATAGACAAAATGCGTACCCGGCTGGTGATCAACGGGCTGTGCCAGAAAGGTTTTCACCCAGTTCGGGTCACTGCCCCCGCGAACGGCAGCGGTCGTATCCTTATCGTGACCGGTCGACATCGTTAAGAGGTCTTTTACCCGCATCGCCGCCAGATTGGTGCTGATCGTGGCCGGTACGTCGTTCGGGAAAAACGACACGACTTTGTCATCAACGCTCAGTTTGCCTTCAGCCACCGCCAGCCCGACGGCTGTGGAGGTAAAGCTTTTGCTGAGCGAGTAGAGCGTATGTTTAAGGGTCGGGCTATAGGGTGCCCACCAGCCTTCGGCTACCACCTGCCCGTGCCGCACCACCATCACGCTGTGGACATTCAGCTTGCGGGTTTCAACGGCGTTTATAAAATCCAGCAGTTTGGCCGACGATACGCCCTGCGCTTCCGGTACGGCACGGGGGAGCTTAAACGTCCGGTTCGGAGCGGCGAAGGCTTCGCGCGGCAGACTGGCAACGGCATACAGGCCGGCCAGCCCCCAGCCCATCTGTTTCAGGAATTCTCTGCGATTGGTTTCCATCATTGGTAAGGGTTTGAACTCCCCGGGGGTTTACCCCCCGGGGAGTTGTCTCACCTATCTAAACCCCGGACGCTCACAGATTTACCTATCCGTCCGGCTTTTTCAGCTACAACATTGTGACTTTTGGCTACAGGCGTTTTTGGCGCAGTGCAGAACTTTGCATCAACAAAAAACAGAAACAATGAACCTATCAGGCAACACAATTTTAGTAACAGGCGGAACGGGAGGGTTCGGCATTGAATTCGCATCCAAACTCATTGCACTGGGCAACACGGTTATCATCACCGGACGGAATGCTCAAAAGCTTCAGGACGTGAAACGGCAGCTGCCGCCGGTGCATACTATCCAGAGTGACGTGAGCAACCTCGACGATATTGCAACGCTGTATGATACCGTCACCCGTGCGTTTCCGGACCTGAATATCCTCATCAACAATGCCGGTGAAATGCGGAAAATCAGCCTCCATCATCAGCACGAACTGACCGACATTACCCGCGAAATCGACATTAACCTGACCGGGCCGATCCGGATGATCCAGCAGTTTCTGCCGCATCTCAAGACAAAAGCCAGTGCCGCCATTATGAACGTGACGTCAGGGATTGCGCTCATGCCGTTTCCGATCTCGCCGGTTTACAGCGCCAGTAAGGCAGGGCTCCGTTCGTATACCCAGGCCCTGCGGGTCCAGTTAAAACAGACAAACATTAAGGTCATTGAGCTGGTCGCGCCGGGTTCGTCAACCCCGCTGAATGATAAATTTGTCAACGAAGACGGGTTTAGTACCAGCATGTTAATGGCGCCGGACAAAATTGTGGACGCCGCCATTCAGGGAATGAAAAACGATAAGGATGAGGTATTCCCGGGCCTCGCCGGCGTCATGCGTATCCTGAGCCGGATTGCTCCTAAACTGCTGATTGCCCAATCAGGTAAAATGGGCGCATCATTCATGTACGGAAATCAGTAACTTACCCCAACCAAAAGAGCACACATGAAAATTGTCAGTATCATACTCGTTTTAGTATCAGCCTTTCTCAGCATCAAACACGGCTGGGATGCGTTCCGGCCGGCCAACGCCGAACAGACAAAAATGATGACGGATTTAGGGATAACACCGTCCATAATGCCGGTTATAGGTGTACTATCCATCCTGATCGGCCTGATGCTGCTGTTCCCGCAGACATTCTTTATCGGCAACCTGCTCAACGCGGTTATCATTCTGCTGATCATGGCCTTTTCGTTGCGGGCGGGTAATATCCGGATGGCACTCATCGAAATTCCGTTTCTTGCCTTGCCGCTGCTTTTAATCTGGTTAAAATATCCGTTCAGAAACTAGCGCCCCGTCATGGATAACCCAAAGCCGTACCGCATCAAATCCATTGCCGAAATTCACCGGATCATGAACCTGCCCAAACCGCATCATCCGCTGATCGGCATCATTGACCTGAAAGGACTCAGGAATGATACAGGCATCAACGCCGTTATTTCGGACTTTTATGTAGTATCACTCAAACGGGGTTGCGATAAACTGCTGTATGGCCAGCAGAAATATGATTTTGACGAAGGCCTGATGGCTTTTATGGCACCCGGGCAGGTGCTGCGCGGCGAAGACAACGGCGTACCGCATAATCTGGAAGGCTGGATGCTCTTTATTCATCCTGATTTTCTGTGGAATACGTCCCTGGCGAAAAAGGTCAAACAGTACGAATATTTCGGTTATTCGGCCCATGAAGCCTTGTTTTTGTCCGATAAGGAAGAAACGCTCATCAACGGCATTGTGAACAACATCCGCGAAGAATATCACGCCAACATTGACAAATTCAGTCAGGATGTGATTGTGGCCCAGCTTGACGTATTGTTTACCTACGCCCAGCGGTTTTATGAGCGTCAGTTTATCACGCGGAAAATCACCGGCAGCAAAACGCTTGACCGCGTAGAAGACATTCTGACAACCTACATCAACGACGACGAGCGGTTATCGGAAGGGCTGCCCACGGTACAGTACATTGCCGACACCCTCCACATGTCAACCAAATACCTGAGCAACCTGCTCAAACAGCTCACCGGCCTCACCACCCAGCAACTGATTCACGAAAAGCTGATTGAAAAAGCGAAGGAAAAGCTCTCAACCACAGAGCTGTCCGTCAGCGAAATTGCGTATGCGCTTGGTTTTGAGCACTCCCAGTCGTTCAATAAATTGTTTAAAGCGAAGACGAAGCAAAGCCCGCTGGAGTTCCGGCAATCGTTTAATTGAGCGGCTGGCTTTAGCCAACTCCCCGAGGGTTTAGAACCGCCAGGCGGCCCTGCCTCGGGGAGTTTAGCTTACCACTCCTTAATCGCAATCCGCCGGAAGCGGTGGGCACCGCCGGGCTTCCACGAACCGGCCATGCTGAAGGCCTGCACACCCGGCTGATAGGCCGACGACCAATGGGCCTGCAAGCCGATCATGCCTTCGGTCGCACCGGCAACAAAGTCATTTTTGGGTTCGGTAATGTCCCACATCAGCACGTCGTTTACCCACAGCATCAGGTGCGGCACGTCGCCTTCCATCCGGATCCGGAAGGAGTTCCAGTCGTTCGGCCGCCAGACCGATGCCAGCTTTTCAGCCTTCGCCGGCTGGCTGATGGGCAGCATTTCTCCGAAAAGATCACCGGTAGCGCCGGGTGTAGCCAGTTCGATCTGGTAGGCCTGCCCGCTCTCCGTCGACCGCAGGAAAATGCCTCCGTTGCAAAACGAGTCAATTTTCGCTTCCAGATAGAGCTCAAAATTCCGGAACTTCCGGTCGGTCAGCAATACGCCACCCTGTCCGTAAGGCTGTTGTTTGAGCACAATCGTTTCATTTTCGACGTAAAAATTACCGGTTGTTCCCTGATGGGTTGTCCGGCTTTTGTGCCAGCCCGTCAGGTTCTTACCGTTGAACAGCGGCCGGAAGCCCGCCGGCATACGCCCTGTCTGCCCGAACGTGTTTATAGCGGTTACCATGCTGGCCACAAGCCAGCTTAACTGAATAATTCGTTTCATTTTTCTGACGTTACCTCCATCACAATCCGTACGCCCACATCCCAGCCGTTGGCTGGTCCGGCGGCGTGAGTCATGTACGTAGCATTTTTTACATCGCCCACAAACGAGGCACCCTTGAGCACATGCTGCCTGCCCGTACGCGGGGGCACGGGATCAGCAAACAGCTTATCGTTATACCAGTCATCTACCCACTCCCAGACGTTGCCGAGCGTATCGTAAAGCCCCCATGCATTGGCCGGTTTCTGCCCGACCCGGTTGGTGGTACGGGTGCCGGTCTGGGCGGTTTGCCAGATGGTTTTCCACGGAATGTCGCCTTCTGCCCCGGCACAGGCCGCATACTCCCACTCAAACTCCGTCGGGAGCCGGTATCGGTGCGCTTTATCCAGTTGGTTCAGTTTCGCCACAAACGCCCGGGCATCAGCCCAGGTGATGCTGTCGACAGGGTGGTCTCCGGCATCATCCGTAACTTTATCGCCCTGAAAGAAAGACGGATTCCGGCCCATTACCTGCGTCCATTGCCGCTGCGTCACTTCGAACCGGCCGATGTAATACGGCTTTCGGATCGTGACCGGGAAACCGGGACGCGCATCGGCTTTAGCCAGCTTTTCGGCCAGTTTAAATTCCTCAGCGGTCCAGTGTACATCCTTGTCGCCGGGTTTCGGATACACCGGCTCAAACCGGCCAACCACCATCGTCCCCGGCTGAATCAGTACGAACTCCATACCGGCCACATTAGTAAATGACGCCGGCTGAGCCGCCAGACCGCCAACCCCAAACAGGCCGGATAAGACCAATCCAATGCGTTGATACCTAGTCATGCAGGGTAATTGAGGCTAACGGAAACAACGCATCGGTAGCCGGTCCCTTGCTGTTCCGGAACATAAAATACACATCGTGACGCCCGCGTACAACATTGGTCAGCGTTGCCCGGGAGGCGGTTGTTTTCAGGTTCCGGTCGCTGCCGGGCGGGCCACCCCAGAAATTGCCGATACCACCCGGAAACTTTTTGATGTTAAACTGCTCTTCTTTCAGTTCAGTCGTTCCAATAATGGGGCCGGTCGGGGAATCGAGCCGGATGTCAATAAATCCGCCGCGGTAAATATCGTACAGGTGCCAGTTAGGCCGGAACTCAATCTGCCGCACATCCGTCAGGTCAAGCTGCCGGAAACCGATGTATGTGTTTGGCTTAGCGGTCATAAAGGTGTAATCGTCCAGCTGATCACGGACAGCTCCCTGGATGACCTCCGCATCTGTCGGCAGCAACTGCGGTGTACGGAGCACTACCACGGCCTCCGTTGTTTGCGACGGCACCGTAGTCGGCCGGTCGGTATAAGCGGCCCTCAACATGTATTTGCCCCGCCCCGGATCGTCGGCCGGAACACGGGTAGTGTACGTACCCTGCACCGGTAAGGTACTCAGTTTCTGCGTGTCGATATTCAGCATGTAGTTCACGATAGTCCGGGCATCGGCCAGTGCCAGTGTCGGGTGGGCAGGCATGATCGCCTCAGTCCCCCAAACGCCGGTCCCACCCGCAATGACCTTCCGCGCCAGCCGGTCGGTAGCCGACGGGGCCGTTTTATACTTACCGGCGATCTGCCGGTACGACGGCCCGACACCCTTACCGGCCACATTATGGCAGTTGCCGCAATCGGTTTTGCTGATCATAGCCCGCGCCACCGCAAACTGCGTCGATGCATCTACTTTTTGCTGGTTGATGTGCGCATCGGCAAAGTCGAAGCCTTCTGATACATAGTCCATACTGACGGCCACCCGATCAGGGCTGATTTTACCGCTACTGAGGCTTCCATCCTCGCGGTCTGTTACGGCCACCGCGTATTGCACGGGCTTGTCGGGAAAAAAGAACTGCGAATTGCCGGCCAGCGTCAGGCTAACAGCAGGCGGTTCGTTACCCGCCACAATCCGGAGCGTCTGACTATTCTGCGCCCCCTTTGCGTCGGTGACGGTCAGCGTAGCCGTGTAGATACCGGCTTTGTCGAAAACGACCGGCGGATTTGGCATTGTAAATGAACGGGTTGGCTGCCCCTTGCCCGATACATGCCAGCGGTAGGTCAGCCGGTCGCCGTCATAATCTTTGGTTCCGTCCGACAGCAACGTGACCGACAGCGGCAGCGCCCCGCCCCGTTTGCTGGCCGACGCCTGCACAACCGGTTTTCGGTTACCGGCGTTGTATTCGATCCGCACCAACCGCGCCTCCGACGGTGATTTCAAGGTACTACCACCATATTCCAGCACATACAGATCGCCCTCCGGCCCGAATTTGAGGTCAATCGGCTGGCGGGGATGGTAGTCGGGCGCAAACCGCTCCATGTGGTCGTAATCGCCGTTGGGTTTCATGCTGATGGCCATAATCCAGAACCGCGACAGGTCGGCAGCCAGCCATTTTCCTTCGTAGTAAGCCGGAAACGGGCGCTTCGGATTCGTAACATCTGACTGGTGATAAACCGGCCCGCCGATGGCGCAGCGTGAACTGGACCCCACCAGCGGAAACCGCTCCGAGACCGCATAGGGGTAATAAATGAAAGCCGGTTGTGCCGGAGGCAGGGCAGTCAGCCCTGTATTATTCACCGACTTATTAACGGGGTGAAGCGGATCAAGCTTGTGCGTCGGTTTGTTAGCTGCGTAGTCGTAAACCGGATACGCGAAGTTGTTACCGATGAAGTAGGGCCAGCCGAAAAAGCCGGGTTTGCGGGCCTGATTCAGTTCATCGTAGCCACGCGGCCCGTTTTCCGAATCAACGTCGGCATCCGGCCCGATCTCCCCCCAGTAAAGCCAGCCGGTTTTGCTGTCAATCGACGGCCGCCAGGCATTCCGTGTACCCATAATGTAGATTTCCGGCCGCGCTTTCGGATCGCCCCCTTTCGGGAACAGGTTACCCGCCGGAATGCTGTAGGTACCGTCAGGTTCGGGATGAATCCGCAGAATTTTGCCCCGCAAATCGTTGGTATTACCCGCTCCGCGCTGATCATCCCAGCGGCTGCGGCCCAGCCGTTCGTCGGTTTGGGCCATATACGAGTTACCGGTATTGTTGCCCACGGTCAGGTACAGATTACCGGCGGCATCCCAGGTCATACCACCGCCCGTATGGCTGGTTTCAGCACGATCAACGGGGATTTCGAGCAGTATTTTTTCGGAAGCCGGCAGCAGCTTATCATTCCGCAATTCCCAGCGGGTCAGCCGCATGTTGCTTTCCGTCGGATGGGCGTAATAGAGGTAAATCCAGTGATTTTTATCGTAACCGGGGTCCATCGTAAAGCCCACAAGCCCCTGTTCATTTTCCTTAAACACCGGTATCGTCGCAATCAGGTCAACGGTTTTGGTCGCGGGGTTAAATTTTTTGAACGCGCCTTTGTGCTCAATGATATACACCGTCCCGTTTTTCATCACCTGAAATACCATCGGTTCGTCGAGCGCCCCTTCGGGCGTCAGGACAACGGGGGTAAAGCGGTTATCATCGGGTTTGGCGGGCTCTCCGTCTATAAACCGGCCCGATAACAGCGAACCGGCCAGCAGCGCGGCCAACACCGGAAACGACCATTGTTTTAGCATAGCAAACTGAATACAGGATTAATCAAGGACAAATTACGAAACTTTCGGGAGGATATATTACTTTCCGGAAGTGCCCGTAGGTTGCTCTGTCTGATGTGTTTAACGCCCCAAAACTACTGCCGGTCGTTTGGCTCTGTCTCTGAGCGCATTTGCTTCTATGGCCGAATGCCTTAATTTTACCCGCCGGTCCGGTTCAACTATACAAATTCTGACGAAATAACCGTTTCTGACAGTAATGCTCCACTTTTCTCTTTTTCGCATAGTTTGATTCCCCATGCAAGCCAACGAGGATCTCAGAAATTTTCTCGACAGCGGCGACTCATTCTTCCGGAATGTGTCGATTGACTGTGTTATATTCGGATTT
>CBDFHU010000127.1:0-40871 GCA_965247375.1 Arsenicibacter sp.
TTAAGATCGTGATCGTTGAGCGGTACCATCAGGCCACCGGCCAGCTCAATCACCAGATGGTTGGCCGTTTCGGGAATAACGAGTTGGGCGAGTTCGATCGTAACCCCGTCGATGGCCGCGGCGGCGTGGGGAGATAATGGCTCACGGAGCCGATATGCTTCCGGGGTGAAAAACTGATGTTGTATTGCTGATATACCGGCGTACGGTATGCGTATCAGAATCTTCGAGCGCACCCGACTGAATCGGTTTCCAGTAATCGGCCTGAAGGGCTTCGGTTAAAATGGCTGATACCACGGTCTTGCCGATTTCGGTACCAATGCCGGCTACAAAAAATTTCATGCGTTAATTGAGTTGAGTGCTTGCTGAAGAATATGGATAAGTGCCCGCAATTGATTGGGTGTATTGAAGGCGTGTAAACAAATCCGGATTCTTTCCTGACCGGCAGGTACTGTCGGACTCAGAATCGCCCGGATGTCAAAACCGGCCTGTTGTGCTGCCAGGGCAGCCTGACGGCAGGCTTCATTACCGGAAATGATCAGACACTGGATCGGTGACCGGGCTATCGGTCCAGCGGGTACCGGGCAGGTAATCCTGAATGAGTTTCTGAAAATTCCGGATATGTGCCTGAAGGGTGTGTGCTGTGGCTCGATGTGTTGTTGAACAAACCGGTGGGCGGCCTGAATAGCCAGTAAACTATGGGGCGGCAAGGCCGTGGTGTAAATAAACGACCGGGCAAAATTGATCAGGTACTGCCGGAGTGAGACCGGCCCTGCCACGGCCGCACCATGAACCCCCAGTGCCTTGCCGAACGTATGTACCCGTGCCAGCACACGGTCCTGAAGCCCGAGGGCAACGACGAGTCCTTCGCCTGCGGACCGAAAACGCCGGTGGCGTGGGCTTCATCAACTATCAGGAAAGCGCCGTATTGCTCGCAGAGATCGGCTATATCAGCCAGCGGAGCCAGATCACCATCCATCGAATAGACCGATTCAACGGCAACAAACACCTGCCCCGAACGCGGTTGCTGAAGCTGCTGTTCCAGATCAGCCAGATCATTGTGCCGGAAGCGGAGCCGTGTCGCATAACTCAGGCGGGCTCCGTCAATCATGCTGGCATGAATCAGCTCATCGGTATGAGGGTGTCACCACGCTGCGGAAGACTGGCCAGCAAGCCAATGTTGGCATCATAGCCGGAGTTAAAAATAAAGTGCTGCTTCTGTTTTGTAGAATGCTGCCAGTTCCGGTTCGACCTCATCGGCCAGCCGTGTATGACCGGCCAGTAACCGTGATCCGGTAGCGCCGGTCAGGGCGGCAGGGTGGTCATTATCCAGTAGCCGGACAGCGTTTTCAAGCCCTCCGACCGGGCAAAACCCAGGTAGTCATTTGAGCAAAAATCGATGAGTCCGTCGGCGACAGTGAGCTGTCGGCTGAGGCCGGATTGTTGTCGTTTTTCCAGACGGTCTGATAAAAAGTCAGCGTACAACGGGTATGTATATTGTTTACCGCAAAGATACGACTTGCTTTGTGAAAGAGCAGCTGGTAAAGATATGTGTATAAAAGAGAAAAGTTATCCACATTTCAGGTGTGGATAACTCCTATAATTGTGAATAACATATAGTTAAACCAGGAAAATAGACCGCTTAATCGAAAAAAACAGGGATCAGATGTGTAGGATAACTTTCCCGAACTGTTTGCCGTCGATCATGCGCTGATACGCCTTGCCGGCATCAGCAAGCGTAAATGTCTGATCAAGTACAGGCATGATCTGGTACTTTTCCGTGAATGCCAGCATGGCTTTAAATTCATCGGAACTACCCATTGTAGAGCCGGTAATGTGTAGCTGCTTAAAGAAAATCTTTGCCGGAATAAGGTCGGGAATCTTACCGGTTGTACCGCCGTACATGGTAATGCGTCCGCCCGGAGCGGCGCAGTCAATCAAGCGGGAAAAAGACGGTCCGCCTGCACCGTCGATGATGACCGAAAAATACCCTTGCCGTCCGCCGCCGGTCTGGTTGAGCAATGATTTATGCCAGTCTTGATCTTTATAATTTACCCCGCCAGTAGCACCGATGGCGATGGCTTTGGCCAGTTTTTCGTCAGAGCCGGAGGTAACCCAGACTTCGGCACCAGCGGCTATCGCAAACTGCATGGCAAATAAAGCTACACCGCCGCCGATACCGGTAATCAAGACCTTTTCACCGCTGGCATCCGGCGATTGCTTTAAACCCGCCTGCGTCATCAGAGCCCGCCACGCCGTTAGTCCGGCTAGGGGGAGCGCTGCGGCTTCGGCAAATGACAGATGGGCCGGCTTGGGGTGCAGGTATTGGGCACCGATCCGGACATATTCGGCAAAAGTACCGTTATCGGGCATACCCAGGATGGTAAACCGATCGCTGTTGCAGGCCGGATTGTCGCCCCAGTTATGCCCGCAGTTCAGCAGCACTTCCTGCCCGATCCAGCTACTACTGACACCCTCGCCGACGGCAGTGACGATGCCCGCCCCGTCTGATCCGGGGATAACCGGCAGCTTGATCGACGGATAAAGCCCTTGCTGGATAAATACATCACGGTGGTTAAGGGCTGCGGCCTTAATAGCCACAACTGCTTCGCCCGGGCCGGGAACAGGCGTATCAATGTCCGTATAGATAAGGGGCGTATTGATGCCCTGCAAGTAAATGGCTTTCATGAGATGCGTAGTGGTACTACTTACCCCTGATAGTTCTCAATGGCGCCGCGCACATTGCCATACTTCTCCAGCAGTTCTTTGGCTAACCTCTTCGGTTACGCCGAGTTCGCTCATGACCATGCGGGCAGCGCGGTGCTGTAGTTTAATGTTACTCAACTGCATATCAACCATTTTGTTCCCCTTTACGCGACCGAGCCGGATCATAACCGACGTCGACAGCATGTTGAGCGCCAGCTTCTGGGCCGTACCGGATTTCATGCGTGTACTACCGGTAACAAACTCAGGACCCACTACGATTTCGACCGGAAACTCAGCGGCTCTGGCAACGGCTGAATCCGGATTGCAAACAATGCAGCCGGTCAGGCAACCGGCCGCGCGTGCCTGCTCCAGCCCGCCGATTACGTACGGCGTCCGGCCCGAAGCCGCAATCCCGACAACGGTATCCAGTGGGTCAATCTGGTAGGCCTGCATGTCTTTCCATGCCTGCTCCGGATCATCTTCGGCAAATTCGACGGCTTTCCGGATGGCGGTATCCCCACCGGCGATCAGGCCAATGACCATGTCGTGCGGTACCCCGTACGTAGGCGGGCATTCCGAGGCATCGACAACACCGAGCCGTCCGCTGGTACCGGCGCCGATGTAAAACAAGCGGCCGCCTTCTTTCATCCGTTGTACTACCTGTGTCACCAGCGCTTCAAGCTGAGGAATAGCTTTTTCAACAGCATAGGGCACTGTTTTATCTTCGTTATTGATATTCGTAAGCAGGTCATGAACCGACATCTGCTCCAGATGGTCGTAATGCGAGGAGGTTTCTGTAATCATAGTGGTTGCCTGAAAAGGACTTCAAACGTTAGCACAAAAGTACGGAAATTTCACGGGGTGCTGATTCCGTTTAAAAGCTCATCAACCCGGACCAGCTGGTAGTGCCGCTGTTTCAGGTATGTCAGGAGTTCACCCAGTGACTGATACAGTTTGTCGGTCCGGTCGGGATGCGTACCGATGTGCACCAGCAGGATAAACCCGTTTAGTCCCGACGGTTTTCGTTGTTCATAGTCGTATACCGACTGTAAAATAACGCGGGTACTCCGGTAATTTTTGGCGTCGGGGGTCGTATAGTCGGCATGGCTGATCGTGCCGCTGCTGTAATTGATGAGCTGTAAACCTTCGCGTTTGGTCCAGACGGTAATGCTATCGTTATACCATTCGTAGGGCGGCAAAAAATAACGGGCCTGTTTTTTCCGGATACCGAACGACTTCATGGCAGCATAGTTTGCCTGCAAATCAGTCCGAAACCGGTTTTGGGTAACCAGCAGACTATCCCGTTTGCTCCAGTCGCAATAGAGCAAATGCTGATCAGAATGCGCACCAAGATAGTGTCCGTCTTTGCGTAAGCCGGCAATAATCTGTCCGAAAGCCGGATTCCGGTAAAAACGGCCGGTCAGGAAAAAAGAAGCCCGTACATGATGCTGCTTTAGTATTTTGCGGACCAGCAGCCCGCCATCACCGTATTCGTCACCGGTAAAAACCAGGGCCAGCTGCCGTTTGCTGGTATCCCCCCGCATGATGGCCCCTTTAACCCAATGTCCGGTTGGCTGCGCTACGGCCATACTTACACTCAGAAACCACATCAGTAAGCCGGTTATGTATGGGGGGCTCATTTTCCGTGTTGTTTTGCCGCCAGCAGATAAATCAGCGAAGCGGTGCCGTCCATGGTTGGTTCGTTGGTTGAGTAATCGCCGTAATCGTCGTGGTAAATGACCAGCTTGCTTTGAAACTCCGCATATTCGTCGGGTTCGTACAGGGTAATACCGATCAGGTTCCGGTAAATACTGCCATACACCGGGCCGTCGACCAGGCCGCCGTCGATCGGATATTTTTTCAGGTGGGTGAAGGCCGAATGCGGATCGGTTGGCGTATCGGCGTTGGTGGGCAGGCCGTACACAAAGCTGCTGCCCCACGGATTACAGCCAAATAACCAGTCGAAGCAGGCCTGTTCGAGCGGTTCGTACCGCTTGTCGCCCGTTAGCTGACGGTACCAGTAGCATTGAGTGGCGAAGGAGGTCGTCAGGTTGTTGCTGCACCACGTAAACGGTACGCCACGGTAAAATCCGTTTTTCTGCGCCCGCTGCCAGACAATGTCGATGCCCTGCCGCAGAAAGGAAATAACTTCCTTGCGCGATTTGCCGGTCAGGCTTTTGGCCAGTTCATAGTGACCGACATTGACAAACGGATACCACTGGTAATGGCGGGCGGTATCGGCGATAATCCAGGGCGTCACCGGCTCTTTACGGGCATAGTCGAGAGCCTGCGTCAGGTAGGCCGGATCCGGACTGATGGTATGCAGGGCGGTAGCTGCCAGTTCCATATCGTCGGTCCAGTTATCTTCTTCGTAAAAATACGGTGCTCGTCCCGGAGCGGTCTGGCAGGCACCGGGCTTTTTCAGACCCAGTGCGTAGGCGGTATTGGCCCGATGCTGTAGTCGCTGCGCATAGGCTGCGTCGCGGGTTTGGAGCAGTTGATAACCCAGCGAAAACGCACTGCTCACCTTTCCGGCCGTTGAAGCTACCCCCGTTGCCCGGTTTTTGTATTTGAACAGTCCCTGCGGCTGACCGGTGCAGAAGTAAACCGGCCGTTCAAAGCCTTTGCCGTAAAAATTGTCTTCTTTCGGAATCCGCATACCGGCATGGTCACGGTCGTCGCCGAGCTGATTAAACAGCCAGTCATCTTTCGGGTGCATTTTCAGGAGCCAGTCCAGTCCCCAGCGGGCTTCGTCCAGTACATCGGGAGTCTGATTGCGGCCGGCCAGTCCGTTTGCCTGATGCTGATCGCCGAAGACTTCCGGAAAATCGCGGTAAGCCGCCAGCAGGTGATAGGTTGCGTTGGCCGAGGTGGTTACGTATTGCAGATAATCGGATGCATCGTGCCAGCCGCCCGAAACGTCGATGTGGGTACTGTCGGGCATAGGCCCGTACATAGTGTAACCGTCATGTGTATGGCATGAATCGTTGAGGTAGGGGTTGAACCCACTGCGTTGCTGCCGCATGTAGCGCAGGCAGAAATCAGCGGCGCCGTCGTAGACGTGGGCATCGATCCGGAAATCCGGCGATTCAGCCGTTTCGGTTTTGATACGGTAGGTGCCGGGTTTGGTAAGTTTAGAGAAATCCAGCCGGTAAGTTTGCGCAAACGGGCCGTAAGCGCCGAAGGATTTTCCGGCTTTGCCCGACCAGACTACTGCGCCGGTCGCTGCATCAACCACCGAAAAGGTCCGCAGTGCTGCGTCTGTAGTTTTGCTGCCCCAGACCGCTACTTTGACACCGTCTGGGCGATACCCTAAAAGATTGACCCGGACCCATGTTTGCTGGCCATCGGGAAACCGGAAGGAAAAGGCAAGGAGTAAAAGACAGGAGAAAAGGAGGAAGTTCTTCATGAAAGCGAAGATAGAGAAAATTAATTTTCCTCTACCAGCTCGTCATTTTCATAGTTTCCTGATTCCTGTGTACCATCGGTATTATACAGAATACCAAAGCCTTCGCGCTTGCCTTTGATGAACGTACCGACAAACCGGTCACCATCTGAGAAATAATAGGTGCCTTTGCCGTGAGGCAGATTATCCTGAAATTGACCGACATATTTATCGCCGTTGCGGTAGAAATACAGGCCATTTCCTGTCCGCACATCCTCAGCAAAAGTTCCCTTATACTTCATCTTCCCATCGGGATAAAACTGAACACCTTCGCCGTGTTTGTTGCCGTTAGCAAAATCGCCCTGGTATTTTTCAAGCGTCGGGTTTACAAAAATACCGTAGCCGTCCTGGCAATCGCCGCTGAGGCAGCCGACTTTTGATTTACCGACTGTTTTGGCGGTATTCGCCGTTTCTTTGGCCGGTGCGTCCGGATTCGTCATAGCAAGCGGGTTAGCAGGGCGTTGGGCGGCGTTCCGGGCAATGCGGTTGCTGTCTTGTTGCGGGTAAATTTCTTCGGCTTCGGTCCAGCCTTTGCGGATGGCGTTGATGCGGGCTTGTTTTGCCGGATGGGTCGTGGTGGCTTCTTCAGCACCGAGTGTTTTGATGGCAATCAGGGCTTCGTCGAGCGAGGCCCCCAGCTGATGCAGTACAAAGCCTGAGAACCGGTCGGCTTCGATTTCTTTCATTGGCTGACCACCTTTGCCGTCGATGGTATGCCCTTGCAGGTGATGACCGATTTCATGGGCCATGATGCTGATCGCCGACCAGTCGGTTTCAGTCATATCCTCAATCCGCTGCATAAAAGCCCCGTCATAAATAATAAACCGCTGCCCGCTAACGACGGTCGCGAAGCAGTTGCGGGTATTCGGGCACTCAATGATTTTGAAGTTCCGGACCAGCCCGATGGGTTTCAGAATCCGGTCAACCACCTTTTCGGCGTGACCGCTTGAGGCTGTATACATCATGTAGTTACACAGCGACTGGGTGCCTGCCTGGCCCGTATAGTTGCAGACAAACGCGTGTTGGTGTATCGGGGATTGACGGTTACCTGTCTGTGCCAGCAACGTCACCTGGGTTATGAGCCAAAGCCCTACAGAAAACAGCACAAATCGCATAGATCGGTCTCCTGATAAATTCGTCTTTATGCATTAAAACGCTGAAATCCCCCTTTTCCTTATATACCGGAACCGCTATTTTATAAAGAATAACCCAACAGGATAATCAATTGATAATATGAGCTAATACCATATTTTATGCAATAAAATTATTTTATTTTGAGTTAATTATTTTGTTTTAATTAACGTTAATCTATCATAGCAGTAGATAATAGAAAACAAGACAATACTGCTAATCTTATCGCTTAACTATGCTTCATACAACTAACTGGCGTTCGATGGCCCTTGGGCTGTCGGTAGGTGTTTCCGTATGGCTCACAGGGTGCCGGAAAACCGAAGATGTACAACCGTCTGTTACCACCAGTACTACAACGGTGGCGGTCAACACAGAAAATCAGACCGTCAACAACTGGATTCTGACCAACATGCAGTATTACTATTACTGGAATGACAAAATCCCGGCCACGGTTGACAAGAACCTGAACCCCTCCGATTACTTTTCCGCGCTTAAGTATACGTACGATGCAACGGCCCGCCCCGATGGTGATCGTTTCTCGTGGATTCAGCAGAGCGCGGATGAACTGACAGCGGCCCTCAGCGGCGAAAGTAAAACGGACGGGATGGAGTTTCAGCTCTACATCCGCCCGAATACGACGGAAGATATTGTTGGCTCTGTGTTGTATGTATTGCCTAATTCACCGGCAGCAAAGGCCGGTATTAAACGGGGCGATATGTTTTTTAAAGTAGATGGTCAGAAAATGACCCGCAGCAACTACAGCAGCTTGTTATCGACCGCTACGGATACGAAGCAGTATGGTTTCCTGAAAGTAGAAAACGGCGCACTGGTTGAGACATCAGACGTGAAAACGGTTACGGCGGTGGTGTTTCAGGAAGATCCGGTATACATGGATTCGGTGTACACAGTCGGCTCGAAGAAAATCGGTTACCTGGTCTACAATCAGTTTGTGCCGGGGCCAAACGGCAGCACGGTTGCTACGTATGACCAGAAGCTGGATAACATTTTCATTAAGTTTAAACAGCAGGGCGTAAACGAGCTGATTCTCGATTTTCGCTATAATCCGGGCGGTTATGTGTCTTCGGCGACCAACCTGGCTAGTTCCATTGCCAAAAACGTGACGAGCAGCAGCGTGTTTGCCCGTAAGGAGTGGAACAAGACGATTACGCCGGATCTGGAGAAGCAGTATGGTAAAAACTTCTTCTACGATTATTTTCAGACGAAAGCCGGTAATATCGGCAGCAACCTGCAACGGGTATTTGTGCTGACCACCAGTCGTTCGGCTTCCGCCAGTGAGCTGGTTATCAACGGTCTGAAACCGTATATGACCGTAACGACGATCGGTACAAAGTCATACGGAAAAAACGTAGGCTCGATCACGATTTCCGATTCGAAGAAGCAGATTAAATGGGGTATGCAGCCTATTGTGTCTAAGTCGTTTAACTCGTTGGGGCAGTCGGACTACAACACTGGCTTTATCCCTTCGGTTACGGTCAGTGAGCCACTGAATCCGCGTCCGTTCGGTGATGTGAGCGAAGCGCTGCTGAACGAAGCCTTGTTCCAGATTACGGGCTCACGGCTTGCCCGCCGCGCGATTGTGGCCGAGGTAAACGCCCCGACGCCGATTGCCTCGACCATCGAGCGCAAAGCCGGTGGCAGCAATATGTTTATCGAGCTGCCGAAGTAACAGTTATCCTGATAAAACGTAATACGGGCAGGCCAACCGGCCTGCCCGTATTACGTTTACCATATTTAAAAACAACTCTATTCGTCATCCGGAAACCGTTTCAGGTCCCGTTGATGATAAGACCCTTTGATGATCATTGGCGGAAAAATGATGCCCTCCGTGCGCTCGGTTGCATGATCAAAATATTGCCATATATAAAACTTGTTATACTCGCCTTCGTACTTGAATAGCTGCGCCATTGATGCGGTGTAATCATGCCATAGCTGCTCGGGTTTGCAAAAATATGCCGGAAAAATAAACAGGGGAATGATGACAGATACGGGTTTACGGCCTGATCCCGGTGACCAATAACGACCTGTTTCAAAGACAGCACTCGTAATAAGGTCTTTGACTATTTTAGGCGCCCCCACAGAAACAGCAATATGGTCTATCTCGCCATCCCCGACAATTTGAAACCGAACCGATGCATAAGCATTGAGGCATAAAGTACGCAGATTCAGATTTGAAATGCAACTTTAAGTGGCATCCACTTGATATGTAAACAAAAAGAGCCAACTGCTACGTGCTAAATCCATAGTTTTGTGGTGTCTAATCATAAAACAAATGGCTAACTACAAGCAATTGACCCTGGAGCAAAGATACCAAATTCAGACACTACTACAACAAGAATATAAACAGTGTGAAATTGCTGCTTTTGTAAACGTGAGCAGTTCTACCATAAGCAGAGAACTTAAAAGGAATAGTTCATTATCAGGGTCTTACATTGCCAGCGAAGCACATAATCTACGTGCAGACCGCGCTCAGCGAGGACCTTATAAAATGAAATCGGAGCTTGAAAAGCAAGTAATGGATTTGTTACAAGAGCGCTATTCCCCGGAACAAATAAGTGGCGTTCTGGCTTTAGAAGCGGGTTCAAACCAGATAAGCCATGAGACGATCTATAAATATATATACTCAACGGGTACTACTGAAAATGAGTCACTTATTTCTTATTTGCGAATCCGGCACAAGAAAAGATATACTAAGCGGGGCAGTGTAGGCAAACGGGGATCAATTCCCAACAGGGTCGGTATCGAAAAGCGGCCTGCCGTAGTTGATCTGAATACAGAAATTGGTCATTGGGAAGGTGATACTGTAATTGGTGCCAATCATGAGGGGGCGCTACTGACACTGGTCGAACGAGTAACCAAGTATACTATTGTGGCAAAACTGCAATCAAAAAATGCTGAAGAGCTGGCTAAAGTGCTGATTTATAGGGCAAAAAAGTGTAATATACCAATAAAGACGATTACATTTGACAATGGAAAGGAGTTTTCAAAACATGAAAAAATGAGTGCTGCCTTGAAGGCAGACATTTATTTTGCTAATCCGTATCATAGTTGGGAGCGCGGGCTAAATGAAAATACAAACGGATTAATCCGGCAGTATATTCCTAAGACCTGTCCAATCACTATTGTAAAAAAAAGTGACGTACACTGGATTGAAGACCAATTAAACAACAGACCCCGCAAGGCACTTGGATACTTATCACCTATTCAGTTCGCTCTTATGAATAATATTGCACTTCAAACTTGAATTCAAGTCTGGTAAGTTATTACCAGATAGAGCTACTTCTAAAACATGTGATGCTATTGTTGAGGGGATACCATTCTTTTGAATAATAGTTTGCTTAGTAACATTAGCAAAGATGCTTTCAATTACTGGCTCTTGAATAGGTTTTGGAGTGTCTTCTTGCAGATTATTTGTAGAATCCTTACAGCTAAAACCAAATAAAAAAAAGCCTACTATCATAGACAAATTAAGTATTAACTTAAGAAAATTAGACTTTCTCATTACAGTATTGAAATTTCACCCTACTCTCTCACAGGCTTTTCGGGTTTACGCCTTTGGCAAATGCTGCACAGTTCATTCGCCGTTCTGTGTCATGACAGTAACAAAACTAAACGCATCTAGAATGTGTGTCAAGCTAAAGTACCCCTCAATTTGTGAGGGGTTTTGTTTGCGTAATCAGAGAAAAGACGCTCATTGTAACCTTAGTAAATAGCGTAGTATAAATATGGTATATATACTACGCTATTTACTAGCAAACTCCCTCATTGATTGTGAAGATTTGGTGCAGAAAATTAAAATTTTTTATAAAATTAACTATTATCTGTTTAAGGTAACTTACCTGTGGATTCTTCGTACCAAAAGCGTAATTCTGTGCGATATTGTATCGCGAATTGGGCGAGTTTACCAACACCAGTCAACTGTAGTTTTTTGCCAATGCGGGTTCGGTAATTTTCGGCGCTTTTGGGCTGTATGTGGAGTTTATCGGCTATGGTCTCATTGCTATCGTCTTCGGCAATGAGCATCAATACATCCCACTCGCGCGGGCAGAGCTGCAACAGGCCACGCATAAAAAAGACCCGTTGGGTGGATTGGTGGCTTTCAAAGGCTTTCATGGTTACAAATCAGGAATTGATTAATGGATATATACTGTAATTAATACTGACTTGTGGATTAATATCGCTCAACTGCCGGATGTAACAGAAAGTATACAACTATTTTTATGTGTTTTTTCGTGCCCTGCAGCCGCCTATAGTTCCCCCTTCAGATACGGCCGGAAGTCGCCGGAGGGAATGTGCACCAATTTCTCTACAGAAAAGTTATAGAGATAAACCCAGCAGCATTTTTGTTGTCCAAGGATAGAAACCGTTACCGGCTTACGGACAAACTCACCGGTATCGCCGGCGGTGTCTTCGTATTCGTCGAGGAGCGGCAGGGTCAGTCCGGGTTGTAATAGCTGAAATACCTCGCCGCAGACGGTTGTCGGGGCGGTGGGGTCATAAACGGCTCCCGGATACCAGGAAACCAGATAAAGCTGCCCGGGAAACGATCCGCGCCCGACATACCGGCTGTGTTGCCGGAGGTGTTCCGAAAACGGATTATTGGCCTGCTGCATGAGGGTGCCGTACACAAATAACAAATCGGTCATCGTCGCTTTGCGGGTTTCTGAAGGGAGATTTTTAGTTTTGTACGTAAGGTAAACAGCCACACCTAAAGCCATTCACGAATGTGAGTGTATTTTCTATGGTTTTTTTATGGCTTTTAAGGTAATGTAAACGACTCACGAACGGTAATTTGTTCTTTTTCATAAATTTAGCATCAACAACAACGGGAAGGTATGTACGAAAAAAATATCGGTACGAAACAGAAAGCGCTGCGTATCAACCTCGATAGAAAAATTTACGGTTCCTTTGCCGAAATCGGTGCGGGGCAGGAAACGGCCGCCGTGTTTTTTAAGGCAGGAGGAGCCTCCGGCACAATCGCCAAAACGATTTCTGCCTACGACATGACCTTCAGTGATGCCATTTACGGCCCTGAAATCAGCGGCCGCTACGTGTGCGAATCGCGGCTGCTGAAAATGCTCAACCGCGAATATAACCTGCTGAATGTCCGACTGGCCGAAAAACGCGGTACGGACTCGCTCTTCTTTGCTTTCGCCAATACCGTTGTTGCCCTTAATTACCAGAAAACCAACGAGGCTCACGGCTGGATTGGCCTGCGGTTTCAGCTGACGCCACAGGCTGCCTATAACGACGTGATCGTTCACGTCCGGATGCTTGATAACGAGAACGTATTGCAGCAACAGGCACTTGGCATCATTGGCACCAACCTGATTTACGGCTGTTTTTACTACCATAAATCCCCGGAAACGCTGCTGCTGTCGCTGATGGACGACCTGACTCCGGAGCGGATTGAAATTGACATGATCCGGTTCGACGGCCCTGATTTTGCCGATGTCGATAACCGGCTGATGAGCTTACACCTCGTGAAAAACGGCTTCACCGACGCCGCCTTATTCGGACCGGACGGACGGGTGCTGCAGCCGTCGGAAGCACTCTATAAAAAACATATTCTGGTCATGCGCGGCCGGTTGCGTCCGGTGACGAACGTGCACATGGACATGATCGAAAACGGGCTGAAGCAGTTTAAAGCCGAAGACGATGTGAATCCCGACAAGGTGGTGATGGTCTCGGAGCTGACGCTGCACAACCTGAAAGCCAATGAGCAGGGTATTGACGAGAAAGACTTCCTCGACCGCGTTGATATTCTGTGTTCGCTGGGCCAAACGGTAATGATCTCAAATTACCACGAATATTTCCGCCTCGTGGCCTATCTGGCGCGGCTGACCCGGCTGAAGATTGGTCTGATCATGGGTATTCCGAATCTGGAATACATTTTCGAAGAAAGCCATTATGAATTCCTGCCGGGCGGTATTCTGGAATCGTTTGCGACCCTGTTCAGCCGGAAGGTAAAACTGTTTATCTACCCGACATTACGCGCCGACGGCAGCATTTACGCCTGTATGGATTTCGACCTGCCGCCGCACATTAAACCACTCTTCTCGTACCTGACGCAAAACGACAAGATCGAGGCCATCCGCGACTACAACGAAGAGAACCTGCATATTTCGACCGACCTTGTGCTGGAACAGATTCAGAAAGGAGAAGACGGCTGGGAAGCGATGGTACCCGACAGTGTGGTGCGTCAGATCAAGGAAAACTGCCTGTTCGGTTATCCGTGTGAAGTGCAGTATACGCCCATTGGCGAACAGGTTCGTCAGCAGGCCGAACAATTGTAAAGGTTGCCTGGTAAATGAATAATGGCTAATGTAAAATGAATGGACGCAGAATGCTGCATTATCCGTTTTACATTGTACATTATTCATCAAATTAAACCAGGAAACCTATGAAATTCGGCACCAAAGCCATACATGCCGGCATTGAACCGGACCCAACTACCGGCGCCATCATGACGCCGATTTACCAGACATCGACCTACGTACAGGAATCGCCCGGTAAACACAAAGGCTACGAGTATGCCCGGACGCAGAATCCGACCCGCGATGCGTTGCAGAATAATCTCGCCGCGCTTGAAAATGGCCAACACGGTATTTGCTTCTCATCGGGCCTAGGCGCAACCGATGCCATTCTGAAACTCTTTAAGCCCGGCGATGAAATCATTGCCAGCAGTGATTTATACGGTGGTACCTACCGGATTATGGTGCGGGTATTTCAGGAATTCGGGTTGACGTTCAAATTTGTATCGCTCGATGATCCGGAGAAGCTGAAAGCCGCCCTGACGGATGCGACGAAAATGGTCTGGATCGAAACACCGACCAACCCGCTGCTGCGTATCGTTGACATCAAGGCCATTGCCGCTATCACGCAGCAACGGGGCATTCAGCTGGTGGTTGATAATACATTTGCGTCGCCGTACCTGCAAAATCCGCTTGATCTGGGCGCTACCATCGTCATGCATTCCGTGACGAAATACCTGGGCGGTCACTCCGATACGGTCATGGGGGCGGTCATCACCAACGACGAAGCCATTGCGCAGCGACTGAAGTTTATTCAGAACGCGTGCGGAGCTGTGCCTGGTCCTCAGGATTGTTTCCTGGTATTGCGGGGTATTAAGACACTACACGTCCGGATGCAGCGCCACTGCGAAAATGCGATGCAGGTTGCCCGCTATCTGCAAAGTCATCCGAAGGTAAGTCAGGTGTATTATCCGGGGCTGGAAAACCATCCGGGCCAGGCATTGGCCAAAGAACAGATGCGCGGTTTTGGGGGCATGGTATCATTTACCTTGCACGGGGATTCGTTGCCCGAAGCAGTCAAGGTAATGGAGAGCTTTACGGTGTTTTCGCTCGGCGAATCCCTCGGCGGTGTCGAATCACTGTGTACACATCCGGCATCGATGACCCATGCCAGTATTCCGAAAGAAGAACGGGAAAAAAACGGCCTGAAAGATACGCTTATCCGCCTGAGTGTCGGGATTGAGGACGTTGAGGATCTGATTGAAGATTTGAAACAGGCGATTGGCTGAAATTGGATGAACTTCCAGGAAGTTCTAAACTTCCTGGAAGTTCATCCAATTTCAGCCCTCCAGAAACGACAGTGCACGGCGTTCGGCATACGTATGCGGGTCGCGGGATGACTGGAAGCCCACGTGTCCGCCCGTACGGGGTGTTTCGGCATAAATCATCGGATGGGATTGGGCCAGCTCAATAGCTGCACATTCCGGCGATAAAATCGGATCGTTCTGCGCATTCAGCACCAGCACCGGACGGGTAATGCCCGGCATAAAATTGATGGCCGAGGCCTGTTCGTAAAAATCGTCGGCGTTGCGGTAGCCGTTGAGCGGAGCCGAAAAGAAATTGTCAAAATCACGCCAAAGCACTACATCAGCCACTTTTTGCATATCCAGTTTTCCCGGAAACAAATCGGCTTTTTGCTGAATTTTGGTCAGAAGCTTTTTCATAAACCGGTTACGGTACAGCTTATTCGAAGGCAGGTCGAGCAGTTTGGCGCTGGCCATCAGATCACAGGGCGACGATACCGCCACGGCTCCCCGAATCACCTCCGGGGCCTCCTTACCATGAACACCTAGGTACTTCAGGGTGATATTGCCGCCCATGCTGTAGCCGACCATCACAACGTTTTCATAGTCTTTTGTACGCAGCGCATGGCGGATCAGTTCGCCAATATCCCCGATTTCGCCGTGGTTATATAGCCGGAACGCTTTGTTCATCTCACCACTGCACGACCGGCAGTTCCAGGCCAGCACATCATAACCGTGCTGTGCAAATAATTTTGCCGTGCCTTTGATGTAGTGCCGTCCGCTGTCACCTTCTAAACCATGCGTTAAAATGACTAATTTACGCGGCATTGTTGCCGTTGCCCGCTGTTCCAGCCAGTCGATGTCGATGAAATCGCCGTCAGAGAGCGTCAGGCGCTCCCGCTCATAAGTAACGCCGGGTACCTTTCGGAACATACTCGGAACAACCGTCTGTAGATGGCCGTTGTATAAGTAGCGTGGCGGACCGGCGTAGGAGGAGGCAATAACAGGCATTCGTTAAGTGTACGATTAAGAAATCACGATTTTTTGTCGTACCAGTAAATCGTCATTCACAGTGATTGCTAAATATATATCTGTAATTCTTGCCAGTACGATAAAGTTCATTGGTGGCCCGCTGGCGGGTTTAGCGTTTGGTCTGACCTGGTTCGAAACGGCGGCCTGCACCGTTTCGGGCATGATGTTGAGTGTACTGGCCGTGACGTTTGCCGGTAAAGGGTTGCAAAAGCTGATGCAGCGTTTCCGAAAAGAAAAACCGAAACGTTTTTCGAAGCGTACGCGGCTGGCGGTACGGGTCTGGAAACGTTTCGGTATCTTCGGTATCGCGGCGCTGACACCGGTGATTTTAACGCCCATCGGCGGTACGATTCTGGCCGTCGCCTTTCGGGTACACCTGCGTCAGATTCTGGTCTACATGCTGCTGAGCGGAGCGTTCTGGGCCATTCTGCAAACGCTGGTAATCTACCAGCTTCCGCACCTTAAAGCGTTTTTCGCCTGATTACCGGCTGACGGTAGCGGCCGGTTTGGCGGCTTCTTTTTTCCGGAAATCCCCGCGCGAGAAGTACTTCTCGATCAGGCAGTACATCAGGATAAAGAAATACCGGCTACCCATCTCCTTGATTTTCAGTTTCGATTCGCCGTATTTCCGGTTGGTCCAGCTGTTGGGCACAACGGCATAGGTATATCCCCGCACCATTGCCTTCAGCGGGAGCTCGATCGTCAGGTTGAAGTGGGGAGACAGAAACGGTTTGACACCTTCAATAGTCGCCCGTTTGTAGAGTTTGAACGCGTTGGTGGTATCGTTGTACTTGATACCCATCACGAGCCGTACAATCGCATTGGCAATCCGGTTGATGAATTTCTTCAGCGGCGGATAGTCAATAACCTTACCGCCTTTGCTCCAGCGCGACCCGAATACAGCATCGACACCGGTTTCCATCATCTTGTTGTAATACTTAACCAGATCTTCCGGATCGTCTGACATATCGGCCATAAAAACGGCCACGCAATCACCCGAAAAGCGTTCCAGACCATAGCGAACCGCATAGCCAAAGCCGTTCGGACCAGGGTTGGTGAAATACACCAGCGTCGGAATCTCTTCTGAGAGCTTTTGCAGCACGCCTAACGTGTTGTCTTTGGAGTTATCATTCGTCACACAGATTTCGTGCGGAATGCCGTGCTTCGCCAGTGTCTGATACAACGTCTGCAAGGTTGGCGTAATCGACTCTTCTTCGTTATAGGCCGGGATGACAACGCTTAGTTTCATGATTTTTGATCTGTTTCGGTCGTTTGATTACGGTATGGCATTAATCGGATCGTACTGTATAGCTTCATCAAGGGTTGTGGTACCATGTAGTCCCTGATTATCTCCTTCGCTTTCGGCCATTCAGGCTGTGCCAGGTTCAGGTATGTCAGCGCGCAGGTGAGTTGTTTAAAATAGCGGCCCCTGAATTGTTTGGCATCAAGCATCATCCGGTAATAGCGGGCGATGTTTTTCCGCATGACACGGTCATATTTGTAGTCCAACTCTTTGTTAATGGCACTGTACATGGCAATCCGGTTACGCAGAAATTTTTCGTCCTGATAGTTATCGGCGTAGCTGGCACCGCCCCGGTTTTTCCGGTACACCGACATAACGTCCGGCTGATAGCCAATTGGTCCGAGTCTGGCTTTGAGAATAATCCGCGGAATATCCCCGCTCGATGATTCTTTAAACCACTGCGGGTAGTCGTCAATCAATTTCCGGAACATCGAACTGGATGTAGCCATAAACCAGATTTCGTCCTCACCGATCATGTCATCCAGCGTGTAGAACGGCTTCATCACCGGTCCGTTCAGCAGATGCGATGGTGTACCGTCTTCATAGGTAATCAGCGCATTATGGAATGCCATGGAGTAATCCGGATGCGCATCCAGAAAATCTGCCTGCTTCTGCAGTTTAAGCGGATCTGTCCAGTAGTCATCGCCGTCCATGAGTGCCCAGTACTCACCCCGTACTTTTTTCAGTGTTGCCAGACAGTTCAGTCCGCCGTTCATACCCAGGTTATGATCCTGCAACACACCGATGACTTTTCCGGGATACAGACGCTCGTATTCCTGAATAATTTCCCGTGTTCCGTCCGTAGAGCAATCGTCACCAACCAGAATTTCAAAAGGGAAATTGGTTTTCTGCGCCAGAGCGCTGTCGATAGCCTTCCGGATGAAGTTTTTCTGATTATATGTAATAATGGTTACGCTAACCTTGATCATAATCATTCCCCGGCAACCAGGCCTTTGGTCAAATGAATGGCAAAGATAATTGGATTGCAGGCCATAGTTTAGAGTATACAAGTGAAACGGACAGGGAACCCATCCGTTTCACGTATGATGTAAAGCAAAATAGAAGCTTTCCGGTAAAAATGCAAATCTACTAATTTAAACTTACTATAACGTCTTTGCTCTTCAGAAACCCGCAAAGGTTGATAAATCTAAATAAACTTATTGATCCAGAACAGCATAGCCAAATCCGGATGCGCCGAATCCGTTACCGTTATAGAACATAGTCCACTGTCCGTTGTGGTCGAAAATATGGCAATAATCCATCATGAGCGAATCCCAGCCGTCTTCTGAACGGGCAATCCCGGCCAGTTCGTCTTTACGCGTCCAGTTGATGCCGTCGGTTGATTCGGCGTACCCGATCCGGTAGCTGCGCTTTACATCGGTCCGGTAATTGGTTGCATTCCGGTACGAGAAGTACATTCTGTACAGGTCACCGTCCTTGAAAACAGTGGGCCGGCCAATGGCATCGGTAAATTCATCGTAGCCTACACATACATTACCCGTACGTGTCCAGTGAATACCATCGGTTGATTCGGCATATTTTACATCATAGAACGGTTCCGGATGGCCGTTGATGACTTCAATTTTGGTGCAGGAAAGGTACCACATGCGCCAGTAGTCGTCGCGTTCGCGCATCACACACGGTTGCGCAACCCATACCTGATCAAAAATGTACCGGTCGAGCAGCGGACCATCAAATTTGCGTTCGAACGTCAGCCCACCGTCGCGGCTGATGGCCAGACCAATACCCAGGCGGTAAGAAGCCGTTTCGCTGCGGTTCCAGCCGGTGTAGTACAACCAGATTTCGTCACCAACGCGTAAAAACCACGAAGGCATGGCACCCGACTCGTCAAACATCCCCACGGCGCCTTTTGTTAGGCAAGGCTTATCGTGAACGTATAAAATGTTTGTTAAGTCATTTGCGTCAACCTCAACAAATGAGGTCGCCGACTGAATGTCCTTGTCGCGGGTTGAGAAATAAACGCGTAAACGGTTTTCATCAAGCGGAAATCCGAATGGTACCTGAGCATGCGTCTGGCTGAATGCCATTGACCCGTCTGGTTTATAAATAAGGCCTTTTTTTGTCCACATTTTGTGATAGGTTTTCTTCCGTATTATCGGAAAAAACGTGATTTATTGATGCTATACGTCTGGTTAGGGACGTACAAAAATAGGATGAAAAGTAGTTTCGTAAAGCGCCGTTTACATAATCGTCAGCGGATTCTGATCAATCAGCGGATGGGCTCAGGCAGCGGCTTCACCCGGTCATTACGCACATAAATGCGTGCATCGCTGGCCATACCGACAAATTGGTAATGCTGTTTGACGAACTGAGCTAATGGTTTAATGATTTCGTAGCCCTGCGTTTTCTTATCGGTCATCCAGAGGTTCTGAGAACCAACGGCATCGACGAAAACCGGCGGAAACGACCGTTTAAAATCGCTGACGTACCGTTTCTGGTAAATACCCAGCATCGGATGGTCAAATGTACTGCGGATAGTATGGTTTTCGGCCACGCCCTGCGGCATCTGCGTCTGTACATAGTAGTCGCAGCGCCAGCCCCAGACCACCAGTTTTTCACCCGGCTGCGCATATTGCCGGACCACTTTTGATACATCGGATTGCGGGAGCCGCCAGCCACCCTGCTGATCGGTCGGATAGGGGTTGAGCGGAATACCATGGCGGTAGTTCCAGACCATCTCCCCGGCAAAACCGAGCAGATAGAGGGCCAGAAAGCCTAAAGCCAGCCGATACGTAGTTGTTTTTGCTGACAGGTTCTCCCAGCAGAAACCAGCGAGTAAGCACAGCGGGCCCATCAGAAAATACAGATAGTGTACGTACTCGGACCCCGTTTTGGTAATGGCATACAGCGTAGCCGCCAGCAGCGTCAGGATAAAGGCGTTGCACTGCCAGGTTTTGCCGGTTTCGCGTGTCTGCATGCGGGCGGTCACATACACTGCCATGGCGGTAATAAACAAGGCAATTGTCAGGTAAACAAGCCATTCAAATTCAGTGCCTTTCCGGAAAAAACGCGGGAGGTTCAGCAGGTTTTGAACCGGATCGCCGCCGCTGGCATAGTTGAAATTCCCCTGAATGTAGAACGTGACAAAGTCATTCAGCATACCGGTACTCCACATGAAAAACGTGAACAATACCGGAAAAGCAATGCCACCGGCCACCAGTACACCAACGCGTTTGATTTTGCCGGCAATGGTAATATTTATCCTGAGGAGTATATCAATGGCCGCAAAAAGTCCGGTAACGGCGGCTAACGGCACCCCCTGTAGTTTACCAAACGGGACCATACCCAGCAGAAAACCCATGAACCCTAACGATGCCATTGAGGGGAGACTATGCGCTGTTTGCCTGGCATAGAGCAGGTACGCACCACCTAACAGGCAGATGGCAATCAATTCGCTGTTATAGTGAATAAAGTCACCGTTCTGCGTAAGCCCGAGCAGAAAGATAAACGGCAAAACCGCAAGCTGCGCCGCCTGTTGACCGAACCATTGCCGGACAGCCAGAAAGACCAGCCAGAAACTCAGTGAAACCAGCAGAAAAGCGCTGAAATGAGCCGTAATGAAGTCGGCCGGCAAACCGAACCAACCCGGAATAACCAGAAAATAACTATCGAGCGGCCCGCCCGTCGTCCCGTCAACCGAGCGGAAATAAACGGGATCCTGTGCCAGCGTCATGCCTTGGGTAATCATCTGGCTTTCATCCGGATTGATTTCGCCGTTGAACACGATGCCCGGCAGCCTGAGTAAAAACAACAGCACAAACGCGCACGGTAGAAACCAGCGGTTGCCGGGACGGATCGCCAGCCAGAGAAGTGCCCAGCAGAGGGCATAAACCGGGAAAGAATAGGCAACAGGATAGGTATCGAAGTGGGGCATATGTTCCGGCGGTAAACCGAGTTTAAGTCCGTATAGCTAGCTATCATAAAAAATGTCAGCCCGTTCAGGCTGACATTTTTCATAGAGAACAGGTGACTATTTCGTCACGGCCAGCCGGGCAACCATGCTGTCATGAATCTGAGCCAGCGTCTGTGTTAAATCGTATGTCCAGTTCCAGTCCGGATAGTGCGCTTTGAACTTGCTCAGGTCAGAAATGTACCAGATGTGGTCCCCGATCCGGTTGGTTTCTGAATAACTGTAGTTCATTTTGTTACCGCTGATCTGCTCGCATACCGTGATGGCTTCAAGCATCGAACAGTTGGCATGGCGGCCACCGCCGGCGTTATATACTTCGCCCGGCCGCGGATTCTGGTAAAAATGCCAGAACATGTTGACCAGATCCCAGCTGTGGATGTTGTCACGTACCTGCTTGCCTTTATAGCCAAATATGGTATAGTGGTTGCCGGTAATAGCACACTTCATGAGGTAGCTCAGGAAGCCGTGCAGCTGAGCACCCGAGTGGTTGGGGCCCGTCAGACAGCCGCCACGGAAAATACCGGTGTTCATGCCGAAATACCGGCCGTATTCCTGCACCAGAATATCCGCAGCCACTTTTGAGGCACCGAACAGCGAGTGTTTGGTATGATCGAGGCTCATGAACTCATCGATACCGTTTTCGAAGTACGGATGGTTCTGATCGATTTCCCAGCGGGTTTCGGTTTCAACCAGCGGCAGGAAGTTGGGGTTATCGCCGTATACCTTGTTGGTTGACGTAAAGATGAAAACCGCTTCCGGGCAGTTCTGGCGCGTCATCTCCAGCAGATTTAGGGTACCGTTGGCATTCACCGAGAAATCGGTAAACGGCTCGCGGGCCGCCCAGTCGTGTGAAGGTTGAGCGGCTGTGTGCACGATCAGTTTAATGTCGGCACCGAATTCCTTGAAAATCGGCTCCAGCTGTGCTACTTCGCGGATATCAGCCACGCGGTGCTGATAATTCGGGTAGGCATCCTGCAAGCGGTTGCGATTCCACTCGGTAGAGCCGTCCTGACCGAAGAAATATTGGCGCATGTTGTTGTCGATCCCTACAACAACATCAAATTTATCTGAGAAAAAGGCAACAGACTCGCTACCGATCAAACCAGCCGAACCTGTGATGAGTGCAACGTTCATAGTAAATTAGACAGTATCTTACGTAGATATATCGGAAAAATCCTACAACTGAATAATAATCAGCCGGTAAAGTAACGCAAAAAAGTTATACTCACCTACACCGCTTACTAAATTCAGAAGCGGGTAAATAAAAAGCGATGCACTGGTTATCCAGATGCATCGCTTTCTGCGGTTTTATGTCTGAGCTAATCGGGCCAAAGCTGGTAGCTTAAACGCCCTGATTGTTCGAGCCGGCACCAAACAGCTTTTCGCGGATTTTCTGTGCACGCTCATCCAGTTCAGGACGGGCCGTGTATTTGTATTTTGTCTGAACAGCAGCAGAGTCTTTGTGAACACCGTATACATATGGGTCGCCCTCACGAACATCCTTCTGCTTAATCGTATTATTTTTCTGATAATCACAAGAGGCCAGCGACAGAACTGTGGCTACTAATACCCCTATGCTCAAAAGACCTTTCATAGCTAATTGGTTACGAATTCGTTCGACAAAGTTATAGTACGCCGGCTTATTTTGGAAACGAACCCTTTTTTTTTACTAATGATTATTGATTTATGATCAATTCTGCGCCTTTAGCGCCTGAATTTCAGCCCTGACAAAAGCCATAAGTGCACTGATGTGCTCTCCGGAGAAATCAAACGGTACGTTGGCTGCGGCATAAATCTCCCTGAGCGGTGCTTTATAGCCAACCTGAAGCGCATTGATATACCCCTGTAAACCCGCTTTGGGGTCTTGCCGGTAATTGCGCCACACGCCGATTGCGCCCAGCTGGGCAATACCGTATTCGATGTAATAGAACGGGACTTCGTATAAATGCAATTGCCGCTGCCAGATATACTCTTTATATTGTTCAAAACCGGACCAGTCAACAACGTTATCGACAAACTGCTCATAAATGCGGACCCAGTTTTCCCGCCGTTCGGCTTCGGTATGGGTTGGGTGCTCATAAATCCAGTGCTGGAACTTGTCGATAGTCGCCACCCACGGCAGGGTTTCAATAATTGATTCGAGGTGTTGCAGTTTGGCCCGCTTCAGGTCATCCGGATTCTCAAAGAAAATATCCCAGTGGTCCATTGTCAGCAATTCCATCGACATGGAGGCGAGTTCAGCGGCTTCCATCGGCGGGTTCCGGAAGGCCTTCAGCGGCAGCTCGCGGGTCAGGAACGAATGCACGGCGTGGCCGCCTTCGTGTACCATCGTCACCAGATCGCGTAGGCTGGATGTCGCATTCATGAAGATAAACGGCACCCCGATTTCTTCCAGCGGATAATTGTAGCCACCCGGCGCCTTCCCCTTGCGCGAGTCCAGGTCGAGGTGCTTCATGGTTTTCATGATCCGCAGATAATCGCCCAGCTGTTTATCCAGCCGGTCAAAACAAGTAATGGTTTTGTCGAGCAGATCCTCGGCGTTGCTGAATGGTTTCAGGGCGGGCAGACCATCCAGATCCGCTTTAGTATCCCACGGGCGTAAAGTATCGATAGCCGGGTCGTTGCGCTGTAGTTTTGCTTTCCGCTCTCCGGCCAGTTCATTGAGCATCGGCACAACGGCGGCAGCAACTGATTCGTGAAAATTCACGCAGTCGTCCGGTGTATAATCGAAGCGCCCCATCGCCGCAAATGAATAATCACGGAATGACTGAAAACCGGCGTTGACTGCTACCTGATGGCGCAGCCGGATCAGGGTGTTAAATAAGGTATCGAGCGCTTCGTGGTCCTGATAGCGCCGCCCCCATATTTTTTTCCACGCGTCTTCGCGGATGGTGCGGTCGGCCGACTGCAACCGGTCACTGGCTTGCTGGAGGGTCATTTCAGCCCCGTCGATGATAACGGTCATGGCCCCGGCAATGGCCCCGTACTGCCGTTCTTCGGTCTGTAATTCGGTTTGCAGCGGAATATTTTCTTCCCTGAAAATTTCAGTAGACAGTTTCAGCCCGCGAATGGCAATGTCGAAGCCTGCTTCGGTAAGTTCATCAAGGTACGGGCTGTCCAGGGCCTTTTTATCCAGTTCGTTACCGTATACAGAAAGCTGCGGCTGAATTTCACTGATGAAGAAATTCAGGTCATTAACGAGGTCTTCATTGGCTGTATCACAGGTCATCCGGATGTAGCGCCAGGCAAAATTCTCGGACAGGTAAGACTCCAGTTCACTTCGGTCGATAAACCATTGCCGCAGCTCAGCGGCGTTGGCGATCGGGCGCTTCAGCAGGTTGTCGAACAGCGGTTGTACATCAGCCCAGGCCGTAAGGGTGAAATCTTCACCGATAAACGGACGGGCCGGACGGGTTGGTACTATCAGGGTAGTTGCTTCCATTGATCTGATCGCGTGCATCGGTTGAGATGCAGATACAAAAAATTAACGTGTAAATTTACAGTCTAAGTTTAACCAGTAGCGGTATGGATGAGTTTCTTTCCCGGTTGCGTCACTTTGAAATCCGGATTCGGAAAGCGGTAAACTCACAGATGCGGGGCAGCTTCCGGTCAGTTTTTAAAGGAACGGGGCTGGAGTTCAGTGATTTACGTACGTATCAGTACGGTGATGATGTACGTGCCATCGACTGGAACGTATCGTCGAAAGGCGACGGAACCTACGTAAAGGTTTTCCGGGAAGAGAAAGACCAGACCGTTTTTTTTGTGGTGGATGTCAGTGCGTCGCAGCAGGTTGGCCCCCAGCACCGTAGTAAACTCGATGCTACGAAAGAGGTTTGCGGCGTGTTGGCGATGTCGGCCATCCGCGAAGCCAGCCATGTCGGATTATACTGTTTTTCAGATCAGAAGGAAAAATACCTGAAACCGCAGAGCAGTATGAAAAACGGGTACCAGCTGATCATGAGTCTGCACAAGCTGAAGCCGGAATCACTGCGGACAAACATCGCCGAAGCCCTGTTATTTACGCTTAATATTCTTAAACGCCGGAGTGTAGTTTTCCTGATTTCTGATTTCATCGATCAGAACTACGACCACCACCTGAAAGCCCTCGCCCGTAAACACGATCTGGTGGTGATTCACCTGTACGACCAGCGTGAAGTAAAACTGCCGCGACTGGGCATTATTCCGGTGTATGATACCGAGAGCGGCCGGACGGTCTGGGTGAATACCTCGTCCCGCCGCTTCCGTGACAGCATGCGTGCTACCTTCGAGCAGAACCGGTCCCGCCTCGAACGCCTCTGTAAACAATATGATGCCAATTATCTGGCCCTTGATGCGCAGGAGGATTTTGTGCCTAAACTGGTCGAGTTGTTCCGTATCCGCAAATAGGCACTACACAAAAACGCGCCTGCCTGAGTAATTGCCCCTGAATTCACGGGGGGTACAACCATTCTTTTTGCGGAAAATACGGTTGAAATAGGAAAGATTGTTGAAACCGCATTTGTAGGCTACCTCGGCCACGGTATGAGTGGTATCAATCAGCATACGGGAAGCATGGCCCAACCGGATTTCGTTGAGGCTGTCGACAAATGTTTTGCCGGTGCGCTTGCGGATAAACCGGCTGAATGAAACCTCCGGCATATTGACGACCTTCGCCACTGAGGCCAGCGAAATGTCCTTTTCGTAGTTTTTGAGCATGTACTCAAATGCTTTTTCGATCCGGCGGCTATTATAGCTGGGTGTTTCGCTGGAGAAGGATGAATTTGCCAGGGTACGCATATGCCGCGAGGTTGACAGATCGTGCAGAATCGAAAACAGCTCCAGCACTGACTCAAATCCGTTTTTACTGACCAGCGCCTCAATCCGTGGCTTCAGCTGCTGAGCCGTTTCACGCGAAAACAGGATGCCCTGACCGGACCGCTCCAGCAATGTCCGGATAAAACTCAGCTGATTGCGTTGCAGCATCTGGTTATCAAACAGGTCCCGGTGGAACTGAATCGTTACCTCATGAATATCGCGGCTGTCACACTGGTGATTAAACCAGCCGTGGGGCAAATTACTGCCAACCAGCACCAGCTCAATATCATCAATAACGTCGGTATGATCGCCGATAATCCGTTTCGCGCCGGCCGCATTCTCAATAAAATTCAGTTCAAATTCTTCGTGGTAATGAAGCGGAAAATCAAAGTCGGACTTGTTGCGCTTAAACAGCATAAAACAGTCACTTTTAGTCAGCGGGGTCATCTCCCGATAAATAGTGTTCATGATTGCAGATAGGTTAAGGGTTGGTAAAATAGTATTATAAAAGACTATTTTACCAAATATATTAAGAATTAGCTTTTGTCAATAGAAATATGCATTCAGCGTATAACGATTACTATTTAGCGCAATTAATAAACTAAAGTTAATGTATATTTTACAATTGAATGATAAAAAAGTACCATTTTTGGAGTGAACTTCCTGCCTGATTTTATTTACTTTTAACAAACGTTTGCATTCTGTCTATACGCATGAAACTGAAGGGATTGGATATAAGCATCCTTGTCATTTATCTGACTTTAGTAGTTGTTTTAGGGCTGGTCCTGAAAAAGCGTTCTGCTAAGAATAAGGAGGCCTATATGCTTGGCGGAAAGTCGCTGCCCTGGTATATGCTCGGATTGTCAAATGCTTCGGATATGTTTGATGTGTCGGGGACTATGTGGATGGTCATGCTGGCATTTGTCTATGGCCTGAAAAGTATATGGCTCCCGTGGTTATGGCCCGTATTCAATCAGGTTTTTCTGATGATGTACCTGTCGGTCTGGCTGCGCCGGTCAAATGTGGTAACCGGAGCGGCGTGGATCGGAACGCGGTTTGGCCGGGGGCCGGGCGTAACGGCATCGCACACCATTGTAGTGGTATTTGCCCTGTTAAGCTGCCTGGGTTTTCTGGCCTACGGCGTAGTCGGCATAGGTAAGTTTACCGAAATTTTTCTGCCTTACGAACAGGTCGCGCCGTATCTGCTTTTTCCGGTTCCGGCGGAATATCTGCCTCATATTTATGGTGTTATGATTTCAGCGTTTGCGGTATTTTACGCCATTCTGGGCGGCATGACCAGTATCGTGATCGGCGATATACTGAAATACCTGATTATGACTGTGTCGGCCTTCATCATTGCCATGATTGCCATGCAGCATTTACAAACACAACCGTTACAGGTACCATCAGGCTGGCTAAACCCGTTTTTTGGCCGTACACTCGACGACCTGAACTGGACGGGCATTATCAACGAAGTGAATGCGAAAATCGAGGCGGATGGCTTCTCGTTGTTCGGGGTATTTTTCATGATGATGGTGTTTAAAGGCATACTGGCCAGTCTGGCAGGTCCGGCTCCGACCTACGACATGCAGAAAATACTGTCGGCAAAATCACCACAGGACGCGGCGAAAATGAGCGGTCTGGTATCCGTTGTATTATTGCCCGTCCGTTATGCCATGATTATGGGATTTACCGTATTGGCGTTACTGCACTACAAACAGCTTAATCTGACCTCCGCCCGGGGCATCGATTTTGAACGGGTACTTCCGGCTGCCATCCTTCAGTTTGTGCCATCCGGATTGATGGGGCTGTTGCTGGCCGGGCTGCTTGCTGCGTTTATGGGAACTTTTGCCGGTACGCTAAATGCCGCGCAAGCGTATCTGGTGAATGACATTTACCTGAAATACCTGCGCCCGAATGCCGGTAACCGTCAAATCATCCGGACAAATTATGCCGCCGGTTTGCTGATCGCCTGTGCAGGTATTGCTTTGGGTGTATTTGTGCGTGATGTAAACAGTATTCTGCAATGGATTGTCTCGGCCTTATACGGTGGCTATGTGGCAGCCAACGTACTGAAGTGGCATTGGTGGCGGTTCAATGCCAGTGGCTTTTTCTGGGGTATGCTGGCAGGTATTATACCGGCACTGATTTTTCCGTATCTATTCTCCGGGGTGCTGGAACTCTACTATTTCCCCTTGCTTTTCCTGTGCTCACTGGCTGGTTGCGTAGCCGGTTCGCTGCTGACGGCGCCGACGGATACTGAAACACTGAAATCATTTTACCGGACAGTGCGTCCCTGGGGCTTTTGGGGGCCGGTTCATGCGCTGGTTGTGGCCGAAACGCCTGATTTCACGCCAAACCGGAATATGGGAATGGATGCGTTTAATATCGTAACGGGTATTATAGCGCAGTGTGGTTTAACACTTCTGCCGATGTATCTGATTCTGGGCATGCATAAAGAACTGGGGGTCACAATAGGCGTGCTGCTGTCGTGTGGCCTGATTTTAAAGAAGACGTGGTGGGACCGGCTATCGGCAAAACCCCCGCATAAGACGTTCCACGGGCCGTATAAGGCTGTTGGTATGTATCTCCGGCAGGAGTGATCTGCTTTTGACAGGATGGGATGTACAGGATAAGAACATAAAATCCTGTACATCCCATCCTGTCAGCGTATTACGCAAAAAGGCGCTTTATGCTTTCTTCGGCATAGCCGCAACTACTGGTCATGCCTTTGCCGCCGATAGCTGTCCGGATATGAATCAGCTTATCCGGATCGTGCTCAAATAAATTGCCCTGCGGCTCCTGCGCATAATAACCCGCCCACGTCTCCGTGATAGCCGATACGTCGAACGTAACAATCCGGTTCGCTTCCCTGATCATCAGATCGTTGATGTAATGAACGTTGTTAAAACCCAGTTCGCCCAGCCGGCCGACAGGAGCGTATTCGTGAGAATCGCCGACGATGATGCTGCCGTCAATCGCTTTTTTGAAGAGAATGTGAATACCCCATTCGCGGAGTTCCTGCAAGTGCCCGGGTGTTTGCAGGCTGGCAAACGACGGGCATTCCGAAAATGATTCGTATCGTCGGATAGTCAGGCCGGTCAGTATATTGCCCTCCAGCGGAACCGAAGGCATGGCCACTGTGCGCATCATCTGCAACTTGCTGACAACGATACCGCTATCCCTGAAAATATCCGGGAAGAGCAGGTTAAATTCATGACCGCCACAAACAATCGCCTGACCGGCTGTCAGCGTTTTACCTCCCGCCAGTGTAACGGTGACCTGTTGACCGTTACTTTCGCAGCCGGTCACGGCCGTGTTATATAGAATCGTGAGGTTAGTAAACTGCTCCTGCATGTACTGCTGAAGCCGGTGAATAAACAGGTTGGGTTCAACACTGACTTCCTGCGGGAAAAATAAGGCTTCGCGGGCATAGCTTTCCCGGATAACCGGATACTTCCGGAGTATCTGTGCGGTCGACAGCATTTCGCCGGCGTAGTCTTTGGCCGAGAAATGCTGCTGTACCTCGTGAAGAAGCTGCTGTTCTGCGTCATCAGAGGCAATATAAACAGAGCCGTTTTGCCGGACCGACATATCTGTTTTTGCCTGTAAGTCTTTGTAGATTTCCAGCCCGCGCCGGCCGTATTCAAACCAGCGGCCGGTCATGCCCGACGGGACAACCTGCCCGAAATTCCGCACGGTAGCCTGTTGCGCGCGGTCATCTTTTTCCAGAACAAGTACGCGTAAACCGCGGACCGCCGCATGATAGGCATGAAACGTGCCCAGAATGCCGCCGCCAACCACAATCAGATCATATGCCATATATAAAAGGTCAATTGGCCCGTAAAAATATACCTTACCCAATAATTAGTTGTTGCCCTGAGGGGGCTTATTGTAAATAATAACATACGGGAAATATACCTGTGCAGGAGCATGCTTTATTTTGCGTGACCGCACAGCAATTCCTTATTTACTGTACTTAATTCCAGCAAGCGATGGCCATCCGATTGGTTGTTTTTGATATGGCGGGCACTACGGTGCGCGACCAGAAAGAAGTAGAAACGTGCTTTGCCAAAGCAGCACGGCAAACCGGCCTGATTGTTTCCGATGAGCGGATTACGGCCGTGCAGGGCTGGTCGAAGCGGTTTGTGTTTGAAACGCTCTGGAGTGAGCAGTTGGGGACAGAACATCCTGATCTGACCGCTCATGTTGATGAGTCGTATGATCTTTTCCGGCAGATTCTGGAAGAACACTACCAGACACAGCCGGTTTATCCGACAGAAGGTTGTCCGGATACCTTTCAGTGGCTTCACGAACAGGGGATTGCCATTGCGCTGACAACGGGCTTTTACCGCAAAGTAACCGATATGATCCTGCACAAGTTAGGCTGGGATGCCGGCCTGAACGACCAGCGGATCGGCACGCCTGACAGTCTGATTCAGATGTCAGTGGCAAGCGATGAGGTGGCAGCCGGCCGGCCGGCACCGGATATGATCCGGAAAGTAATGCAGACGCTGAACATTACGGATCCGGCTGAAGTGATTAATATCGGTGATACACCGTCTGATCTGGAGTCGGGCCGCCGGGCGGGAGTACGGCTGAGTCTGGGGCTGACTAATGGTACGCATACGCATGAGCAACTGGCTGCCTGTCCGAACGACGGTTTATTAGGCTCGCTGGCTGAGCTGCCTGCCGTAATCAGCGCCTTAAACGCATAAAAAAAGGGTGCCCGTAAAGGCACCCTTCTGCTCATTCAGGGTGGTTATAGATTATAGAAGATCCGTAACCGTACTCCGGCAGAAGTAGAATTCAGGGAGTAGGAGTTGGTGATGATCGGAACCGATAAATACGGACTGGCCTGTATTGATGCATGCCGTAAGGTTTTTTCCACACCTACGGAAACCAGCATGTTATGCATGTATTTCTTCGGATACTGGATTAACAGCGTGGCATCGGTAAAGTCTCTCGGCCCTCTCATGTAATTAAAGGCAATTTTTTCGCGGTTGTCAATATTAATACTGGCACCCACTGTCGGCGTTACTGCCCAGTATTTAGGTAAGTTCAACCGGTAACCGATCGTAACCGGTACTTGCCAGGTCATGGTTTTCCGCGTAATGTTCAGTATCTGGAACTTCGGATCAATACCACCGGCATAATATTTCCGGAAGTTTTGCTTGGTTTTGTTTTCATAGTGTTCATCCGTCAGGAATGTGCCGCCGGAAAGATTTACACCCATCAGGCCCACACCGGCAATCCAGTTTTTACCTAACCGCACCTCACCGGAAATACCGGCGCCCCATTGCTTAACGCCGTATGTACCGCCCGCACCAATCCGCCAGTGCCAGTCAGGAATCGGTTCTTTAATGACCGGTGCTGTACCTGCATAAGCCGGCATCAGCATACGGCGCATACGCCGGGTAATGCGGCCCATACCTTCTTCGTAGTACAACGAGTCGACCGTCAGCAGATGTGATTCCAGGTCTTCTACATTAGCCAGGCCCCATGCTTGTCGTTCAGGTTGACCGGCATTCGTGCCGTTTGGCTGCGAAGGAGAAGTATATTCCGGCCGGTTGGTAGTTGCTCCGTAGCCGCCGCCATCACCGTTGTTGCCGTTGCCGTACCCGCCTGAAGGCTGGTTAAACGAATCATAATTGCCCCGTGACAGAGCGCCACGGCGGTTGCCATTGGCGCCGTAGGCCGGATAATCGGTACTCCGCTGGCTGCCCCGTGTCCGGAAGCGGTTGCCCGGCGAGTTATCCGTATTCGCCGGATCCGACGGATTGGCGCGGTTGCCTGCGTTCAGCGGGTTTGATAAATCAGAAGTAGCGGTTGTTTCGTTAGCTGACTGGTTAAGAGAGTGAATGGATGGTACTGCATGTTCTGTTTTATCGGTATACGGATTGTCGGCCGGCGGCCGGCCTCCGGCGTATTGCTCAGCCTGCTGCCGCTTCCGGAATGACGGATCAACGGGATCGCCGGAGAGCTCTCCGTTCCATGAAGGCGCACCATTACCGGTACCCGGCTGGTGAATATAGCGGGTAACGTATACTGTATCTGGTTTTTGGGTAACAGGGGCAGGCGCCTGTTTCAGTTCGGCCACCTTGTTCTGTAACGTTTGTACTTCGTTGTGCAGCTGCTGGTTAGCGCTGTACTGGACGTATATAATCGCCGAAAGTCCTGCGGCTGCCATCATACCGGCGCCGGGCAGGACCCATTGAGGAAGAGCTGGTTGAAAGACCCCTCCGCCATGCATCTGCATTGTCCGCTGCATCTGCACCCAGTCTTTATCACGGAAAACCGGCTCATCGGCGCTTTCCATTTTCCGGCGGATCTGGTCGCTGAATTTATCGGGTTTCATGAGGGGTCGTTAGAAAAAAATGAGGATAATTCATCTTTATGAGTTGCTGAAGTCGTTGCCGTGCACGCAGGAAGTGTGACCGGACGGTAGCCTCATTAGCGGGTAATAAGTCGGCTACTTCGCGTAAACTATAACCATCAATGACATGTAAATTGAATACTGTCCGCCATGCGGGCGGCAGTTCCTGTACGAGTGCTAAAATCTCGTCGGCAGTAATGTAGCTGACTACATCATCGTCAAACGGGACATCCGGGACATTTTCCAGGCCGATGTGCGGGTCGAACTTGTGAAACTTCCGGTAATAACTGATTGCTGTATTAACCAGGATAGTGCGCAGCCACGCTTTAAAGGGCTGGTTGGTATCGTATTGTTGGATGTGCTGGAAAACTTTCAGAAAGCCTTCATTCAGTACTTCTTCAGCCTCTTCAACAGTAGACGAATAGCGCAGACAAATACTCTTAGCGTAGCCGAAGTACTGCTTAAAAAGTACCCGCTGTGCCTGAGCATTGTTCTCCCGGCAGGCAATAATGACGCTTAACAGGTCATTCTCCTCAAATTTTGTGCGCTTACGGAACAGCAAGGACGATAAGATTTTAGTAGATCATTTACCAACACTATCATGTACGTTAAACAGGCAACGAACGTTGCAGAAGAAAGCGGAAAATTTTTAACAAAAAATAAGAAAAAAATCAATGTCCCTGCAACGCAGGCCTGAATAGCGGCGTAATGATGTTTGAAAGCCGCTAAACATGGCTGGTCAGATATGATTACGAAGCATTTAAAGATATTAGTAATCGGAGGCAATACTGCCCGTGGGGAGGCCCCTGGTGCCGGAAACAGCTTTGCCGAACAGTTTGCTCGTCGTATTGAACAATCCGGCCAACAGGTATTTATTGAATACCACACACCAATTGATCTCAATAAGGTTACGAATGTGCTGTATTACCTGAATATTCACCGGTATGACCTTATCCTGTTGCAGATGGGGCATTCGTTTCTGACGGAGCCGGAACAGTTCGGCGACTTACTGGCCCGGAAAACGCACCACCCAGCAAATACGCTGCTTTCGTGTGTAGAGGAGACGGTAAAAATGCCTGTCGGCGGCGGCTGGTTCAGCAACGTGAAAGGATGGGTTAAAACCGGTATGCTGCATCTGCTTAATTCGGTCAGCCGTATTGGCCGGATGCGCGATCTGGTGTATTATCTGAGCGATGCGCTGCATTATCTGCAGCCATATGGCTATAAGGTTGTTCTGATGACACCGGTGCCCGACCAGTCACCCGTAACGGGCTGGCTACGCCGGGAAGGCCGGGATTTGTTTAAGCGTATGGGTGAGGCGTATGGCATTCCTGTGTTTGATACACAGGCCCATATCGGAAGAGGGGACGAATATTTTGCCAAGGCGGCCGGCAACCGGCTGAGTGCAGTAAGCCAGGAATTATTGGGAAGCGAACTATACGATTTTTATGAAAGCCTTATGGCCAGACAACGCCGGGAAGCTACAGCCCGGGCCAGTTTCCGGCGCAGGCTCCCCCGTGACAATTAATTAAATTACAGATGATGAACCGGTATGAATTTCTTAAATCGCTTGGTTTTGGCGGTGCCTCTCTGATGGTGTTGCTGACATCATGCCGACAGGAGGAGATTGTGAAACCGGATGGACCAGTTGATTTTGAACTCGATCTTGAATCACCCGACAACGCCGTGCTACGGGTCAAGGGAGGGTATGTAGTCGCAAACGGCGTTGTGGTGGCCCGTACGTTCCATGGTCTGTTAGCGGCGGCAAACCGAACCTGTAGCCACCAGAAAAATAACAGCGTTGTCTTTCAGAATAATGAGTTTTATTGCCCTGTTCATGGTGCCAGATTCGATACCAAAGGCCTTGGCCTGAACGAGTATGGTAAAAACGGATTGCGTGTCTACAAAATCATGCCCCTGCCGGATAACAAAATACGTGTCTTCTCTTAAGTTTCAATTCAATTAATAAGTTAACCGCTTAATTTTTAGGTACAATGAAAAAGCAATTATTGCTTGGGCTGCTTGCTGTTGGCTTTGCCCTGACTATGAATGCCTGTAACAATGATCAGTCATCGGTAGCTCCGGATGATTCCGCCACGGCTACAGGTGCAGCCCGTGCTGCTACAGATTCTGCCGGCTTCCACTGCAAGAAAAAACTGACCAAAATTGAAACGTCGGCCTTACCTGCTGCTGTAACAAGCTTTATTTCAACGAGCTATGCCGGTGCTACTGTCGATTATGCGGCAACCGATGAGTCTGGTAATTATTTTGTAGGGATTACCCAGGATGGGACCCGTAAAGCGCTGTTATTCAATGCAGACGGGACATTTAATTATGAAGTGGTACTGAAAAAAGGGCCCGGTTCGGGTAAAGGTCCAGGCAAAGGAGGAAAGCGCGACAGCCTGAATCAGGTCGCGGTTACTGACCTGCCATCTGCCATCACCAGCTATATCAGTGCGAATTATGCCGGTGCTACCATTAACATGGCTGTGAAAGACGACAATCGCGGCTATCTGGTAATGATCACGGTAAATGATACCAAGAAGACTCTGTTATTTAATACTGATGGTACATTTAATCAGGAACTGGTTAAAGTATTGCGCGGTAAGGTAACCGAAGTGGCCGCCGCTGATCTGCCGGCCGCGATCACCAGCTACATTACAACCAATTATGCGGGTTCAAGCATTAAGCGGGCCGGTAAACTGCCGGACGGACAGTATATCGTAAACGTTAAACCGGCCAGCGGCAACCCGGTTGATCTGCTGTTCGCAGCCGACGGCACGTTCAAGCAGGTGCTGAAACATCGTTAGGAGACCATGTATGTACCGGAGCTGCAGCTCCGGTACAGTTTATATATTTTTTCTGATCTTATCTTATCGAACAAAACTTTACATCATTCAGTGAAAGACCATGAAACGCCTGGGCATTTTTGTTTGGCTGTTAATGGAAGGAGTAACGGGGTTTGCGCAGAGTATTACGGAGTATTACCAACCTCCTGCCGAGCGCCTTGGCCTCATAAGTCCTTTACTGGAAACCCCCGACTGGGATCAGAATAAGCGTAAAACTGCCTATAAACAGGCCAACTTTGAGCGGTTGTTGGCCCGCTACGGAAACGCTTATATTACTGACCGGTGGTATGTGGGGCTCGATGGTTTTTTACGTACCGATAAAAGCGGACTAAGCCAGACATTCAACGGCTTAGTATCAACAAAGGCTGTCAGCCAGTTAGGCTGGAGTGCTATGGTCGGTTGGGTCGGGCGGGAAAAATGGGCTGCAGAAATTGGTTACGCCCGATCCGCCGTTCATACCCTGTTTATCATTAACCAGCAGTCACCGCTGCGGATTCAGGCTGATAACGATAAGCAGGGCCTTGTTTTCAGAGGCAAGCGGCTGATGCGTTTTCAGCAGCTGCCTCAGCTGACCGGTAAAGGAGGATTTTGGCTGGGACTGGGGTTCTGGCTGTTACCGAATGCTCCGAAAGATCCGTCAATTGTGCATTTGATCGGCTACACGTCCCGGAATCCGCGCAGCCGTCCTGATACCTTGCGGCTGGTGTCTGCTACAACGGTCAGTCCGCATGTAACAGGCCTGGTCGAAGCCTCGGCTGAATATACAGCCAACGTTGGCAGACGTACCGAGATGAGTTTTTTTATTCGTAAAAACTGGGGTGTGGGCAGTTCACTGACAACCAACCTGACCTATCAGGTGAACAGTAATGAAGTACAGACTGCCTGGTTGCGGGGAAAGGGTACGGGCTGGTCAATCGGTATTGCATTACGGTATAACTACGCACGGCAGTATGACCTGCGGGGGATGCACCGGGTCGGTGATTTACAGGGAAACCGGAAGCAGAAATAAGCCAATGAATGGGCCTCAGATACGAATTTGAGGCATATTCAACTGCTGAATATTTATATGTGGAGTACGAAAGGGCATCTGGCATCTGCTGGTGCCCTTTTTTGTTGCCGGTTCGTTGCAGCCGGTTTGTAATTAACCTTTTTTAACAAAATTATAACCTTAGTGCTGCAACAGAGGGTTTGGGCCGGGCGTACGGACGTAGACAAAGGCCTTTGTACTCGTACTCAATTTTAAACCTAACTAGTTGCCGTATGAACAATTTACAACAACAACGCACTACCGTTCAGCAGCTCAAGCAAAAAGCGTTTTTTTCAACAAATACATTCGTTGGGGCCGTCAATGGACTGACCATGGTGATGGCATGGGTTTTAGCCGGGGGGCTTTTAGTGAGTTGCGGGAGCAGTGATTCGACGAGCCCGCTGGGCGACTGGCGTCACCGGTCCGATTTTGAAGGGGTTGCCCGCAACGCACCGGCCGGTTTCGTTATTGGTAATGTGGCGTATGTCGGGACCGGGTCTAATGCGGATAATGAGCGCCTGAAAGATTTCTGGGCATATGATGTTAACAAAAACACCTGGACACAGCTGGCCGACTTCGGCGGTGTGGCACGGTATGCTGCCACCGGTTTTTCGGTTGGTAACAAAGGATACGTCGGTACAGGACTGGATGTAAACAGCGACCGCCTGAAGGATTTCTGGGGATACGACCCGACCACAAATACGTGGAAGCAGACTGCTGATTTTGGGGGGACCGCCCGCCGGAATGCGGTTTCATTTACTGTAGGTAACAAAGGCTATGTCGGGACTGGTTTTGACGGGAATTACCTGAAAGACTTCTGGTCCTATGATCCGGCCAGTGATCAGTGGACTAAGGTTGCCAGTTACGGCGGCGCCAAACGCATCGGTGCAATCAGCTTTGTGATTAACAATCTGGCTTATGTCGGTACCGGCAACAACAACGGCACTGCTGAAAAAGACTGGTGGGCGTATGATGCCTCAAGTGATACCTGGATTGAAAAAGGTGATTTTGAGAGTGAGGAGCTGGTTGCACGAAGCTATGCCGTTGGTTTTGCCATCGGATCAAACGGGTATGTCACACTAGGCGATGGTACTACAACCGTCTGGAAATATGACCCGGTTGACGATAGCTGGAGTGAAAACGGTACGTTCGAAGGGGCTACACGGGCGTATGCGTTCGGGTTTGCCATCAACGGAAAAGGATATGTGACCATGGGTAGTAACGGTACGAGCCGGTTTGATGATTTGTGGGAGTTTGATCCAACCATAGCCCAGGATACAAGTGAAAACTAAGCGGCTTAACCTGACAAGACTGATTATCATTGTGGCAGGACTCGCCGGTCTGGTGGCTTTCCGGTTCTATAAAAACAGGCCGCAGTATCAGCTTCATGTGTTTAATACACGGCAGGGCTGGGGCTATACCATTGTCAGTCACGGTGATTCGCTGATCTACCAGCCGACCATTCCGGGCCAGGCCGGCCGGAATGGCTTTGTACGGTCAGAAGATGCCCGGCGGGTTGGTGAGCTTGTTATTCACAAACTGGAAAACGGTCAGTTTCCCCCGACACTAACGCAGGCCGACCTTACTCAACCGGGCATTATGACCCGCTAGACAAACCACAACTTACATGATGCGATCCTTATTTCGCTCCGGCCTGCTGTTTGCAGTTGCCGGAGCCTCGCTGATGTCATGCCTTTCCGGAGACCCCGATGTCGGGCAGAGTGTTATTGATCCTTATCAGTTACAAACACAGCTGGTGGATTCCATTACGGTGAAAACCTATACCGTGATTGAGCCGGATTCGTTTGTGACGGCAACGGACAGCAGCATCCTGATCGGGCAGTGGGCAGATATGCAAACGGGTAAACTTCTGGCAAAAGGCTATGCTTCAGTAGACTATGCCGCTCATTCACTGGCCGATCAGGCCGGTGTCCGGTTCGATTCGCTGGTGCTGGAACTACCTTATTCGTTTTCATACGGCGATACCACAAAAGCGTTTACCCTCAGGGTTCATACCTTGCAGGGCGCGCTGTCGGCAGGGGCCACGTATTACAATTACAGCTCGGCAGCCTATGAACCGACACCGTTGGTCAGTAAAACCTTTGTTGCTTTGGGGCGGGGCGAAAACCGGCAGATCCGGATGCGTTTATCGGATGCCCTGGGACAGGCTTTTTTTGCAAAACTGGTCAGTAAGGAAATCAACGATACCGAAACGATGTGGGCCTACTGGAAAGGGTTTGCCTTCACCAACGGAACGAGCGATAACGTTATCTGGGGTATTAATACCTGGGCTGAAACAACCGGCCTGCGCCTGTATTATCACCTGACCGATATGGAAAAAACGGTATCGTCGGTCCGGTTTCCGTTGGGTGGTACGCACTTTACCCAACTGACGAACGACGCTGCGGGATCAGCCATGCAGTCGCTTAAATACAAACCACAGGTACTGGCCAGCGCGGCCACCAGCCACCAGACGGCAATAGGCGTTGGCGTAGGCTTCCGGACGCGTATCGAATTTCCGTACCTGAGTCAGTTTGCCAAACCGGATGCCTATCTGGGGTTGAATCTGGCACAGCTACAGATCAGTCCGGTGCGGAAAGTGCTCTATGATAATACGCCGCCCCCTGACCAGCTGGCTCTCTATGAAACAAACTCGCAGAATGAGCTGGTCAATACTGTACCTGCGCTGGCTACCGGTACTACCAGTGCCGTAGCGGCCTATCAATACCTGCCGAATGAACTGGAACTGTCGGATATGTATGTGTTTGATATTACGAAATACATCGGCGATATTCTGAAAGGCGATGCCGTTAACCGTCCCCTGATTCTGACCGTGCCTGCCGGTACCGTCAGTCTGAAAACATCGCTCAGGCGGGTGATGATTGGCGATCAAGAGCTGTCAACTGACCGGATCCGGTTACGGGTTGTCCTGACATCAGGCCTGTAGGCGGTTAACAAGTATTATTAACAGGAAGAGCCCGTGAGCAAAATGCCCGCGGGCTCTTCCTGTTAGCAGGCTGTTCAGACAAACCGGTGGCGGAGGCTTTCGCAGCCCGGAGCCCCGCGCAGAATAAACCAAGCCAGATGCACATTCCGGCCGTTTTTCAGGCAACGGCGGGCAATCTTGATGGTATAAAACAGCCGCATGGTCAGCTGAACGGGCCGGCCGGTATGTTTCCGGAAATAGTGAAACAACGATATATAGTACTCTTTTTCGGCGGCCGGCCCCGGTTCTGTGCTGCCCCCGCCGATGTGCAGGAATTTTACGTCGGGCACCAGCGCAGCCTTCCAGTTTAACCGGCGGAGCTTCAGACAAAGATCTTCTTCTTCACAATATAGAAAATACGAAGGATCAAAACCACCCGCCTCCCGGAACGCCTTTGCCCGGACAAACAGGGCACTACCCATAATAACCGGTACCTGTATCGGTTCATGATACGTTTTCCGGCGTTTCGGGTATTCTGCCGGATTGAACCAGCGTACTACAGAGTGCCCTAACAATTTGGAACCGACCGTCGGAAAATACGTGAACGAAGGGTCAGGATTGCCGCAGGGGCGGATCATTTGTCCGGTGCAGATGCCGACATCGGGATGGGCTTCCATAAATCCGGCCAGACGGTGACACAGGTCATCCAGTAACAAACAGTCATTGTTCAGGAAAAAATAATACGCCGAAGACGGGTCTGCGACCTGTAACCCGAATAAGTGCCCGCCCGAAAAACCAAGATTACGTTCACTGCGGACAAGTTTGAGCCGTGGGTCCGGCAGTAAGCCATTAAGCTTTTCATAATCGCTGACGGACGAGCCGTTGTCGACTACAATGATTTCATAGTCAGACAGTGCACTCTGCTTTCTGACCGATTCAATACAATCCAGCGTGTGGTGGCTGGAGTTGTAGTTGATTACAACAAGGGAGATTTTCATGATAAATAGGGATGCGGCCTACTTTAGTTATGGTTAGCTTATTTACTACGCACACAATTACAGCATTATTGTGCCCGCCGGATAGAGTCAAAAAACGGGTTTACCGTTGGGAAGCGGGCCTGCAGAAAATAGAAAGCGGGATGAAACGTTTTATTTTTTTAGTATGGAGAGAATCAAAAAACCGTATTTTTATGTTGTCTCCATATGCAGAAACGGTATTGCTTTATAGCTAAATTTCTGCCATTTTCGCAGGCTTTTTTTTAGGACTTACAAAACGCGACCGCACGAGCGGACTGCCTATTTTATGCGCCGGACAAAGGGATGAAGACCTACTACGACCTCATTGACCAGACGTTTGAGTTCCCGACATTAGAATTCAACGTTGAGAACGACTCACTGTTGTTCAACAATGTACCGCTTATGGACATTGTTAAGGAATACGGTACGCCACTTAAAATCACGTATTTGCCGAAAATTACGGAGCATATTGAGCACGCCAAGCTGCTGTTCAAGAATGCCATGAAACGGCACAATTACAAGGGGAGTTATACGTACTGTTATTGCACGAAGTCATCCCATTTTCGGTTCGTGCTCGACGAGGCACTGAAGAATAACATTCATATCGAAACGTCGTCGGCCTATGATATTCCCATTATCCGGGAGCTGTATAACATGGGCAAGCTTAACCAGAATACGTATATTATCTGTAACGGCTACAAACGGCCGCTGTATACTCAGTATATCAGCGAGCTGATTAATGACGGCTATACCAACTGTATT
>CBDFHU010000128.1:0-23266 GCA_965247375.1 Arsenicibacter sp.
ATCCCCTCGTCGCTCGTACCCGTGCTCGGGAACCATAGCCGCGGATTCAGGCGCGTGAGCTCAACGGCCGTCGCCGTCAGGCCGATTTCTTCGCCCAGTTCGCGGGCCGCCACATCGGCCGGATCATCGTCAGCATCCACCATACCGGCAGGGTGCTCATACGAATGCGAGCCGTCGCAGATCCGCCGCTGCCGCACCAGTACCACAAACTTCTCCCGCGTCTCCTTGTCGATCAGGGCGACCAGCACCGATACCGCATGGCCCTTCAGAAATAAAGCCGGCGGAATTTTATCGCCCTCGGGGGTGTCGGCGTCGATTTCGAGCATGGCAAACAGCACCTCGCCATTATGGCGGCGGCGGATGTAAAAATTATCGACCTTGTTGATCGTCAACCCGTTTGCCTCCGCGTTCTGCTTCCAGAAACGGAATTTTGGTGCGTCTTCCAGTTTTTCCATAAAAGTAGCGCGGAGGGTTACTCCGCGCTGTCTGACTAATAGATACGGCACAGGTTCGTCCTGCACCGTTGTTTTATTTCTGCGTTAACCCCGTCGCGCCGTCGCCGACGTACCGCTCAAAAAATTCGTAAATCCGCAGAATCCGGTCGATCCGCTGACGCACATTACCCGTGCGACTCAGCTCGTGCGTCGCGCCCGGCATCCGGACATATTCTACCGGACGGCCCAGAATCTTCAGACTCTTGTACAGCATTTCGCTTTGGGATACACCCGTACGCAGGTCATTCTCGCCGTGCTTGATCAGCAACGGCGTTTTGATCTTGTCCACAAAGGTATACGGCGAATTGGCATCCAGAATGGCCTGCGCACCAGCTACCCACGGATACGCAAAGTAGTTCGGCACTAGCCGCCAGGCATTGGCCTCGCCCATAAACGTTGTCAGCTCATAGACCCCGCGCTGGGCAAAAGCCGCTTTGAAACGGTTATCGTGCCCGACAATCCAGGCCGTCAGATAACCCGCATACGATCCGCCGGTAATAACCTGACGGCTTGTATCTACCCAGTTTTCTTTTGCTGCATCCGTCGCGGCCGCCAACACATCTTCGGCCGGGCCGGTGCCCCAGTCCTTGATGTTGGCCCGCTGGAATGCAATGCCGTAGCCGCCCGAACCGCGTGGATTGGCATAGACCACACCATAGCCCTGTGCACAGAAATATTGGAGCTCGTGCCACATCGAGGCCTCGCCCGGTCCCCACATGGCCGTCGGGCCTCCGTGCATCTGCAACAACAGCGGAAACTTTTTATCACCGGCCGCCTGACCACCGGCCAGCGCCGCCGGCTTCATGATCCAGTATTCCACGGACTGCCCCAGCGAGTTTTTGTAAATCCGTTTTTCGGGTTTACTCAGCAACTTGCCATCGACCCAATCGTTATGCGTGGTCAGCTTCAACTGATTTTTAGCGACTGCATCAGCCACAAACAGTTCCGACGGATTGGCCACTTCGGTTTTGGCAAACACAACTTTTTCGCCTGCTGCATCGAAACCGGTTACGCCGCTTTCGGAATCGGTCAGCTGGCTGATTTGCTTTGTTGCCGGATCGAACCGATACAGCGGTACGCCCCCGTTCGACGGGGCCGTAAAGTACAGCATCAGTGTCGTAGCTTTTTTGCTCTTTCCGCTGGTTGTCGTTGTACTGACCCATTTCAGGCCACCGGCCGCCCGGTCGAAGGTTACCAGCTCTTTAGCCGAAACCGACAAGCCGCTCAGGGTAGCAATGCCTAACTGACCAAAATTAACACCTTCTGACGGGCTGGTCAGGAACGCCAGCAAACGGCCGTCCGGCGAGAGCTCGGGTGCCGAATAGCTGCGTCCTTTTTCTTCCAGCAACACCGTCCGGCGGCCTGACCCGTCTATAGGCAGCGCAATGATGGCATTCGCGTTTTCGCGGTCCGGATGTTGGAGGGTGTCGCGGTCGGTCACGGCCAGAATGGTTTTGCCGTCGGGCAGCCAGGTCGCGCCCTGAAACGAATAAAATCCGTGGGTCAGGGCTTTGGCCAGCGCTCCTTCGCGTACGTCCGTCACGTACAGGTGGGTAAACGACATATCCGGCTCGGTCGTAAACTCGCCCTGAAAATTCAGGCGGTTGATTACCTTCGCCTTTTTATCTTCCACGTCCTTATTGAGATACGCGCGGATTTCGGCCAGTGATCCGTCCGGATTTGGTTTCGTTTTTTTGTCGGGTTTAATGTAGTCGTTGTTCGTAAAACCAGGCTTTTCGAGTGACCAGGCCGGGGTGCGTTTGCCGGGATTCAGCACGGAGTCAGCCAGCATCTGGGCAAAGGTCACGCCTGTCGAGAACACAATTTTCTGTCCGTCGGGCGACCACCGCGGGCTTGAGGCTCCATACGGGCTGTTGGTCAGCTGCCAGGCTTCCCCGCCTTCGAGCGGCATAACAAAAATCTGGGACTTACCCCGTACTGTCCGGGCAAAAGCGACAGACTTACCGTCGGGCGACCAGACTGCTCCCCGGATGCTTTCTGCGCCACGGGTCAAAGCTTTGGCGGTGCCGGGTTTGAGGTCGGTAACGTAAAGATGGGTTTTGTATTCGTACTCTTCCCGCTGATCAGGGTTGGGCTCAATGGTTGTCAGCGTGTAGAGAGCTTGCTGACCGTTGGGGGCCACCTGAATGCCCCCGACTTGTTTGATACGGGTTAAGTCTGTCGCCACGACTTTCTGTTTGGTTTGTGCATAGGCAACCTGCACCGTCAGGGCGATAACCACAAAGGTTTGTTTCAGCATGTTGATCGGGTCTTGAATCAACGAAAATACGAAACAATCTCTTTTCTGTTGACAGGATTACCGAATGAGCCGGATTTTAGATTGGTGGTCGTGCTCATCCGGCAATCCTGCCCGAAATAATCCTAAACGTTTAGCAGCGGCAGATAGCGTTCCCGGACAATATGGCCGTGGTGAAGCGGGTGGCCGACCAGAATAAACCCGATGGCCAGCACCGAAACGCTTTTGTTGAAACAGATACCCGTCCGCAACAGCATCTCCTCGTCAAAGCTGTTGAAGAGCGCAATGGTTCCCTGCCGGACTACCGCAAATTCATCGAGCAAACCGGTAAGGCTGCGGGTCGTTGCGTGCGCCGACGTACTGAACAGATCTTCGTCGAAGCCGGGCAGCGTCGTCTGGTCATTACGGGCAAACCGGAGCGCGCGGTAACTCATGATGCGTTCCGTATCGATCATGTGCTGTACCATGTCGTTCATGGTCCATTTGCCGGGTGCATAGACCGAATCACCGAGTGCGGTCAGTGTTCCGGCGGGGACGATTTTTTCGAAGCGGTCAAAGGCAGACAGGGCATCAAGGAGTTCAATATCATCGACACGGTTGATATAGCGGTCGAAAAACTCGGGCATGAAGGGGATTTCGGAGCGTTTCATTGGGGTTGTTTCATCAGTTACTGCCCCTAAGCTATAAAAAAAGGACAAGTCTTTCGACTTGTCCTTCCGGAAAACGGCCGGTACGGCCATTTTATGGGGTATTAGCTAACAACCGCTTCGGCAAGTACCAGCACTTTATTGCGCAATACTTCAACCACACCACCGTCAACGGTAAATGTCTGTTGGCCAGAGGCTGTCTGAATCGTAACCGGTCCGCGGGCCAGTGTACTTACCAGAGGAGCGTGGTCGTTCAGTACCTGAAACTGTCCTTCGCTTCCCGGAAACGTAACGGCCGTTGCCTCTCCCGAGAATACTTTCCGGTCAGGCGTTATGATTTCGAGCGTCATATCGTATAAATGAATAATGGATAATGAACAAGGTAGAATGGATACAGGAACGTATCTGCCCACTCATTATCCATTTTTATTATTGTCCGGCTTCTTTCATCAGACGCTCGCCTTTCGCAGCTGCGTCTTCGATCGTACCAACAAGGTTGAACGCTGCTTCCGGCAGGTGATCCCACTTACCGTCGATGATTTCGTTGAAACCTTTGATGGTGTCTTCGATCGGAACCAGTACGCCTTTCAGACCGGTGAACTGCTCGGCAACGTGGAACGGCTGCGACAGGAAACGCTGTACACGACGTGCCCGTGATACAATCAGTTTATCGTCTTCCGACAATTCTTCCAGACCAAGGATCGCGATGATATCCTGCAATTCCTTGTAGCGCTGCAGAATCAGTTTTACGCGCTGAGCCGTGTCGTAGTGTTCGTCACCCACAACCTCGGCCGTCAGAATCCGTGAGGTTGAATCCAGAGGATCCACCGCAGGATAGATACCTAACTCGGCGATTTTCCGGCTCAATACCGTTGTGGCATCAAGGTGAGCGAATGTTGTTGCCGGCGCAGGGTCAGTCAAGTCATCGGCAGGTACGTAAACGGCCTGTACCGATGTAATTGAACCACGCTTGGTTGACGTAATACGCTCCTGCATGGCACCCATTTCCGTAGCCAGTGTTGGCTGGTAACCTACGGCTGATGGCATCCGGCCTAACAGAGCGGATACTTCTGAACCCGCCTGTGTAAAACGGAAGATGTTGTCGATAAAGAACAGGATATCACGACCCTGGCCTGTACCGTCGCCATCGCGGAAGTGCTCGGCAATTGTCAGACCCGACAGGGCTACCCGTGCGCGGGCTCCCGGAGGTTCGTTCATCTGACCGAAGATAAACGTTGCCTGGCTTTGCTCCAGCTGACCCATGTCTACTTTCGACAAGTCCCAGCCGCCTTCTTCCATTGAATGTTTAAATTCTTCGCCGTACTTGATGATACCGGCTTCGATCATCTCGCGCAGCAGGTCATTTCCTTCACGGGTACGCTCACCCACACCGGCGAACACCGACAGACCGGCGTATGCTTTCGCGATGTTGTTAATCAGCTCCTGAATCAATACGGTTTTACCGACACCGGCACCACCGAACAGACCAATCTTACCACCTTTTGCATACGGTTCGAGCAAGTCAATTACCTTGATACCGGTAAACAGTACTTCGGTTGACGTAGCAAGATCTTCAAATTTAGGAGCCGCACGGTGAATCGACATACCCCCTGTGCTTTTTGGCTGAGGGATACCGTCAATGGCTTCACCGACGACGTTGAACAGACGACCTTTGATGCCTTCGCCTGTTGGCATTTTAATCTGGCCACCAAGGTCAATTACATCCATGCCCCGACGCAAACCTTCGGTAGAGTCCATGGCGATTGCACGCACACGATCTTCACCCAGGTGCTGCTGGCATTCCAGTATAACTTTCTGGCCGTTTTCTTTAGTTACTTCGAGGGCGTCCAGGATAGCCGGAATCCGCGAGCCTTCGCCCTCGAAACTCACGTCTACTACCGGACCGATAACCTGTGTAATCTTGCCCTTATTGACTGCCGTTGCCGTAATCATTGGATTATCAATAGGTGTAAAAGAAGTTGCTTGTATTTCAGGACGCAAAATTAGAAGAAAATCAGCGGAAAGGCAACGATCATTTTAATCAAATATTATTGACTAACAAGCAAAACCGTTTTTCTGACAAGCTTTTGGCCCAAATTCTGACCTAAACCGCGATTTGCAGAGATTTGTACAAAAGTAAGTCGCTCAATTTTTGAGCACTACGCCGGGACACCGGTTATTTTTTACTATATACACCCTCTATAGCTTTGGTGACAGGGCCAAAAAAATTATCTGTGGCCACATACGGCTTTACCCTTTTTCAGTATGCCTGAAGCCCTTTGGAGCCATTATTCCGTTGGTAATTCTGCCCGTTCAGAACACTATCTGCCCCGCCTGTTCGTTGCATATCTTTAGCATCCATTAATTTTGACACCGAAAACCGGGCGATCCAACGGCCGGTGCGTTCATCACGCTTCTTTACACGCATTCATGTCGCTGCTTTTCTGGAAAACCTGGAGCCGGTCCTACCGGATACTCTATTTACTTTCGCTGCTGCTGCTGCTGGCCGGTATCCTTGCCTTCTGCCTGGCCTGGTGGCGGGGGCTGACTAACATGATCCGCTGGGATGTCCTCAGCGAACTGCTGGATCTGCCCGCAACCATCTATACCTTCACTGACGGCCTGCTCGACTTTCCGGTCCGCGGGAAAACCTATGCCGTCTCTGAGCAGTTCGTGGCCTCTGCCATGACCATCGCCCCCTGGATGGCAACCGTTCTGCTTACGGGCGTCTGTATCGCCATGACGATGGTGCTGAGTGCCCTGACCCGACTGACCCGCCTGAAATATTTCATCGGCATGGGCATTTTTCTGGTAGCCCTGTCAACGTTCCGCTTTGAAATGCTGGCGGTTCCGGGCTTCGACGGGCTGGGCGCCGACAGCCGTTATCTGTTTCTGGTCATCGCCTTTCTGCTCATTTCACTCAGCTATTATTTTCACGCCTTCCGGCCTGATGTACTGCTACCGGTCCGGCTGGCGGTGTTCGGCGGGCTGATAGCTGCCATTGCCGGCCTACTAGGCTATTTTGCCCAAACACCGTTTCCGGCCTTAACCACCATCAGTTACGGGATGCCTGCCCTCCTGGTACTGTCCATGGGCTTTATCTTTTTTATCAGCGCTGAGATTGTGGCAGGGCTGGTCTGGCTGACGTCTGCCAATTTTTCGGGCAACACGGATGTAGCCGAAAAACGGATTCTGGGTTTTAATAACCTCATTTACATTAGCCTGCTCTATCTCGTTAACCTGCTGCTGATTGCGCTGCGCAACACCAAAGTCATTGACTGGGATTTGCTGGCCATCAGCCCGTTTGTCATTTATCTGCTGTCTGCTGTCGTCGGTATCTGGGGATTCCGCCGGCTTACCGAACAGCAGGAATCGTTTTCTTTCGGGGAGTCCGCCGCATTCCTGTATGCGGGTCTGGCACTCCTGAGCACACTGACCATTGCCTACCTGTTCGGCACAGCCAACGACCCGCTGATTGAAGCTTTTGAAGACATCATTGTGTATAGCCATCTGGTGATGTGTGTGCTGTTTCTGGTGTACGTCGGGATCAACTTTCTGCCCATTTATCAGCAGGGGCTGCCCGTTCACCGCGTTCTGTACAAACCCAAACGACTTGAACTGAGTCTGTTCCGCGTCGTTGGTGTATTCGCCGTCTTTGCAGTCATCGGCTTACAGGACTTTTTCCCCTTCCGGCAGTCGGTAGCGGGTTACTACAACGGCCTCGGTGATCTTTACATCGCTACCGGCGAGCTGGCCTCGGCCCGGGCATTTTATCAGCAGGCACTGGAGCATGAATTTCAGAACCACAAGGCCAATTACTCAATGGCCTCACTCGCCGTTACCGACGAAGACCGGCCAACGGCAGCATATTATTTTTCACAAGCGCTCCTGAAACAGCCTAGTCCGCAGGCCTACGCCAGTCTGAGCCAGACCTATTTACAGAACAGCCTGTTTTTTGAAGCCGTTAAAATCCTGCAACGGGGCATCAAGGCGTTCCCGCAAAGCGGCGAGCTCCGGAACAACCTGGGTTTCCTCTACGCACGGACCAGCGTTGCCGACTCCGCCTATTATTACTTCGATACCGCCGCAAAAACCAGCCGGCAACCCGACGTACCGAAATCGAACCTGCTGGCCCTGTACGTTAAAAATCCGCAGGTGTTGGCCGCCGACTCGTCCCTGGCCAACACCGAGCCCATTACTTATGAATCGTATCAGGCCAATGCCCTCGCCCTGCGGCTGATTGCGCGTCAGGACACCAGCCAGCCGGACGTACCCGCCTGGCTTTCGACCGGACAAACCGATATGGGGCTGAGCGTCGGGCGGTTTGCCAGTTTGTATAATTATGCGCTTGGCGCGGTTAAACCGGTCAGCACCCTGCCACAAAGCATCCGGAAGGCCATTGAACGACCCGATAATCAGGACTTTACGGACGATCTGTTGTTTGCCCGCGCGATGGCTGAATACCATAACCATCAGCCGCTGACGGCGTTCAGTCTGATCGGCCAGCTGGCCGAGGGAACGTCTGTCCGCAAACCTAATGCGCTGCATTACCAAAGCATTCTGGGTCTGCTCATGATTGACCAGCAACTGTACCGGCCGGCAGCAGAGCAGTTTGAGATGAACCGCGATACGGTGTCGATTTATTATCAGGCCATTGCCTACACCAAAGCCGGAGACCTGCCCCTGGCGCAGTCACGGTGGGAGGCGGCCGCACGGGGTGATTCATCGGTAACAGCTATCAAACGGGTTTTGTACGGCGAACGGCCACCGCAAACGGATATTGAGCGGGCATTTTACGTTGTTTACCTTACCGACGATCTGAACCGCGGTAAACTCTGGGAACAGATCAGCACACCTGATCTGAAAGCGGTAGCCGGTAAAAGCCTGATTGACCAATACATTGCCTCAAAACAGTGGTTCTATGCCCAGATGATTCTGAGCCAGTTGCCAAAGCCGGAGCGGTTGGGTGCATACGCGCTATCGGTTGAAAACCTGCTGGCCCTGCGGCTGGCTGTGGCGCGCCGCAACGGCAGTGCTGCCATCGCACTGTCAACGCAGCCAATGCTGCCCCAACATGCTGCCGACCGTGCCTTTTATCTGGCTCAAGCCTATGTGCTGAAAAAAAATACGGCGCAGGCACAGACGTATTTTAACCAGGCGCTGGCCCTGGCATCTTTACGGGCCGATATCGTCACCGGCGTAGCCCGCTTCCGGACGCAGCAAAAGCAGATCCAGCCGGCCTACAAGGCGCTGGTAGCGGCCCTGCCATTTAACCGCGATCAGCCGGAACTGCTCAAGACCTACATTGAATTATGCCTGGCAATGGGGCTGCGCGACTATGCCGCCAGTGAGCTCGCTCAGCTGCAGCAAACCACAACACCCGCCGACTATCAGGCTTTTTTAGCGACTTATCAGGAAAAGCTGGCATTAATCGAAAAGTCGAACGAGAAATTCGGGCAATAAGTTAGCTTTGTTGACTATAACTGCCCGACACAGCCGCTGTTCGTTCTTAAAACCTGATACGACGTGAACATCATTGAAACCCACAACATTGCCAGACGCTACATCATGGGTAGCGAAATAGTTGACGCCCTGAAATCCATCACGATTTCGGTTAGAAAAGGAGAATACGTTGCCTTCATGGGTCCATCAGGTTCCGGCAAATCGACGCTGATGAATATTGTGGGGTGTCTCGATACACCGACCTCGGGGCAGTACATTCTGAACGGGCAGGACGTCAGCAATATGGGTGAAAACGCCCTGGCCGAAGTCCGGAATAAAGAGATCGGCTTCGTTTTCCAGACGTTCAACCTGTTGCCGCGCCAGTCATCGCTCGAAAACGTAGCGCTGCCGTTGATTTATGCCGGCTACAGCAAGGCTGATCGTACCGAAAAGGCGATGCAGGCGCTCAAAAATGTAGGTCTCGAAAATCGGGCGCACCACAAACCAAATGAGCTCTCGGGCGGGCAGCGCCAAAGGGTAGCCGTTGCCCGGGCGCTCGTGAACGATCCGAGTATCCTGCTGGCCGATGAACCGACCGGTAATCTGGACACCAAAACGTCGTACGAAATCATGGACCTGTTCGACCAGATTCACAGCAAGGGCAATACGGTAATCATGGTAACGCACGAAGAAGATATTGCCGAGTATGCCCACCGCATTGTCCGGCTCCGCGACGGTCTGATTGAAACTGACCGTGTCAATACCAACATCCGTAAGGCAAGGGCGTTTATAAGCTCCCAACCTGAACAGTAAACATCCTTTTCCGGTTGAATCCAGAGGCATCGGTTTGGCGTACATAAAATCAGACCGATTCTTTTTTTATGTATTCAACCCATGCACATTCCCTGCGACACTCCCATGGCACGGCTTATTGGCCGGTCTGGCTGAGTGTCGTATTTTTGTTGTTTGTTTCCTGTACACAAACATCGTCTGACCCGATGGTTTCTTCAACAACGCCCAATGCTACCTGTTCTTTCCTGTCGCTCGGCGATTCGTATACCATTGGCGAAAGCGTCGGGGAAGCTGACCGCTGGAGTGTTCAGCTGGCCGGTCTGCTCCGGAAAGACGGGGTAGATGCCGGTAACCCGGATATCATTGCCCGCACCGGCTGGACGACGAACGAGTTACAGGCGGCGATCAAGGCGTCAGGCAATTCGAAGACCTATGATCTGGTTTCGCTCCTGATCGGGGTCAACAATCAGTACCGCGGCCAGTCACTGACTATCTACCGGACCGAATTCCGCGAGCTCCTGCAAACAGCGGTGCGGTACGCCAAGGGTAAACCCGGACGCGTCGTTGTGTTATCCATTCCGGACTGGGGACAGTCGCCGTTTGCGGAAGGCCGCGACCGGCAAAAAGTAGCGGCCGAAATCGACGCGTTCAATGGCGTGGCGCAGGAAGAATGCCGGGCGGCGGGCATTGCTTATGTCGACATTACCCCTTTGTCGCGCCAATATGCAAAGGACGCCAGCCATTTTGCATCTGACGGCCTCCATTATTCCGGTAAACAAATGAAGCTCTGGGCCAAACAGGCGCTGCCTGTTGTGAAGAAACTATTGTTGTAGTATGGATAAAGTAAAGAGTAGGTTCTACCTTCCAGGAAGTTTTTAACTTCCTGGAAGGTAGAACCTACTCCGCGACAACCGCTTTTTTCGGATTGCTGAATTTTATTTTGTAATAGCGCACCGTGCGGCCGATCAGCATTCCTCCGATCAGCGAAGGGGCAATCCAGCCCGCCAGACCCAGCCACGCCGGTACGTGATCACCGGCGATCCGACCAATATTAACTACCACAAAGGCCGTAAATGCCGAGATATACGAACCGCCCATGCGGGTAAAATGCTGAAAGAACCAGTGCTGCGCTTCGGGCGTTTTACCGATCTGCCGCACATCCTGCACGGCAAATGTCATCGTAAGCACCCCGAAAAAGGTAAACAACACACTAACTACCGAGAACGACTGTGACAACAGCCAGCCCCCGAATCCGATCATCCCGATACTGACGGCCAGCGTTGCAAACGTCAGCACACGGTCCCCGAAGGCAGGACCGGTCTTTTTCTGTTTGGTAGCCCGCCAGCCGGTAAAGCTCAGGTAAAAACTAAACACGGCGATACCAGCCAGAAAAAGGCGGAAGAGCTTGAATGGCTGAACTACACACAGCACAACCGCCGACGCTGCCACAACAATCATGCAGTAGACATAGACCAGACCGGCACGGTTATGCAGGCGGCTGCCCTTTTTGGCTAACATCGGAATCAGACCGGTTAGTAAGGCAATGGTACCGGCAGCAATGTGGGTGATGAGCGAAAGTTTTACGAGCGTTTCCATCGTGTTGTGCGTTTTCGAATTGATGGAACAAACGTAGCAGGTCTTTGCGGAGGCCGCAAAAAAGAGGGTTGTTTGGCAACTTTTTGGGGCATTCGGGGAGATTCAGGGCCTTTAGGGACGTTTGGCAACCTCTTTCAGCTCGGCCACAAGGGTATCATTGTACTTCCGGGCGACCGGAACCTGATAGTCAGCAGCCTGTAAATGGAGTTTATAGCCCTGCGCATTACCGGTTATTTTCACGACCTGATCCAGATTGACCACATACGACCGGTGACAACGCACAAACAGCGAATGTACCTGTTGCGGCAGTTGGCCCTCCAGACGGCTGAGGCTACTCCGCAGCAGCATTCGCGCAGGTTGCCCCTGCCGCAGAAAATGGACGGTACAATAGTTATCGCTCGACTCGATAAACAATAACTCTGCGGGCAACAGCGTCAGGGTGTCTTTTTCATTCTCGGCTACCAACGTCAACGGCACTACTTCCCGGCGGATTGGCGTGGTAGTTTCCGGCAGCTCGTTTTGCGGCATTGGTTCATGAGGCACAACCGGCAACTGAGCGGCTGCCTGGCTGTATTTCCGGAGCTGAACAATGTAATTAACCAGCACCGACCCTACCGTCGGAAAAATACCAATCAGTAAAGTAGCCAGCAGCATCCAGATGAAATTAGGCAGACTCGCGTGCTGGTCTGTCAGGTAAATCAGATACAACCGGTTTGCCAGCGCAATCAGCAGGATGTTGGCCAGAATAAACAGAATTTCCTTCCAGACTGTCCAGCGCTGTTCGGAGAAAACCGCGGGAAGTAATTTCGGCCATATGGTGAAGTGAATGAAGGTCACCACAAACGTAATACCACCAAAGCCCAATATTTTCAGCGCTTTGGCATCGGTACGCCATGTGTTCATCCCAAACGGTTGAAACAGCAACAGAAATAATCCTACAAAGCCCCCGATAATAACGGCCCGCAATACCTGCCGGCTAAGGGGTAAATCAGAAGAAGGATATGGCTGAGTCAGGATCCGGAACATAGCTGCAAAAATAATGCACTCAGGTCGTCCGAAACCTACGATACCGAAAATACCGGTAAATTTCTTTGACGAACTGCCGGTAACTATATTTCATCACATCACTGAATCGCCGTCCCGGAAAGGTAGCCCAGTAAGGCATTTTCTGCTTGGCTATACCCTGACAATGCAGCATGGTTAGCTGCACCTCCCGTCCCGTTGCGGCATGCATGGCATAGGGCCGGTTGTTTTTCCAGCGCAGTTTTTTGGTTGCCTGAAACCAGTTAAGCTCAAACTCGCTACCGGTATTAATGTTATCGTCGGGCAGTACAGTATAGCTACGGTAAAACAGATTCGGTATCCGGGACTCGTCTTCACGCGAATACATCTCAAATAGGGTCATATCTGATACACCGGCAAAACCGGCTTCTTCGTTACCGTCCAGCAAATTCTGATACCGTGTTGTTAGCTTTTTCAAATAAGCCGGATCGGTATAGCAGCGCAGGCAGTAGGTACAAAAGTCTTCGAGTGCCCCGATACTGCCGATGTAGGTGCAATGCGGAATGAAATGGCACATGGCAATCCTGTCGCCGTACGGAAACGCGTCTTCCGTAAACCGGGCATACGGCAGCACATCCGAATCAAGGTGAATACAGCGAGCCAGATTATGACGCTTCATGAATGCCAGCAACACAAACCAGCGTTGTATGCAAAAAAGCTCATAATCGGTCGGTTGCGATGACAAGTGTCGATACACACCGGCAATCGCCGTTAAGGCCCGCTGATAAGAGACTATTTGTTCATGCGTTACATCCGCATAACCCGCATTGGTTTCATCTCCGATCAGATAGAGCGGATTTTCAGGGTTAACATACCGTGTCTGCCTCAGGCAATACGACAGGTAAAAAGGGTTTCCTTTGTGCAGGATTACGATTGGCAGCGGGGTGGTCGCCATAGCAATAAGTCTTCTTCTTCGTGGATGGACAGTCCTATACTATATCAATCCAAAAATAAGTACACTTATTGTATACAAGAATTCATTTTGTTTAATCGGTAACGAACCTCAGCCAATCATTCTGGCTACTGCCGCGCTAACAGGCTTTCGGCCCAGTGAAGGTCTTCGGGCGTTGTAATTTTGATATTTTCGTAGGCCCCTTCAACCAGCGTTATAGCATAACCGGCAAACTCCATCACACTGGCGCAATCGGTGAAAAACGGCTGTTCTTCTACGGTGAATGCCTGCCGGAAATCGCTCAGCCGGAAGGTCTGCGGCGTTTGCATCAGCCGGTATGCGCTCCGGTCGACAGCCTTACTGGTACCGTCAGGTTCTACAATCCGCACGGAGTCTTTAACTGCCACACAGGTAACGGCACTGCCTTTTTCGGCAGCCGTTTCAAATCCCAGTCCGATGACGCTCGTTGTGATCATGGGCCGAACGCCATCGTGTACGGCTACTAACCCTTCTTTTGCCGAGATTTTTTTCAGACCGTTCCGTACAGACTGGAAGCGGCTGGTACCGCCGATTACGGTCTGGATCGGGGGATAAAAATTGTTCTGGTCACACAGTTCAGTCCAGCGGTTCATATCGCGTGCGGGCAACACCAGAATGATCTGAAGTTTCGGCGAGTAGGCCAGAAAGCGCTCAATAGTGTGTTGCAGAATGGGTTTACCATTCAGCAGCAGAAATTGTTTGGGTACTTCGGATTTCATCCGGCTACCGCTGCCGCCGGCAACAATGATACAAAAAAGAGGCTGGTGACTAGTGGCTAGTGGCTGAGCATTCATTGGTTTCTGAATTTCTCCGCAAACTAATCACTAATCACCAGCCGGTCTATACTGGTCTTTATAAAATTAACATCGCATCGCCGTAGCTGAAGAATTTATACTTCTCCCGGATGGCGGTTTCGTAGGCTTCCATAACCAGATCATAACCACCGAATGCAGACGTCATCATGATTAGAATCGACTCCGGCAGATGGAAGTTAGTCAGTAATGAATTGGCGATTTTAAACTCGTAAGGAGGGAAAATAAACTTATCGGTCCAGCCTTCAACCGGCTTCAGGCGGCTGTTAGCCGATACTGACGATTCAATGGCTTTGAGCGATGTTGTCCCCACGGCACAAACCCGTTTGCTGTCATCCAGCGCCTTATTAACAATCCGGGCAGCCGTATCTTCGATACGATAGTTCTCGGAATCCGTTTTGTGTTTGGTAAGATCCTCTACATCAACCGGCCGGAACGTACCCAGACCAACGTGCAGCGTAACAGGCGCAAAGTGGATACCTTTAATCTCCATGCGCTTCATCATGGCTTTGGTGAAGTGCGTACCGGCTGTCGGGGCAGCAACCGCACCGATATGCTCGGCAAAAACGGTCTGATACCGCTCACGGTCAGCGTCTTCGGTTCTCCGCTTAATTTCGCGGGGCAGCGGCGTTTCACCCAGTTCATCAACGGCTTTCATGAATTCTTCATGGGAACCATCAAACAGGAACCGGATTGTACGACCGCGTGATGTGGTGTTGTCAATAACTTCGGCCACCAGGTCACTATCGCCGAAGTACAACTTATTCCCTACCCGGATTTTACGGGCCGGATCAACCAGAACATCCCATAGTTTCATGTCGCGGTTCAGTTCACGCAACAGGAAAACTTCTATTTTTGCGCCGGTTTTTTCTTTGTTGCCGTATAAGCGTGCCGGAAATACCCTGGTGTTATTGATGACCATTACATCCCCGTCATCAAAATAACTGAGGATGTCACCGAACATTTTGTGTTCGATTTTTTTCGTCTTGCGATGAACTACCATCAATCTGGATTCACCGCGTTCCGCAGGGTACTTGGCAATCAGACTTTCGGGCAAGTCAAATTTAAATTCAGATAGCTTCATAGAATTTTTACACCCAAAAAACCAACCGTATGACAACCTATCTTGCTGGTTGCCTATGCAGTTCGACGCATCGGCGCGGGGCCGCCCATGCGGTCCGACCCGATTTTGTGAAGATCGCAAATATACACAAAAACCCGTAAGACAGTTCGTCTTTCCGGGCTTTGCCAGTGAATAACTTGACTTTTACTTATTTACCGCTCTCCGGCATCGAATTTATGGGCTGTACAGCACCTTCTGTATTGACATCGGCACGGTCAGAAATCGAAAATTTAGCCATTAATTCCGATGACGCCTCATTTGCATACGTTCCCTGCGCCATCACAAAAATGCCCTTCTTTCCATTGCTGGTCGTAATGCCGAAAACAGTCATTTCGTCGCCGGGGTCAGAGGTGCCTTCGAAGCGGTGAAATTCATCCACGTTAAATTCGTTGCTGCGCACCCGCATCTCTTCGCCGTTTGCTTTCAGGTGATCACCTTCCGGCGCAAATTCGTAGGTATATCCGCGTTGACGGAGGCCTTCCATAGCCTCGGTCACAGTAGTGAAATGTTCCATAACGTTTTCTGTAGACGATTGATGTCATATCAACTACCCGCGCTTTAAATAGTTTTTTCCTGCTTCAATAAACGAGGATATGATCCGCAGATTGGTACCGGGGGAAAACTTCCCGGGAGTTTTAAACTCCCGGGAAGTTCGTCAGACTCTTAATTCGATTGCTCAACCGGCGCCGCATTGGCTCCGATATTACCACCGGCAACAACCGAGGTCCCGGACAGCACTTTCACATTGGCATTGTAAGTAGTCAGTTTGTCGTAAAAACCGGACTCGCTGATGGTGAAGTACTTTGTTGGAGGCAAATGCGCCCGTCGCGCCGCTCACGGTATCCAGCGGTTTCAGGACCGTGGCCGAACTCCCTGCCAATGCTCCCTGAAAAATCGACGATGTATACGTTGCCGAACCGGCGGTATTGTACAACCCGATCTGTACCAATGTCACGGCTGTGCTGTACTTGTAGAACACCACACGGCCGTAAATATTCTTGCTGTCGGCTGACGCCAGCGTGTAGGCCTTATACGTTGATACCGTGCCCCCGCCAGGCGCTACAGTCATGATCGGGTCATAATTCGTTTGCTCGCAGGATGACAGAAACATTGTCGTCAGTATCAGAACGAGGCTCAGAAAGGAAAGACTTTTGTTACGTATGAACGAAAAATTCATGTCGGTCCGGAGGTTAAGATTAGAGATTGAATGAAAGACGGCCATAGTAATACGCACCGTTTGACCCCTGCTGGTTGTTCGAGTAGAGGTAGAAACCACGGTTTTCCGAACGCAGCAGCTCAGGATATTTGTCGAAAATATTGCTGCCGCCTACCGACAGTTTCAGCGAACGGGATACGTTATAGCCAACACTCAGATCAAATACGGTCTGCGCTTTAAACGTCTGATCATAGTAACTCCCTTTTTCATCCGCCGATACCGAGCGCTCGGTTACAGACCCGAAGTAGGTTCCCCGCAGCATGACATCAAACTTGCTGAAACGGTACATCACCGACCCGATCAGCTTCTGACGCGGCGTACCGGTCTCAAACTGCCCGATCACATCACGGCTCAGGTATTTTTCGACCACCTGATCCGGTGTCAGGTTTGCTACATTCAGATTCAGCGTTTTACGCGTCAGGATCGTGTTTTTGCTCAAAATAGCGGCCAGGCTGAAGGTCAGGCTCCGTTTGCCCGACATGGCATGGGTATAATTGCCCACCACTTCAAGACCCCGCGAACGCACGTTGGCGCCGTTAACGAAAAACTGCGCTTCACCGCCGCCGATGACCTCGTTGTAGTTATTCCCGACCTCTGAGGCGTTAAAATAGCTGGTCCGGAAAATCCGGTTCCGTACATCAATCTGATAGGCATCAACGGTTACCTCAAAGCCGTGAACCGGCTGGTAGGTCATACCCAGACCATACGTCCGTGAGTTTTCCTGCTGCAGGTTTTTGATTCCCAATACACGGGCGGCCGTACTATTGGTCGGATACGTGGTTACGTCGAGCGGCTGCGGTACACCATTGGCATCCGGTACGAAAGCCGTTGCCGTGTGGGTGTAGTTCATTTCCTGAAGCGACGGAGCCCGGAAACCGGACGCGATTGACCCGCGGAGTGTCAGGTTGCTGGCCAGGGAGTACCGGGCCGCCAGTTTCCCGATAGATACGGCACCGAAATCGGAGTAGTTTTCCAGACGAACGGCACCGGTTACCAGGAGTTTTTTGGTCATTTCCAGCTCGGCATCGAGGTAGGCGCCCATGGTGGTCCGGTATTCGTTCCGCTCGTTTTTAGGGCCGAAGCCGGCAAAGCACTGGCAGTTTGACGACAGCGACTTGACAACCACCTGCTGACCGGCGTATACTGATACCGGATTGCCGTTCGGATCAACGATCGGCGTACTGCTGGCATCCTGTATCGGTTTGCCATCCGGCCCGACCAGCAGACCGGCCTTCGTTACGGTCAGTGTACCGGCATCCCCGTACGTGTAGCTTTCTTCCTGACCCTTCATGATCTTATAATTTTCCAGCCGCATCTCAGCCCCGAACGCCACGTTCAGCCCTTTCATGACGCCCTTGAAATAGCGGGAGAAATCGAGGTTGGTGGAATTTTGGGTAAATTGATGCGTACCCAGATACATGTTTACCGGCGAGTTGGAGCCGTACGAGGCGTTCATGGTATTCACCATACCGAGCCGCATGGCATTACGCCCGAAGGTATTGCTGAAATCAACGCTGAACTCGCCGATTTTACTGCGTATCCCAATCGTGTTCGACACATCGGACATATTTGAGGTCATCTGCGGGCGGAAGCCATTCGGATACAGCAGGTAGTTGAAACGGTCAGTCTGACCCGGCCGACGGTAGTAGCACGAGAAGCCCTTCAGGTATTTGTACGACGCTCCCCCGAAGGCATACAGGGTTGTGTTCGGATTTATTTCGTAGCCTGCGTTGTAAAACGTGCTGCCCATGGTAATGCCCGGCATACCGGCGTATACCGCGAAATCGGCCGGAGTAAGGCCCCGGGCGCTTAGCAGTCCTTCCTGTGTTTTCAGCGTATTGGCCAGCGTGGTGTTGCCGGCTGCCAGCGCATTTATCAGTTCCGGATTGGTAATCACCGGCTTGCCGTATTTATCCGTACGCTGGTTAGTGAGGTAGGTAGCATCGTAAATTCCCCAGTCGTTTACAAAAGGGCGCAGGGTCGGGCGGCGCTGCGTTACCTGCCCCGACACATTCAGATAGCCTTTGTCGCCGATTTTAAAGCCATAATTGGCATCAAACTGATAGTTAAACCCGTCCGGCTTACCGGCCTTGGTCAGGTCACCGGCACTACCGCCTGAGTTAAGATACCCGCCGCCGGTCAGGTTACCGGTCAGTTGGTTAGTCCCTTTCTTGAGAATGATGTTCACCACACCCGCTACCGCATCCGATCCATACTGAGCCGCTGCCCCGTCGCGCAGGATTTCGACCCGGTCGATGGCGGCTGCCGGAATGGTCATCAGATCGACCGACGACGACGGGCTGCCCACAGCCGTACCGGTAATAAGCAGGGCCGATGTATGCCGGCGCTTTCCGTTGACCAGCACCAGAATCTGGTTCGGGGCCATGTTCCGGAGCTGCACCGGATCCACGTGTGAGTCGAGGTCACCGCCCTGCGACCGTACCGCGTTGAAGCTCGGCGCTACGTAGGCCAGCATCTGGGCTAAATCCATCTGCGGCAGGCTCCCCATCATTTCCTTGATCGAAATTACATCGACCGGCACCGGCGTTTCCAGCGTTGTCCGGCCAACATTCCGTGTACCGGTCACGACCAGTTCGCTCAGCTGGCTTACGTCATCCTCCAGGGTCACATTAAACGTGGTACCGGCGCCAACTTTCATTTCCTTTGATTTAAAGCCGATAAAGCTGATAACCAGCACATCTTCGGGATTCGCATCCAGCGAGAACTCACCGAGATTATTGGTTATTGCCCCTTTCCGGGAATTCCCTTTTACCAGAATATTGACTCCCTGAATGGGTTCGGCGTTCATACTCGTTACGACCTTACCGGTGATACGCTTAGCCTGGGCCGTTGCCGTTGATGGTGCCAGGACACTCAGCGCACCAAATGCCGCCAATACGGCAAATACATGGAGCAGTGGTTGTAATCGTTTCATCATACTCGTAGATAAACAGGTTAAATTATATAGTTAAACAGATGGTTTTAAAGGCAATAGCATTCCCGTTCAGCGTACAAGCCGTACCTGATCAGATTGGGAACCAGTAAAAAACGGAGACTATAGCGGAGGTTTCGTCTTAAACAGACGGGTAGCCGGACGGTGATTCATGGGTGTAATGTTTGTTTATGAATGTTGCTTAACAGAACAGGCAATGGCTTTCCTTAGCCGTTCGGACGGCTTTCCGGAAATACGATACATGCGTAAGAGATTCAGTCAGGCGACGGCGTTAACTACAGCCTAACGGCCTGTCCTGACAGCGGTTTAAGGGTGCCTCCTGAAGATCATCTGCGGCTGTGACCGGAAGCATTGTTTTGTTGCACTTTGTCAAATATACCAACTATAGTATCGTTGTCAATAGTTTTATCAAAATATTATGCCGATATAAGTCGTTATTATAAAATAAAATTAATCTATTGAAATTATATATAGAATAAATACCATTTCCTTTGTCCTACTATCATTTAACGACCGCAACCATAAGTAGACAAAGGCAGATAGAAGGTTGATTTATAATCATTTATCTCTAGCAAATCCCGTTTTCTGCTCACGATCAGATGTCACAAAAAAAGGCAGCCCGGATGAGTGCTGCCCTTTTCCATACGGTATGATTTGTTACAATAGCCGCTTCTCTTTCCAGCGGCTGCGTGTCTGCGTGGTTGTCGGGGCGGCCTGTTGTTTGGGCTTCTGCGTATCCAGCAGGAAAGCTCCCAGTACGGCAGCCAACTCCTCTTCGGCTTTATCCACCGCCGGTTTCAGGACATCCGGCGTAAAATATAAACTGACAAAACGGGTATCAAAATTGGCCGAGCGGAACGCCTCATGCTCCATAACAAAGCGACAGAACGGTAAGGTGGTCTGGACACCGGTAATCTGGTACTCGTCAATCGCCCGGATCATTTTCTGAATAGCCTCTTCACGGTCAGCACCGTACGTGATCAGTTTGGCAATCATCGGGTCATAGTAGATCGGAATCTCCATTCCCTGTTCAAAGCCGTCGTCGACCCGCACCCCGTTGCCTTGCGGGCGCACGTAGGTTTCGAGTGTACCCACATCGGGCAGGAAGTTATTGGCCGGATCTTCGGCATAAACCCGGACCTCCACGGCGTGGCCTTTGATCTGCAAATCATCCTGCTGAATGGTCAGTGGCTTCCCCTCGGCAATGTAGATCATCTGCTTAACCAGGTCAATACCGGTAATCTGCTCGGTTACCGGATGTTCTACCTGCAACCGCGTGTTCATTTCCAGGAAGTAGAAGTTCAGCTGATCATCAACGATGAACTCAACGGTGCCGGCCCCGTAGTACCCGCAGGCACGCGCTACATCAACCGCACACCGGCCCATTTCTGCCCGGATTTCCGGCGTCAGGATGGCCGACGGGGCCTCCTCGACAACCTTCTGGTGACGACGCTGTACCGAACACTCCCGCTCGAATAAATGAATGATATTGCCATGCTGATCGCCCAGTACCTGAATTTCGATATGCCGTGGGGAGGTTACGTATTTTTCGATGAACACCGATCCGTCGCCGAATGCTGACAGAGCTTCGCTGACTGCCCGATCCATCTGCTCGTCAAACTCCGCTTCGTTTTCGACGACCCGCATTCCTTTTCCACCGCCGCCGGCACTGGCTTTAATCAGAACCGGATAGCCGATTTGTGCCGAAATAACCTTTGCTTCGTCACGGTCAGAAATGGCTGAGGGCGTACCCGGCACCATTGGAATGTTGTAGGTGGCGACGGCGGCCTTGGCCGCCAGCTTACTGCCCATCACCTCGATACTTTCGGGCGACGGGCCGACGAAAATCAGCCCCGCATCCTTCACCATCTGCGAGAAACGGGCATTTTCCGACAAAAAACCATACCCCGGATGAATGGCATCTACTCCCAGCCGCTTGCATACATCGATGATCACATCGCCTTTGAGGTACGATTCAGCCGACGCTGCCTGACCCACGCATACAGCCTCATCGGCATACCGCACATGCAGCGCATTCCGGTCGGCTTCCGAGTAAATGGCCACGGTTTTGATACCCATCTCCCGACAGGTCCGCATCACCCGCAGGGCGATTTCGCCGCGGTTGGCAACGAGTAATTTTTTAATTTGTAGTCATCTGGCAGTTAAGCGGTCTAGTCTGTGCACAAATGTAAAAATAGCACAAGACGAAAACTCCGGAAGCTCTGAAAAATCCGGTAATTTATTATAGACGGGGCAACTCAGGAGATTTTCGCTCTTTCACTCTATCGTTCTTTCGCTCTTTAGTCATTTCTGTTGGCTGTTGTTAACATTTAGCGTATTTTTGCATTTATTTCTATATCCAACGCCGTATTTCCCTAATAATTAAGCGTCTAACCCGCTAAACAGCTATAAAAAGTGGATTTATTTGAGAAACTGCGCACGAATCTGGGCCCTATCGGGTCATCGTCGAAACAACTAAAAGGCCACCATTATTTTGCTTTCCCTAAATTGGAAGGCGAGCTGGGACCACACATGACATTTCAGGGTCGTAAGATGCTGAACTGGAGTCTGAATAACTATCTCGGGTTGGCCAACCATCCCGAAGTCCGCCAGGCCGACGCAGAAGCCTCTGCGCAATGGGGACTTGCGTATCCAATGGGTGCCCGGATGATGTCCGGCAACTCGGATCTGCACGAAGAACTGGAGCAGCAACTGGCTCAGTTTGTGGGCAAAGAAGACGCATTCCTGCTCAATTACGGTTACCAGGGGGTTATGTCGGCTATCGAAGCCGTAGTTGATCACCGCGACGTGATCGTTTACGACGCAGAATGCCATGCCTGTCTGATCGACGGTATCCGCCTGCACAAAGCGAAAATGGGCGAATACTATAAGTTCAACCACAACGACATGGAAAGCTTGGAGAAAAACCTCCAGCGGGCAACCCGGAAGGCCGCCGAAAAAGGTGGTGCCATTCTGGTGATTACCGAAGGGGTCTTCGGGATGTCAGGTAAGGTCGGCAGTCTGGATCAGATTGTTGCCCTGAAAGAGAAATACAACTTCCGGTTGCTGGTCGACGATGCGCACGGCTTCGGAACTATGGGCGAGACCGGGTGCGGGTGTCGGCGAAATGCTGAACTGCCAGGACGGTATTGATCTGTACTTCTCAACGTTTGCCAAATCAATGGCTGCCATCGGTGCCTTCATCGCGGCGGATCACGACATCATCATGTACCTTAAGTATAACATGCGCTCGCAGACCTATGCAAAGGCCCTGCCGATGCCGTATGTTGTCGGTGCCATGAAACGCCTTGAGCTGATCAAAACCAAACCGGAACTGCGCGCCAAACTGTGGGAAAACGTAAACGCCCTGCAAACCGGCCTGCGCTCACGTGGCTTCCATATCGGTGATACCGCATCACCGGTTACGCCGGTATTATTGCAGAACGAAGGCGGCATTCCGGAAGCGACGGCGCTGGTACGGGACCTGCGTGAGAACATGGGAATTTTCTGCTCAATCGTCGTTTATCCGGTAGTACCGAAAGATGTGATCATGTTACGGATTATTCCAACTGCGTCGCATACCCTCGAAGACGTAGAATATACACTGAATTGCTTCAGTGAAATTGCAGAGCGACTGAAGAATGGTGTTTACCGCCAGCAAATCGCGATTGAGGTGGCAGAATAGGCCAAATTAGCCTTAAAATAGCCATTGAATAAGAAGAACTTACAAAAGTTGTACTTTTTGGATATTTTTTTTTGGGCAAACTATTGCGCAGTGTTTAAGAATGCTTAAATTTCGCCCAAAACCGCGTTTTTAGCGGAATTAAGCAGTTTTTTCACACAAAAAACCTCATCCGTTCTGTTATGGCACGCTTTGATGAAGTAAAAAACCTGATTATGTCCTTAGAAGCTGACTTCGAAAAGTTCTATGACAAGAACAA
>CBDFHU010000129.1:0-48456 GCA_965247375.1 Arsenicibacter sp.
GTAAAGGCAATAGTAGCCATTAAGCCCGCGAAGACTAGTAGTTTTTTCATAATTGTGCGTGATTAGGGATTATTACATAAACGTTTTACTAAAGAACGATAAAAGAGCAACAAAAGATTTAAGAATTATCAAACGGCCCTTTTGTCATGAATGTATGGGTACTTACCTCATGTTCTTCCCTCACCTGATACTTGTTTTTCATAGTTGTTGAATTTGGTTCCGATGCAAATGCTATTACGAGAAATCTTGTAAATCAGATTTATACGTTATATTAAAAAACACAAGAATTATCAAACGCTCCTTTGGTCATTGCTTAATGGTGTATCCTGTTTTATGCGTCTGTGACAGCATAAGCGACCGTCTGCGGCTAAAAAGCAAACGAAAACAGGCTACTAAGTGTGGAGAATCACGTTACTTCGTGCTTTTACAGGGTGTGGCAGAGCAGGATAGTACTATATCTGTATTGTCTGTAATCTTATTAGTTTTTTTCCTGATAAGCTAGTCAGAATAAGTATTTATTTAATCAAATGTTACTATATAGCTTTTTGTATAAGTAGTCCGAAACGACCCGAAAATATATTTAAAGTTATTTACTTCTGAAAAGCTGTATCAACTAATTTATGCATTAATACCCGCGACATATGAAACGTAACATTTTTTTTGTTATTTATTTTTACTGTCAAGTAACATTTGGGCAAACTAAGCTACCGGATAGTTATTGGCAGTCTAATTACTGGACAGCCGGGTGGATAGCACACCCAACTGCGCCCTCAAAATCGTATGGGGTCTATCACTTCCGGAAAACGGTGGAGCTGCCTCAAAAGCCCGCCCGGTTCGTGGTGCATGTGTCAGCTGATAACCGCTACCGGCTGTTTGTTAACGGCAATCCTGTCCTGATCGGGCCTGCCCGCAGTGATCTCCAGAACTGGTATTACGAGACCATTGATCTGGCACCGTTTCTGAAAGCAGGGGCAAATACGCTGGCTGCGCTGGTCTGGAATATGGGGGAAGGCGTTCCGTACTCACAGATGAGCTTTCAGACCGGATTTATTTTGCAGGGTGATACTGAAGCTGAAAAAATAGTCAACACCGATAAGTCCTGGAAAGTAATTCAGGATATGGCTTATTCGCCGGTTAAAAATGATATTGCCAAACTCCGGACGTATATCGTCGTTGGTGATGGTGACCGGGTAGCGGGTGATCAGTACCCGTGGGGTTGGGAACAGCCCGGCTATAATGATCAGGCATGGGCCGAAGCCAAACCGCTTTGGTTTACGGCCAAACCCCGTGGTATGGGTACCGACGGAAACTGGCAGCTGGTGCCGAGGACCATCCCGCTCATGGAGGATATTCCGCAACGGCTGACCGCTGTTCGCCGGACCGAAAACAGCCGGATGCGGGTTGATTTTCTGCAAGGCAAAGAATCGGTTACGGTACCTGCCAATACGAAAGCCGTCTTTTTGCTGGATCAGGGCTACCTGACCAATGCCTATCCGGAACTGACGGTCAGTAAGGGCAAAGGTGCCGTCATTACGCTGGGGTATGCCGAGGCGCTCATGAACGATAACCGGCAAAAGGGCAACCGTAATGAGATAGATGGCCGGAAGCTGATTGGCTTCGAAGACCAGTTTATTGCCGATGGCGGCAGTAAGCACACGTTCCGGCCGCTCTGGTTCCGGACCTACCGGTATCTTCAGATTACGGTTGACACCAAAGAAGAGCCGGTTGTGCTGGATGACCTGGTCGGGCGGTTTACGGCTTATCCGTTCGAGGCCAAAGCTTCGTTTGCCAGTAGTGATACCACGCTGAAAAATATCTGGAATGTCGGCTGGCGGACGGCCCGCCTGTGTGCCGGCGAAACCTACTACGACTGCCCGTATTACGAACAATTACAGTACACCGGTGATACGCGCATTCAGGCAATGCTGTCGCTCTATGTCTCCGGCGATGACCGGCTGATGCGTAAAGCCATTACCGATTACGATCACAGCCGTTTCAGTGACGGCCTTACTCAAAGCCGGTATCCGTCGGCCGATTTTCAGGTTATCCCGACATTTTCGCTTTTCTGGGTCTGCATGGTGCATGATTACTGGATGCACCGGCAGGATGATGCCTTTATCAAAAGTATGCTGCCGGGTATGGCCGGTGTACTGGCATGGCATGAAGACCGGCTGGCCAAAAATTACCTGAACGGCCCGCTCGAGTGGTGGAACTTTGTTGACTGGTCGAAATGGGACGCAAAAGGCGAATCGGCAGGGGGTGTACCGGCCGGTGCCCGTGCCGGTGGATCCAGTATTCTGACCTTGCAGCAGGCCTACACCTTGTTGCGGGCGGCGGAAGTATTCGGTCACTATGGCCAAAATGATAAAGCAGCCCATTACCGTGCACTGGCGGCTCAGATGAAAAAGGCCGTGCGCGAAACCTGCTGGGACGCCACACGGAACCTGCTGGCCGATACACCCGAAAAGAAAAGTTTTAGCCAGCATGCTAACATTCTGGCTATCCTGACGGACGCGGTTCCGGCAGCACAGCAAGCAACGTTATTACAGAAGGTGATGACTGATCAGAGCCTGATTCAGGCGACGTTTTACTTTAAATTCTACCTGTTTCAGGCCATCAAAAAAACAGGTATGGGTGACCAGTATCTGGCGCAGCTCAAACCGTGGCGCGATATGCTGGACATGGGCCTGACGACGTTCGCCGAAAACCCGGAGCCAACGCGGTCGGACTGCCATGCCTGGAGTGCATCGCCGCTTTATGAGTTTCTGTCGACCGTGTGTGGTATCAATCCGGCTGAGCCGGGTTTCCGCACCGTCCGGATTGAGCCTTATCTGAATAATTTACAGTTTGCAGAGGGGAAAATGCCGCACCCCGCCGGAGAAATTGCCGTCCGCTTTGAAAAAACGGCTACGGGAGCGCTGAAAGGTACGGTTAGCCTGCCGCAGGGGGTAACCGGTACGCTGCGCTGGAAAGGAAAAGCCGTGGCCCTGAAAGCCGGTAACCAGACCGTTACGGTGCCTGTTGCAGGCAAATAGATTAGGATATATAAACAAAGCGGGGTAGGACCGGTCTGGTGCTACCCCGCTTTGTTATGAATAGAGTGCTGACTTAAACCGTCGGGTATTGCCATTCGCCCCGATAGGCGCGGCTCAGCAGTTTATTGGCTTCAGGGTCATTCGGAATCTGGTTGCCGTCCCAGTCTATGCTCCGCCCGAGCTTCAGCGACAGCATGCCTAACAACGCCATGTTGGTTGACCGGTGACCGGTTTCGATGTCCGACACCGGTAGTTTATTGCTTTTGATGGATTCCAGGAAATTCGCCCAGAGCAAGGCAATGTTCTGATCGTCGGGTTTGTCGAGTTTGGCGTCCTGATGGATAATCGGCTTTTTCGGATCGACGGGATAAAACGTCCAGCCGTCGAGCCAGCCCTGATGGAACGTGCCCTCAGTGCCGTAAAAGTAGGCACCAACGGCCTGCTGCGGGTGCGTTTTTTCGGCATTGTTACCCGCAAACTGGCGGTGCTCCCAGACGGCCGTGAAGCTTTCAAACTCAAACGTAGCAATCTGATGGTCGGGAGCGTCGGTGTTGTCGCGCCGGATCGCGCGGCCACCGCCCGAGAATACCTTGCGCGGATGTTTTTCTTCGGTCCACCACAGAATCTGGTCCATCCAGTGAATACCCCAGTCGCCGAGGGTACCGTTGGCATAATCCAGGTAGTTGCGGAAGCCGCGCGGGGTCATGGTCCGGTTATAGTTGCGGAGTGGTGCCGGTCCGCACCACATGTTCCAGTCGAGGCCTTCCGGTACTTCTTCGTCCGGAGTAATCTGGCCTGGTCCGCCGCCATAATGGACAAACGCCCGTACCATACCGATTTTACCGGCCTTACCCGACCGTAAAAACTCCATACCCGAAACGTTGTGGGGAGAGACACGGCGGTGGGTACCTACCTGACAGGTCCGGCCATATTTACGGGCCGTGGCTACCATCGCCTTGCCTTCGTTGATGGTATGCCCGATGGGTTTTTCCACATATACGTGTGCCCCCACCTGCATGGCGGCAATGGCAATAAGCGGATGCCAGTGGTCAGGCGTGGCAACAATGACAATATCCGGTTTTTCGGTGTTCAGCAACTCACGAAAATCGCGGTAGAGTTTTGGCTTATCGCTCGTTAGTTTAGATACCTCCTCACTGCATTTCTTAAGCTGACGCTGGTCCACGTCGCAGAGCGCCACCAGCGTTGATTCGCCGGCCTGGAGCGCGCAGCGGAGGATATTGGTACCCCACCAGCCGGTGCCAATCAGCGCCGTGCGGAATTTGGCCAGTGGCCGGCGGGTGATAAACGGCGTAACAAGGCCGGGTGCTGCCACGAGCGAGTCACCAATGAGGGTGCTTCCGGCGGCCAGCAGGGAGGTTTTCAGAAATTCGGAACGGTTCATGAGTTAAGGTCTGACTCAAAAGTAAAAGAGGGAACGCAGGGTCGGTTACTGATGCGTTATTCTTTCTTTGCCTGCCCCAGCACGCGCAGCAGGTTACCGCCCCAGATTTTGGCAATGTCTTTTTCGGAATAGCCGCGGCTGACTAGCTCAGCGGTCAGGTTTTCGATTTCGCTGACATCTTCCATGCCAACAACGCCACCGCCGCCGTCGAAATCACTGCCGATCCCGACATGGTCGATACCCACCAGCTTAACGACATAGTCGATGTGATTGACGAGGTCTTTGAGGGTTGCGCGCTCATGGGCATAGACTTGTTTTACGGAATCGGTCTGTGCCTTCTGCCAGGCTTCCAGTTTGGGCGCATCAATCCGGCCGACGTTAGCCATCCGGATTTTGGTCAGCGCCTGCCGGTGCGCTTCTGACGGTTTCCGCAGGTAATCGCTCACAAAATTCATCTGGATAACACCGCCTTTCGCCGCCAGAGCCTTAATCATGTCGTCGGTCATGTTACGGGGGAAGTCACAGAGGGCCCGTACGTTGGAGTGGGAGGCGATTACCGGTGCTTTCGACAGCGCCAGCACATCATAGAACGATTTATCCGAAATGTGGGAGACATCAATCAACATACCCAGCCGGTTCATTTCACGGACAACCTCCTTACCAAATGCACTCAGGCCATTATGCAGCGGGCCGTCGGGGTCGGTAGCAGAGTCGCAGATGACGTTGTTGGCGAAGTGGGAGAGGGTAATATACCGGCAACCTAGATCGTAATACGTCTTCAGCAATGATAAATCCTGACCGACGGGGTAACCGTTTTCCATACCAATGAACACTGCGCGTTTGCCGGCTTTTTCAAGGCGGTAGGCATCGGCGGGTGTAGTGGCCAGTTCGGCCAGCTCCGGATACTGTTTCAGGGCGCTGTGAATGCGCTCAAAAATAGCCAGTGCATCGGCTTTTGCTTTGGCATGTCCCTCAGGCGTCCGCGGCCCCTGCGCCAGATAAACGGCAAAAAACATGGCATCCATCCCGCCCGTTTTCATCCGCGGAAAATCAATCTGGGTGCCATCGGCCTTCACGTCATGTGCTTTACCAACGTCGAAGCCCGGTTTCATCATGTTGATGGGCGCATCCGCGTGGGTATCAAGTGTCAGGATGCGTTGATGCAGTTTATGCACTTTTTTCGGCGGTGAAAACGACGCGAGCAGGAGTGAGGTGAACAAAAAGGGGTTCATGGGATGCCGGGTTACGTTGTTGATAAAATACGGTATTCTGGGTGCTGAGCAGCCGGTGGCCGGGTTTAAAACAGAAATCTACGCAATCCGGAAGCAACGCCAAAACTTTATGCTGAAACGCACCGTTATCGTCGTAACTTTGCAAAATTTAAAGCGTGAAAGAGCGGGAGAGTGAAAGAGTGTTCTGACTCTCTCAGCGCTCAGTACATTGGACAAAAGCCGCTCTTTCACTCTTTCATTCTTTCACTCATTGGATTATGGCTGTTGTACCGTATAAAGATAAAGCGACCTCGAAGCGGGAGCAGGTGGCGGAAATGTTTGATAATATTTCGCCGAAATATGATTTGCTGAACCACGTACTGAGTGCCGGAGTGGATATCTACTGGCGCAAAAAAGCGATCAGTTACCTGCGGCCCTTTGCCCCGAAAAAAATACTGGATATCGCCACCGGAACCGGTGATTTTGCGCTGGAAGCATTAGCGCTGAAACCCGAAAAAATCGTTGGTGTTGATATTTCGGAAGGGATGCTGGCGGTTGGCCGGGAGAAAATGAAGAAGCGCGGTGTCGACAATATCATCGAAATGCGCATGGGCGATTCCGAACGATTATTGTTCGAGGACAATGTATTCGATGCTGTCATCGTTTCTTTTGGGGTACGGAATTTCGAAAACCTGTTGAAAGGTCTGACGGATATGCATCGGGTAACGCGGCCGGGTGGTGTATGTGTGGTACTGGAGTTTTCAAAACCCCGTTCGTTTCCGTTCAAACAGTTATACGGTTTTTATTCAAATACGATTCTGCCGCTCATCGGGCGAATGATCAGTAAAGATTCATCGGCATACAGCTACCTGCCGGAATCGGTACAGGCATTTCCGGATGGCCCCGATTTTCTGGGCATTTTTAAAGCAGCCGGGTTTACAAACACAAAATGGATACCTCTTACGTTCGGCATTGCCTCTATTTACATCGGACAAAAATCCTCTTAGGAGCCCTGTTGGCACTGGTGCTGACTACAGATCTGCATGCGCAGGGATACGCGTATACCCGTAAGCATCTGGAGCATTACGACGACAAAATCATTCATTATGGTTTTTTCTTCGCAGCTCCCATAACGCGGTTCAATATAAAATACAGCAATGCCTTTGTAACGGCCGATTCTGCCAGCCGGATTTATTCGCCCAACAAAACATCGTTCCGGGTCGGTTTTGTGGCGAATGCTTACATGACCGATGCATTTGACATCCGGACAACGCCGTCGATTTCGCTCTATAGCCGGGAGGTAAAGTACGATTATCCCGGCGGAACGACCCGTTCGGAGACGCGCGAGTCGGCGTGGCTGGATATTCCGTTGCTGATCAAATACAAGTCGCAGCGCCGTAACAACACGCGGATGTACCTGCTGGCGGGCGGTTCATTTGCGATTGAAACGAACGTGCGGAAGAAGGAAGCCTTTGGCTCGACGCGGCTCAGCACCAACACGACCGATTGTACGGTGGAGTACGGGATCGGGTTTGAACAATTTTTTGAGTACTTCAAGTTCTCGCCGGAGATCCGTTTCTCGCACGGTATCCCGAATATGTTTCGTCCGACGAATAATACGGCCTCCCTCGGGATCCGGCGATTGACGACCCATGGTGTTACGATTTACATCAATTTCGAGTAACGTGAAGAAAAATGAAATTTTTTTTCTCATATAACCATCTGAGCATTAGCTTTTTGATTTGTCTGGTGAAAAATAATTGATTTTTTTTTGAGCAAAGGCTTGCAAAACGGCGGTTTTACCCCCTATATTTGCACTCCCGAACGACGACAACGGGACGGGACAAAAAAGGGAGTTTAGCTCAGTTGGTTCAGAGCATCTGCCTTACAAGCAGAGGGTCGGGGGTTCGAATCCCTCAACTCCCACAAGTGAAAAGCGAGTCAGCAATGACTCGCTTTTTTGTTTTCATCATTTGAGCTTAGTTGGTTCACCGCTGCCAGTCAAACCCCTCAATAAAACCTCACTTATACCACCCCCAGACCTCCTGCGCAGATTCCCCGGCAAGGGCGGGCTTGTTGATCACCATCGGTACCTGAAGTTCGGTAAGCATAACGCGGTTGTCGAGGCGTTCGGCAGGAAGCTGATTTTGCGGAACAGACCGGCTTTGCGAAACGGCAAGGTTAGTATACGTAAAGGCTACCGGCAGAATATAATGCCCGGCATACGCTGCTGAAAACGTCGGTAGCTTTTTCAGGGCGCCAGTCACCGCCGGAATAAACCCGTAGCCGACGTTGCCCGGACTTAGCGGCATGATATGATTGATCTGCCCCTGCGCGTCAATGTCAAACCCGATGTATACCCGGCTGTACAGGCCTTTATTCCAGAGTCGGGCAGGGTACCGGATATGCTCGTACAGCATCGGCCGGAAATCCGGATCGGCATCCAGCGGACAACGCTGCGTTGCGGTCAGCAAGCTGTCGTAGGTGTTCAGTATGCTGACAGCGTTCGCCGGTGCCAGCATACCGTCGGGAACAAGGGTTTCCAGCATGTCAGGATACTCAGCTAAGGCCGCCCGCAAGGCCCGGCCGTTAAGCATAACCGGTTTGACAGGTCCGTTGCCTGCCTGGAGGTAATATGTAGTCTGTGGTTGGTAACGGGCTTTGTAGGGGGATGTACCACCTGTTTTATCAAAAAGGGGCGTAATTGGTTCCAGCCGGCAGCCGGCTACTTCCATTAGTTTTGTTTTACCGGCATACCGCATCTGGTAATAAACGGTTCTGCCATTAATCATCTGCCTGGCATACGTCTCACCGTTGATCGTAAAGACGTCCGGAAATACCTGTTGGGGAGCCTCTTCGCCCAGCCGGAAAAATACCTGACCGGCGTAGACATTGTAACAAATAGTGCCGTGAATTTCGCGGCCGGTCGCCCCGAGCAGCATGGTTCCCGGCTGCCAGATGGGAAAGGTGAGGTACTCGCTGCCCAGAAAATGCTGCTCGCTTAACGTTTTGTCGCCTGATACCAGGCAGGTAGTAGTAATCCGGCCGGTACTGTCTCTGGCAACGGTACACCACTGGCTTCTGCCGGTATGCCAGCTGATACAGGCAAGGATCCCGATAAAAAGTCTCTGGTACATACGTGATTGGCCTGAAAATAAGATTAGCTATTGCCATAAGGCATCTGGCTACAATCTCTAATCATGCGCCTATGAGTAAGTTATACCAACAGAACTGACTGTATGCTAACTACCGGTCTGTCTGGATCCGGTCGACGGCAGCCCATGAGAACGGTAGCCACCGGTCCCGGTTATCGTCGAAGACTTCCGTCGCAGCTTCACAGGGAAAAAGCTTGTAGTCGAATTTGGTGTAGCCTGTAGCGATGTAGCCCGGGTAGTAAAAGGCCTTTTTCTGCTGCCGGGCATATTCGATCTTCTGCATCATCAGGTATTTGCCCGGACTGTATTTCCGGTATTCGGGATGGTAAAAATTCATAATCCCGGCAATGCTGTCATTTCCGTTGTCAAAAATACCTCCGGCTATCAGCTGGCCCCGGTCACGCACTTCTACAATGTAGGTATCAAAAACAGACGACTCTTCACCGTTGAGCAGACAGCTTTCGACCGATGGGGCTGCATCAAAGTTGATGGCATTACGATAAATGGCGTAAAGCGTTTCATGCTCTTCCGAAATAAGTAAAGGACGGACTGTGGTGGAGAAATGGCTGTTCTGTCGCAGAATCCGGGCTTGTTTGGTGCCGAACTGAACATCTTCCAGGCGCATACGCAGCCAGTAAACGGGGCAGATTTTATCATCGGCCAGAATATACTGACAGGTGAAAATATCCTGATGCATACGGAAATAGCCAATACTCAGGAAAAAATCGAGCTCATTTCCTATCATAATAAGCAATACAAATTGACCGAACGGGGGTGGGTTTAACGGGTAACGATGGGGAGCAAGTTACTACTAAATCCGGGATAGACTAGTCTGAGGGCCCGAAAGGACTGAAATCGGCCGGTGGTATACGCAGTTAATGTACTGCGTATACCGGTTAAGTGGTCAAAACCGGCAGTTCACACACCGGACAGCTGCGGAGCTCAGAGCTACCAGCCATCTTTGCGTCGAAATAAACCAACAAATACGCAAAATGAAAAAGGTAGTATTTAGCCTGCTGGCTGTGTTAATGATGTTTGTTGCCTGTAAAACTTCATCAGATCCGATGGGGCCCGACGGTGGCGGCGGTTCAACGCCTTCCGGTTTGCAGGGGAAATGGACGTATGGCGGCTCGTTCTCCGCCACAGATTTCTGGAATTACAACGGAACCTACGCCGGTAAAGGCTTTGAACAGGGGATGGTTTTCGACTTCAAAGCCAACGGGAAGTTTGACATGTATGTCATCAATGCTACAACCAGCTACAACTGCCGTACCGAAGCATACAGTTACTTCACGGGTTCGGTAAAGTTTGATGAAAACGCGCACACGTTTACAATCACCCCGACATCAGGTAATTACCGCGGGTTTTACTCCTGCACACCCGGCAGCAATTTCAAACGTGATGCGCGGGCCGACGAGCTGAAGCAACAGGGAAAAACGTACTACTATGTGCAGAAAAAGAACAGCCAGGGACAAACCGTCCTGAACGTCAGTGTAACACCTGATGAAAAAGATGGCATAGAATTTAAACCATAGCGGGATGGGAGGCTACCATTCAGAGGCTTTACTGAATGGTAGCTCTGCCAGCGGAGTGTCATCCGGAATTCCCCGAAAGTTGAAGGTAAACGGTAATGTATAGTTCATGGTTACCGGTTTGCCCCGCCGATAGCCCGGTGTCCATTTTTTACTGGTCTGTTTCGCCAGTCGCCTCATTTCCTGCTCAAGTCCGGAAGCTGCCGGCCCGATTACGTCTACGTTGCTGACAGTGCCATCGGTATTGACCAAAAAGCTGACCATAACTTTATTGATGACTCTGATGCCATACGGCCTCATGGCGTTAACCGGATGGCGGAGATTTTGGATCAGGAATTCGCTTAAGTTCTTCTGGCCGCTCCCAAAGACGGGATCCACTTCCAGCTGGGTGTAACGGACAGTGTCTTCGCCCGCTGTAACTGCCCAGCCGTCGATCATTTCCCCGAACCGGTAGGTTTCCTGATAGGTATATGAGCCGTCCGATGAAGTCCCTTTCCAGATACCCTGCCGGCGGCTATCGTCGACCTTGCCGGTTTCGGTAAAGACCGTATACTGTTTCGTGGCAGGATTAAGCTGCCAGCTGTGGTAAACGGCCGTTCCCTTCCCATCTGTTACCAGTTTCCGGCCATTACTGTCCCATTGGCTGACCAGACCTGTTGTATTGAGTCCCACAGATTTATTTGCCATTCGCTGAATGGTTTCCACGGCCCGGATCTGTCCGTTCGGGTACCAGAAGGTCTGTTCAATTTCGGTCGGTCTGTACACACTCCGCTCGGCTACAACTCCGTTTGGATGAAAATAGTAAAGGGCGCCCCGCAAGTCATTCCGTACATACGGCTTCATAAAGGCCAGTTCGCCGTTCCGGTAAAAGCCGTAGCTGTTGCCTTCAATACTTTTCCGGTCACTGATAAAGTCTATCTGCCGGAATCCGTGAGTGGTATCGTAAGGTGTGGCCGGTCCGTTTTCGTGCTCAGTCTGCCGGTAACGGGTTGTCAGTAGCTTTCTCCACCGGTTGCCGGACTTCTCCATAAATGTTATATCGCCGGTCGGAAACCCCAGGCTATCTACAAGCGCAATCCGCTTAACGATGGCACGCGTGGCATCTTCCTGCACGCTGCTGCCGTCTCTGGCATAAAAGTCAATGCGTTCACCGGTCCCGATGTAAACCGGTAGATCCGATTTAAACAGAACCGGTATGGCGATCTGCTGCCTGACGGGTTTGCCATTCTTTTCGGCTGGTTGCCAGGCATTGAAAAGGCCCAGCAAACGAAGCGCCTCCCGGTCACAGTCTGGGCGAAGACTTCCCAGTACACTAATGTCAGAGAGCCGGCCGTCGGTTTCGACGACTGCCTGTAAAAAAACGCGCCCGCTGACATGATCCGCTTCCGCTTTTAAGGGCATGCGCAGGTTGGTCTGAAGGTATAAATCCAGCATGGCCTGGCCACCGCGCGGTTCAGCAGCTTTATCAACCTCAAACGGCTGGAAGAGTTGTTGTGCAAGCGCACAAAAAGGGAAAATAAGAAAAAGGAGTGGAAGAAGTGGACGTTTCATCGTTACTGTTCAGATGAGTGTGTATCCAAATATATACTGTTTTGATTCAAAGAGTCAAGAAAAGACCTTACAGTAAGTTTTTAGTCAATACTAGTTGGTGATTTTACGTCATTAAATAACTTTAGCCAGCCAAAATGCAGGGAAACCTGGTTGGATTGTACATAAAAAGATAAGCAAGTAAGGAGAGTACCCGGTCCCGGAGCATCCCGGATTAGTTATGCTATTGCTTCCCGCTAAGGGAGTAACCGGGCATATCATGATCATTTTCTATGCAACTTTATCTGATCATTGTCCGGTATGTTGGTAACCGATATACCTATAGTGCTCAAAAAAACAACCGTAGCCGTAAATTAAAATCCGGACAAGCCCTAAGCCTGATCCCCAAACAAAAATCTGATTTTGATCTGCTGCTTTTCGCCGGAGACAGTACTGAAGCCAAGGAACTGGCGATGGATGTCGTGGCTCACTCATCATTTTTGCAGGCGCTGCCCCCTGTCAGTGAACAGGATGATGATTGATACGTTGTACTTTTAGTACTACAAAAAAAAACGCCCTGACCGAAATCAGGGCGTTTTTCATTAACGGCGTTCTGTTTATTGGGCTGTCCCTGAGTTCAGCAGCTGATTAAACAATAACTTGAACGTATTATGCGATTGCGCGCGGAAGGTAATTTCCGGCCCGAAAGCCAGCAGTTTGCCGTTACCTACCTTGGCTTCGAACGCGGTTACACCATTCTGCAGGTACGCCTGCCCCCATGCCCAGCCACTACGCAGCGGCTTATTGGTAGCAAACCACGCCAGTGGTTTCAGGTCGCCTTTCGCAACCGCATCCGGTGCCAGGTTAAAGACCGGGCTTGCGTCGAAATAAACGTCGCTTTGAGTCGACATGCCCCAGGTTGCGTGCTGCGTTGAGTCCAGTGTAACACGCAGAATACTGCCCGGAATGTAGTACTTTTCGGCGGGGAGCGGGCGTTCCTGACCGGTGTTAGTCATTTCGACAAGGGCGTTGCGTACCGGTAGACCAAGGTGATACGCCAGATTGGTACTGCTGCCAATGGTAACGATATTACCGCCTTCTTCCATGAATTTCTTCAGCTGCGGAATCGACTTGTCAGCTGTAATCCGGCCCATCCACGGTCTGAATTCTGTCGGAATGTCTTCGGTTTTCGGCTCACGGCCAAATCCGAACTCGCCATCGCCACCAGCCGGGCGGGGAGTGCCTGAGCTTACCGCCGGAATGGCACGGGTTACAAACACAATTACATCAAATTTCTTGCGCAGATCACCGGCATTAATGTCCTGTGCATACACCACCTTCATCGGGAAATGGTACTGCTCCATCATCCAGCGCACCCAACCCGACGGCATCGATCCGCCGTAGCTGTCCCAAAGGGCGATCCGCATCGGGCTGACCTTCGTCAGGCCGGCCGGTTTTTTGCTGAGGCCTGTCACATGGACGCCCAGGTCGCTGGCGGCTTTATCGAGTGCAGCTTTGGCTTTGCTGCCGGCCGGTATAAAGAACGCACCGGCTTCTACATTGCCTTGACCGGCAGCGCCTTTCGGTAACCGGTAAACCTCAACACCTGAGGCAATCAGGTCGTTAACGGCAATAAACGAGTTGTTTGAGCGGCTGGTCAGTACGTAACCACCGCTGGCTGAGGCATCAATTGTGCCTTTTGGTGCCTGGAGTTCGCCGTAAGGCAGGGCCTTGAACGGCCCGTCGAAGCCTTCCAATACGCGGTCTACCTGAACGCCCATCTGGTAGGCCAGTGTCCAGCCGGCAGCATCGTATGGCCGGATTGGCGGGCCGCCCTGGTACTGGAAGTCGTTCGGGTGATCCTGTGGCTCGAACATGTCGATGACGTGCGGGCGGAAGGCCTGAGCCGTTTTGACTACATACGAGCCGGCCGGATATTTTTTGCCGTTGACGGTAAAGTCAGCCGTAGCCTGATGAATCTGAATGCCGGTTTTGATCAGGGCGTTGATAAACTTAACCGCTGTCGGGAAATCTGCCTGATCGGCCGGAATGATGAATCCGCGCGGATCGCGGGTTGCAGGGTCTTTCAGGACCTGATCGTAGTACTTCACTGGTACACCTGACGACCGGCCGCTCCAGCCGAACGGATCTGAGGCGCCGCTGCCGCCGGCATTAGCCCCCGCCGTTTTGCGCTGGTCGGCCTGATACGCCTGATTGATGGCCTCTACGCGTTTCGGCGACAGGGTCCAGTAATCGCTGCTGCCACGGTCAATGGAGTTTTTACCCATGTGGTAGATATTGTACAGCAACTCGTCGTGGTGACGGGCGGCATAATCCAGTACCGAGTAGTTCAGCGACAGCGAATAATCAATCGATTGCTTGTAGTGCCATTTCTGCGGCGTTACCGGATAAGGCGTATTGCCGTTCGGAATCAGGCGTTGTGGCACCAGCGGCACCTCTTCCGGTGTCGGGCCGCCGATGATTTCGGTCAGCAGGCCGATCATGTTATGGAAGTGGGTTGTTGTCCGCAGACCGCCGTTGTACCAGGTCGAGAAACTGGCCCCGTTGAGGCGTGTAAAGCCGGGCTTATTTTCCGCGTTCAGGCGGTTATACATGGCTGCCCCTACGGCGTCGATGCCCGTAATCATCATCGGGTCGAAGACGTAGTTGAAGGGATCGCGGTAAGGCGGACCCGCCAGCACCGACCCGGCCGGCCCGCGCTGGTGGTGGTTATACATGATCTGCGGAATCCACTCAACAAAGAGCTGGCGGCCCATGTTCTGCGATTCCTTCAGGTTCATCATGAAGAAATCGCGGTTGTTGTCGTGGCCGGCGTATTTTTCGTACAGACGCGGCAGGTTTTCCAGCGACCGTTTTTTCGGGTCCGACTCGCGCATGTACCAGTTGCTGACCAGTTCCTGGCCATCCGGATTGGCATGGACGAAGAGGATAATGACGTTATCCAGAATCCGGAGCGTTTCAGGGTCTTTACGGCTGACCAGCTGCCACATGGTTTCGATCAGCTGATGCGTACCAACGGTCTCGGTGGCGTGGAGGCCACCGTCGATCCAGACGACGGCCTTTCCTTCGGCAGCCAGGGCACGGGCCTGCTCTTCGGTAATACCTTCGGCACGGGCAAGTTTCTGTGAAATTTCCTTGTAACGTTCCAGTTTTTTATGGTTTTCCGGCGACGTTACGATGAGCATGTACTGATGGCGACCTTCTTCGGTCATCCCGATGTCGACCAGTTTTGACCGGTCTGAGGCAGCAAGTTTTTTAAAGTACGCTTCGGTTTGCGTGTAGTTGGCCAACTGATAATCGTCGCCGATGTTGAAACCGAAGTGTTCCCTGGGCGAAGGCAGGTTTTGTGCCCGGGAAGACATAGTCAGGCCAACAGCCAGAAGAGCTGTTAGTAACGGTAAACGTTTACGTATCATAAACTGATGAAAAATTTCGATACACTCAGAGTTTGTTAGAAGTGTTCCAGCTAAATAAGCCATTTTATTTTACAATATACCTGAGCATGAGTATAAAATTTTACCGTTTTGGGTTATTGTGCTATAAGTTATTAGAGGATTACAGAAGTAAGTCAAACGGCAGAATGTGTAACTATTACCGTAGGTGACGGCTTCGGATGATAACCGGTATTTTTATCTGAAAGTCTGTAGTTTTACGCTGAATCGTAAACGGTATGCGTCTGATTCTGGTCTGTTTACACGTATGAATAAAAAAAGACTCGCGCGCATTGCGTTCCGGCTGCATAGCTGGTTTGGTCTGATAACCGGTATATTTTTATTGCTGTTAGGCCTCAGTGGCTCGGCGCTGGTATACATGGATGAGCTGGATCACTGGCTCAATCGCGACCTCATGACGGTGGAGGCAACGGGCCCCCGCCGGTCGCTGGATGAACTCTACACACAAATTACACGGCGCTACCCGCGCCTCGACAATATTGCCTGGCTTAATCCGCAGGCCGCGCCCGATGAAGCGTATAATTTCCGCCTGTATCTGAATGACGGGAAGTTGCATACGTACGACCTTGGCATGCTTACACTCAACCCGTATACGGGCGCGGTGCTGCGCGAGGGCCGCAATGATGAGCTACGGTCGGGGATTATGCCATGGCTGTTCCAGTTCCATTTTTCCTTTCACGGCGGCATGCCCGGCGCGGCGCTGACGGCCATCTTCGGCCTGACAATGCTGGTTTCAATCTGTACCGGCCTGATCATTTACCGGAAGTTTATCTGGAAGGTACTGACATTTCGTGTGGCCATTAAACGGAAAAACTGGCGGACGTTATCCTCGGACCTGCATCGGGTGGTCGGGGTCTGGACATTGCTGCTGAACGCTGGTATTTTCTTTACCGGTTTCTGGATGAATCTGTTTGCCTTTGACCCCGATGTATGGCAGACTGAAACCCAACCGGCAAAACCCAATGTGCCCGTCCGGCAATCGCTGGACCGTATGCTGGTACGAGCCCGTCAGGCAATGCTGGACCTCGACGTCTCGTATGTGACCTTGCCGACTCAGCCTGAGCGTAAGTTTACGATCCGTGGCAGCCGCCCATCTGATTGGGGTATTTTCGGAAAGAGTAATTCGGTGGCTATCGACGCGCAGACCGGCGAAATCACAGCCGTTAAGCGGATTGCCGATGCGCCGCTTCCGGCTAAAATTGAAGCCATGGTCCATCCGCTGCACGTTGGTATTTACGGAGGCTGGCCCATAAAGTGGCTCTACATTTTCCTTGGATTGACGCCCGGTCTGCTGTCTGTTACAGGCGCACTATTGTGGTGGCGGCGAAAGCGGAAGTAGCGGTAAATGTCCGGAGTTAATCAACTAAAAAAGCAAATACATTTCGTTAAAAAGCTTTTTGAGGTTATTTTTGCAACTGTTATGAAAAAAGCATTGGTATATTTACTCCTGATCGCGACGATGCTGCCATGCATCAGTCCATGGGGAACCATTGCCTACTATCATCTGAACAGAGATTACATAGCGCGGGTTTTGTGTGAAAACCGCGATAAACCCCAACTGCATTGCGACGGTAAGTGCTTTCTGGCGAAGCGATTAAAAGCTCAACAGGACAAACAGGATAAAGAAACCACTGAGCGGGTTGAAAATACACCGTCAATTTCACTGTTCATTGAAGCCGGATTTTCTTTCTCTTTTGGCATCCGCACAGTTGCTGAGCTACAATCTTCTCTGTTTATATATCTTATTCCCGCCCTTTCTCCTCATTTCGCCAGCCTGTTCAAGCCTCCGCGTTTCTAAGGTTACATATTTTTATTTGCCTGTTATCAGCATGCGTTAGCATGAGCTGACAGGAGGTATTTTGCCTCCGGCCTACTGCTAAACGATAACTGTTACCGATAACCGGGCATTTTCAATCCTTTTTGTGTGCATGCTGATTGTTGGTGGTTATGACTGAAAAACCGCCACACAGGTCGTATTCTCAGAAGTTTACTGAGAGTATGGCTGCTGGTGAGGTATGCCTTGTTCACTAAAAAATACTATTAAATTCCATGAAATACTTTTCAACTATTTTCGCAGCCTCTGCCTTGGCTGCAACAGTATTATTATCAGGTTGTACTAAAGAAGTTGAAACAATTGTTGAGAAGCAAGTTCCTGTTAATCAGTCTTTTGATCCTTCTCTTGGTATGTTTAAGTTTACATTTAACCATACTGTAAACGGCGCTCCTTTCCAGATTAACAAAAGCTTTACAGATGAATCAGGTAATACATACCAGTTCAATGAAATCCGGTATTGGGTTAGTAATATTCAACTTACTAAATCTACTGGTGAAGTAGTTAAACTTCCTGATACCTACTATCTGGTTGAAAACCGGGATACGCTTTATTATTACGGGACTACCAGTGCAGCAACCACGGCCGCAAAGTCAAACCCTAAGATTCGTGAGAGTTTTACTGTGCCAAACATCCCGTTGGGTGATTATACCAAAGTAAAATATGCTGTTGGTGTAGACCCTGTGTACAATAACAATTTCGCGCTGAAGGCCGGTGAACTGGATGTTAATCAGATGTCACAGGTAGCTAGCTGGGCATGGCAAACAAGTTATATTTTCCTGCGGACCAAAGGTACATTTGTGGCTAAAGGTGCTGATCCGCTGGCTGCGGCACAACGGTTTGTGATCGAAACAGGAGGTAATGATCAATACCGTGAAGTAGAGGTAGCACTCGCTGCACCGGTGAGCAGTAAAGCGAATCAGATTGCCAGCGTATCGATCAGTTCGGAGGTGCTTGGCCTCTTCAAGGGCTTGCCGGCAGTTGCGGATTTTAAGGGTACTAAACCATCGGGCTGGGCAGCAGATCCGAACCTGACTAAGTACGATAAATTCATTAATGCCGGTTCGCTGGAAGATATGAAAAAAGTCGCCGATAATACGAAAGCGTCTTTGTTCAAGGTATCTGCCGCGAAATAATCCCGCTGGCCCTTACCCGGCATAATCACTTGCCGGGTAAGGGCTTTATCGTTGTGTATCTATGAAGTATATTCAGGCTGTTCCTGTTTTACTGTTATTAACCGCTTGTCACACAACCCCTGATCTGAGTCCGATAGCGCCGGAAAACGACTTACTTATGGTACCCGGACATTTTCCGGCGCAACCGGTTGTGAGTTATAATCCAACTACGGTGGATGGGGTTATACTTGGCCGTATGCTATTCTATGATCCGGTTCTTTCCGGTAATAATCAGGTATCATGCGCTACCTGCCATCATCCTGACAAGGCGTTTGCTGATGGTGTAGCATTTACCCGGCTAGGGGTTTCCGGACGATCACTACATCGCAATTCGCCCGCCTTGATTAATCTGGCCTGGGATACAGGGGGCTTTTTCTGGGATGGCGGTGCTACTAATTTAGAGTCACAGATTATAGGGCCTTTGTCTCACCCTGATGAGATGGGACAGAACGTGTCGGCTTTGGCTGCTGAGCTAGCTGACAATGCGGCTTACCCGAAACTTTTTGCGAGGGCTTTTCCCGGAGACAAGGACATTTCAACCCAAAATGTACTTAAAGCGATTGCGCAGTTTATGCGGACGCTGGTATCGGCAAATTCCCCGTACGATGCATTTGTGCTGGGGAAAGGCGGACAAACAGAGCTGGAGAAAGCAGGTATGGTAGTTTTCGACAGTAAATGCGCTGTATGTCATACGAGGAAAACGAACTTGTTTACAGATAGTGATTTTCACAATAACGGGTTGGACGATACTTATCCTGCGGATGAAGAACGCATAGCCATGGGGCGTTTCCGGATCACGGAAAAAGCCGCTGATCTGGGTAAGTTCAAAACACCTACCCTTCGTAATCTGGCATACACGGCCCCCTATATGCATGACGGGCGTTTTCAAACGTTGGATCAGGTACTTACACATTATGCGGCCGGAATAAAACATTCGGTCACACTTGATACGTCGCTCCGGGACATTACGTTGTCTGCCGGTGAGCGAACGGCTTTACTGGCTTTTCTGAATACGTTAAACGATGTGTCCTTTACACAGAAGACCTTGTTTAAACCGTAAAAACATTGACCGCAAATTTTTGAGTGAGTATGAAAAAACAGCCTGAAAGACGGGGAAGAATACGCTGGCTATTCGTGCTGGCGGGGTTACTCTATCCGTGGTTCTGGTCCTGCAGGCAGGAAAATGAGCCAATCGCGTCGGGTACAGATGTAAAAGGGGAACTGACGCTGGAGTTTGATAATGTAGTTGGCAGTGCAAATCTGGTCCTGGGGAAGACTACCTACAAAAACTCCTTTAACGAATCATACACTGTTGACGCCTTTAATTATTTTGTGAGCAATATTGCTCTACAAAAGGCTGACGGAAGTCTTTACAAAGTTCCTGACAGCTATTATCTGATCAGGGAATCCCTGAGTAGTTCACAAAAAATCAAGTTGACCGATATTCCGCAGGGCGATTATACGGGCGTAAATTTCACACTGGGCGTCGATAGTACAAAGAGTGTGTCGCCTGTTACCGAACGGACGGGGGCGCTTGACCCCGGCACATACGGACAGGCTGTTGATATGTACTGGGCCTGGAATTCAGGATATATTTTCGTCCGGCTCGAGGGTAGTTCACCGGCGGTTCCGGCCGACCGTGGTTCGTTTTATGAACTGCATACCGGCGGTTTTGGGGGTATGACCGGCAAAACCGCCAACAACCTGCGTTCAGTCTCATTAACGGTACCAGTCACCGCTACAGTTCGCAGCCAGATTGTGCCGGTTATTCATATTCTGGCCGATGCCGCGAAGGTGATGGATGGCCCGAACAAAATTAGCTTGGCTAATCTGTATAAGGATAAAGATTTCAACGGCGTCCACTCGCCCGAACCCGCTGCAAAACTGGGTTTACCCGATAATCAGAAAGGCATGTTTACGGTCGGTCAAGTGGATAACGATCCAAAATGATACGTAGTAACTGGATAGGGCTGTTGTGTCTGATAGGGCTAACCGGTGTAATGGGTTGTTCCGGCGAACCTGAACCGGAAGCGCCTTTATTTCAGGCACCGGCCAATTTCCCGCAAACAACGTATCGGTTTAACAATAATACGTTGACCAAAGAGGGCGTAGAACTGGGCCGGATGCTGTTTTATGATGGGCAAATCTCGCGCGATGGCACAATTTCCTGCGCTGAGTGCCATAATCAGGCCTTTGCATTCACACACCACGGACATGATTTGAGCCACGGCATCGATAATCGGCTCGGGACCCGCAATTCACTGCCCCTGCAAAACCTGGCATGGAGCAAAGAGTTTATGTGGGATGGAGGGGTATTCGATCTGGATTTATTTGCCATCGTACCTATCGAGAACCATGTCGAAATGGATGAAACGGTAGCCAACGTACTGAATAAACTTCGAAAAGATGCCAAATACTCGGCGCAATTCAAAAAGGCCTACGGCACCGATGAGATTACTACAACCCGATTTTTACAGGCACTTTCCCAGTTCATGCTGACAATGGTGTCCGGTAACTCACGATATGATAAATATGTCCGCAAGGAGCCGGGGGGGATTTTGTCAGCAGAGGAACTGGCAGGGTTGTCCCTTTTCAGACAGAAAGGCTGTGTGAATTGTCATGCGGGTGAACTTTTTACTGACCAAAGTTACCGCAATAACGGGCTGAGTCTGGCTTTTGGCAATGACCCGGGGAGGGCACAGATCACAGAACGGGCTGAAGACCGGTATAAGTTTAAAGTACCGGGTCTGCGCAATGTAGAGCACACAGGTCCCTATATGCACGACGGACGTTTCAGGACACTTGACGCTGTACTTGAGCATTATGCCTCAGGGGTTGAAAATACCCCGAACTTGATTCTTTGCTACGTAAGAAGGATCGCCCGGGAATTAATCTTACGGCTGATGAGCAAACAAAAATTATTTCGTTTCTGAAAACGTTAACCGATAAAGAGTTTCTGACAAATCCGGTGTTCGCACCCCGTTAATTTTCTTTTCAGGCGGCCGGAAGCCAGGTAATTAATGTAAGTTGCGTAGTACTCAAAACTGTTTGTCGAGGATAATCATGATCATTGAGCAAAGGATTTTAAGTAAAAATCCAGCCGCTGTGACCGCATGAATCTTTTTGGGAAACTTAGCGGTAATGTCGGCAAAGGTATTTTCAATACGCTTGCGGAAGTAGCGGTATTCCAGTTCCTGAGCCCATGTGTTACGGATCAACGAATTCTTTTTGGTAGCAGCTTTGAGTTTAACGCCTTCAAGATCAGCCAACAGTTCTTTCTGTTGCTGATTCAGATAAGCAGAATCGCCATATAAGTCGCTGCCTGCGGGTAAATCCACTGACATGCTCTGCAGGGCGGTATTGTCATGCACACTCCCCGGCGTAACCAGATACTCAACGGGAATACCATCGGCTGTGGTAATGACCTGTATCTTAAAGCCATAGAAATATTCGCGTTTGGAGGCATTGTAGCCCCGGTAACTTTCAGCGTTAACCAGTTTGGCCTGACGGATGCGAATATTTTTACAGATAGGGACGGGAAAGGAATCAATCAGATAAGCCATTGACAGGTTTAAATGTTTGAACAATAGGCCCAGCTGTTGAAACAGATCACTGATTAAGTCGCTGATTTTATGAAGCGTACGATTAAAATTGCTCTTATGGGGTATTGTGAAGCCATAATGACATTCCAGGTAGCTACAAGCAGTAGTCTGGTTGCCATAGAAATACTTAGCGGCCAGTACAACAGTAGTAATTACCTGAGCATCAGTTAATTTTCTGCGTTTATCCACCTGTCCGGTATTTATTGTAATCAACAAATCGTCTAAAAAGCAATAAATTGCTATGGTAAAGTCTTTCATTTCGAGGTTATTTTGGTTTGGCGACTCAAATTTCCCTGATTTGGAGGACTTTACCATTTTAGAGTACTACGCAACTTACATTAATTAATAGATTACGTACTTTTGTACTATGTTTCGTATTCGTCTGGATATAAACCGACTAAGTCAGTTACAGCTTCGCCGCATCCGTGCGTGGCTGGTGGTGGCTATTGTTACGGTAATGGCGATGCAAAGCATAATCGGTCTGTTGCTGGTGACCTCGCTCGATTATCCGGACATGCTACAGCAGCATACCCGTCAGACCGAAAGTCAGTTAGTGGCCGTCCGGAAAAAAGTTCACAAGCAATTGGCCAACCTGCTGGATTTCGGGCAGGAACCGACCCGGAAAAAAGAAAACCGGCCGTTTACCGGCGGAGCCTTTAATCTGTTTGCCGGGATGCCTGTCATTATGCTGCCGCCCTGCCGGCAACACGATTTCATTCCGTATCAGGGGGATGGCTACCATGTGCTGCATGGCAGCGAATTTCCGCAAAAAATCCCCCATCCTCCGCGCTTCATTTAGTGAATTACTGACTCAACAGCCACATCTGCTGTCTGTTGTCATGCCCGGCCGGCCCGTTCAGGGTCTGGTTGCGGAGCATGCTGTCTACGATTTTGTTCACTAAACAGACTATTTTCATGGATTTCCCCATATTTCACCTCGATTTCATCGGAAACCGGGCGATGATTGCTATCATTGCGGTATTGCATGCGGTCATTAATCATGCCCTGGCGGTCGGCCTGATGCCGGTTGTTGTCATGCTCGAAATTAACGGTTTCCGTCTGAGAAACACTCAACCCGAACTGGCCGCAAAATGGGACCGGCTGGCTTACCGGATTCTGTTTTTTGCCTTTATTATTACCACTACCGTCGGCGCTATGACCGGCGTTGGTATCTGGTTCTCTGCTGCGCTCATCAATCCTGCTTCTATTGCCAGCCTGATCCGCGTATTCTTTGGCGCCTGGTTTGTTGAATGGGGCGTTTTTGTGACAGAAGTGGTTCTGATGCTGCTTTATTTCCTGACCTGGAAAAAGCTCAATACGACCATGGTACAGAAATTCAGGCATGTTAAATACGGCTTGTTTCTGAGTTTCTTCTCCTGGATTACCATGGCCATCATTGTGTCTATTCTGGCCTTTATGATGGATACGGGCAACTGGAATACCAACCGCTCCTTTCTGTACGGATTTACTAATCCGCTTTACCTGCCGCAACTGGCTTTCCGGACACCGCTGGCGATGACAATGGGGGGAATGATTGCTCTCTTCCTGACGCTCGTCTTTACCCGCAATGATCAGCCCTTCCGTGCCATTGCGCTTCGCTCGATCAGTAAATGGGTACTGGTCTGGGGGCCGTTTGCCGCCGGCGGGGCCATGCTCTATTACTACATGATTCCGCAGAACCTGACCGGTAACCTGCCGGTAGCGATGGGGACTATCGAGTTCCAGAGCTGGTATCAGCAAATTATTGTTATTGTGGCGGTGGCTATCGGGCTGGTGATTCTGCTGGCTAACTGGGCTTATTTCCGGCCGCGGACAACACCGGTCTGGCTGGCCGGAGTCAGTATCCTGCTGATTGCAGGGCTGATGGGGCACTTTGAGCGGCTGCGCGAGTTTATCCGTAAACCCTATGTAATCGGCGAATACATGTATTCGAACGGGTATCGGGTCGAGGATTATCCGCTGCTCAAACGGGATGGTGTCCTGAAGCACGCCAACTTTGTAGCAACGAAGGAAATAACGGTCGATAACCAGCTTGCTGCCGGCCGGGATGTCTTTATCCTGACCTGTAGCCGCTGCCACACCAGTAACGGAGCCGTAAACTCCCTGGCATCGAAATTTACCAACATGTTCGGTACGAAACCATGGGAAAGCGGCCCGCTGAAAGGCTACATCAAAAATATGCATTCGGCCCGCTACTTTATGCCGCCGTTTCCCGGTAACGACGCTGAGCTTGAAGCGCTGACGGTGTTCATCAAGTCATTGCAGGACTATCCGCAGCCGGTTCCGGGTGCACAGGATGGCCTTGGCTTTCAGAAAGCCGCTCCGGCCAAACCGCTGGCTTACAACTAATCCGCTGCCTTCCGGCTTTGCAGGCCGGAAGGCACATTTCTAAACGACACATTTCTATGTTTATACAGATTTTATTGCAGGCACCAACCATCGTACAGAAGGATATTCCCTTACCGCTGCCTGTTCCTGAATGGTTTCTGATCGTTGTTCTGGTCAGTATGTTTCTGGTGCACATCCTGTTTATCAATTTTATGGTCGGCGGGAGTATCATTACACTGGCCTACCAGCTGCTGGGCCTTCGTAAGCCGGACTATGATAAACTGGCCTACGAAGTTGCCCAGACCATTACCGTCAATAAATCAATGGCGGTGGTGATGGGAATCGCCCCCTTGCTGGCCATTAATACGCTGTATACGACGTACTTCTACACAGCCAACGCTCTGACCGGACTGATGTGGATTATGATCATTCCGCTGGTTACGATTGCCTTTCTGCTGCTGTATGCCCATAAGTTTCTCTGGCACCGGCTGGAAAATAATAAACTGCTGCATATCAGCCTACTGGCGACTTCGGTGGCTATCTTTCTGTTTGTGCCGCTGATTTTCCTGACCAACGTAAACCTGATGATGGTTCCCGACAAATGGTCGGTGGTAGAGGGGTTTCTGTCAGCACTGACGTTACCGAACGTGTTCCCGCGCTACCTGCATTTCCTGAACGCTTGTCTGGCGGCTTCGGGTTTACTACTGGTTTGGTATTTCGGGCGGGCATCATTCGATTTCGAAGGGAAGTTTCCGGCCCTGAGCCGCTACCGGATCCGGCTGAATCTCTATACGGTAACCTTCTATGGCTCGGTCGTTCAGTTTCTGGTCGGCCCGATTGTCCTGATGACATTACCCGCGCAGGGGCTGGGCTGGAACGTACTGGGCGTCATTCTGACGGGGCGTCTATCGCGGTATTTGCTTTATTCTGGTTGTGGAAAGAGCTGAATGCTCCTGAGGCGCAGTTCGGGAAGCATTTTCCGAAAATCGCCGTCACGATGGGCGTAGTTGTTTTGTTCATGGGGTCGGGACGTCAGCTCTACCGTTCCAATGTGATTGATCCGCACCGTAAACTGGTCGCGCAAAAAACGGCTGAATACGAGAAAATGGTGCAGGAAGCGCGCGCTGAAGCAGCCCGTCCGGCTGCTGCACAAACGGCTGCGGTAGCCATGCCGGGCGAAACGGTGTTTAACGGCAACTGCGTGGCCTGTCATCAGGTAGATGAAAAACTCGTTGGACCAGCCATGAAGGAGGCTGCTCAGATTTACAAAGGCAATCTTAACGGATTAATGGGCTGGATCCGTAAGCCGGGGAAAAAGCGTGAGGGACCGGCCATGCCTGCCCAGACTCATTTGACGGATGAGCAGGTTAAGCAGGTAGCGGAGTGGATTCTGTCGCTTAATACATAACCCGTCATGGATAGTAAATTACAGAAGCCACAATGGCTTTACCGGTTACAGCAGAAATGGGGACTGGCAAACGGATGGGCAGGCGATTGCTATTAAGGAGTATAAAATGTATGTATGGCTAAAAAAACGGTTCGTGACAAGGTAACCGGAGCACGTCCCCCGCGCTGGAAAGCGTGGGGGGCTATTCTGTTGCTGTTACTGATGCTGCTGTCAATGATTCTGGCCGGCATCCACTTTAGTGTTCAGTAACTGAAAAGCGCTATCTTTGTAATCTATGCGTCAGTTGATTATTTATATGCTTTTGGTTGCGGTGCTATTGCCTGTCATTAGCCCGTGGGGAACCATTGCCTATTACCAGCTGAACAAGGATTATATCGCACGCGTCCTGTGCGAGAACAGGGATAAACCTCAGCTCCATTGCGACGGTAAATGTTATCTGGCCAAACGGCTGAAAGAACAACAGGACAAACAGGATAAGGAAACGGCAGAACGGGTGCAGAAAGTGCCTGTGATCCAGTTATTCTGTGCCATCATGGAATCGTATCAGTTTGAGCGGCCTGTCAGTATCCATATTGCATCTCCTTTGGCGTCCTACTTACGGGCGCATCATACCGGCTATCAGGCCGAACTCCTCCACCCCCCGCAAATCAGCTGAAGCAATACGCTCCCGGCTTAGCGCCGTTGATGTAAAGCAGATTTGTTCATCTTTTTTTTTCTTCCGAATGAAGTCAATACCCTCTCGCCGCCACCTGCGCCGGCTGTTAGAGGGCACAGGTGTTGCATTGCCGGTACATCCGCTTTTCAGTCATGAAAACTGGATATGGGTCTGTTAGCCCTTATCCATCTGGCGGTATTCTTCGGCCTGTGGGACCTGTGTCTTCGCACTCACTAACTGTAACTCATCCAGACAAAACAGCCGGGCCGCCGGCGTTTCATCCGCTGATGTTCCGGCCACGGCCTGGCTTAACACTGTTTACTCATGTTTCGGAAAATGCCCTCAATCGTCACCTTCACCTTCTTCGGGCTGGTGTTTCGTCGAAATAACGCTGTTCAGCAGCCTGATTTATACGCTTAGACAATCGCCCTTACCGGTACTCGAACTGGCTATTGTCGTTTTCCTGATGGTTGTTATTGCCGGTATGCTGCTGTTGATTCTCTGGCTTACAGACCGCAAGCCAAATCTGCCCGAATTTCCGGTTCCTGCCCGTAAACGGCATGTCACCGGTCTGTTTTCACCTGAACAGGATTTTAGCCCATACAATGAAAACAGCTAGAAACGGGTCGGTGGCCTGGCAGGGAGTTATGAATAAGCCGGTAGCAGCAACGACCGGCAAATCAGCGCTGCGGATCTATATACAACGGAATATGTACCGCTGGCATCGCCTGATTGGAATCCTGACGGTAATTCCGGTGATCTTCTGGTGCTTGAGCGGGTTATCACACCCGTTTATGTCGCATTGGTTTAAACCAACGATTGCCCGGGAGTTTATTCGTCCTCAGGCTATCGATGCCAACGTACTTATCAAATCGCCGGAAGAGGTGTTAAGGCTCAATCACATTCCTGCCTTCCGGAATATCCGTGTCGTCAGGATAGGCAGTACGACGTATTATCAGGTTAAAGGCGCTGATAACCAGCTGAATTATTATGATACTGGTTCGGGCAAGCCGTTGGTGAAGGGCGACGAACAATATGCGGAGTCATTGGCGCGCTATTTTGTCGATGATACCCGTACACCGGTACGGATTACGCCTGTAACAGTTTTCACAAACGAGTACCGCTATGTAAACCGCTTGCTGCCCGTCTGGAAAGTGAGCTTTGACCGGCCGGACGGTATGGACGTGTATGTGGAAACCGAACTGGGGGCGTCTGGCCAATTACAATGAATGGAGCCCGGAAATCGTTTCTGTGGGTATTTAACAATTTTCACAACTGGGACTGGCTGGCCGCCATCAGTAATCACACCATACGGGTAGGAGTAATGGTTGTATGTCTCGGTATCATTATCCTGTCGATGGTCAGTGGCCTTGTCATTTACGGGTTTATGTGGAACCGGTTTAAGACCGCCCGTAAAGCGGTTGGCAAAACAGGACTACTCCGGAAAAATCACCGTCAGATTGGTATCGCCGTGTCGTTTGTAACGTTTACGTTCGCCTTTAGCGGGGCCTATCACGTAACGCGTAAGCTGACACCCGATGAGCGCATCAGGTATGTACACCAGCCGCTTATCCGGACGGAGAAGCTTCAGGCCTCTCTGCTGCAATTGCCGGTTGACTGGGGTAAGATCAGCCAGATTGGTGTAGCAAGCCTGGGCCGGAAAGCATATTACCAGCTGTTTGCCAAACCGGAAGGTGCAGGAAGCTGGAAGAAAAAGCAGATTGATAACGCAGAAGGCAGCAGAAAAGAACCCGTAACCCGGCAGAAACCCGGTATTACGTATTACGATACACAGACGGGAGCACTACTGCCGGACGGTATGACCGGGCACGCCAAAGAACTGGTGCGACGGTTCCGGGCGGCAGATGAAAGCCGAGAGAGACCGCCCTGCTGCGGGCGTATAGAGGCAATACAGGTGGCAAATGCCGGGGAACTGCCCGCCTTACTGACAACGGAAGTTCTCACCAAATTTGACCGCGAATACGGCTTCATTAACAAACGGTTGCCGGTGGTCAAACTTGCGCTGGACACGCCTGATAAGCTGACCTACTACATCGAACCTGCCACCAGCCGGCTGGCGGCCAGAATTACCGACAGTGACCGGCGCGAAGGCCTTTCATTTGCCGTACTGCACAAATATTTTTTCATGGACTGGGCCGGTAAAAATGTACGCGACATCGTGACGATGATCTCGGCATTGGGTGTGCTGGTGGTAAGTCTGTTCGGGCTGGTGTTGTTTCTGAAAATAAAGTAAACACGCGGGGCGTTTCGTCCGGAATCAGCAAGTCTTTTACCGTGTAACAGGCTTGCTGCCTTAGCAATATACAATCTGTGGTATGTCTATAACTTCTTTCTTTATGTGTAGCCCATGCGTTTACTGACTACGTTTCTGATACTGCTGGGCCTGACGGGTTGCCAGTCTTCCGATAAACTGCCCGCCTATGACTACGGAGGCCCCAACCGTAAAAAGTTGCCTGAAATGACTATGCTCAATCACAGCCGCATTATGGACGAGGTGATTGGCAAACCGGCTATCGGTATTAAACAAATCGGTATTCTGGTGTATGACGGCGTAAATACGCTCGAAGCCATCGCCCCTATGGTGGTGTTTTCTGAACTGATGGACGTCAGGATCAACTACATTGCTCCCCGTAAAGGACGGATTAAAACGACACTGGTTGATATTGATGTTACTAAGTCGATAACCGACGTTGACGCGCTCGATTTGCTGGTGGTCCCGGGCGGAGATAGCCTCGCCCTGCAAACGATGCTTCACGACAAGACGATCCTGGATTGGCTCAGCCGGACTGATGCCCGCACAACGCTGACGGCAGGAATCGGCAGCGGAAGTTTTTTGCTGGGCAAAGCCGGCCTGCTGAAAGGGAAAACGGTGAGCCTTCCGTGGTGCGGAGCAAAAAAGAATGCCAACTATATGGGTGCGGAATACACGGAAAAACGCTATAACACGGACGGTAAGTACTTCACCTCCGGCAACGGCACCGCTGCCCTTGATTTATGTCTGTTTATGGTCGGGCAGATAGCCGGTAAAGGCAACCTGCAGGGGGCTATGCTGGATCTGGAGTATGATCCCGCACCCCCCCTGAATGGTGGTACGCCTGACCGTACGCCCAAACGAATTGTTGATCAGCTGGAACAGGCATCGACGCAGGTTGACGGGTTTGTGCTGGCACAGGACGAGCAGGTGCCCCAAACGCTTATCGGGCCGGTTAATCCGTCTGTTAAAACGGTCGGCATATTGGTGTATGAAGGGTTCTTTCCGCTCGACGCTATCGGTCCGCTGGTTGTATTGTCGCAGCTGCCAAACCTGAACGTTAAACTCATTACAACCGGCGAAACCAGGATTAAAAGCGGACGGACCTATTTCTACGTGGATGATACCTACAGCCAGGCTACTGATTTAGATGTCGTGATTGTGCCCGGCGGTGCTGAAGGGACCTGGAAAATTACCCAAAACAATCAGGTACTGGACTGGCTCCGGAAAACGGACCAGACCACGACCTATACAGCCAGTGTCTGTACCGGTTCCTGGGTACTGGGTTCAGCCGGTTTACTGAAAGGCAGGAAGGCCAGCACAAACTGGTACCGCGCCCGGCAAATGATGACCCGGTACGGGGCTGAATTCACCGGAAAACGGTATACCAGCGACGGTAAATACTGGACTTCAGCGGGCGTTTCGGCGGGTATCGACATGAGTTTTGCCCTCACAAAAGAGCTGGCAGGCGAAAAAGGGATGGCCGCGTCCATGCTGAATCTGGCCTATCACCCGCAACCACCTATGGCAGGCGGATCGCCCGAAAAAACAGATGATCTGGTCCTGGATATGATGCACCAGATGTATGACTACCTGATGGCTCCGCTTATCGGTAAAAACTAAAGCATAACATGACGAATACCAGCATCACCCGTTTTTCCGGAAGAGTATCTATGGCAGGGCTAAGCATACTGTTTCTGCTGAGCGTCTCCCGCCTGTTCGGGCAGGTAACGAACCAGACTTCTCAGGACAGTATTGTGTTTGTTTGCCAGCCTTGTAATCTGCCCTGTGATACCGTAAAGCATACGTCGCCGGGTTTGTGTGATGTCTGTAAAATGCCGCTTTTTGCTACATTTTTACACCTTAAACCTAACCCTGAGCCGGTCAGCAATACGTTTGGTAAAACAGTAGCAGTGCTGTTGTTCCCCGGTGTGGAGGTAATTGACTTTACCGGCCCTTATGAAGTTTTTGAGGCTGCCGGAGCCCGTATCTTTACCGTTGCCGAAACGACCGCTATTCTGAAAGCAGGTAAGTCGCTGCAAATCAAGCCCGATTATACGTTTGCAGATATGCCTGACGCAGACATTATACTGGTGCCCGGAGGCAATGTAGACCGCTCCGATCCGAAAATCCTGAACTGGCTGAAAAAGCAGGACAGGCTGGCTGAAAAAATAGTATCGGTATGTAACGGGGCCTTTTTTCTGTCGGCCGCCGGACTGCTTGATGATCTTAGCGCCACCACTACGTTCCCGCTGGTTGCGGCTTTACAAAGCATATCCCCGAAAACAAAAGCTGTTGATAACCAGCGATATGTCAACAACGGACATATTATTACGTCAGCCGGGCTGTCAGCCGGCATTGATGCGGCCTTATTTGTGGTGTCGGAATACATAGGCGTAGCCGGTGCGCAGCAGGTTGCCATGACCCTGGAGTATAACTGGAGTTATGGCAGTGGGTATGTGCGCGGGCAGTTAGCGGATAAATACCTGGCCCGGAGTCTGGATATTTTCTCCCCCTTTCCGCAAAAGCTCCTGACGTATACCGGCGACCAGAATCACTGGAAGGCAGAGTTGGACATCGAAACACCGTTGTCTATCGGACAATTAACCAGATTAATTGATGCCCAGTTTGATCAGGTAAATCAATGGAAGCGGGTCAAATCTGCCCTGAATTCAAGCGAATGGACCTTCAAAAGCGGATCTGACAGCTGGAGTGCCCGCGCGACTATTGAAACCAAAACAGGAAATACCCGGCATGTTACGCTCAGCGTATGGCGCTAACGCATGCCAGGGCCTGGCACAGCAGCTGAACATTAATCAGCTGTTATTTTTCTCAAAAAACAAGTTATTACACTGTTAATAAACCTTTAGAATGATTTTCAGAAATACATTAGTTATTCTTTTTTGCCTGGTGGCAATCAGTAGTTTTGCCCAGACGATAACAGGAACCGTTAAATCGCAGTCGGGCGAAGCCATCGGGTTTGCCAGTGTCGTTGTTCTGAACAGTTCTGTCGGCACGGTCGCCGATAAAGACGGAAAATTTTCACTTGCTTTAGGCAAAGGTACCTATCAGCTACAGGTCAGTACCATTGGATATGCTACCAAAATCCAGCCCGTGACCGTAGTGAACCAGACGCAGACGGTAACGATTACCCTAGCTGATAATACAAACGCATTGAGCGAAGTGGTCGTAACGGCCGACAAAACAGAAGAAAGGCTACAGAATACGCCGTTGGCGGTTACTTCGCTGAGTAGCAGACAACTGAAAGAATACAGAGTCTGGACCATCAATGATCTCACCGCACTGGCCCCAAGCACGTTTACGGTGGAACACGGGAACAGTACCGGTTCCAGTTTTCTGAATATCCGGGGCGCGATGGGCTTTTCAAATGATCAGGCCGTGGCTACCTATGTGGATGGCGTTTATCAGTTTGATTATTTTTCGGCTCCGATCAATTTCAGTAACATCGAACGGGTTGAAATTCTGCGGGGACCACAGGGTACGCTCTACGGCCGGAATGCCTTTGGCGGTGTACTGAATATCATTACCCGGAGACCCACAAACCAGACCGGCGGATTTGCGGAAATCGATCTGGGGAATTACGGTCAGCAGCGCTACAGCGTAGGCGTCAATACACCCCTCATTACCAATAAGTTGTTTGTGAGCGCTGGTTTTCAGTCCAACAACCGGGGGGCTGTGTATGCAAACCCAACGCTGGACACCAAAAATTTTGACAACCATAACGCTTACAGCGGCAATTTGAACCTGAAATACCTGGTATCGGATAAATGGACAATTGACTGGAACACCCGCTACGAAAATGATAAGGATAAGGGGGCTTACCCCTGGGCGGCTACCGACAGTGCTGCGAGAGCTAATCCATACACGGTTTTCGGCAACTGGGATAACACGGAACGCCGGACCAATTTAAATACGTCTGTAGCCGTAAAATACTTCGGCCGGTCGTTTAATTTTACGTCGATCACCGCCTTTGTCGATTACCATATCTGGCTTCCGGGACGGTTTGATTTTGATTTTAGCCCCGCCCGGTTAATCAGCTTTACGACCTGGTCCAGACAAAACCAGCTTACGCAGGAACTTCGCTTTTCGTCGCCGGCCAATGCCGGAAAATGGAAATGGACAGCAGGCTCCTTTTTATTCGGGGAAAAAACAAAGAACAGCAGCACAACCTATTTTGACGAAGAGTATGCTCTTCTCGATCCGGCCGCCCCTTACGCGTCCATCGGCAACGGGAAAAGAAAGGCCTATGGGGTAGCACTCTTCGGGCAGGCTACTTATGCCGTCTCGCCTGAAGTTGATGTAACTGTCGGCGCCAGATATGATGTAGAGCGCAGGGAACTGACGCAGAATGCTTCGTTTGAAAAAGATAATGTGGTTATGCTGCTTTCTGCCGACAGTACGGCCAAAAAAACGTTTAATGCCTTTACCCCTAAGGTTGTTCTGAGTTATAAACTGACAGATAACTCGATGGTATACGGGTCTTATGCCAAAGGGTTCAGAGTCGGCGGGTTTAATTTCGGTAACAAGGCCAACCCCACATATAACCCTGAAAAATCGGATAACTATGAAGTAGGGATCAAAAATACACTGTTTGCTAACCGGCTGAAACTGAATCTGACGGCTTTTTATTTTCAGCAGAAAGACCAGCAGGTATCCACCTCCAGAGACGGTATCAATTATGCCTCACTGAACGTGGGCGATATGGATAATTACGGTCTGGAACTGGAGCTATCGGCGCTTCCGGTCAAAAATCTGCAGATCGACTGGACGGCCAGTACGTCGCACAGCGAATACAAAAAGTTAGAACTTTTTGATGCCGCAACCAATGGCGTAAAAGACTACAAAGGAAACAAGGCGATCAACAATCCGGCCCTGCAATCGATGCTGGCGGTTCAATATGGCGTACCTTTATCTAAATCTGCTCAGCAGCTTAAAGCCTTTGTCCGCGGGGAGTTCAGATACATTGGTGAATACCAGCTGGATTTCATCAATGCTTATCAGCAGAAAGCATATGGTATGCTCAATGCCAGGGCAGGCGTTACAAGCAACCATGTCGATGTTGCTCTGTGGGTTCGTAATCTCAATGACGTGCGTTATATGGCGTTCGGGTACGGCAGTTATATGATGGGCCTGCCCCGGATGCTGGGCGTAACGGTGACAGGACGGTTTTAAAATGTAACTAACAGAAAACCATGAAATACTTTATCTTTCTTTTATGCTGTCTGCCCGGTTATGCGGCGATGGCACAGCGGTCGCCGGAAACCATGACGTCCGCGCTGCGGCAGGAACTGATTGATGCCTTTGATGCGTCGGAGCGTTACAGCCTGAAAATCTGTGAGCAGATGCCGGCAGCGCATTACAACTTCCGGTCAACGGATTCGACCATGACGTTTGCCGAGCAGTGGCGGCACTGCTGCATCTTCACCAGCGGTCAGCTGGCCGGCCGGTTGGGCATCGACAATCCGTATAAAACCCGTAAGCTGCCCAAAGTCATGAATAAGGAACAAATTATGGCAGAGGTGAAAACCCTGTACGATTTTGTGCGGCAGACCATTCGTACGGTGCCGGATAACAAGCTGTTTGACAAAACGGACTTTGTCAACGGACAGATTCCCGGCTGGCGGCTGATTTATGCCATGGAGAATCATATCATACACCACCGGGGGCAGTGTATTGTGTACCTGCGCCTCAAGGGCATCACGCCGGAAAGCTATTACGGCTGGTAAGGAACAAATCATCACAATCAGTAATGTAATCAATTTCTCATGAAAAAATACCTGTTTCTGCTGGCATCAACCTTGTTTGCCATGAACGCATTTGCCCAGAAGACGGGCTCGGTCGAAATTCAGTTTGATAATGTCGTCGGTAGTCAGGATATGGTCCTGAAGGATAAAACCTACACCAATGCCAACGGCGATGAATTTACCCTGTCGCTGTTTCAATATTACGTCAGTAACTTCCGGCTGAAGCGGAAAGACGGCAGTGAGTATGTTGTGCCACAGGACGAATCGTATTTTCTGATTCGGGAACAACGCCCTGAAACGCAGCGTATTGTTCTGAATAACATACCAAAGGGGCAGTATGTGGGCGTTAGTTTTATTATTGGCGTGGATAGCCTGCGGTCAGCCTCGGAAGTAAGCCGGCGGAAAGGCTGCCTTGATGTCGGGGAAGAAGGTAAAGACATGTACTGGGCCTGGAATTCCGGCTATATCTTTGTGAAAATGGAAGGCCGTTCACCTCAGGTGCCCATGACCGGCAACCGGAAAGAACCTGTTTTTATGTATCACATTGGTTTGTTCGGCGGTATGGGGGATAAGAAAACTCTGAACAACATTAAGGCGGCGAGTCTGACCTTCGGTAATGACAAAGTCAGGGTAAAAGCCGGTAATGTGGCCCGCATCGGCATCAGGACGGATGCGTCGAAACTGCTCAACGGAGCAACCAATGTCAGCATTGCCGCCAATCCGTCGGTAATGGGCGGGCCGTACTCAAAATATATTGCTGATAACTATGCCACAATGTTCAGTTACGACGGGCTGAAAAAAGAACTGCCGGCCGATAACGCATCGGGTATGGTAGGGATGAAAGAATAAATCTGAAACAACTATGACATCCAGACTTGTCCTTATCAGTTGCTGCGTTGGTCTGTTTTTACTGTCATTCTGCAGGAAGACAGAACCCGCGCTGTTTGAAAAGCCTGCCAACTTTCCGGAACCGGTTTACAAGTTTGCCGAAAACCCGTTGACGGCAGATGGTGTGGCGCTGGGTAAAATGCTTTTTTATGATGCCCTGCTCTCGAAAGACAACACCATCAGCTGCGGTAGCTGTCATCAGTTGTCGGCAGGCTTTACCCAGCACGGACATGCACTGAGTCATGGTATTAATGATTTGCTGACCAAACGGAATTCCATGCCGCTGTTTAACCTGGCATGGTCGGCCGGTTTTGGCTGGGACGGCGGGGTGCATCATCTGGATCTGTTTCCGCTGGTGCCCCTGCAAAACCCGTCGGAGATGGACGAAACACTGGCCGATGTACTGGAAAAACTCCGGAAAACAAACCAGTACCCGCCCCTGTTTGCCCGTGCGTTCGGCTCAGCGGAAATCAACACGGAGCGGTTTCTGAAAGCGTTGTCGCAGTTTATGCTGACAATGGTGTCGGCAGATTCCCGCTATGACAAAGCGATGCGCAACGAAGGTGAAACCCTGACCGATATTGAAAAGGAAGGGTTGGCTCTGGTGCGTCAGAAGTGCGGCAATTGCCATGCCGGTGAGTTATTTACCGACCAGAAATTCCGTAATAACGGATTGAAGCGGGAGCTGAATACCGACGAAGGCCGTTACGACATCACGCTGCTGGCCGAAGACCGTTTCCGCTTCAAAGTGCCAAGCCTGAGGAACCTTGCCGTTACAGCTCCGTATATGCACGATGGCCGGCTGGAAACGCTGGAGGCCGTACTGGATCATTATAGCGACGGTGTGGAAGACAGTCCGACCCTTGACCCGTTGCTGAAACAAAACGGCCGGTTAGGCATTGCGCTCACAGCCGACGAAAAAAGTAAGATACTGGCTTTCCTGCATACCCTCAACGATGATGCATTTCTGCGCGACAACCGGTTTGCCGAATTTGATGCACCCGTTAAGGCGCAGCCCGGTCCGTATGCCAACGTGGACTGGAGCAAGGTTGATCTGACGCTGACTAACCCGGTGCTGAAGACATCATTCGGGAAGGTAATGAATTATTATTGGGATATACTCAATGGCTTGATGGCCGAAGATGGTGCGACGGTCAAACAGTCGGCGTTGCGGATGCTGAATATCCTCAAAAACGTTGACCGGTCACAGATGACGGAGCAGCAGCGAACTTTCTATGAACAGGTCTATGAAGATCTCGGCTTTGATACAGAGCACGTCGGCGAAACGGGATTAATTGCCCACCAACGGGATCATTTCGGAGATTTGTCCAAAAATCTGTACCGGCTCGTTAAGGCTTTTCACCTGAATAAAAAAACGCTGTACTATCACTTCTGCCCGAAAGCTGTCTACAATCAGGGGGGCTACTGGATGACAGAAACGGCTGAAAGCAAAGGAAATCCGTTTTTCGGTAAACATAACGAGGCATGCGGCACTATTTCACATGCAGTACTGGAATGATGCCGGTCATACCGCTGTACTGATCAAAATTAGTAGACTATAAGGCGAAGAGTCGTTATCTTTGCGGAAAATCACAAAAACGTGCGTTCGGTTCTGGTGTACATATTGCTCTTTGCGATCATGCTGCCAACGGTTAGTCCGTGGGGAACCATCGCCTGTTTCCAGCTGAACCGGGAGTACATTGCCCGTGTGCTGTGCGAAAACCGCGACCGGCCGCAAATGAATTGTAACGGCCAGTGCTATCTGGCTAAACGACTGAAGGCACAGCAGGATAAGCAGGAGAAGGAAACAGCCGAACGTGTACAGAACCTGCCCGGTCTTCAGCTTTTCTGGCAGGCACCGGTTTCCTTTTGTGCATTTAGCCCGCAGGTAGTAAACACCCAAAAGAGCTTTCTTTACCTGTATCTGCTGAAAACCTACTCAGCACCGCTGCTGAATCTTTTCCAGCCTCCCCGTTATTAATTATCTCTCTTCCGTTAGGTAACAGTCTACTGTTGCCTCATCCATTATGACCGAAGCATGCCGGTGGTAGCTTCAGATTATTGATCCATAATTCATGCTTTTCCATTGAGCATGAGTGAATTATTTTATTATCCCTCACGGGGAAAAAGACAATTATTTCCATGAAATCAATTCTTTCAAGTTGTCGTTGCGGCCGTATTGGCCTTTACCATTTTTTCGTGTTCAAAAACAGAGGTTGACGGTATCGATCCGAACGGAACCGGTGGCCTGACACTTGAATTTGACAACTACGTCGGGGCTACCAACATGGCGCTTGGTACGGCTCAGTACAAAAACACAGCCGGGGAGTCATTTACCGTGACCACATTCAACTACTTCGTCAGCAATATTGAGCTGACAAAAGAAGACGGTACTGTAGTGAAAGTACCAAACAGCTATTACCTGGTACGAGAGGCAGATCCTAAGTCGCTGAATGTAGCCCTGACCGGTATTCCGCAGGCAAATTATTCAAAAGTTGCTTTTACCGTGGGCGTTGACAGCCTGAAGAGCCAGGCACCGGTGACCCAGCGGACAGGCGCACTGGATACGGGCAGCTATGGTACGGACAACATGTACTGGTCCTGGAATTCGGGCTATATATTCATGAAGCTGGAAGGCATTTCACCGGCATCGTCGCTTTCCAGTAAAGCATTCCAGTACCACATCGGCGGTTACGGCGGCGGTTTCGAAGGCGCAGCCAAAACAGCAAATAATCTGCGGAAAATTACCCTCACCCTCGGAACAACAGCCGCTAAAGTGCGTGCTGCCACAACACCGACGATTCACTTAATCGTTGATGCTGCCAGGGCGCTGGGAGGAACCAACACCATCAGTTTCGCCGCAACACCGACTGTGCATAGTCCGGCACTGGCTAAACCAATTGTGGATAACTACGTGAATATGTTCGTGGTCGATCACGTACATAACGACTAACCCCTGATCAGGCGTCCGGAAGAGAAGCGCTCTTCCGGACCCTTATGTGGTATGGGAAGATTACACACAACAGGCGTATTGGTTCGTCAGGCATTGCGGGGATGTATGGCCGGCGCGTTGCTGGCGGGTATCAGCAGTTGTACCGGAGAATCTGAGGTATCGCTGGATACCCCGGCGTTTTCGGTTCCGAAAAACTTTCCGGCACCGGTTTTACGCGCTTGACCGTAACCGGATCACGGCGGCGGGCGTCGAACTGGGCCGGACCCTGTTTTTTGATCCCAAATTGTCCCGTGATAACTCAATTTCCTGCGCCGAATGTCATAGCCAGCCGTATGCTTTTACGCATCATGGCCATGATTTGAGTCATGGTATTGATGACCGGGTGGGGACACGCAACTCGCTGCCGATTCAGAATCTGGCGTGGAGTAACAGCTTTTTCTGGGATGGCGGCGTGCTGGACCTTGACCTGGTTCCGGTGGCACCCATCGAGAATCCGCTCGAAATGGACGAGACAACCTATAATGTACTGCAAAAGCTGCGTAAGGATGGCTCGTATGCGAAAAAGTTCAAGGCAGCCTTTGGTACCGAAGAGGTAACGACTGCCCGTTTTTTGCAGGCGTTATCCCAGTATATGCTTACGCTGGTATCGGCCAATTCGCGGTATGACAAACATGTGCGTAATGAAGGGGTGACACTCACGGCCGATGAGTTAGCGGGCAAACAGTTGTTTGTACAGAAAGGCTGTGCAAACTGCCATGCCGGTGAGTTGTTTACCGACCATAAGTTCCGCAATAACGGGCTGAGTCTGGCTTTCGGTAACGATTCGGGACGCGGCCGGATTACGGAAGCGCCGCAGGACGATTATACGTTTAAGGTGCCGTCCCTGCGCAATGTCGAAGTGTCCTTTCCATACATGCACGACGGCCGTTTCCGTACGCTGGATGCGGTACTGGACCACTATGCAGAAGGCGTTACCGAAACGCCGAATCTTGATCCGCTACTGAAACAAAAACGGCCGGTTAGGTATCCCGATGACGGCTAATGAAAAGGCGCAGATCATTGCTTTCCTGAAAACGCTTACTGACGAAGAATTCCTGAAGAATCCACAATTTATGCACAAATGAAAAAACTTCTGATTTTCAGTTTTTTACTGGCAGCATTACCTGGTTTGGCCTGTGATATCTGCGGCTGTTCAAACGGCGGTGCGTATTTCGGTATTATGCCGCAGGTTGGTCGTCCGTTTGCGGGTGTCCGCTACCGGCTGTCGTCGTATGAATCACACCTGAACAGTCAGTATTTACGGACAAAGGAAACATTCCGGGCAACGGAAGTGTGGGCCCGTTTCTATCCGGTCCGGCGGGTGCAGATACTGGCCTTTGCACCCTATTATTTTAATCAACAACAAGAAGTAAATTCGGGCACCGTCAGAAACCTCCACGGTCTGGGTGACATTACGGCGCTGGCTAATTACAATGTGTTTAATACGTTCTGGGATTCTGTCCGCGTGCACCGTGTCAACCATAGCCTGTTGCTGGGAGCAGGGGCGAAGCTGCCGACCGGCCGCTTCCGGTACGATCAGACAGATCTGAGTGAGGTAAATAATCCGAATTTTCAGCTGGGTACGGGCAGTGTCGATGCGTTAGTGAGTGCCCTGTATTCGATGCGGGTGGGGTCGTGGGGCTGGAATACGGATCTGACTTATAAACTCAATACCACCAATGCGCAGCAATACCGCTTCGGCAACCGGCTGACTGCCAATAGCTTGTTCTTTTATACAAAAGAGCTGGCGGCCATAACCCTGATGCCGAATGCAGGTGTTTATGCTGAGGTTGCGGCACAGGATCACCGGAACGGCGTACGGAATAACCAGACAGGTGGCTACGTCACGATGGCTAATCTGGGGCTGGAACTGTATACAAAACGGTTTTCGATAGGCGCAACCTATCAGCACCCGCTGGCGCAGCAACTGGCCGGAGGGGAACTGAAAGCCCGTAGCCGGGCGACGGTTCACATCACGTTAATGTTATAGTCTTTACAAACGAAACAGAGATGAAATACGATCATTTGCTATATATACTGCTGGCTTTTACCGCCTGCCAGTCGAAAAATGAACAGCACGAACACCATCATGAGCATGCTACCAGCGAGGTGGCAGCAACCGATTCGGTGGGGCGGCTGGAACAGGAAATTCTGGCCATTCATGACAGCATAATGCCACACATGAGTGAGCTGATGCGGCTCAAAAAAGCCGTTTCCGCCAAAATTGAAGCGGCTAAAGATGATGCCGGCAGGAAAGACGGATTGGCCGTGAGCAGCGAGCTGGAGCAGGCCGACCAGGCCATGATGAGCTGGATGAACCAGTATAACGGTGATACATTGAAAAAGCTGGAACCGGCACAGGCCATGACCTACCTCAGGGATCAGCACGGTAAGGTGAAGGATATGAGCCAGATAATGCAGGTAAGTATCGATCACGCTAAAGCCTACGTGCACCCCTGAGCATGAAACGAATCCTGTTTACCGGAGCATTGGGCCTGCTGGCCATCCTGGTATTGAATGGATGCCGGTGGGAAGAAGAAAAACTGCCTTACCTGGGCGAACCGGAAAAGATTACGAAGATGGTAGACGGGAAAGAGGTGGAAGAACTGGCTTATCCAACCATTCCGGCCTTTCAGTTTACCAGTCAGGATAGTTTGCCGGTTACGGAGAAAAACTTCGACGGTAAAATCTATGTGGCAGATTTTTTCTTCGTTACCTGCCCGACCATATGCCCCGTCATGAAGAAAAACATGCTGAAGGTTTATGCAGCCTTCAAGGATGCGGATGATGTCCGGATTATGTCGCATACCATTGACCCGAATCACGATACACCCGCGGTTCTGAAAGAGTATGCGAACGACCTCGGTGTTTCCGGCCCGATGTGGCAGTTCGTAACGGGGGACAGGGAGAAAATTTACGATATCGGTGAGAATCATTACCTCGTCACGGCCGGTGCCGATTCTACGGCTCCCGGCGGGTATATCCACAGCGGTGCCTTTGTGCTGGTCGATAAGGAAAAACATGTCCGTGGTCAGTATGATGGTACCACAGAAGAGGGCACCAATAAGCTCATTGCCGACATTAAACGTCTCCGCGACGAATACAAAAACGATTAACTAACACAACTAAACCATGAAAATCAAACAAACTGCCCTTGTTGCCAGCCTTTTGCTGCTGATCAGTGTATGTTCTTTCGGCCAGAAAAAGGCCTGGAAAGAACTGGACGAATACCATTCCGTAATGGCGAAGACATTCCATCCGGCAGAAGAAGGTAACCTGAAGCCGGTGATGACCCGTTCCGGTGAACTGGTGGCCAAAGCCGTTGCCTTACAGAAAGCAGGCAATCCCGGCCGACTACCAGAAGGAAGGCGTCAAACAGTCGATTGATCTGCTGGCCAAAGAATCGGCCGCGCTGGATAAACTGGTGCAGCAGAAAAAGCCGGAGGCTGACATCAAAAAGGCAATTACGGCGCTGCATGACCGCTTTCATGAAGTTATGGAAAAATGCGAACACTAAACATTAACAACAACGCTTTCCTTTGCAGTTCCGGAGATACATAGCGCTTTTTTTGCTGGTCACGTTTTGCGCCCAAGTGCTGATTGTGCCATGTATTTTACTGGATTTTGAGCTTCGGAAAGCGTATATTATCAGCAATTTCTGCGAAAATAAAAACCGGCCTGAGCTGCACTGCGACGGGAAATGCTATCTGGCAAAACGCCTCAGGGCTGCTCAGGAACGGGAAGAACAGTCGAAAACAGAAGACGTAATCAATCGCCTGATTAAGGCCGTTTATTACGAGGATACTGTTATTGGTTGTTCAGCAATCTGTTCACCTTTAGTTATTTATGTAGATCAGTCGTTCAGGCCCCTGATCAGTTGTTTCCCCTTGCCCGGCTATCTGTCGGGTGTATTCCGTCCTCCCGCTTTGTCTTGCTGACCGGCTACCACACCCAACGAAGTAGATCGTTTCGCTTATCAGTACAGACATTTTCATGAAACCTAAATTACTAGTTGTCTCAGCAGCCTTGCTACTGAGTATCAATACATTTGCCCAAACTGTTAAAGGACGCATTTTTGATGCGCAGACCAAAGAACCGGTTATTGGCGCAACCATCCGCGTGGTGCAGGCACAGACCGGAACAACGACTGACATTAACGGCAGGTTTGAGCTAAAGCAGGCACCTGACAATGCCCGTCTGATTATTTCATCGGTAGGGTATGGCACGCAGGAGGTAAAGGCCTCAGAGATCGGTAGAGGCATTGCGCTGGAGCCAAGCGTCGAAGACCTGCAGACGATTGTCGTGACCGGCAACCGTGAGGCTACCCTGCGTACGGAAACACCGATTGCCATTTCCCGGCTATCTCCCAAAATCATTGACGAATCTAAGCCGACGGCCTTGTACGAGATTGTGAATAAAGTACCGGGTGTGATGATGGTGAACCTCAACAACGAGCAACACATGATGGCCATCCGGCAGCCGATGACAACCAATGCCTACTTCCTGTACCTGGAAGATGGCATTCCGATCCGGCCGATGGGTGTCTTCAATCACAACTCGATTCTGGAGTTTAATCAGTTTGCTATCAGTTCGGTTGAGGTGGTGAAGGGCCCGGTTTCGTCGATTTATGGCGCAGAAGCCGTTGGCGGGGCTATCAATTTTATCACCCAGCGCCCAACCGTACTGCCAACCGCGCGGATTGGTGTACAGGCCGATCAGTGGGGATACAAACGGGTGCAATACGGCGCGGGTGCTACAATGGGTAAACTGGGTGTGTATGTAGGCGGGTTTATCGCTCGTCAGCGTAATTCGTGGATGACAAGCTCCGATTATGACAAAGCGGCTGTGAACGCGCGGGTTGAGTATAGTTTTACGCCGAAAACGCGCTTAACGGCAGCTTTGTCGTATAATAACTACGACTCACAAACCAGCGGCAGTGTCGATAGTGTGGCCTTCTACAACCGTCAATATGTAAGCACAACCGGTTTTACATACCGTAAATCGTACTCGCTGCGGACACGGCTAACGTTGGAGCACGAGTGGAAAAATGGTTCACAGTCATTTGTAACGGCTTTTCTGCGGGATAACAAACATGGTCAGAACCCGTCGTACAGCATTATCTGGCGGTCAGGTGCTTCAACCGCCACGGGCCAGATCAACTCCAATGACTTTAAAAGTAAAGGCATTATTGCGCAGCATACCCAAAAGCTGCCGTTCCTGAATGCAAAGGTCATTGCCGGTGCTACGGTCGATCTGTCGCCGAATACGTATTGGGCTTATCAGGTCGATCTGAATGCACAGCTGCGGGCTGATAAAAAATCAGTTGAGCAATACACCATCGCGAAAGAACGGCCGGACGTTCAGCTGGCTAATTATAATGCCGACATTTTTAATACCGGCCTCTATGCGCAGGTTGAGTTTGAACCGGTTGCGCGGCTGCGGGTGTCTGCGGGCGTGCGCTATGACCGCATGTCGTTTGACTACGTTAATAACCTTGATCTGGATAAAACAACCGGTCTGGCTATTGGCGGAACCAAAGAATACAGTCAGGCGACGCCGAAACTGGGTCTAACCTATGATCTGGGCAAAGGCAAAGGACTGTATGCCAGCTACTCGAAAGGCTTCTCGCCACCGGCCCTGACGGCGATTTTCCGGAAACGGCCGGTCGCAGCGGCGAACGGCGATCTGTTTTACTACAACATTATGCCGGCCCTGTTCAACAATATGGAAGTCGGTGGCTGGGCGTCGCTGCTGAAAAATAAGGTATACGTTGATCTGGCTTACTATCAGATGAACGGTACGAACGAACTGCTGAATATCCGCCAGCCGGATAACTCAACCGATTATCAGTCGGTGGGTAAAACCCTGCACCGCGGCGTTGAATTCGGGTTGACCTACAAACCGTCGAAGCAGTTCTTCTTCCGGTTCGGGGGGACAAATGCCATCCACCGGTTTGTGGCGTTTACCCTTAGTCAGCGGGCTTCGGATGCGGTAAAAGATGTCAACGGTAAAGACATGCCCTCGGCACCGCGCTGGTTATGGAATACGGAGCTGAGCTACTATCCGGCCTGGTTACCGAAGTTCCGTACATCGGTTGAATGGCAGCATGTATCTGCCTGGTACCAGAATCAGGTGAATACGGTCACTTATCCAGGCTATGACCTGATGAACTTCCGCATTGGCTACCAGTGGAAAGGCATCGAAGTATTCGGCAATGTCCTGAATCTGACCAACGCGCTGTATGCTACTAATGCCACACGCGGTAACGCCGCTACCGACCGCACTACGTTTACCCCTGCCGCTCCACGGACATTTGTAGCTGGTATCCAATACAACTTTACCGGTAAAAAATAACGCCACTTAACGCTCTCCCGGAGTATGGCTTTCGGGAGAGCCTTTATCGATATGAAAGTCCTTATCTCATTAATTTGCCTGTCGGGCCTGCTTGCGCTGAAACCAGTGCCGAAGCCTGCCGTTACCACAACACGTGTGTCGGATCCGGCCTTTACCGGCCTGATTCCCCGTTTCTCAACCGACCAGCACGGGAATCCGGTGCTGAGCTGGGCCGAGCGGATAGACGAAAAGTCGGCTAAATTTTACTTTGCCGTATCAACGGATGGCGGGCATACGTTCGGGGCAAAAGTACAGGTCAGCGCTCCACCGGATATATCGGTTCATGCCGAAGGAATGCCTAAACTGGCCTTTAAAGCCGACGGCACTATGCTGGCACTGTTCGAAGTACCGCGCCCGGCCGCTGCATCCCGCTTTGCCGGTGATTTGTTATTCACCACCTCTGCTGACGGCGGCAAAACCTGGACGCCTGCCAAACCACTTCACCGCGATGCGACGCCTGGCAAAAGCCATTCATTCAGCGATCTGACCCGGCTACCCAACGGCGAAATCGGGATTGTGTGGCTGGATGATAAAATGCCGGGTAAGCCGGGGCGCAGTGTCCGGTTTGTGCAGACCCTACCGGATGGTGGCTTTACCGACGAACTGATTGTTGACCCTAACGCCTGTCAATGCTGCCGGACCAATGTCTTTGTGGACCGGCAGGGGCAGATTCACCTGACATACCGCGACATGGACGAACAATCGACCGATACCAATCCGGGCGTACGCGACATCAGCCATGTGGTCTCGGCAGACGGCGGCCGTACGTTCAGCGAACCGGCCAATGTGTATGCGGATAAGTGGGCAATCAATGCCTGCCCGCATGCCGGTCCGGATGTTGAACAAACCGGTGACGGTATGTATGCGACCTGGTTTTCGGGAAAAGAAAATGCCGTGGGCCTGCGGCTGGCCAGACTGGGTAACCCGACTCTGGTTGCAAGCCGTATGTCAGACCGCGCCAAGCACCCGCAGCTGACCAGCTATCGTGATCAGTTGGTGTGGGTCTGGGACGAGTCGTTTCCCAAAAAGGGGAAGGTATCAGAAGACGGCTTCCCCGAATACGCGCAACGGATTTGCCTGCAACTCATCAAAGGCAATACGGTAAAGCCACTGACGTTCCTGACCGGTGAAAACCACAATGCGACTTATCCGGCAGTGACCGCAACAAAAAACGGCCTGCTGATTGCGTATGAGCAACAGCAGGCCGCCGGCGGTAATTCGGTCATTGTTTCCCAACTGGTGACAGACTTGTAATGCAGACAGTTATTTCAGTACTGACAGTACCGGTTCACCCACCGGATGTTCAGCTTTGTAGTTTACGCCGAGCAGGCGGGCAATGGTAGCGGCCAGTTGGTTCTGAAAAAGTACGGGCCGCCCTGTTGCTCGCCGGTTGGAGCCACGCCTGCCCCTGCTACGCCAAACCACATCTGGTAGGAGTCCGCGGTTTTGGTGCCGTGGTCTTTCCAGCGGACTTTCGGCGTATGGCCGCGGCCGTGATCGGTTGTGATGATGAAGGTAGTTTTGCCGGCATACTGCGGCATTTTCTGCATGGTTTGCCATAAATCGTTCAGCATGCCGTCAATCGAGTGTAGCATCTGTAAATGGTCGGCGTATTTACCGGCATGGGCCAGGTCATCGGTTTCGTCAAATGACAGGAAGAGGACGCGCGGCTGTTTTTGTTTCAGATAGTTTTTGGCCATGAAATACGTCAGAAAATCCTGACGGACGCCGTCGCCGAACTGAGAGGGCAGGAGCAGCATCATGTCGTTCAGCAGTGAATCGGAGCTGGTCCGCGGATTCACGATCAGTTCATTGGCCGAATTAGCATAAATACCGCTGCGGTTTTCATTAACGGCCGCCTCAATGACATTCCACGACGAAAAGACAGCAATTCGGTTTTTAAAGCCTGGCTGCTGATTCAGAAATTCCAGTACGGTTGTATTCGGATTATCTTTTTTGTCGTTGGAGCTGATACGTTCGTCGGCAAAACCCGACAGAATTTCGTTGTAGCCCGGATAACTGAACCAGTACGGATTGACGTTATTGACCTTATTGTTTTTCTGTCTGTTACCGTAAAGTTGTCCTTGTCTGGCTACCACATTCCACCAGAAGGGGAGTAGCTTTTGCCGGCGTTCGGTCGCTGTAGGTGCCCAGAACTGTTTACGGGCGGCGGCTGTATCCGGCGAAAAGACCGGATCGAAAAGCAGTGTTGAATCGGCTCCTGAAAATACTTCCTGCCAGCGTACGCCGTCGAGGGTAATCAATACAATGTTTTGGGCCGGTTGTGCCAGTGCTGGCTGCGCGCATATAACGCTGAAAAGCAGCAGGAACCGGAGGAGGATAGATGACTTCATCATAATGGCAAAAGAAATACGCAGACGATTGTGTGACGATCAGTTATGCATTAACATTTCATGAAATTTGTCCGGTCAGGTAAAATAAAAGGCCGGATCAGCGCAACGCTTACCCCATGTCGGACGTTATACAATGCAGAACTTACCTTTTAAAGCAGAGAATGCCATGACAAGAATATATACGCTCATTGGTGTAGTAAGTACTATGCTCTTGTTGGGGTGCCAGCGCGACCCCGAAACAGCCCCAACCGGCCGGATGCGGGTTACGTTTGACAATGTGGTAGGCAATAAAGACCTTGTATTAAACACCGGTACATATACGAATAGTAGCAATGAAACCTTTTCGGTGTCGCTGTTCAATTATTACGTCAGTAATATCAAATTGCTGAAAGCCGACGGTACGTCATTTACCGTTCCGCAGGACAGTAGTTATTTCCTCATTCGTGAAAATCAGCCAGCCAGCCAGACTATTTCGGTCGGGCAGATTCCGTATGGCGAATACACCGGCATGGAGTTTATGGTAGGTGTCGACAGCCTGCGCAATACTATGGACATTAGTAAGCGGACCGGAGTTCTGGATCCGGCTGGCGGACACAGTGGCGGGATGTACTGGGACTGGAATTCCGGCTATATCTTTCTGAAACTGGAAGGCAGCTCACCGCAGGCAGTTGAAACAGCCGGGACATTTATGTACCACATTGGGCTATTCGGCGGCTATCAGGCCAGAACGCTGAATAATCTGCGTGCCATTCGGGTATCCTTTACTAATAACAAGGCTGTAGTTGGCCAGAGTCAGACGCCTTCGGTGCAGATTCAGACCGATGTGGCAAAAGTGTTTGATGGCCCGGCGAAGATCAGCATCGCGCAGCATCCGGATGTGATGGTCTCCGATTATTCTGCGACCATTGCCAATAATTACAGCCAGATGTTCCGGTTTTTAAACCTACAGTCTAACTAAAAGGGATATGAATCGCGGGCAGTGGATCGGATTAGTTGCGGCTGTTGGGTTCTGGAGCTATATTGTCGTTTCCTGTAAGCCGAATACTTCGGGAGGCGGAGAGGAACCCGGTCCTGACCCTGTGAGGCCCGTGCAGACGACACCCTACATCTGGACGAAACCAGCTAATTTTCCCGCTCCTGTCTACGATTTTACAAACAATCCGCTGACTGTACAGGGCGTACAGCTGGGTAAGGCGCTTTTTTACGATGGACTGCTTTCCCGTAACGGGACAATCACCTGTGGATTTTGTCATTCTCCGTTTAATGCTTTTGCGCACACCGATCATCCGCTGAGTCACGGCATTAACGATCAGACCGGTATCCGGAATGTACCGGCCATTCAGAACGTTGCCTGGGGACAACATTTCTTCTGGGATGGCGGCATTGTCGATCTGGACTTACTGCCCATTGCACCTATTCAGAATCCCGTGGAGATGGGCGACTCCATGACGAATGTAC
>CBDFHU010000130.1:0-21855 GCA_965247375.1 Arsenicibacter sp.
CTGCTTTTACCGTATGTCTGCCCCGCTTATACCCAGTCAATTCCTTTTTTAAGCAGCGATAGCGTATGCTGTTCCTGCGTGCCTGTTTCCGGCTGATGGTTATAGGCCCAGTTAGCCTGTGGCGGTAAACTCATCAGAATGGATTCTGTCCGGCCGTTTGACTCCAGACCAAATTTCGTACCGCGGTCCCACACAAGATTAAACTCGACATACCGCCCCCGCCGGAGATACTGCCATTGTTTCTGCGCCTCAGAAAACGGCAGATTCCGGTTCTTGTGCATAAAGTGCGTATAAGCCGGCGCAAAGGCGTTGCCTACATCCTGTACAAAAGCAAACAGATCTGCTTTTGTGACGTCATCAGATGGCTTCAGATAGTCAAAGAAAATCCCCCCGATGCCGCGTGTTTCTTCCCGGTGCCGGATGTAAAAATAATCATCCGCCCAGGCTTTAAACTTCGGATAATACCCGGCATTGTGCCGGTCACAAACTGTTTTCAGGTGTTGATGGAACCAGCGCGCATCATCTTCGGCCACGTAATGCGGTGTCAGGTCAATGCCCCCGCCGAACCAGGAAATACCGTTACTAAGCTCGAAATACCGGACATTCATGTGGATGATGGGCACCATCGGACTGTTCGGGTGCAGCACAATCGAGACACCGGTAGCGTAAAAATCAGCCGGTTCAGTCTGGTTCAACTGCCGGAGCGTTGCCTCATTGGCCGGTCCGTGAACGGCCGAAAACAGTACACCGCCCTTCTCAATCACGGCTCCGTTTTCGATAATCCGTGTACGGCCGCCGCCGCCTTCGGCGCGTTCCCAGTTGTCTTCCCGGAAGCGGCCTTCACCGTCGGCGCCTTCCAGTGCCTGACAGATGCGGTCCTGTAAACCGGTAAAAAAGTTGGTTATGGTTATTCGGTCGGGTATCCCGTTCTGGTCTGTTTCTGCCATGCGTAAAGTGGCTTCCTATTGGCCGGAAGCCGGATATTGAGCTGTAAAATTAGCGGGTTCGCCCGAATGCAGAATGGTTAGTCAGAAACTTTCAGCGAATAACGGGGCGGGCGGGGCCGGTCAATCATCAGTAACAGCCCTTTTCGGTGTATTCGCGCAGCATTTTTTCGGCACGCTGATCCGATACATTGATCAGCTGCGCCATTTTAGCGGCCGTAATAGACTCATTTTTCCGGAAATACTGCAGCAGCATCCGGACATTCGGCGTCTGTAACAGTTTGGTATCGACAGCATTTTCCGATAAAATCAGCTTGTTTGTCGGAATGGACTTGTCTTTCGACCTGACATACAATATCTTATGGCCGCGTTCGTCAATCGCCTTAACTGGTTTTTCTTCGCTTTCCGGCACATTTACCACCAATACATCCTTGCCTTCGTATACAATCACTTCATAACTGACAGACAACGCCGGCTCCGTAAAAAAATCACTCGCCTTCTCGATTTTCTGTACTTCATGGTACTCCGACTCAATGCCCGATACCTGCCCGTCGTCGTCCACACCGACGATCAACAGCCCGCCCGACGTGTTGGCGAAGGCTACCAGCGTTTTTGCAATTCGGGACGCCGAAGACACGGTACTCTTAAACTCTAACCGGATTCCTTCTCCTTGTTCAATCAGCTGTGCAAGATTATATGGCATCCTTTTCGTGGATTATTACGTCCGTTATTGCTGAGACAAACTACAAAAAAGTTTTCAGTTTGTCGTTGACAGCATTGGTTTTACAGGCTGGCTTAGTCCGGCAACAAAGGTTTTGCTCCGGTCAAACGGTAACGTATTTGTCGCGCATTTGTTTATTTTTTTACCATTTTTTTCTAAACTATATATGGTAAAAGGTTATATTTGCCTTAATGAAATAGTTAAGTTGAGTACCGCAAGTACTCAGATAATCCCGGTTTCAACTTGAAAGCCGGGATTTTTGTTTATCACTGTTAAAATAATTTTTATTTAGATTTTTTCTAAACAAAAATTTAGCTGTTATTTTGCTACAGAAATCGTGAAGACATCCCCGCAATGGAAGACAGCTGGCAGCAATTATATCAGAATACAAAAGGGACGGTATATCAGTGTACGTTAACAAACCGGTTTATTGTGGATTTCTGCGGTGTGCGAACCACCTTTACGGTTCTCGATTTCCGGCAGTTCCGGCGCATGGTTGACGCAGTCGATCTCCGGCAGATGGCGCTCATGACCGACGATGCCCATGATGTGGCCATACTCTCCCCTCCCCGTACCGACCGTTGTTTTTGTCCTGACGCTTTGTGAAATCGTTCACCTGCGCGACCTGCTCAGCGGAACCCGTTTCGTGCAGGATCTGTACCGGCTTCTTGACGAATGTGGCTGCTCCTTTGCCGCCGATACCGGGATGGCTGTCCCGTAACTCCCGGGCAAACATTATCCGCATTTATGGTTTATACTCAATAACTAACTATCCATTCTTTTTTTATGAAAGATATTGTCAGACTTCGTACGTCGATCAAGGAAGATATTGAACAGATTCTGAATCAGCAGATTCAAATGGAATTTGAATCTTCGTCAAAATACCTGGCGATGGCCAGCTGGTGCGACCGGAATGGTTTTGAATTCTCGGCGGGTTTCTTCTACAAGCAATCTGATGAAGAGCGGCAGCACGGCCTGAAGATCTTCCATTACCTCTGCGATCAGGGGGTGGTTGCCATTACGCCGGTTGTTGGTGCCGTTCAGATTGAATTTGACACGCTGCGGTCTGTTTTTGAAGCGGCCCTGGAACAGGAAATTACCGTAACCAACGCTATCAACCGGATCATCGCTACATGCCGCCGCGAAAACGACTACATTACCGAAGAATTTCTGCGCTGGTATGTTAAGGAGCAGATGGAGGAAGAGTTTATTGCCCGCCGGTGTCTCGATCTCTTCAATCTTATCCCTGCCGACGATACACTCAGGCTCGACAAAGAACTTGCCCGTGTTACCTTCACCGGCGAAACAGTTGATTAACTACCGGTGTCCCGTTCCTTTGAGCGGGACTTTTTTTATAACTTTTCAGTAGAAAGGCCCTCGTTTTCACTCCTGTAAGCAGATTAAGATTGGCACATACAGTTGCTTCCTGTTTACTCCGCATATGAAACGAGTGTTCCTGCTCCTTTTCCTTTTTCTGCCCTTTGTCTGGGCCAGTACCTCAACGTCTGACACAAACTGGACGGAATACAACGGTGACGGCGCCCGCAGCCACTACTCCGCCCTCAAAGAAATTAACACCGGAAACGTTGGCGGACTGAAACCCGTCTGGGCATTCCGGTCACAGGATGCAGACACGCTGAAGAACCGCAGTCAGGTTCAATGCAACCCCATTATCATCGACGGAATCCTTTATGGCGTATCCGCAGCGATCCAGGCCTTCGCGCTGGATGCCCATACCGGTAAACTGCGCTGGAAAACGGCCCTGACCGATAACGGCGGCACGCTCAGCCGCGGGGTAACGTACTGGCGCGAGGGCAACGATGCCCGCATCTTTTTCGGAGCCGGACAGTGGCTGTACGCGCTCGATGCCAACACCGGGCAACTGATACCAACCTTTGGCAATGGCGGACGCATCGACCTGAAAACCGGTATTGAGCGACCCGGCGGCGATGATTATATCCGGATGAATACCCCGGCCACCTTGTATAAAGACAACCTCATTGTCGGGGCACGCCTTGCGGAGGGAGAGACTGCCCTGCTGGGCGATATCCGGGCGTTTGATACACGGACCGGCAAATTGCGCTGGACGTTCAAAACCATACCGGAACCCGGCACTCCCGCCTACGCGACCTGGTCACCGGGAAAACCACGCGAGCGGCTGGGCGGGGCGAATGCCTGGGCCGGCATGGCCGTTGACCGCGAGCGGGGTATTGTCCTACGCCCCGACCGGCTCGGCCGCTTTCGATTTTTACGGTGGCAACCGCAAAGGCGACAATCTGTATGCCAACTGCCTGCTGGCCCTCGACGCCAACACCGGCAAACGCCTCTGGCATTTTCAGTTTGTCCACCACGACATCTGGGACCGGGACCCGCCCTCACCGCCCAACCTGCTGACGGTTACCCATAGCGGCAGACGCATCGATGCGGTGGCACAAAGCACCAAGCAGGGGCACGTATTCGTTTTCGACCGCGTAACCGGAAAGCCGTTGTTTCCCATTGAAGAAAAAGCCTTTCCGCAGACCCGTATTGCCGGCGAACAAACCGCGTCAACCCAGCCGATTCCCGTAAAACCGGCCCCGTTTACGAAACAGACCTTTACCGAACAGGATGTAAATACGTGGGCCTCAAACCGCGATGAGATTATTGCGCAGCTCCGGAAAGCCCGGACCGGTAGCCCGTATACCCCGTTAACCGAAACCATGACTCTCTTTTTTCCGGGTACCGACGGCGGGGCGCAGTGGGGCGGTTCGGCCACCGATCCGGAGGGAACGATCTATATCCCGGCCAAGCAGAACCCTTGCTTTTCGTCACTGATCCGCAAGGAAACTCCCGGCCCGACGGCCTCCATCACCGGCGCGCAGCTTTATACCAGAAACTGCTCGGCCTGTCACGGCGCCGACCGGCGGGGCAACCACGACGGCTCCTACCCGTCTTTGCTCGGGCTGGAAAAACGGTATACGCCTGACGCCGTAAACCAGATTTTGCTGAAAGGGCGTGGCATGATGCCTTCTTTTTCACACATTCCCGAAGCTGAGCGAAAAGCAATTCTGGCCTTTCTGATGAATACGGGCAATCCGGCTACAGTTCAGGGAGCGGTTGTTAAATCAACGGAGATTCCGTATCAGCATACCGGTTATAACCGCTGGTACGACAGCAAAGGCTATCCCGTCAGTAACCCGCCGTGGGGAACACTGACGGCTATTGATCTGAATACCGGCGAACACCGCTGGCAGATTCCGCTCGGCGAATATCCGGAACTCACCCGCCAGGGCATTGCTCCCACCGGCACTGACAATTATGGGGGACCGCTGGTCACGGCCGGGGGGCTGGTATTTATCGCAGCCACGAAAGATGAGATGTTCAGGGCCTTTGATAAACGCACCGGTAAACTGCTGTGGCAGGCCAGATTACCCGCCGCCGGCTATGCTTCGCCAAGTACGTACACGGTCAACGGCAAACAATACATCGTGATCGCTTGCGGCGGTGGCAAACTCAATACAAAATCCGGAGACCAGTACATTGCATTCGCCCTGAATCCATAAATCCGTTCAAACGTGTAATTTGCAGGTCAATTCTCAACCAGTCGACGCATAATTTCTCATCAGTAGATGAAAAAACTCACGTTAATGACCCTGCTGGGTCTCAGTGCCAGCCCGTTACTGGCACAAAAAACGCCCCCACCGGCACCCTACGGAGCCGTACCGTCTCCTCAACAGATTGCCTGGCAAAAAATGGAATACTACATGTTTATCCATTTCGGGCCGAATACGTTTACTAACAAGGAATGGGGCCACGGCGATGAAGATCCGAAGGTGTTCAATCCGACGAATCTCGATGCCCGCCAGTGGGCCCGTACAGCGAAGGCAGCCGGGATGAAAGCCATCATTATCACCGCCAAACACCACGATGGGTTTTGCCTGTGGCCCAGTAAATTCAGTACGCATACCGTCCGCGAAAGTGCCTGGAAAGATGGCAAAGGCGACGTACTCCGCGAGCTTTCCAATGCCTGCAAGGAATACGGACTTAAGTTCGGCGTATATCTCTCACCCTGGGACCGGAACCACCCGAAATACGGTACGGACGAATACAACCAGATTTTTGCCAACACCCTCAACGAGGTGCTGGGCAACTACGGCGATGTGTATGAGCAGTGGTTCGACGGGGCCAACGGCGAAGGTCCGAACGGCAAAAAGCAGGTATACGACTGGCCGCTTTTCCATAGCGTCGTATTCAAAAACCAGCCCAAAGCCGTTATTTTCAGCGATATAGGCCCGGGCTGCCGCTGGATGGGTAACGAAGAAGGGATCGCCGGCGAAACCAACTGGTCAACGCTGAATGTCAAAGGGTTCGGCATGGGCCACGACGCCCCGCCGACCAGCATCCTGAATACCGGCAACGAAAACGGGGAGCGCTGGATTCCATCCGAAGTGGATGTTTCCATTCGTCCCGGCTGGTTCTACAGTCCGGATACCGACGACCGCGTAAAGTCGCTGAATCACTTACTGAAAATTTACTATTCGTCGGTCGGCCGTAACGGAAACCTGCTCCTGAATGTACCGGTTTCCCGTAAAGGCCTGATTCACCCCAACGACTCAACGCGGCTGATGGAATTCCGACGGACCATTGACGAGTCGTTTAAAACAAACCTGGCTCTGCGGAAATCGGTCAGCGGCTCGGAAGTGCGCGGCAATGACAAGGCCTACGCCGCCACCAACCTGACCGACGGCAACTTTGACAGCTACTGGACGACCAACGACAACACCCGGCAGGGATCCTTCGTAGTCGATCTGGGCAAACCGACAGACGTTAACCGTGTGGTATTACAGGAATACATTCCACTTGGTCAGCGGGTGAAGTCGTTTAAACTGGAAGCCTGGAACGGTTCGGCCTACGAAACCATTGACCAGCAGACCACGATTGGCTACAAGCGTATTCTGGCGTTCCCGACCCGTAAAACGGCTAAGATACGTGTAACGATTCTCGATGCCCTGGCCTGTCCGGTGATTTCAGAGTGCGGCGTTTATAATGCTCCTGAGCTTCTGTCAACCCCTTCAATCAGCCGTAACAAACAGGGCCTTGTCAGCATCAGCACCGAACTGGCCGACCCGATTATCCGGTTTACTACCGACGGTTCGGAGCCGACTGTTTCATCGCCGGTCTATGCCAAACCGTTTGAGCTGATTCAGGGCGGCACCATCAAGGCAAAGGCATTTATTCAGAACGGAGCGAAATCGACGGAAACGGTTCGGGCATCGTTTGATCTGGCTCCGGCTAAATGGTCGGTTGTGAACAGCAAAGACTCCCGTGCCATCGACTCAAACCCAGGCTCGGTCTGGGTCAGTAATCGCCCCGATGCCGGCAAAAAATACCCGCACGAGCTGGTGGTTGACCTTGGCGAATCGCTGAATCTGGCCGGATTTACCTATACGCCCAGACAGGATAATAACCAGAGCGGCACGATTTATCAGTACAGCTTCTATGTCAGTCAGGATGGTCAGAACTGGCAGGCTGTCCAGGAAAACGCAGCGTTCGGTAATATTAAAAATAACCCGATTAAGCAGGAGATCCGTTTTCCGAAAACCTATGGTGCACGGTATTTTAAGCTCGTTGCTTTGGCACCGGCTAATGACTCTGATACAGTTGCCTCGGCGGCTGAGGTTGGTGTATTGGTGAACTAATTATTTTGCCGGGACTTTTGCCCGGGCAATCTTTTCCGGCAACTCCATTTGGGCAACCACGTGGGGTTGCCCCTACATGTATTAAACCCGCTATGAAACCTTTATTGATGATATGCGTGACGCTTCAGCTGTGTGCATTTATGCATCCGGCGTTGGCTCAGCAACCGGCCTGTATGCCAACGGGTTTGCAGTGTGAGCACCTCGTGAATCCGCTTGGGCTGGATACACCGGCGCCGCGGTTTTCGTGGCGGCTCGACGATACCCGCCGGGGTGCCCGCCAAACAGCCTGGCAACTGATTGTCGGTACCGATTCGGTTGCGCTGGCACAAGGCCGGGCCGATAGCTGGCAGACCGGTAAAACGGCTTCTGCTCAACAGTTGACTACGTACCAGGGCAAAGCACTGTCGCCTTTTACCACCTACTTCTGGCGGATAACCGTTTGGGATAAGGACGGCAAACCGGCGACCTCGGCCATCGCCCGCTTTGAAACCGGAATGATGCAGCCGAAAAACTGGCTGGGCGCCTGGATCAGTGACGTCAACAATGTAGACCTGAAACCGGCCCCTTACTTCCGGAAAGGCTTTACGGTCTCCAAAAAGATTAAATCAGCACGGGCCTATATTGCGGCCGGTGGTCTGTACGAGCTCTACATCAACGGGGAGAAAACGGGCAATCACCGGCTTGATCCGATGTATACCCGCTTCGACCGGCGCACGCTTTATGTAACCTATGATGTGACGAAACAGCTTCAGGCCGGAAAAAACGCCATTGGCGTCCTGCTGGGCAATGGCTGGTATAACCACCAGTCGACCGCCGTCTGGGATTTTCATAAGGCACCGTGGCGGGCACGGCCGACGTTCTGCCTCGACCTGCGGATTACCTACGACGACGGTACTACCGAAACCATCGCGTCCGGTAAAGACTGGAAAACAGCCCTAAGTCCGGTTATTTTCAACTCCATCTACACCGCCGAACATTATGACGCGCGGCTGGAGCAGCCCGGCTGGAGTACCGCAGATTTCGATTACACAAAATGGAAAAACGTTTTACTCCGCGCCGCACCATCCACCAACATCGTGGCCCAGGTTATGCATCCGGTTCGCAATGTGGAAACTATTCCGGCCAAAGCCATGCGCCGGATCAATGATACAACCGTCGTGTTTGACCTTGGCCGCAACATCTCCGGTGTGAGCCGGTTCACCGTCAGCGGTCCCGCCGGTACGGTCGTCCGGCTGAAGCATGGCGAACGGATTTATCCGACCGGTCTGGTAGATATGTCAAACATTGATGTACACTACCGCCCGACCGACAAATCGGATCCGTTTCAGACCGATATTTTTATTCTGGGTGGCAAAGGCGAAGAGCAGTTCATGCCGCGCTTCAATTATAAAGGATTTCAGTATGTGGAGGTAACGAGCGACCGGCCATTGACGCTCAACGAAAAAAGCCTGACCGGTTATTTTATGCACAGCGATGTGCCGCCGACAGGTCAGGTCATATCCTCGAACGAGACCATCAATAAACTCTGGTGGGCAACCAATAACTCCTACCTGTCAAACCTGTTCGGCTACCCGACCGACTGCCCGCAGCGGGAGAAAAACGGCTGGACGGGTGACGCACACATCGCTGTCGAAACCGGCTTATATGGCTTTGACGGCATCACGGTCTACGAAAAATGGCTGGCCGACCACCGCGACGAACAACAGCCGAACGGGGTGCTGCCGTCGATCATACCGACCGGAGGCTGGGGCTATGAATGGGGCAACGGCCCCGACTGGACGAGTACCATTGCGCTGATTCCGTGGAATGTGTATCTGTTTTACGGCGACAGCAAGATTCTGGCCGATAACTACGAGGCCATGAAACGGTACGTCGACCGGATTACGGCCATTAGCCCGACCGGACTGACAACCTGGGGTCTGGGCGACTGGGTGCCGGTCAAGTCGAAAACACCGGTTGAGTTTACGTCGTCGGTGTATTATTTCACCGATGCCTCCATTGTAGCTAAAGCGGCCAAAATCCTTGGTAAACAGGCGGATGTGGTAACCTATACCGCCCTGGCCAACAAGATTAAAACCGCCGTTAACGCGAAGTATTACAATCCGGCCACCGGTTTATACGGGCAAGGCGTTCAGACGGAGCTGAGCGTTCCGCTGCATTGGGGAGTTGTGCCCGACGACCAGAAGGCGAAAGTCGCTGCCAATCTGGCGAAGCGCGTTCAGGCCGACAACACGCATCTGGACGTTGGCCTGCTCGGCACCAAATCAATTCTGAACGCCCTGAGCGAGAACGGCTATGCGGATGTTGCCTATCAGGTGGCGGCACAGGAAACCTTCCCGTCGTGGGGATGGTGGATCAAAAACGGGGCAACAACCCTGTACGAAAATTGGCCGATTGATGCCAAAAGCGATATTTCGATGAACCACATCATGTTCGGGGAGATCGGTGCATGGCTCTACAAAGCCCCCGGCGGCATCAAACCGGACCCGGAACAGCCCGGCTTCCGGAACATCTTGCTGGAACCCCATTTTGTGAAGGGACTCAATCAGTTTGAAGCAACGCACGACGGGCCCTATGGCCGGATTAAGTCGGCCTGGACGCGGCAAAGCGACGGCATTGCCTATACCGTCGTCATTCCGGCTAACTCAGGTGCCACCCTTATCCTGCAACCAGGGCAGCAGCTTTGGGAAAATGGTCAGGTGGTGAAACCGGTTTCAGGTAAGCCCGGCCGGTATAGCCTTATGGCGGGCAGTTATTCGTTTCTTATCCGATAAAATGGTCTGTCCTTTCGGGAAGTTTAAAACTTCCCGAAAGGACAGACTACAGATCACTACACCAAAATACAATGGAAGATATTTATGAACCAGACTATGTAAGACGGCTTTTCAACAGCATGTCAGGCTCGTACGAACGAATGAATTATATCACTTCGTTTGGGTTCTCAATCCGGTGGCGAAAACAGTTTATACGGGCAATCGGGCATAATTCATCTGACATACAAGTAATTGACTTGTTGTCAGGCCTGGGCGAAAACTGGACTATTCTAACAAAACAATACCCGAATGCCCGGTTTACGGCATTAGATTTCTCTGAGCGGATGTGTGAAATAAGCCGGCAAAAACACGTAAATGGTCCCGCAGGTAAATTCAGGGTACTGCATCAGGATATCCTGAAAAACGGTCTTTTGTCTGACCAATACGATATTATCACCTGCGCCTACGGACTAAAGACGTTTAACCGGGAACAACTTGGCGTACTGGCAAGTGAAGTGTACAGAATCTTAAAACCCGGGGGCCGGTTTACGTTCATTGAAGTCTCAAAACCCCGGAATAAACTAGTGTGTTTCTTTTACCGGCTGTATCTGAAACACGTGATCCCGATCCTGGGGAAACTTTTTCTGGGCAATCCGGATGACTATCGGATGCTCTGGACCTATACCGAAAATTTCGGCGATGCCTCGGTTGTAAAGGCGATCTTTCAAAGCTATCAACTGGCGGTACGCTTTGATTCGTATTTTTTTGGTTGTGCTACCGGTATCAGCGGCAAAAAGAGTGGTTAACAATTCCCTACAGCCGGAGGACGATTAAACCCGAAAAACGGCAGGCAGCTCATGCCCGTTACATTGGCAATCCATTACCTTTGCCATTTAACCGGATTACCCCTTCCTGTACATGTTTTGTCTGTCACGTACATCAACCGTTTACCTGCTGGCCGTAGCCGCCGGCCTTATGGTGTCAGCCGCAGCGCCTGACCCCGAACCTTACAAAGCCCGGGTCTTTACCCCGGTCAATGGTTTCACCAACGGCGTTGAAGGCCCGGCCGTTGACAAAGCCGGTATCATTTATGCCGTCAATTTTGCCAGAGAAGGCACCATTGGTCAGATCACACCGGCAGGAAAGGCCAGTTTGTTTGTTGACCTACCGGCGGGCAGTGTCGGCAACGGCATCCGGTTCAACAAAGCCGGCGATATGTTCATTGCCGATTATCCGAAGCACAATATCCTGCGGATAAAAAAGGGGACCCGAACCGTTACAGTGTTTGCCCATGAAAACCGGATGAACCAGCCCAACGATCTTGCCATTGATGATAAAGACCGCCTGTATGCCAGCGACCCGAACTGGAAGGAGAATACCGGAAACCTCTGGCGTATTGACCTCGACGGTACCGTCACACAGCTGGCTTCGGGTATGGGAACTACTAACGGCATTGAGGTTAGTCCCGACAATAAAACACTGTATGTCAATGAGTCTGTCCAGCGTAATGTGTGGGCGTTTGACCTGTCGCCGGCGGGAGCAATCAGTAATAAACGGCTGCTGATTCAATTCCCCGATTTCGGCATGGACGGCATGCGGTGCGACAAGGCCGGTAATCTGTATATTACCCGCTACGACAAAGGCACGGTCGTTAAGGTATCGCCGCAGGGTAAGGTCTTGCAGGAAGTTACATTGACCGGTAAAAAGCCCACCAACGTTACCTTTGGCGGTAAAGACAACCGGACAGTTTACGTCACACTTCAGGATCAGGGAAATCTGGAAGTCTTCCGCGCCGACATTCCCGGCCGGCAGTAACGTAGAGACGCAACATCTTGCGTCTCTATCGTCACGCAAGATGCTGTGCGGCAATAGAGAGACGCAGGATGTTGTCTGGCAATAAACAGAGAGACGCAAGATGTTGCCCGGCAATAGAGACGCAAGATGTTGCGTCTCTACGGGATTTATTTACTTTCCGGAGGAACCATCCGGCGGATTTAACGGTATTTTTTATGTAAGTACCGTCGTATGATTTCACAAACTACCCCAACCACAACGTATCAGGCCGCTCAGGCAGTTGCCCGGGCGGTCGAAAACCATTTTGCGCAACATTTTGGTAAAGCCGCCGAAAAGGGAATGACCAGCGAACTCGCGCCCGTTCCCCCGACACCGGTTATCGAGGCCATGATTGATGCGGCATTCTGGGCAAGTCTGCGCCGTGAGGAAGGCAGTTCCCCGAAAATTTCGCTCGTATACTTACCCGCGGAGCAGGCCAAAAATCCGCTCCTTTTTGAGCATAAACTGGCGTTGACACCGACCATCCTCACAAAACTTGCCCCGGCCGTTGAACATCCTGGTATTCACCTCGGCATCTTCGCCGAAGGGGACGAACTCTGCATCTGGGGCGCTACATCGGAGGTACCCGGCAACTCACTGATTCTGGAAGTGGTTGAGCCCGGCCTGCTGGTGGTGAAACACCGCCGGACCGAAGGCTTCGGTAAATTTGTGAATGTGGCTATTCTGAAAGGCGATCAGATTAAGGTGGTCGATGAACGGACCGCTGGCCTGCCCGACTGCCCTGCCATACTGACGTCGATGCTGGGCTTTACGGCTCCGTCGACCTGGAATAATTCGATGAACGTGCTGGTACAACTGGCGGTGGCGATGCGGGCGCATGGCCGTGGCGGCAGCCTGCTCGTCGTGCCCTCGCAACAGGATATCTGGCGGGAGTCTATCCTCCACATCGGCTATCCGGTGCTGCCTTCGTTTTCCGGCCTGTCTGAACTGATGCGTTCCGAAGATGGCGACCGTAAACAAAACTGGTGGATGGGCGCCCTCAACCTGGCCGTCGACCGGATTGCGGGCCTGACAGCCGTTGACGGCGCGACGATTATCAACGATCAATATGAACTGATTGGTTTCGGGGCCAAAACCGGCCGGGCGTTTAACCGTGAACGGGTGAGCCAGATTATTGTCACCGAACCGATTATCGACAACGTACCGATGGTCGTGCACCCGACTCAGACCGGCGGCACGCGGCATTTATCGGCGGCCCAGTTTGTGTATGATCAGCGGGACTCCATTGCGCTGGTGGCCTCGCAGGACGGCCGGTTCACGATCTTTGCCTGGTCGCCCTGCGAAGAAATGGTACACGCTCACCGTGTTGACTCACTGCTGATCTAAACGTATAGCCACGAAGGCCCAAAGAACCGGAGCAGCACAACGGTTTTGATTATTAACTACAAAGACGGGAGGAACCGGAGCCGCACGAAGTTATTTTCTTTGTGTGGCTCCGGTTCCTCCCGTCTTTGTGGCAGGTCATAAATAAATAAGGTCTCCGGCAATGCCAAAGACCTTACAATCTCCTTAACCTATGATGAAACAAACTTTGAGGAATTATTCTCTACAGTAAGATTCGTGTTCCATTTCGATACAAAGGTCGCATAATCCGGACGTCACTTCTTGTATCATGTTAGCAAGCTTATCAGTTTTATTAGCATCTTTAGGGAGATGAAACCTCTACTTTTTCTCCTCAGCCTGCTGCCGGCACTGGCCAGTGCGCAGAACGGCACCGACGTCTACCTGATGCCCCTTACATCCGTGAACGGAAAACCGGTATTGTCTAAACCGGTAAACATCTCAAATAAACCCGGTTACGACAACCAGCCTTTTTTTCATCCTGCGAAACTGCTGCTGTACTACACGTCGATGATGCCGGACAACCAGACCGACATCATGGTCTACGACCTCAAGACCGGCAATACTACCCGACTAACGGCAACGCCCGATTCAGAATATTCGCCGACGGTATTACCCTCTCAGCGCGAACTGTCGTGTATTGTCCAGCGGAAGGGTTCCGGCGATCAGGATCTGGTGGCTTATTCGCTGGCTGACCCTGCTAAGACACGGATACTTCTTTCCTCACAAAAAACCGGTAAAATCGGTTATCAGGCGTGGATCAACGACAATGAAGCCGTTGCGTTTGTTCTGGGCGAGCCCAGCTCGCTCCACTATTTCGACCTGAAAGCCGGCAAGGATTCGGCCGTTGCCCCACAGATTGGCCGGTCGCTGCACAAAATTCCGGGCCGCAATACCTTCAGCTTCGTGCAGCAGGCAGGCGACCGCTGGGTAGTGCGTGCGTTTGACCCGAAAACCAGAACGGTCACAGATATTACCGACAGTCATCCGGATTCGGAGCATTACAATGCCTGGATGCCCGACGGCCTCCTGCTCGAAAGCCGTGGCTCGCAGTTGTGGGCTTTTTCGCCGAAAGCAAAGACATGGACACAAATCACGCTGCCCGCCGATTTACCCGCAAAAAAAATATCCCGCCTTTCGGTGCGGGATGGTTTTCTGGCGGTTGTGATTGATGAGTAGTTTTTTTTTACCACATAGCCACAATAGAAAACATAGTTATTCAGACTACTGTGACCTATGTGTCTATGTGGTAAACGTTTATCTACAGAAGACTATATTATTTCCCTTCATTTGATGAACCATTAATCACATAATTCTCCGGCGACAGTTTCCAGTCGTTGTCGAAGAAACCGGCCATACGGACGCCTTTGCTGCCGGTTTTCACCATGTCCAGCCCATAAATCATAAAGTCCGGGAAACCGCTGGCTCCGGCAAAATACTGGTTGGCATACGCCGCCTGCATGCCTTTCAGCCCTGTTCCGCCAATGACCGCGACGGACGCAACCGACGAACCACGGATCGGCCAGACAAAGTACGCGGCCAGGTCATCGCCCGTCCACTGCTGATTGCCCACACGTACCTGCTGACGCTCCAGTTGAATCGGGCAGTCGGCGAGTAATTGTTTCCAGGCGGTATTGTTAGTTGCGTTACCAAAGAGTACGACCCCACGGTCAGCGTAAGTGGTCAGATTGTATTCGGTATCCGGAATCAGATCAATGGCCCCGTTTCCACGGTAGTACCAGGTCTCGGCATCAAACCGGGCTTTCTGATAATTCCAGTCATTTTCTTCTTTGGTACCCTTGGTGCCATACACATACACCATCCGGTTGTTAAACGCGTCCTTAAATGTTCCGTACCGATGTGGTCCCTTTTGCGCCAGCGACGGCCGTTCACCTACCGACCACTTGCCGTCTGCCTTCCGGAGTGTCAGCGTATCATGCGCGCTTTTGGTCGCGTAAGCAATCGCAGCCTGACCATCAAGAACGACATTCACCGCTGCATTGGCCCCGAACTGGTCCAGCGCCAGCCGTACTACCGACACGTTAGCCGTTGTACCCGACACCGACTTTTTGTCGCGTGCCAGTTGGAGGCGGCTGTAGTTCAGCGGTTGCTCCTGCTGGACAATCGTTGCCCAGCGATAGGTTGCCGAAATGCCCGGACTGGCGGTTGTAAAGTCAACGGTCTGGATGGTCGAATCCGGGGTAATCTGGTGCCATTTGAAGAAATCAAAAATAGGTTTCCAGTCAACGCTATGGTCGCCAAACCAGTGGCTGCCGCCCGGATACTCGTAATAGGTCAGGTCAGGCTGGGTTTCGCCCAGGAGCTTACGCATCTGACGGGCATAGGTTACCGGTACCGTCCGGTCAGCATCACCGTGGAAGACGTAGACACCCAGCGGCTTGTAGTTATTCGTCAGTTTCAGCACATCGCTCTGGTTGCCGGCCCGCAGTAACATCTGCTCCACCGGGTCCTGACTATTAGCCGGAATCACGCCATCGGCCGAGCCATATTCTTTCAGGGTCGGATAGCCCGCACACGGCGCAATAGCCGCCCACTTATCCGGATAGGTAGCGCCGAGGAACCACGTACCATGGCCACCCATCGAGTGCCCGGTCAGATAGATGTGTTGCGGATCGGGCTTAAACTGGTTACGGGCAATTGTCAGTACCTCCAGGGCATCGAGCCGACCCCAGTCTTCCCAGTTAAAACCACGCGGCCGGCGGTTGGTTGCCGCCACCAGATTTCCCCAGTCCTTGGCCTTATAGGCGCGTGCCTGGCCGATGGCCTCTACCCCTGCCCCGTGTACCGACAGAAACAAAGCCGGTGATTCAGACGGCTTGCCAGACTGCGGGGTTACGGCATAATACTGCAAACTCCCGTCAATCTGACTGATAAATGTCCGGCTGTAGGAGGCTTCCGGTGTAACAGCTTCGATGGTCAGCGTATTCTGGTCGATTTGTTTTCCCTGCTGCATCAGGGTCAGCGTGCAGGTATGCTTGCCGGTTGTGGTTACACCGGTCGGGTCAAAACCAAAGGCAACTTTCCGGCCCGACATGGCTGGAATGGTTGCCAGCGTGGTTCCGACCGGTTTCCCGCCGATAACAGCAATCAGTTTGAGGTTGGTCAGTGGTTTCGAGGTGGTGTTGAGGACCAGCACCGCTGCATTCAGGGCCGTGGCTGTCTCCCCGATCCGGATCGTCGGAATGGTCGGGTCGTCGGTCATTACCAGTGCCTTTTTGGTGGTAAACTGAAGGCCGGCCGTAATCATGACACCGCGGGCATAAAGTTCGTTCAGCCCTTTCCGGAGGCTGACGGGGATGTGCATGTAGCCCATGTTGTAGGCATCGCCCATGTGCAGTTCGCCGTTGACATAGACGTTGCTGTTGCCCTTGATGTTCAGGATAGCGACCTGCTCTTTCGGCGAGGTGTACGTCAGGTACGTGTATCCCCCCGCAGCGCCAAGGCCACCCCGCAGACTACCGGCCACCACACCCGGACCGGCAGGTGCGCCGCCGTTGCCCCGCATATTCATCTGAGGGCGCAGCCGTTTTGTCGAATCGGCCATTACGGGCATCCACTTGATCTCACGGCCCTGGTCGTCGGTTCCGAAAACGGAGCCATCTACGGGTTGTTTCAGTGTTTTTGTGTAAAGCTGGTAGGCCAGCGGATCCGTGTAGATGGCCTCCCGCCCATAGCGGCTGCCGGTCAGGGCAAACAATCCGTTTATAAACTGATAACTGTCTGTTGCAGATGAAGCCTGTTGTGCCGGGGAAAGATGGCTCATTCCTGCCAGTATCACCGGCAGAAGTACTCGTTTGAACATAGGTAGTGATTAGTTGAGTATTCCGAAAAATGCGTCACCCTAAAGTTCGGAAGTTTTCGGAATACCATGCATATGGTACACACAAACCCATAAAATTTATACTATTGTTTCCTGCGTGAACACCACTTCTGTTCCTGTATACGCTGTTACGGACACGTCGCCAAGGTGATTGTACTGACCGACTCCGTGCACCCCAGGGTACTTTTCAGCGTATATTGACCGGGTTGAGTTATTCCGGTCGCGTAGACTGCATGGGAGCCGATTGAGCGGTAAACTGTCGAGAACACATAGTTATCCGGCCCGGTAATGACAAAAGAGTTGCCGGTCCCTGTCGCATTCAGGGAAACCGGCTGACCGGCACACACCACAGGACTGTTTGCCAGAAGGGGGCCGGCTGTAGCAACCTGATCCGGACTGATGTATTCGCCCTGATAAATCCCGAACCGTCCTATCCACAAAAAACGGTTCCCTGTCATACGAATCTCCTTGATTGTTGTTGACGGGTCTGCCGTATAAAAGCCATAAAACCGCACCGCACTACCTCCGGGACCGGCAGCGATCACCGGACCCAGTGTATATGTCCCGTCTGTTGATGTCACCTCTATCGTGGCATCGCCTTCTTCTAAAAAGTTGATAGCACTGAAGAAAAAGGCTCTTGTACCAGCAGGCATTGTCAGCGTATGGGTAACAGTAGGTTCGGAAATTGTTTGATTTTTAATATAAAAGACATCTTCATATAAATCGTCCGATTCGCCGGTTTTTAATAATACATACTCCGCATTCAGTCCTATGGTTCCGCTTAGAGGACTGGCGACATAACTGACAAATAAAGCATCCCCAGGCGGCGGCATAATTCCAACCCGTGTCATAGGGAAAGTGCTCAGGCATGGCGTTAGCGCCGGTGTTTCTGATCCGGGCACAAAAATAATCTGAGCATGCGCCGACTGTACAATCAGCAGCATAAAGCCTGCCAGACAACTTAACAGACAAGTACAGTTTTTCATGGGTTTTTCAGGAAAAGGTTTACGAACAGAAGTGTTGCTATATTTCTGCCAAACCTACCTAAAAGTTACCAATTTTTCAAAACATCAGTTATACTGATAATCAGTCATATAAATGGCTCAGTCCGGCAACCTTTAGGTTGCCGGACTGAGCCTATCAAACGCATAACAATTATCAGAAACTATACCGTGCACCGAGTTGCAGCTGGTACGGATTACCCGACGGAGATACAATACCGGCCGTGTTAACGCGGTACACAAACTGCTGTTTTGTCCTGTCGAAACCCGGCACGGCCGCCGTTGTCGACGTTGCCGGAATACCTAGTGCATACAACGCCTGTGTCCCCAGAGATTTGTTGACGCCCCAATTCCGGTTTAGCAGGTTGGCAAAGTTGAACGCATCGGCACTGACTTCAAGCGCATGGGTCTTAAAAAGGTTAAACCGCTTGCTGATCCGGACATCCCATACGCCGTAGAAGCCATTAATGCCCCCGTTCCGCTCCGCCATCTGACCCGAATACCTCACGATGTAATCCTTTATGCTCTGGCTGGCATTCGGGTTCTGTAGGATGGCATTCAGGCCGGTTTTAATGTTAGCCGGTGTACTTTCGGCGTTCCGGTCAAAGATATAGGCGAGGTCATTCGTGCCTGATACGAAGTCAGCATTGCTGTTTGCCCCCGACAACAGGGTGTAGCGGGTGCCCCCGATGCCGCTGTACCGCACGCCGAGACTGATGCCCAGGATGGTTGGTGAAGTCCCGTAAAAGACCACCTTGTTCCGGAAATGATTATCCGAATACGACATTTTGCTCAGATTACGCGGATCATCCTTCACCGGCAGCGATAGGGTAGCCGTATTGGCCACGTTTCCATTGAAGGACGTATTATCGCGGGTATCGTTCCAGGTATAGCTTAGGGTCACCTCGCCATCGCGGAAGTAGCGGTACGTACCGTCGAGAACTACAGCAAACTGATTTACTTTTCCGTCGCTGTTCAGCTCCAGAACGCGGCCCAGCTTCTGGCTGATACGCCCCTGCAACCAGTCACCCGCTCCATTGGCCGGCATAGTCGCTGCCGGTACATATACGCCCCGGTTATCTTCGTTGGCCAGCCGGAAATACGGATCGGTCACCATGTTCCGGTCGACATACATGTAATTCTGGCGGCCCAGCGTCATGAATCCGGCAATACCTGCTTTCAGCTTATCGGTCAGGAAGCGCGAGTACGAAATGTTGGCTTTGTACATGATCGGGACTTTGGCGTTCGGCCCGTTCAGGTTAATTGTCGGCAGTTGGAAAGCAGGCAGCGACGGGATGGCGTTGTAGTTGCTGCGGTAAGCCAGAAAATCGGGTGTCGGCAGGTTCGGGCTCCGTACATCGACCGTTGCCAGGTGTTTTCCGTCGAACGTCAGGTTATTGATAACCATGTAATTGTTGATGTCAGAAGCAAACACCCCGGCCCCGAAGCGAATCACATCACGGCCCAGATTATTTACGTCCCACGTCAGCTGTACCCGCGGCTGCACCACAAACGACTTAATTTTATTGTCTGTCCGCAGTCCCAGTTCACTCTGGACAACTTCGTTCAGCGGTGCCGACGGATAGTGAGCCGCATCCAGACGCAGACCACCGGTGAAATCCATGCCCGGCGCTAAGCGGGTATGCAGCTGCCCATACAAACCGGCGTTGATGATGTCCCCCCGCACGGTTGGATCGGCTACCAATGGCACTTCACGGTAATAGCGGTACGGTTGCAGGCGCTCAAACTTGTCCAGGGCCGACAAACTGCCGTCGACTGTGTAATGAAAACGGCCGTTTACTTCGCTGCCATAGAGTGACTTAGCGTTGGTATACATGAAGTCCAGACCAAACGTGTACTGTACTTTATCCGTGTTATAGTACAGGTTATCAACCAGTTGCAGAACATTATTCGTAAATCCTTCCTGTGCAAAGCGGTGACCACCCATCTGAATGTTCGTGGAGCGTTAGTGCCGTCGATCACCGACACTACGTTTTCCACGATTGCCCGGGGAATGTTGGCCGCCGGCAGTTGATCATTCGGGCTGCTTTTCTGGTAGGTATACAGGTGTTGCAGCTTCAGCTCGTTCGTTACTTTGGGATTCAGCGACGTACGCAGGGTGGCTAACAGGCTGTTATCTACGTTGTAATCATTGCCGTACGACTCATAAATATTGATTGAGGTGTTGTCCTGCAAGCCCAGTTTGTTGCGGTCGCTGGTAAAGTTATTGCGGATCGTCAGCAGGTTTTTCCGGGTTAATCTGCCAGTCGATCCGGGCAAAAGCCGCGTCAGAGCCACGGACTTTATCGAATGTACCATACTGCGGCGTATTAGCAACCCCGTACAGATTACGGGCGATGGACACGAAGCGGTCGAGCGTGGAACGGGTCACGTTTGAAGCGGTTTTCATCGGCAGCCGACTGAATATCCGCAATAATCAGCGGGCGTGAATCTTGCTGGTGGTCCCACACCACGAAGAAATGTAGTTTATCCTTGACGATTGGTCCGCCCAATGAAAAACCGAACTGACTGGTCGAGAAATCGTTTACACGGCGTCCCCGGATATCGTAAGGACTTGACAGCCAGTTGGCCCGCAGGTAGTTAAAGGCACTGCCGGATAGGGTGTTGGTACCGGCACGGGTTACGGCACTGACCGTTCCCCCGCCTGCACGGCCAAACGTGACATCGTACTGGTTTGTCACCACTTTAAATTCGCGGACGGCCTCAATCGAGATCGAATAAGGGGCTCCGCTCCGGCTTGTTGTGGCTCCGGCCGATGTCGGGTTCTTGGCGTTCATCCCGTCAATGGTGTAGTTTGTCGATGAACCCAGCTGTCCCGACAGGTTACCGCCACGACTCAGTGGCGAGAGGTCGATTAAGGAGGTAAAATTCCGGCCGTTTACCGGCAGCGCCGCAATCGAACGGGCTGAAATGGCGGTGGCCGCCCCGAAGTTTTCTACTTTGTTTTTCAGACCGGATGCCACCACATCGACTACTTCGAGGGTCTGATTATCTTCCTGCATGGGCAGGTTGATCCGGATCGCATCGCCCTGATTCAGCATATACCCCGTCCGTTTCTGCTCGCCGAAACCGATAAACGTTACTTTAATCGTGTACGGTCCACCCAGCGGCAGTTCCTTAAACAGGTATTCGCCTTTAACGTTTGTAACCGTTCCGGTCGAGAAACCCGTTGATTCATTGCGGACCAATACCGTTGCGCCCGGTAGCGGCCCTTTGTTTGTTTCAGAAATGATACCGGCAATTGACGCCTGGTTTGTTTGCGCGACCGCCCGTAGACCCCGCCCCAAACTAATCCGATTACCAGTAAGAGAAGTGATAGACTTTTTTTCATGCAGCTGAACTATATGTTTTGCAGCTGCAAAGAGACAGGTCAACCGTGAACCGGATATTAACCCGAATTTATGGATACGTTAACAATATAGGCATATTGTTACGAAATTGAAAACTTACCATAACGTAACTCCCCGAGGGTTCTAAACCCTCGGGGAGTTAGCATTTATTCCGTCACTTAATTTCCTTAATCCGCGTTGGTAACCAGACCTGCATCTGACTTTTGCCCCGATTGGCCAGCGTAGTACGGAATGGCGGTGATGGTTTTCGGCGTATTCACAATGCTTTTGCCATCCGGAGCCGGTTCGAGGACCGCAATATTGGCCTGAACGGCGGTAACCGGTTCATCGAGCACCTGAAGCGGAGCCGTT
>CBDFHU010000131.1:0-31139 GCA_965247375.1 Arsenicibacter sp.
GTACAGAAAAAAATGGTAAACAGGGTTGTTTAACTGATAGGGAGATTATTCGTAGCTGAAACCTGTTTTCACAACCAAACCCCACATCCGACACACATTCATACTACACGGTTCATTTTGATTAAAATTGTCTTTTTTGTAGGACTTTTGCCTGAAGTCCGGATGTTACGGTTCTGTTTATTATTGTTGACAAAGTTAACCGGATAATTTTATTGTGAAATATTATTTGGATTAAAAATCCAATAAAGAATAAAATATAGTATTTAGTTTGGAAAGATAGTGTTTATTTTGTACTCTATAAGCCCGAAAGATTAACCTATATTGCTGTGAAAGCTGACAGCTAATTGAAATGAAATTGCACTAAAAGCTATTTTCGGGTAAGAACAACGAAATCAAAAGACGCTTCGTGGCGATCATCGGCGGGATGATGTATACGACTTAACTCATTCCATTCACTCTGATTAATAGCCGGAGCATGGGCATCCCCTTCGTAATGTTTGTGTACTTCGGTAATATAGAGCGTATTAGCGAGCGGGAGTGCCTGCCGGTAGATTTCCGCACCGCCGATGATAAAGATCTGTTCCCGGTTAACGGCCTGTGCTGCCTTAATACCATCCTCAAGGCTGTTTACCACGGTAACACCGTCCGGCCGGAAATCCGGATTGCGGGTGATAATGATGTTGGTACGTTTAGGCAGCGGCTTGCCGAGGGATTCAAATGATTTCCGGCCCATGATAATCGGATGTCCGTTGGTCGTTTCTTTAAAATATTTAAAATCGTCGGGTAAGTGCCAGGGCAGGTTATTGTTGCGTCCGATGGTACCGTTTTCGGCTTCGGCCCAGATCATGGAAATCTTCATGTGTAATGCCATTAGTAGAGACGCAATATTTTGCGTCTCATTTTCGTCAGTAAAGGCAGCGCCTGATTTTTGTCTGATAAACAGAGACGCAAAATATTGCGTCTCTACGTGAGTTGTATGCGCAGGCAGAACAGATTTGCAATATTACCGCTTTAGATTTTATTTCCCCGCAAAAACTCTTCGGCGGTCATCCGGCGTTTGCCTTCGGCCTGAAGCAGGTCAATGGACAGCCATTCGTCATCGGCGCGGACGAGGATTTTCTTTTTATGGTCGGAATATGCCTGACCCGGTTCTGCGTCAAACGGCGATTCATTGGCAACGGATACGGCAAAGACTTTATAAAACTTATCGTTGATTATTGTCCAGGCGGCCGGGAAGGGCGTCAGGCCGCGGACAAAATCCCGGATTCGGGCGGCAGGCTGGTTCCAGTCGATCTGCGTGGTTTCGCGGAACAGCTTCGGGGCCGGTTTCAGGTCGCCGGATACCGGTTGTGGCGTACGCGGGTATTCGCCTGCCTCAATCGCCCGGACCGTTTTCAGTACTAAATCCGCACCCAGAGCCATCAGGCGATCATGCAGGGTACCGGCTGTATCGTCGGGGTGGATGGGTTCGGTAGCCTGAAAAATCATCTGCCCCGTATCAATTTCCTTTTCGATAAAAAAAGTCGTTACGCCCGTTTCGGTTTCGCCGTTGATCACCGCCCAGTTGATCGGAGCCGCGCCGCGGTATTGGGGCAGGAGTGAGCCGTGGAGGTTAAATGTACCAATGACTGGCATAGCCCAGACGACCTCCGGCAGCATCCGGAAGGCAACCACTACCTGTAGATCAGCATTGTATGAACGGAGCTGCTCCAGAAAGTCCGGATCGCGCAATTTTTCAGGTTGTAAAACCGGTATACCGGCAGCTTCAGCGGCTTTTTTAACCGGCGAGCTGATGACCTGTAGCCCCCGTCCCGAAGGACGGTCAGGGGCTGTCACAACAGCCACAACCTGACAGCCGGCGTCAATCAGTTTTTGCAGGCTCGCCACCGCAAAGTCGGGCGTACCCATAAAAATTATTCGCAGCGGAGGAATCATTTTTTGTGTCATTGTTTTTAAGAACAGAGGGCTGATACTTGAAATGGCCCCGAAGTATTATTATTTTTGTCTTCCCAATGACGACCGGTTGGTTGTCGGGGAAACAAAACTGAATCGACATATGCTATCAAAACGTTTCGGTATGGCCGGTGTGTTCTGACGTAGCTGCAAAGAAAAGAAATTGCTTGCAGAACGGTCAGTGTACCGTTCTTTTTGTTTTTATAATACGGGGCATGACGGGTAAAGCGATGGGATTCGCATCGGTTACGCGTCATGCCTCTCGTGACTAAAACCAGTGTGAACCGAGTAGATTAAGTAAGTTATGGCAAAGATTTCGTATTATACTGAGGAAGGACTAACGCGGCTGAAAACTGAGTTAAGTGATCTGAAAACCAAAGGCCGGGCCGATATTGCCCGTCAGATTGCCGAGGCACGCGACAAGGGGGATTTGAGTGAAAATGCTGAGTATGATGCAGCAAAGGACGCTCAGGGTCTGCTGGAACTGAAAATTTCAAAACTGGAAGACATCGTGGCTAACGCCCGGATTCTGGACGAGTCGACGGTTGATACCTCACAAGTATCGGTGTTGTCGAAAGTAAAGATTAAAAACAAGCGCAACGGGGCCGAAATGACCTATACGCTGGTATCGGAAGAAGAAGCTGACCTGAAACTGGGTAAAATTTCAGTAAGCTCGCCGATCGGTAAGGGCCTGTTGGGTAAAAAAGTCGGCGAAGTTGCCGAAATCAAAGTACCGGCCGGTATGATGGAGTTTGAGGTTATCGACATTGACCGTTAATATGTCCGGCGTTGCCGTGCAGTAGCATGGCGCTTTCATCCTACAACAAAACTGGCATGGCTTCTATCTTTTCGCGTATTGTTGCCGGCGAAATTCCGGCCCACAAAATTGCTGAAACCGACGACTACCTGGCTTTCCTGGATGCGTTTCCGTGTGCCGTCGGGCATACGCTGGTGATCCCGAAAAAAGAGGTTGATTATCTGTTTAACCTCGACGATGCGTTGTATACGGGCCTGATGCAGTTTGCTAAACAAATTGCGCCGGCTATCGAAAAAGCGGTTCCCTGCAAACGCATCGGGGTTGCCGTTATCGGTCTTGAAGTGCCACACGCACACGTTCACCTGATTCCGCTCAACAGCATGGCGGATATGAATTTCAGCAGTAAGCTGAAATTAACGCAGGAGGAACTGACCGAAACCGCCGAAAAAATCCGCCGTCACCTCGCCTGAGGTGATGCCCTCCCGACTTCATTCGGGATACGGGCACTTTACTCTTTTCCAAAAAAAAACAGCACGCAGCGATTCATGAGCTCTCCGTGTGGCGGTTACCATCCGTACGCGGCCTCATGCATCGCTGCGTTTGTCGCTCTGTACGCTACCCCGCGCGGTGCATGGGGTAAATGATTGTGGCCCTTCGGGCCGTGTTGGCCGGAGGCTATGGCCCGAAGGGCCTGTACAGCCGCAGGCGTCGATAGCCCCCGGGGCGTTGTCCGAAAACAAAGCGTGCCGTCAGGTACGCCACAAAGGCATGACATGACGGCACGCAGTTTCCGGCATTCCGGTTATTTTATTTCTTCGCTACATTCCCCTTTAGCTGTTCGAGCAGCCAGTTGTTCATGGCTTCGGTTTGCTCCGGATACGTCCAGTGGCCGGTTTCGCGGTAGAGATCAAGACTTTTCGGGGCTGTAATGAGGTTATAGGCGGCGTACATCGACGTAGGCGGACAGGTCTCGTCATTGAAACCCCACGAATAGCGGCCCGTTACCTTCACCTGCCGGGCAAAGTTGACCACATCATAATAACCAACCGTTTTGATTTTATCGGCCTTGTTGGTAAACGTGTTGTTGCCACCCACAAACATGTGTGGCCAGCCACCGGCGCGGCCTTTGAGGTAACCGGTCATATCGCTCAGGGCCGGATAATAGGCTGCCAGGTATTTAATACGGCTGTCGAGGCCCGCCGTCACGATGGACAAGGCGCCGCCCTGACTACCGCCCGTTACGGCCAGCCGGTTGGCATCGCACTGCGGCAAACTCGTCAGAAAGTCGAGGGCGCGGACACAGCCGAGGTAGACGCGCTTGTAGTAGTACCGGTCGCGGTCATCGAGGTTAAAGAGCATGTAGCCCGACAGCGCACCGGCTGCCAGGTTATTGTAGACCGATACATCCATCGTCACCGGAATACCATGAATCCCGATTTCGAGCGTAATCACATCCTTTTCGGCATTAGCCACGTCGCCGTAGTATGGCCGGATCCCTGCGCCGGGTACTTTCAGCATGGCCGGATAGGTGCCCGGTGCTTTCGGTACACACAGAATGCCGTACAGCCGTGAGTTGCCCCAGTTCTGGATGTTGACATGGTACACGTTCACGCGTTCGGTGCAGCGTTCGGGCAGGAGCGTCATGCGTGCGTCGAGAGGTATTTTAGCCAGTTCAGCTTTAGCATTACCCCAGAAGCTGGTAAAGTCGGCAGGATTTTCGACGGTCGGGCTGATGTCCTGTGGGTTAAAACCGGCCGTGCCGAGGCCTTTGTATTCCTTGCCGTCGATTTCGGCATAGGCAATGCAGCGCAGGAAACCGCCTGTCTTCATGGTGCCGCCGTCGATGGTGAGCGTACCGTTAGTAAGGGTTACGGTCTCTTTACGGGTAGGCTCCATTTTCTCAGGACCCAGCTCCAGACGCACTTTTGCGCCTTTGACCGGATTACCGTCTTTGAGTACTGAAATGGCGAAACGGGCTGTTTCTCCGGCTTTATAGGTCCAGTCAGTGTGGTCAGGGGCCACGACTACCTTAATAAGTCGTTCGGCGGGCTGCGCCAGGAGCACCTGGGCTTGCAGCCAGAAGAGGATCAGGCATATCTTTCTCATACCGGTAAAAGCACATATAGGGCAGAACCTACGCACCATAACACGAGAGTGTGCCGGCTGTTGATTGAGCCATGTACAAACGCTCAATTATTATTCCCGACTATTTATACCGGTATTATTTGCAACATTGTTGCATTGTTAATGTCGCTTGTTATTTTTGCATCGTTGTTGCATTAAAAAGGTATTAAACTTATGAACAAACGCTTTTACTTTTCAGGACTTGCGGGGCTGTGTCTGGCCCTTCTGGTCAGCGCCTGTAAACATAATGACGATGTGGATCCGCAGGATGCGCAGGAATTCAAACACATTCGGGTACTGGTTACGGACGAAAAAACAACGGATGTTTCGTTAATCAATCCGCGGACAGGTGAAGTCCTGACGCAGCAGGCCCGTTTTCCGATGGGGGCTACCTATACCATGCAGTCGGGACGGTATGGTATTCTGGTACATCGCGCCGACAATCTGGTGCAGGCATTTGATACAGGACTGGAAAATCACGGAGATCACGTGGATGTAAAGGGTACACCGAAATGGGCAGCCATTGCCAGTGATGGAAAACTGCCGACGCATGTTAAAATCAGTGTACAGCGTCTACGCTGTTGAATAACCAGTACAACTTACGTTCCGGCCAGAAGTCCTAACTTTAACTGACTTTCTGAACCAAGCCCCCTGCTTTTACTGGCACTTAATTGAGTCCTCCCTTAAAATCTGGGCTGGAGCGCGCGATGCTTCTCTTTTAGAAAAGTATTTGGTGAATGCGCTGGTGATCGCTTCGGCGAATCCCGTACAGAAAACTCTTACAGTCACGGTGCGCTCCCAGAAGTCACTAACTACCTATCTACTATGGGAAACAGCCAAAACAGCTTCAGGGTCATTCACCCCAATGCCGCTGGGATTGATGTGGGTTCACGCAGCCATCTGGTCGCCATCGATCAAAACAAAGACAATGTGCGCGAATTTGGGGTGTACACGAACGATCATCTTCAGCTGATTGATCATTTACGCCAGCATGGGATCACGACTATCGCCATGGAGAGTACCGGCAGCTACTGGCAAACTCTATTCAATGCACTTCAGCAAGCGGGTTTTGAGGTGTTACTGGTAGGCGGTAGCCAGACCAAGAACGTCAAGGGACGCAAAACGGATGTAATTGACTGCATCTGGATTCAGAAATTGCACTCGCTGGGCTTGTTATCAGGAAGTTTACTACTGAGTGATACTTTTCAACAGCTACGTACCTACTATTACCATCGTCAGCATCTGGTTCAGCAGTCAGCCCGCTACTCCAATAAGATGCAGAAGGCACTCCGGCTGATGAATATTCGCCTGGATGTGGTGCTTAATGACATCACGGGCCAGTCAGGAATGGCTGTCATTGAGGCCATTCTGGCAGGGCAGCGTGATTCTGAACACTTAGTTTCTCTTGTTAGCGTTCGGGTCAAAAAGTCCCGTCAGGAGATCGGCCATGCTCTGCAAGGCTGGTGGCGCGAGGAGCTACTCTTCGAGCTGCAGGCCTCACTAGATTTTTACCGGCTCTACGAAGGTAAAATTAAGGAATGCGACAAAATGATCGAAACGTTTCTGGTAAAGTACGCCCCAGCTCTAGAGGTATCCGCAGAGGAAAAGCAGCAATTAAAAACCCATCGAAAGCGAGCAGGTAAACATGCTCCAGGCTTCAATCTTTCTCAGTTAGCTTACCAATATTTTCGGACCGATCTGTTCGCCGTATCGGGTATCAGCTATAATACGGTGCTGTGCCTGTTAACCAGCTTGGGTCATGATATTCACAAATTTCCAAATGCGAAAAGTTTTGCCTGCTGGCTGGGCCTGGTGCCCAATAATAAAGTGAGTGGGGGTAAAGTCATCAGTAATCGCCGACCCTCCGGTCGAAATACCATCGCCAAGGCCTTGCGCCATGCGGCCAATTCAATTGGGAACCAAAAGGACCACGAACTAACGCCCTTCTTTAAGCGCATCGCCTTTAAGAAGGGCCGGATAGCAGCCATCATCGCCACGGCCCGTAAGTTGGCGGTGATCATCTGGAACATGCTCACCAAAGCCGAAGCGTACCATAAAGAACGCGTGAAAGTGAATGGAGAAAAACAGCGGTCTGTACAGTTGAAGCACCTGGATAAAAAGCTGCACGCGCTTCAACTCAGCAAAGAAGAGTTAGATCGCTTGGTTGCAAAGCACTCGTTGTCAGTGACGTAGTAGTGAGTTGTACAGAAAGCAAAGGCAATGAGCTGATCATCTTTAACGATGGCGACGGCACGCTCGACGTTGCGCAGGAAGCAGATTTTCACACCACCGGTGCTAAAATGACGCGTATAAACGCCGGTAATGCGGCACACCACGGGGCCATGACAAAGTTTGATAACGGTCTGTATGCCATCACGGAGAAAGACGGATCAGTGGCCGGCACGTTGCCCGAACGGGTGAAGGTTATTAATGCAGGCGGTAAGCAGGTATATGCCTCGACAGTGCAGACCAAAGGTATTCACGGTAATGCGAGCGATGGCAAAGTAGCCCTGTTCGGGTCGTCAGGCGGTATTCTGGTTGTGGAGGCCAACGGGAGTCAGCGGTTGATTGCCCATCCGGCCGATTTCGGTACGGCCTGGTTCGGTACGATACTGGAAGGAAACGGCGTATTTGTCGGGTATACGGCTGCGATGGGCGCCTATCTGATCGACGTAGCCGGTAGTAAAGTGACGCCCGTGGCCGCCAATAAAAACATTATGCAGTGTAAAGTTGACTATTCCGGTAATCAGCTTGTCGTGCTGCTTCATTCCGGCGAAGTACAGGTATATGATCTGAAAACCAACAAACTGCTGAAAAGTGCGAACGTAATTGCGGCGACCGATAACGCCGAAACGCAGAAGCCGCAGCTCGAAGCGACGTCGAAATACCTGTACATTACCCAACCGAAAAGCGGTCAGATTTTGCAGGTAGAAACGGCTAATCTGACCAATAAGAAAACCATCAAGGTTTCGGCTACACCTTACCGGTTATCGGTAGTAGGTGTTGAGTCAAATGCAGATCATTAACCGTGGACCTGCTTAACAAAAACGCCCCCGTCTGCCAGTATTCCGGTAGACGGAGGCGTTTTTGTTGAGCATTGTTGTAGGAAGAGCCGCTTTAGAATGTTACCATATTATGCTTATATATGTGTTTTGTTATACTTTAGTGGCTGTAAAGTGCTCTTTAACTGATTGCTCTTATTCATTGAGAAACAACAGAATCAGTGTCATTAACTCATCCTGAATAATCAAATGTCAAGCCGGATAAACGCTGTACAAATTATCAGCTCATTTTTGTTAATCAGTGCTTTATTGTTTAGCCTCACATCTTCAGCGCAGGTAATCCGTTATGTGAAGCCTGTGGCGAGTGGTTCGGGCGACGGCAGCAGCTGGCAGCATGCGACGGCCGATTTGCAGGGCGCCATCGATGCCGTATCGGCCCTGAGCGGTGGACAGGTGTGGGTGGCCGGCGGTCTTTACAAGCCCACGACAGGTGGCGACCGTTCGGCGAGCTTCCGGCTGCGGAACGGGGTGCAGGTCTACGGAGGCTTTGCCGGTACAGAGGTTAGTCTGAGCGAGCGGGCAGCGATCCGGCCGGTAAACGGTCAGCCCTCAAGCACCACGCTTTCGGGGGACATCGGTACGGCGGGCGATGCTGCGGACAATGTTTACAAAGTAGTACGCAACGAGGGCAATGCGGGCACGGTGGTGCTGGACGGCTTTGTCATCAGCGGAGGTTATAGCCGGGGCGATGGTAGTCTGGAGTCGCTGGGTGCGGGGTTGTATACGACCGGGGGTAGCCTGCTGGTGTCGGGCTGTGCGTTCAGCGACAATGTGGCCAGGGGGACATCCGGTTTAGGCGGGGCGGTTTTCAACAATCAGACGAGCCTGACGGTAACGGGCTGCCGGTTTGCCAACAATGTGGGCGAAGGCGGTGGCGGAGCGGTGTATGAGTATCAGAGCGCCGGCCGCTATGAGAACAGTCTGTTTCTGAACAACAGGGGAATGATGGGCGGTGGAGTGGTTACGGAGAGTGGGAGTCCGGTGTTTATCAACAGTGTATTTTCGGGCAACAGTGCGTCGTCGCAGGGCGGTGTGGGGTATAATCTGGGTCGGGATGCAGTGTGGGTGAACTGTAGTTTTTTGGGCAACAGTGCGGCCGGGGGGGGGCATATGTTTTATAACCTGATGAGTAATCCGTTGCTGACGAATTGTGTTTTATACGGCAACGGTCCGGTAACAGGATTGTTTGTCAACGACAATATCGTTGGCAGCAGCAGCACGCAGATCAACTACAGTCTGCTGGAGAGTGGCACGACAGGGTTCACCGGCAGCAACAACCTTACCACCAGCGTATCACCTTTTGTGTCGGCAACAGATCTGCGTGTAAAGCCTTGCGTGGGGACAAACGGAATTAATTCGGGAGACAATGCAGCCTACACAGGCCCGACTGATGATATAGCCGGTAAGGCCCGGAAATATGCTGACGGCATAATTGATATGGGTGCGTATGAATATCAGCAGGGTACAATAACCAGCCTGACCGGGGCAGCACCGGTTGTGAGTACTGCCTTAGTCAAGCAATCGTTTAGTCAACAATTTTCAGCTTCGGGTGGAGATGCGCCTTATCATTTCACCTTGAAAAGCGGCAGCCTTCCTCCTGGTCTGTCATTGAGTACCAGCGGTGTGGTGAGTGGTACACCTTCGCTGGTAATTAGCACAACGATAGGGGTTGACGTAGCCGATGCTTATCAGTGTATGTTCACCATACCGGTATACCGGTTGACGGTTGAGGCCGACCTGCGTCAAATCCGTTATGTGAAGCCTGTGGCGAGTGGTTCGGGCGACGGCAGCAGCTGGCAGCATGCGACGGCTGATTTGCAGGGCGCCATCGACGCCGTATCGGCCCTGAGCGGGGGGCAGGTGTGGGTGGCGGCGGGGCTCTACAAACCTACGACAGGCGGTGATCGTTCGGCGAGCTTCCGGCTGCGCAACGGGGTGCAGGTTTACGGAGGCTTTGCCGGTACGGAGGCCACCCTGAGCGAGCGGGCTGTGATCCATCCGGTAAACGGTCAGCCCTCAAGCACCACGCTTTCGGGTGATATCGGCACGCCGGGGGATAATACCGACAATGTCTACAAGGTGGTGCGCAATGAGGGGAATGCGGGTACGGTGGTGCTGGACGGCTTTGTCATTAGCGGTGGGTACAGTTCGGGCAGCGGTCTGGAGACACTGGGTGCGGGGTTGTACACCGACGGGGGCAGTTTGACGGTCAGGGGCTGTATGTTCACCGGCAATACGGCTAAAGGTGTTTCGGGCCTTGGCGGCGGTATGTTCAACAACCGGACGGCTCTGACGGTGAGGGGCTGTTTGTTTGGGGGGAATGTGGGAGAAGGCGGGGGCGGCGGGGTGTACGAGTATCAGAGCGCCGGCCGCTATGAGAACAGTATGTTTGTCAACAATCAGGGGTTGACGGGAGGAGCGGTGATGTCGGAGAATGCGGCTCCTGAGTTTATCAACAGTGTTTTTTCGGGCAACAGTGCGTCGTCGCAGGGGGGTGTGGGTTACAATCTGGGTCAGGATGCAGTGTGGGTGAACTGTAGTTTTTCGGGCAATAGTGCGGCCGGGGGCGGGCATATGTTTTATAACCTGATAAGTAATCAACTGCTGACGAATTGTGTTATATACGGCAATGGCGCGGCAACGGGTTTATTTGTCAACGACAATACCTTTGGCAGCAGCAGCACGCAGATCAACTACAGTCTGCTGGAGAGTGGCACGACGGGGTTCACCGGTAGCAACAACCTTACCACCAGCGTATCACCTTTTGTGTCGGCAAGCAGTGCGGTCTTATCCGCCACATCAGCCGCCGTAAATCAGGGGAATACCGCCGCCTACACGAATGCAGGAGGTCCGCCGCACGATGTAGCGGGTAATCCGAGACTTACCGGGCCGGGGTGTGCTATTGATATGGGGGCATATGAAGTACAAAACGGTGGCTTGATCTCAACCTTGATTCTGCAACAGCCGGTAAGTGCTTCGGCCGTTTGCCGTGGCGGGAATGTAACGGCAAGCGTCAGCGTGACCGGCACCGGCCTGAGCTATCAGTGGTACAAGGACGGGCAACTGCTGAATCCTGCTCAATCGTCAACGGCCTTGTCGCTGACTGGTGTAACGTCGGCCGATGAGGGGCAGTATGTGCTGGCCGTCACCGGCGACTGTCTCAGTGCCACGTCAACGGCGTTTAAGCTGACAGTTCAGGAATTGCCGTCGGTTACTGTTACGGCTGCCCCGTCGGCAACGCTTACCTGCGACGTAAATAGTCTGACGCTGACGGCTCATACAGATGCAACAACATACGCCTGGCCCGATGGGAGTACAGGTCAGACCTATGTCGTTCAGCAAACGGGAACGTACCCGGTCAGCGTTACGGATGCAAACGGATGTAGTGCGGTCAGCAACTCCCTGACTGTAGACCAAAACCTGCAGTCACCGGTAATCAGTATTCAGTCGGTCACGGTGTGTCAGGGTCAACCGGCCAGTTTATCTGTTACAGGCTGTATGGCGGGTACTGTCCATTGGGCAACAGGGGCAGTCGGACCGGTAGTTACGCTGGCAAATCTGCTCAGTACAACAATTGTTTCGGCAACCTGTCAGACAGGAAGCTGTCCGGCAACGGCCAGCGGGAGTGCCGTGGTGGGACAGGTACTGCCAACGCCGGCAGCGATCCATAGCCTGTCGGTCAACGAATCCGCCTGCCCGGTCCGGTTGCAGGGTATAGCCACCGGAACATCGTTTGTCCTGACCAATACCAGTGGGTATGTATTCAGCCAGGTATTCCGGCAAATCGGGACGTATGACGTATTGGCGGAGGGGCTTAAAACAACGGGTGTCTACACCCTGACCGTAACCAGTTCCAATGCGTGTGGCACCGCTACACCCGTCATTCGTACCATAACCGTCGGGCGTTCTTGTCCGTAGGTGCCGGGGAAGCTATCAGCGGGCAACACCAGCCCGTCATAACTCCCCAACCTGCGTCGGCGAATAGCCGAATTCTTTCTTAAACGAAAAGGAGAAATGAGATAGATCTTCAAACCCGACCTCAAGGTAAACGTCGGTGGGGCGCTGATGCTCCTTTGTAATTTTAAAATAGGCCTCTTCCAGCCGCCGTTTTTTCAACCACAGCCCCGGCGTTGTTCCGAATATCCGGTCAAAATCCCGTTTGAACGACGACAGGCTACGGCCGGTCATGAACGCAAACCGCTCCAGACTGACATTGAACCGGAAATTGCGGTTCATGAACTCTTCCAGATCTATTTTATCCGGTGTTCCGAATGTGAACAATACCTGTGCAAGATGCGGTTCTGTCTGTAACAGAATGAGTAACAGCTCTTCGCGTTTAATGTCGGCAAAAGTAGCATCCAGCTGCAAGCCGCCTGCATAGTAGGGTTCCAGCGACTGGATGTAGGCGCCAAGAAGCCTGGTATCCTGCACATGTAAAAACGCATCATGGGTTGCCGGCGGACCAACTGTATACGGATGACGTTCCAGAAACAGCTTTAAAAACGGCTCATCAAGCGTGATAATGATCTTCTTAAACTCATCGCCGTCTTTAAATTTGGTGTAACGCATCAACTGATTTTTCCGGGCAATGACCGCATTTCCCGGCTGCATGCTGTAGCGTTTCTGCCCGTCGTAAGCCTTTACCGCTCCTTTTAACAGGTACATGAAAAAATGCTCCGGAATAAACTGTTCCGGGGATATATCAGGGCCTAAGTGGCAGGAGTGAATCGGGTTGATGTCCAAGGGGCTGTACGGAAAAGACGAATGCAGAAAATACAAAAAATTCTGCATTCGCGGTTAGCACTCAGCGTAGTTTTTTCAGCGGGCGATACTATCCAGACTTGCCAGCACGGCAGTTTCTTTCGTACGCGGATGCCAGTCTAACAGGTGCTGCGCCTTTTGATTCGACATCGCAATGTAAAACGCGTCGCCGGTCGGCTGCATGGCCCCGATGCCGGCCGCCTGTTCAGGCCGCTCGTGCTTAATGAGTTGAGCGACATCATAAAAGCTCATCACACCGGCTGAGGTGGCCAGAAACCGTTCGCCATTGGCTGCGGGATGTAACATGGCCTTAATATGGATATCCGCCACGTCGCGGACATCGACTACGCCAAACGTAAAGGCCGGACTTTCGGTCACCTGACCGGCCATGATCGGCCTGATCACGCCGTCGATGGAGGCCGACGAAATACTGCCCAGCATCGGTCCGAAAATAGCCACCGGATTGATAACGGTCAGTTCCAGGGCCCCGCCTTCGGTACGCACATAGTCCCATGCGGCTTTCTCCGCCACCGTTTTGGACTTAATATACGCCATGATGGGAGCCTGCTCGTCTGTCCAGTCAGTTTCGGTAAAGACGTGACCGGGGATGCGGGGACCGTAGCCGATTGCCGCAAACGACGAGGTCAGCACCACGCGCCGGACTCCTGCTGCCTTAGCGGCTTTCAGGACGCGCAACGATCCGTCGCGGGCCGGAATGATCAGCTCGTTTTCGTCGTCGGGTTGGGTCATGGGAAACGGAGAGGCGACGTGCAGGACATAATCGCAGCCCGCTACGGCCGCGTCCCAGCCGTCATCGCTGGTCAGATCGGCTTCAAAAAAGGACAGCTGACTAAGGTCAGTAAGGCCGCCCGCCTGCAATGCCTCAATGATTTCGGCCTTCCGGTGCAGAGACCGCAGTGTTGTTCTGACTACGTAGCCCTGTTGCAAAAGCTGCAACAGGGTGTGTATACCTACAAAGCCGGTTCCGCCGGTTACTAAAACTGTTTGCTTGCTCATGATTGTGTTTGTGTTTATGGCAGCAAAATTCAGCAGTAAACCGATGGCCGGCTTTGTTGTAACGTTCAATTTTACTTTGTTGTGGAGGTCAGCCTTTCCGCATTACCCCCGGATTTCGCGCCGCATAAACGAGGCATAGGCCAGAGCGAAGCACACAACCGTGGCGGCCAGCAACCCGCTTACCTGCGGCCACACAATCAGCAGGCTCTCGCGGAAGGGTAGGGGCGCGGGAATTGCACCGGCCATCTGCTCAATTGTCAGCGGGCCCAGGCTGCGCACCGACGGCATCAGTAGCGTGGTGGTGGCGTCGGTGTAAAGCTGTCCGGGAGCCAGCCGGAGCAGGTTCATGACCAGATTGTTGTACCGGATCGCGTCGTGCGGCAGCACATAGGCAGGGTCGGGCAGAAACGCCTTGACCGCCAGATTGACGCCGATGCTGTAAAACACCGTGAAAAACAGCCAGATACCAATCGCCGTCAGCGCCGAGGTCGACGTTTGCCGGAACCGGACCGATAACAGAATCGACAGGCTGAGCCAGAACCCGACATAGACGATGTTGAGCCCCACAAAGCTGATGATCCGCAGGATTTCTTCCGGCTCAATGCCGACGCCCGTCGTCAGTATTCCGGCGCCTACCAGCAGCAGCGCCAGGGCACTGAAGAGGTAGCTGACCACCAGCAGGGCACTGGCAAACTTGGCCAGCAGGAGGTTATCGCGGTAGACCGGCTGTGCCATCAGGCGGGTAAGCGTGCCGTTGTTTTGCTCGGCATTGATCGCATCGAACCCCAGGCTGATGCCCAGCAATGGCCCCAGAAAGTTCATGAATACGTGGAAGGGCGGCAGGGTCCCGTCCGTGATCGTCAGAAATTTCAGGTAGAGGTAAAACCGGTCAGTGTCTTCCGGGTTGGCCACCACGGCACGTATGTTGCTCAGCGATACATACATGGAGCCCAGAAAAGTAAGCCCGATCAGCGCCAGCAGGACAATAAACCGCCAGCTGCGGATGTGGTCGGCCACCTCTTTCCGGACCATGACACCAAACGGCCCCGACGCAGCCACCGGTCGGCTGAACACCTCAGGATGCCTGCTGCCAGGTAGTAAACGTTCTCTGGAAAAGACGGCCAGACTTTTCATGGGAATTGGTTTCGGTTGATTGATCGTCGAAATATTTCTGATAAATGTCGTCGAGTTCGTACTGCTTTTTATGAACCCCCATCACATCGAGGCCCTGCTGCACAAAGAACCGGACAAGGTCGGGCGTGATGTCGGCATGGCAGGTAATCTCCGCCACCTGCCCGTTGACTGTCACCTGCTGCACTGCCGGCAGCTGCCGTAACGACTCGCTGAGCGGCCACGGCACGGGCAGTTGGTCGCGGACGGTAATGCTGATCATGTAGCCCTCGCTCGTGGTGAGGTTACGCGACAGCTTGTCCATGCTGCCCTCGGCCTGTAGCCGGCCACCGGCGAAAATGCCGACGCGGTCGCAGACCTGCTGCACCTGATTGAGGTGGTGCGATGACAACAGTACGGTCAGGCCCTGTTCGCGGCTTAGCTGCCGGATCAGGTTCAGAAAGTCCCGCACGCCGCTCGGGTCAATGCCCAAGGTCGGTTCGTCCAGAATGATGACTTCGGGGCGTTTCAGCAACACCTCCGCAAGGCCCAGCCGCTGCTTCATCCCCCGCGAGAAGGTCGATGTTTTCTTGTGGGCTGACCCGCCCAGACCGATCACGTCGAGCATATCAAAGGCGCGGTCGGTGACCTCTGCTTCCGGAATGCCGTTGAGCCGGCCAATGTAGACCAGGTTATCGAGGGCCGACATGTTGTCGTAGAAGCCGACGCTGTCCGGCATATAGCCCACCTTTTTCTTGACGGCAATCGGGTTAGTGGTGGCATTGTAGCCGCATACCGTTGCTGTGCCGGATGTAGGCTCCGTCAGGCCCAGCATCATCAGGATGGTGGTGGTTTTGCCAGCGCCGTTGGGGCCGAGCAAGCCGAAAATTTCGCCTTTGCTGATCGACAGGTTCAGGTTATCAACGGCTTTCAGCGACCCATAGCATTTTGTCAAACCCTTCAGATTAATGACAGGATTTTCCATAGTACTTATCGTCTGCCGTATTTGCGGGTAAGGTTAAAGACAAGGCCAACGGCGCCGAGGATGGTCAGCATGCCGAACCAGCCCGAGAGCAGGGAGGTTTTGACGGTCATGCGGAAAGTGGCGTTGGCGGTTGAGTTGTTATTTTTGGCGGTAAGCGTGGTGACGTAATCACCGGCGATGGTTTTGCCGGGGACTTTAATCGTGGCCGTTACGTCGGTGACTTTACCGGGGTCGAGGCGGCTGGTTTTGGCGGGAGCAAACGAAACGTCCCAGCCGGTCGGGGTCTGTGCGGTCAGTTCCACGTTATCGAGCGGGAGCGTACCGGTGTTTTTTACGAGGAGATGGACCTCCTTGCTGCTGCCTTCGGTGATGTCGTCGCTGAGGCGGCCGGTCGGCGTAGTGAGCTCAAGGCCGTAAGCGCCCTTCACGACGGCTTCGAGGCTGAGGCTCAGGTTTTCGTCAGGGGCAGTGGCCGTAAACGGTACGGTGTATTTCGCCGGTTTGGTGTCGGGGCGTGCCAGCAGTTCTACCGTAACTTCCTGCGATTGTCCGGGCTCAACATTCACCGCCGTAACGGGGCTGCCCATGACCCTGAACACACCGGCCCATCCGGCGGGTAGCTGCGCGTGCAGGTCATACAGTTTGGCTTTCGGGGTTCCGTTGTGCAGCGTGGCCGCGAACCGGAATGTTTCGGTGGAGGCCGCCTCTAAGTTGACGAGGCCGGACTTAAGCGACGATTTGTCTCCGGATTTTGCGGCTGTTTGCGCAAAAAGGGTTGAGGTTGTGAGCAGTCCGGACAAAAATAACACAGCCAGACCGCGAGGGTTTACCTTGTTTTTTGTGATGTTTGAACGAAACGCAGACATAATCTAATAAACAAAAGATAGAGTTAAATTTCATTTATTAAAGCATGACACCTGCCGCTACGTTTAGCGGCAGTACGACGGCAAAATTAATAGGTGAGACTATTTTGGGTCAAGACTATGCCCGCAAAATCTTTTCCAGGGTTTTGCCTTTTGCCAGTTCATCAATCAGCTTATCCAGGTAACGGACTTTCTGCACCAGCGGATCTTCAATATTTTCGACCCGGTAGCCACAGATAACGCCGGTGATTTTGGCGGCATTGGGATTCAGTTGCGGGGCCTGTGCGAAGAAGGCTTCGAAATTGGTCCGGGCGTCAATCTGCTGCTGTAGCGCTTCGGGCGAATAGCCGGTGAGCCAGCTGATAATGGCATCGACCTCGGCTTTGGTACGCCCTTTCTTCTCTGCCTTCTGAATGTAGTGCGGATAGACGCCGGCAAACGACATCTTGTAAATGCGTGAATTGTCCATAGGTATTGTTTGCGTTAATGGCCCGTACCGGACTCAGGCGGCTGCCACCATCGTCATGTAATAATTGATACAGTGCAGGACGGTCAGTACCAGTAGCTCTTTGTTATCGAAACTATCAAATTCAGGAGCGGTTTCAATCGTATAGTCGAAAGTTAGTTTACTCCATTTAAAATCGGTTTCTGCTGCAGTTAAAAGGTCTGTTAACCAGTATAAATTTACTGCTTAACAGACCTTTTAACTGCAGCAGAAACCGGTCTTCCCGGTTGTTGAATAAGGTCTTGATCACGATGCCTTTCCAGCCCATTGAGAACTCCGTTAACACCTGATTATTGTGTTTCAGCTGAATGGTTGAGTCCCAGAAACCTTTAGGTTCAAGGTGGTAGGTTGTGCCGTCGTGCATCAGAATCTGAGCCTTGAAAGAATACCACTTTTCGTAGATTAATTCCCCGGCCTTTCTGCCGTCGGTTGTTAATGCAACGTTGCGGGAATTGGTAGCGGTTGCCTGATAGTGTCCCATAGGATTGTTGGTCGTGCAGTATGCTAATTTTCAGGTAATATAAGCAAATCGTTCGGCAAAGGATGGTAAACTGATTGCCCGAAACAAAAAGCTATCAGCCTCCGGTTTTTTTTATTGATTCCCTCCATAGCTTTCACCGACCCGGGACCCTTCCGGGCGGCCATGTCCCGACAAAAGGTCATACTCTCAAGCACGTTCAAACAGATACAGGGTGCCATTGTCAATGGACCTGGCCTTGCTGCCGGTAAACTCCCGTTTGCATAGTTCCTGCTGCATAAACCGGATGACAAACCAGTGGCTGACGATCAGGATATTGCCGTCGCGGCGGGCAGTAACGGTGTCCAGAAAGGCAATGATGTCATTCCGGAACGCATCGATGTCCGGATTGGAAAAAAATGATTTTACGTGCACAAGCATGCTCCAGAGCAGGAACGGTAAGCGGATCCGGTCCGGTAGCTGATGCAGAATGTTCAGTTCCTGTAGTGCCGTTATTTCGCTGATGGGTCCGGTATAAATATGCTGTGCGGTGCTTACGGCTCTGGACATGGGACTGGCATAACAGTGGTGCCAGGGGATACCCGCCAGATCAACGTGTTTATACTCAAGGTCTTCGGTGCGGTCATATTCGGCGAACCACTGTACGACGTCTTCCCGCGACAAAAGCTTTTTTTCCGGTTGCGGTTTCCGGACATGGAAGTGTCTGACTAAGCCAATTTTCATATCAGGTTGCGATCTCTGTTTGCGTACAGGCACTGACACCGTACGCAAAAAGACATAACGGGGGAGACGCGGATCCGGCAGTAAATACGACTATACGGCTTCCCAAAGCTGTACTTTGTTGCCTTCACCGTCGAGAATATGCACGAACTTGCCATACGAATAGGTTTCGATGGCGTCAACAATGGTCACGCCTTCGTTTTTCAGCTCCTCAACCAGCGCTTCCAGGTTTTCCACCCGGTAATTGATCATAAAATCCTGATCGAAGTAAGTAGAGTCCTGTGCAAACGGCGTCCATTGCGTTTGCGCTTTTTTTGTATTGTCAGGGCCTTCGTACCATTCGAAGGTAGCCCCATACGGATTGGTGTCGAGGCCGAGGTGTTTCTGATACCATTCGGTGGCTGCTTTAGGGTCTTTGCTTTTAAAGAAAATGCCCCCGATTCCTGTTACTTTTTTCATTGTATTGTTATTTCTGTTTGTTAGTATACCATTTTTTCGCGCCCGTTGTCCTACCGGTTGCGTTACCGGAGTCCCGTGCTAAAGCAGTGAATACGCAGGTGTTTCAGGCCTGTTGTATTTGCCTGACTAAGCTACGCGTTTTTGGGCAGACTCAGCCCTCCTCCTGACAGATATCTGGCGGTATTGTGCGGGGCTTTGCGGTACTGTAGCAGGATCGATGTAAGGCAGCTCATAGCGGGGATGGGTGAAAAACGCAAACCAGTTCCAGAACTGCCAGGCGTCTTTCCGGAACGTGCGATAGAGGACCGTATCAGCCGTGGTCGGATGGCACTGCTTGTAGCGGTTGAAATAGGCTTCAATGGTTGCGTATTTTCGTTCTCCGGTTTTCCAGGATACTTCTTCTCTTATATTGAATTCGGCCCGCCGCGTTGTGTATCTGAAGGAAACCGTGTTTTCAGGGGCAAACAGCGTGACCACAATCCGGCGATACATATAACTGTAACTGCACAGGGCGAGCCATGCCATCAACAAAAGAAAGGCGGCGGTGATGTTGAGGTGTTTCATGTCTAAAGGTGTAAGATAATAGTTCGTTGCCTGGCCCACAAGCATCACGTATGGGTTTCGCATCGGCACTATGCGCGGCAACGAGGCTTTTCATCAAAAGCCCCGCAAAGCCTGGTCCGGTAATGGTCTTGCCCTTCCTGACTAACCCTGTGCTTTAGCGCAGGGTTGCCGGCGGTCTGCCCTGCTAATCCGGCATGGTGCTGGTATTGAAGCACGGATGTGCTGCTTGCCGGCTATACCCGTCATCGCTTGCCTGTGTCGACTGGAGCCGTGATTTTTATTCAGAAGGTTCCGCAGCGGCGGATCGCTCCCGCCCGTAGATTGTTTTGTGACAGGCCAACTTTCGGGCGGGAGGCCCTTCTTGATATTTGTCACTCGCGGACGTGGGTGAGAACAGGGAAACTGCCTTTTAATTGATCACTGAACCCGCCATTTTGCCAAACTGCTGCTATCGGCTTTTCTTCTTTCGTTATTATGGTTTAAACTTCTCAAATGTTTTTCCATTAAATTTATATACACCATTTTCGTGTGTCCCGAGCCAAAGATCACCTTTGTTGTCTTTGTAAATACTGAATAAAGTAATGTCTTTTGAGTTTTCTTGAACGGTATAGTGTGTAATTTTTGTTCCATCATATTTCCAAACTCCATTACGATAAGTTACAAACCACAAATTATTATTGTTATCTCTTACCGTTGAAAGATACTCATTTAGACCTCTTGTGTTTTTTTCATCTAAACTACCTATGCTTTCGTGTCTTGTATAAAACTTATTGCTTTTTAACGTTGCACTGTCGTAAACACTATAACGGTTTTCGGTATTAAACCAAAAATCACCATTTTTGTCTTCCGTAATTGAACGGACTCCATTTGCTCCTTCATTTCGAAATTCTGTCACATCTTCTTCTGTAATCCATTCGAATGATTTTCCATCGTAGCGACATACTCCAACCGGATTTGTGCCAAACCAAATGTTACCTTTACTGTCTTGAATTCAAGTTTGAAGTGCAATATTATTCATAAGAGCGAACTGAATAGGTGATAAGTATCCAAGTGCCTTGCGGGGTCTGTTGTTTAATTGGTCTTCAATCCAGTGTACGTCACTTTTTTTTACAATAGTGATTGGACAGGTCTTAGGAATATACTGCCGGATTAATCCGTTTGTATTTTCATTTAGCCCGCGCTCCCAACTATGATACGGATTAGCAAAATAAATGTCTGCCTTCAAGGCAGCACTCATTTTTTCATGTTTTGAAAACTCCTTTCCATTGTCAAATGTAATCGTCTTTATTGGTATATTACACTTTTTTGCCCTATAAATCAGCACTTTAGCCAGCTCTTCAGCATTTTTTGATTGCAGTTTTGCCACAATAGTATACTTGGTTACTCGTTCGACCAGTGTCAGTAGCGCCCCCTCATGATTGGCACCAATTACAGTATCACCTTCCCAATGACCAATTTCTGTATTCAGATCAACTACGGCAGGCCGCTTTTCGATACCGACCCTGTTGGGAATTGATCCCCGTTTGCCTACACTGCCCCGCTTAGTATATCTTTTCTTGTGCCGGATTCGCAAATAAGAAATAAGTGACTCATTTTCAGTAGTACCCGTTGAGTATATATATTTATAGATCGTCTCATGGCTTATCTGGTTTGAACCCGCTTCTAAAGCCAGAACGCCACTTATTTGTTCCGGGGAATAGCGCTCTTGTAACAAATCCATTACTTGCTTTTCAAGCTCCGATTTCATTTTATAAGGTCCTCGCTGAGCGCGGTCTGCACGTAGATTATGTGCTTCGCTGGCAATGTAAGACCCTGATAATGAACTATTCCTTTTAAGTTCTCTGCTTATGGTAGAACTGCTCACGTTTACAAAAGCAGCAATTTCACACTGTTTATATTCTTGTTGTAGTAGTGTCTGAATTTGGTATCTTTGCTCCAGGGTCAATTGCTTGTAGTTAGCCATTTGTTTTATGATTAGACACCACAAAACTATGGATTTAGCACGTAGCAGTTGGCTCTTTTTGTTTACATATCAAGTGGATGCCACTTAAAGTTGCATTTCAAATCTGAATCTGCGTGTCTTTATAAATGCTATAGACATCAAATGGATTATTAAGTTTAAGGGGCTTTGGAAGTGTCAATTCATAAAGAGCGTTTCCATCAAGTCGGTAAACTTTTTGTTTAGATTGGTAAGGGTTTATTAGCCACAAATCATCCGGTTTAAGTTTCCATTCGTTACTTGGGATAGCTCTAATATTGGTAAATGATTTTCCATCAAATTTTGTAATTGTTGAATTTTGGCTCATACCAGCGAAATATATGTTGCCTGATTTATCTTCTTTTATATTATCAACTCTATCGTTATATAACCCGTGTTTTGTTGTGTAATTTATTAATGTTTTCCCGTCATATTTGTAAATGCCTGTTTTCCAGCTACCAAACCAGTATGTGTTTTTCTTATCCTGGTAAATTACCATAATATTGCTTCCCGGTTCTTTAACGGTGTCACCCTTTGCAATTAAGTCAGAGCCTATTTTCTTATTCGAAGTCTGTCCTTTGCAAGACGTCAGTAAGGACAGAATGTAAAAAAATAGAAGTGTTTTTAAATTCATTATCTCTCTGTTTAGTCTGTTATAGAATACGATATACCCTTATCGCTCGCCTGTGGCGACCGGACGGCCGGAGCCGTGATTTTAGTCAGAAGGGCCGGTGGCGGCGGACCGCTCCCGCCCGTAGATTGTTTTGTGACAGGACAACTTTCGGGCCAGAGGCCCTCCTCGATATTTGTCGCTCGCGGAACGCGAGCGACAACGGGGAATATATTCGTCGCCCCGCCATATTGCCAATGCAATGTTAGCCACAGTTTTATTTTTTATCTCGGTCAGCTATTGCAGCTATTTTGTCCGTTGGCAAACTTGCATAAAGTCCACTTACACGCTTTGGTAAAGCAATCATGTATTCCACAATAATATTTGTCAAATTAAAAAGCTGAATAACAGTTTCTGGATTGTCTGTATCAATTTGTCCAGGATGCACAGCATCATTTCCTGTCACCCGAACGATGTCTAAGGATTGTTGAACTATTTCTGGAAGTCCCTTCTTTACAAGGCTTGAAATGTCAGAGTTGATGTTTTTTCCTCCCTCGCCTAACTCTTTACACAATATTTGAATTCCTAAACGCAGTAACGCTGATGCACCACGTGGTGATTTTATATGTATAGATGCAGCCTCTAAATAAATTTTCTTTACAGCCTCTGGCATTTCAGGATTAGGAAAAGGTGCATTACCTGTATCAGGATAAAACATCACATCCATTATCCACAGAGTGTTATTATTACAATGTTGACAAATTCCAATTCTAACAGCATTGGCAGTCGGGTTTCCGTAACGTGTACCATTCCAGTCAATTGCCCACCAGTCTTGCTTGGAGAGTGTCCCGCAATGTGGGCAAGTGAATGATTTTGCAAAAACTTTTGGGTCAATGTAATTCATGTTGTCTAAAAATTGTGGCTAACGAAAAAGGCTTGGCGAAGGCAGGGAATTTGAATACTGCCAGCCGAAGATAAGCACAAATGTTTATATAAGTACAAATGTTCAATTACTTCCGTCAGCCCTGCTTTTGCCAAACCGATGATAGCGGCTGTTATTCTTTTTTTGGTTATTACATTGAAAGCCTAAATTGCTCAATTTTCTGTCTAATTATTTCCTCTGGGTTGTTGCTCGATGCCATTGCCATTATCATCTTTATTACATCATTGTCGTCCAATACAATTACCAGTTTTTTATCCATAGCCCAAATTTCTCGGCAAGTGTAATAGCACCCTGTGTCACCACCGTTTCTAGAAATAATTATACCGAAAAGTCCTGAACCGTGAACTTTTAAGTAGTTTGAAATTTGTAGAACCTCCTTTTTAGTTACCTTTTTGGAATAGTTTTTTGCATCTACAACAATGAAGTCTGCTAAGTATCTATTTCTTATGTTTGCCCAAAAGCCTGTTTCTGCGTAGTTCCTTAAAATGAAGTCTCTTCGGTTTATTTTGAAGTGGTCAGACAGTTCAGTTATGGGTGACGATAGAACAGAACCAAATAAATAGTCCAAAATCCTTTCAACGTGTTTTTGATATTTTAACCAATCGTTGTCTTTTTTACCTGTCCGAATAGCCTTGAGGTCTGTAATGAGTTTGTCGTGTTCAGCAACATATTTTACACTTGTGAAAAGAGATTGTAAAAGTGGGTGCGGTGTAGTCGCAACTTCTTTTGCAAAAGTGGATGAAATAAAATTTATGTCCCAAACCTCAATACCTTCTGCTTGAATTAATGCGTTGTCCTTATCAGGAAGAATACCAGGAAATGCAAATGCAATTTTATAGTCCTTGGCATACTGCTTATACTTTTTAAGTTGTTCAATAACTTCTTTTAATCTTATTTCAGTAAAGGTTGGAATGATTTTCACCTCAATAAGAACCTTCTCCCAAGTTCGTCCAATTTTTCGTTCGGTAAGTATGTCTCCCCGATACTTGCTTTCAGGTAGTAACACTTCTGGTTTGGTTTCTTTGAAATTTTCGTTTTTGCTTATGAGTTCAAAAAGGTATTGAACAAATTCAAATTCTCTAAAAAATTTGTTTGATTTTCTTGCGTTGTCAGCTGGGCATATTAGTCTCAAATTAGTTAGGTCAGAAGTTCCGCCAGCTGATTGAGGTATTAAATGATCAATATGCAATGGAATGTCACTTCGTCCACAGATATAGCATTTCTCACCATAAAGGTTAACCAGTTTTTGATATATTTCTTGTCGTTTGCCTTTCATTGAGTTGGTATGTCGTTATAATAGCCGCTAACTTCGGCGCTACCTAAACAAGCTTTGCCCACGCCGAAGTTAGCCCAAAACTGGCGCACTGCATTCCCCCTCCCAATTGCGTCGGAACGTTTTCGGGCTTTGCATTCGGGCGGGTTTCGGAGCACAAAACTGTCAACCTGCACTGAACTTGAATAGAAGCACAAAGTTCCAAGTTTGCACGTCACCCCGCCTGACGCAAAACCCGTGTTATAGGGCGTTTTTCTTGTCATTCTATTTTAGTTCTTAAGTCATCTATTGATAAATATTGTCCGTCAAATTTGGTGTGTAACATTCTATGGCAGTTGGCACAGACTAAAGCAAGGTCGGCTAGAGTTGTGTCTGTTGCTCCTGTGGTCGATATAGGAGTAATATGGTGACACTCCATAAACTCAACATTAAATGTTTCGATAAATGAGAAGGAACAAACTTCACATTTTAAGTTTCCGTTTTTAATCGCTTCTTTTTTCTTCTCGCCAATAATTTTCTGATTTCGTTCCCGTACAAAATGTGATACAAGTTTTAGCTCTCCTTCTGCTACTGAAATGTTTGGGTTATTAGTTTCAATTTCATTAATAATTGAAGAAGTTGTAATCACTGATTGTCTGTCAGAATTTGTAAAACTGTCTTGAAAACGTTGCCAAACATCAAAGAGTAATTCATCTAAATTATTTATGCCTTTTACATTCTCTAATTTGCAAGCATTCCCCTGTGTTATTCCAGATAAATTAACGTCTTTCCATAAGGTTGAAGCAACTGAAATGTAATTTTCTCTGTCTTTTTTTGCTATATATCTTACTCGTCTGCCATACCTAAAGTCTGCCCGCGTTTCATCTTCAATTAATTCATTGTCGATAGGTGTTACTAAATGTGTAAATGCAGCAACTCCGTTAACCTTTTGATAAATTAGTATGATTTCACCAATCGCTGGACTTAAAACATTTGTCTTGTGTTTATTTGGGAAATGAATAACGAAAGGATTGTCTTCAATAGAAAGATATGCTTCACCATTAGTTGAATTTGTGACGTTTTTGAACCATACAATATCAGTTGGTGTAAATACTCTTACGGAGTTTGAAGTTTCTGATAGCTTTATGGAAAATGTTTGATTATCAGTTTTAAATATCTCCCATATTCCGTGTGAGTATGGGCTATAAAGTTCAACTTGTCCCCGCCCAACGTTATACAATAAATCATATGGCGAATTTTCATTTGTCGACCTTGGTTTTTGATTTTCAGGATAGTGTGTTCTTGAGTTATGGTTTACTGAAAGAACTATGATTTGAGCAGTAATCGTATCTTGATTTACATCATTCCAATTATTAGATATGTATTCTTTGATTTGAGAGTATGAGATTTGACCATCTAAATTGGAAACGGCTTCCTTTATCATCCGCCATACATAAGGCTTATCAATTCTATAATTTGCGTTTTCGTCATAATGAATTTCTCCAGTTCTTTTCTTGTTCTGTAACGCACTTCTTAAATTCCTGTGCCAAGTCGGTTCATTATTATAATCAGTAACAGGAGCTAAATCGTCAGCGGTAAATGAATTGTAATTTGATTGAACAATGTTGTAAAGTTCCCTAATGTTAATCCATTGTCGAAGTGGAATATTTGAAACTAGGATTGTCCATAAAGTATTTATTGTTGTTGTCATTGTCGTCCTTTAAAATGCCCTATAACTCCCAAATAGACGTAACTTACGCCTGTTTGATATAAAAGTAATAGTAACTATTTAGGTAGTCCACTGGAAATGGCCCAAATACACGTTGGTGAGTTCCTCTAACACATTGCGGCCTTGCTTACGAAGCGTTGCAATGAAGCCTGCAATTCGGGCATAGGTTTTCGCTCCGGCCTCCGTACGGAAGCCACCTGTCACCTTCTGCTTGATTTTTGCCGGTCGTAAAGCCCGTTCCGCTTCGTTGTTCGTAAAGGGGACTTCCGGCTCAAAAGCAAAGGCTAACACAGCCCCCTGATGAGTCCGTAGACGCTCTAGTAAATTACGAGCTTTGCTGCGTTTAGGGCGTTTGTTAAGTAGCTTACCCGTCACCTGGTAAAAGACTAATCCCGGCCCTTCTTCCAGATCACCCTGAACACACCAGTAGCGGTACTGTTGCTGCCAATACCAGCCCTCAGCTTCGACCAAAGGCCCCGCCCGAGTGGCCTCATACAAGTCCAACAGCAACTGTTGCATGCCTTTCGCCCAGGCTCGACCCTGCTCCACCAGGGCCTGCAACTCACGCACCAAATGGGCTCCGCAAAGTGCCATTTTACCCTGACCGTGTGCCAGATACGAACTGTAGCAATCATGAACACACCAGCCTCGACGGGCCCTAAAGACACTGTCAGCCAGGGTAGCCTGCCCCCGACCTGGCGCTACCGATAGCAGTGTATAGCGCTCATTACAGGCCACATGCAACCACTGTTGCTGACCCCCTACGCGCAAGCCTGTCTCATCAAAATGCCCGACCGGGGCTCCTATCAGCTTGCTACGCACATGGCCTTCCAGCCCGTCTATACTTGCTTCGAAGCGGGTTTGAGCCGCTTGTAAGCTAGCTGGGTTGTAAGCGTAGCCTGTCAGATCAGTCCACAACTGCTGGACTTTAGCGAAGGGTAGGCGGTAATCCACGCTCCATAACGTACTCAGGGCCGATATCCGAGGGCCATATTGCACAGGCGCACTCACGGTAGGGGGCCACTGACCCAGCACCCGACAACCACACGAACAGGTTTGGGCCATCAGCCGGTGTTCTTCCACACAGAGTCTGGGTGGAGGCAAATCAAAGACCTGGCGATGGGCTACCACCTGAGCGGGCCCCAGTAGGCTAGCCTGGCATTGTGGGCAATGGGTTGGCCGATGCTCAATGACCGAATCAGGCGTAGCCACCAGTTTAAGTGTATGGCCCGGATGCCCCGGCTGTCCGCCTTTCTTACGACCTTCAAGCTTAGGCAGAGCGGGCTTGATGAGCGGCTTTTTTGTAGGCCCGTCACTAGAGGGGGGCTTGTGGGAGTTGGCTGAGTTTTGGGCTAACCGGCTCGTTAACTCGGCATTTTCTGCTTCCAATTCCTGAACACGATCTTTCAGCCGTTGTACTTCAGCCAGTAAGCTGATGACTAACGCCTTAAGCTGTTCTATGTCCATTGTCTCTACCACAAGAAAGTATCAGCAAATTGCGTACCTAAATAGTTACAAGTAATAAATGTCAAAAGACTTCAAATATTTAGTTTGTCTTCTGCATAAGTTGCTGGTATATAGATCGGTATCTTGTTTTGGCTTCAGCCGCTTAGCGAAAACAATACTAAACGCGAATAGCGTATTTTGTATTGTCAGATAGTCTAATTCCCCATCAACAATACAAAACGCGCACACCCTTTCCCAAGAAGTGCTCTCCCCAACAGCATCATCCTATCAGCTATTCCAAAAAAACAAAACAGAAACTCTCGCCTGAGTCAGGCGGTCGGGGCAGTAGAGCGGTGTGCGTCAATGGGTGCATAGTGTTTACTTAATGGTGGCTGATCGCAAAGAAAGTAAATAGATTGTAAAAAGAAAATACCATTTTAAGGTATGGTACTATTTTCCTGCATCGCTTGTTGGGCTGTTTGTCAGGCAGGTATATAAGCAAGGTGTACCTGCATCGCCTGTCAGCTCCTTTACAGCAGCCTATTTATGGGCAAACGTCATTTTTCGGTGCTCTGAACCCCATTCCACCATTGCGTCCAGTACACTTTTTATCTTTCTGCCCGATTCGGTAAACTCATATTCGATCATCACGGGAATGGTATCGTGTACTGTTCGTTTGACAATGCCGTTCAGCTCCAGTTCCCGCAATTCTTTGGACAGCATTCTTGGGGTAATCTTCGGGATTTCCCGCTCGATTTCCTTAAATCTCTTTTTCCCGAAAATCAGGGAGGCCATAATCGGGAGTTTCCATTTGCCCGTCAACACATTCATGGTGTCGTTTACCGCGATCACAAACGAGTGCGGGCATTCCTTAATTACGTTCAAATCAATCTCTAATTCCATCTGCTGACAGGTTTGTGCTATACAAGAGTATACTCCGGAATTCCGATATACAAAAGTATACTGCTATAATAAGTATAGCAAAGTTAGTATAAGTTTGCTGATAGTCTTATTGGCGAAGTAACCAGGCAGGCATTTTATGGGGGCAATTGAGCGTAACTACCTGAGCCGCATGAACAGGAGAGACTTTACTACAAAATCAATCATTACGACAATGGGAATTTTAGCGACAAAGCTGATGCCTGAAACAGCATCGGCGCAGGCCGGAAAAGGACGCACCATTCACAACATAATCAATGCGTCTGCGGGTGGTATGGGGAGCATGGGGTTAAAAAATATCATCCAGGGCGATTACCGGAACTACGTTTCGCCTTTCTTCCTCCTGGATGAATTTGACATGCACTTGCCCAAAGGCGCGCCGTTCAGGGTAGATGCTCACCCGCATGCAGGTATTATTCCAACGACTTATTTATTAGCGGGGAATGCTCATCACCGGGATAGCATGGATAACGATTTTGAGTATGAGGCGGGTGATTTTATTCAGTTTACGTCGGATAAGGGGGCACTGCACATGGAGGAAACCGGCAGCGGGCTCTTTAAAACCGGCGGGGTGTTCCACGGTTTCCAGGGTTGGTTGAATATTCCGTCCGAACTGAAAAAAGCAGAACCCTATTCCACGCTCGTAAAATCGGAAAGCATAGGGGTTGTCGAAAAAGGAAATGCCCGCATCAGGGTTATTTTGGGAGAGGTCTTCGGGGTGAAGTCAACGACCCAACTGCTGATGCCTGTCATGTACTGGCATGTCTCCATGAAAGAAGGCGCGGCCCTGGAATTGCCCGTTGATACCTCGCAAAACGTGTTTATATATCTTCAGGACGGGCAGCTGGACATCAATGGGAATGCGATCAACAAGAGCCAGGCTGTTCTTTTTGAACGTGACGGCGATGCTGTTTACCTAAAAGCCAAAGTGGCATCGGAGCTTTTGGTCTTAGGGGGCGCGGTCAATAATGAGCCGTATATGGCGTATGGCCCGTTTGTCTTAAACAACGAACAGGAAGTAAGGCAGGCCTACGCGGATTTTCAACAAGGAAAATTCGGTGACCTGGCTAAAACAAATGGTGTAAACAGATAACAAACAAGCAATATGAACGTAGCTGTCATTGGCGCCACAGGGTTTGTGGGCAAAAGCATTGCCGTCGAACTGGCGAACAGAGGAATTGACGTAACTGGTATTTCCCGGAAAGAACAAGCATCGGATACCCCTAATCTGACCTATCTGGCGGTTGATGCCACGGATACAACCGCATTGGCTTCGGCGCTGGAAGGATTCGATGTGGTCATCAATGCGTTTAGCCCGGGCTGGACAAACCCGGCTATTTATAACGAGTTTATTGAGGGATCTAAAGCTATTCAGGAAGGCGTAAAACAATCGGGCGTAAAACGGTTCATCTGCATTGGCGGAGCAGGCAGCCTGTATTTGCCGGACGGTACCCAATTAGTCGATACGTTTCCGGCAGATAACCCGTTTGTGCCGGGGGCAAAAGCCGCCAGAGATTATTTGACTATCCTGAAAGAAGAAAAGGAACTGGATTGGGCGTTCTTCAGTCCGGCAATGAACATGCACCAGGGGATCACAACGGGGCGGACCGGAAAATATCGTCTGGGTACCGAGTATCCTGTGATGGATGAAAACGGTGAAAATGTGCTCTCTGTAGAGGATTTAGCCGTAGTCATTGCGGATGAAGTGGAAACGCCCAAACACCATCAGATGAGATTTACGGCTGCCTATTAAATTAAGACAGGCGGGTTGATCACCTGCTTTTGCCAACAAAAAAAGCGGCCCGCTACGGGCCGCCTTTTTTGTTACTTGAGCTTTCCTTTCAGCTCATTCATTTCCGCAACGGGCGAGGCCCCTTCGTACAGAATCTGGTAAACGGCTTCGGTGATCGGCATCGATACGCCATACTGCCGGTTCATCTCGTGTATGCTCTTGACGGCGTAATAGCCCTCGGCAATCATCTTCATTTCGGCCTGGGCCGACTGAATGGTATAGCCGCGGCCGATCAGGTTGCCAAACGTACGGTTACGGCTGAACGGCGAATAGGCCGTCACGAGCAGGTCGCCGAGGTAGGCCGAGCCGCTCAGGTCGCGGTGTTTGGGGTAGACCGCATCCACAAACCGCTTGATCTCCTGCATGGCGTTGGATACCAGTACGGCCTGGAAGTTATCGCCGTAACCCAGACCGTGGGTGATTCCGCAGGCGAGGGCAATGATGTTTTTCATCACGGCGCTGTATTCAATCCCATAAATATCGTCGAGGGGGGAGGCCTGTACGAAGCGGCAGGTCAGCAGACTGGCCACGGCACCGGCACTGTCCGGGCCGGACGAGCCGATGGTCAGGTACGACTGCTTTTCGAGGGCTACTTCTTCGGCGTGGCAGGGCCCGGCAATTACCGCCACGCGGTCGGCCGGAACGCCATATGTATCAGTAATCCAGTCGGTAACGAGCTGGTTTTGTTCCGGAATCATGCCTTTAATGGCAGAGATGACGCACTTGCCGGCAAAATCTTTGGCTGTCAGCGGGCTGAGGGCGTCGGCAATAAAGGCGGCGGGTACCGCCAGAATCACGTAGTCCGACTGCCGGAAGGCGTCGCGGATACGGGTGCAGACGCGGACTTTCCGGGGCGAAATCCGGACGTCGCTTAAATAACCGGGGTTATGGTGAAATTTCTTGATATGGTTGGCGTCGGCCTCATTACGAAGCCACCACCGGATGTTGACGTTGTTTTCCGACAGAATTTTGATGATGGCGGTTGCCCAGCTTCCTCCACCAACAACGGTAATGCGTACGGGTTGGTTATCCATGCCGTAAAAAAACGGAAAAACCACGACATGGCGGGTGTCGTGGCTGGTTTTTCGCGCA
>CBDFHU010000132.1:0-31037 GCA_965247375.1 Arsenicibacter sp.
AGCGCCGCCTGCCCGGTAACGGTAACTTCGTTAAGTGTCCGGACTTCCGGAGAAACAAGAATTTTACCCAGGTTTAGATCCTGACGTCTTCCGTCGATGGTGACCGACGGGATCGATTTATTTTTATAACCGACAAAGGATACCAGTAACCGGAAAGTTCCGGCCGGAACTTTGCTCAGCGTAAACTGCCCTTTCTCATCGCAGATCGTTCCGTCAACAGGGCGGTTTGAGGCAGGATCAATGAGGGCAATACTGGCAAACTCAACGGGTTTGTTGGTTGTTGAATCAATGACAATTCCGGATATTTTAGCATTCCCTTTCGGTGCATTGTCAGAAGCCGTTCCCGGGATTACGGGTGCAGGCTGGCTTTGTCCTCCGGCAGGAAATTGCGCAAATGCTACAGTACCTGAACTGAGCAGTAAGAAAAGTAATGTATTTTTCATGACGACCATAGGCCTGCTGCTTACAGAATTTTTATATGTGTCTCTCTATCTATTAACGTGATTAAAGGGTTAAGGTTGGCGAAAAGACCAGTATAATCGACGGATTCTCCCGGCGAACGGGACAAATGATTCGTTTATTCCCGAAATAGTTCTGTTTTTTCTAAAAGGTCAGGGTAATAGGCAGGTGTCATGATATCCGGAACATCCGTTGGTTCGGTACGGGAGGTAATTCGTTTGCTGATGCTATGGGTGTGCATCTTTTGTGCCGGATACTGCCGGGATAACAGCGAAAGGCAGTCTGATTCGGAGAGTTGGCCGGAGAGCCAGATTTGCTCCTCTTCCGGTGTCAGAATACAAGGCATCCGTTCTTTTGAATTATGAATAGCTGCCATCAGCGGATTGGCATCCGTTGTCAGCATGCTGTAGGTGTTGATGATTTCGCCGGTTTCGGGGTCGGCCCATTCATGCCATATCCCGGCAAAAGAAAAGACCGGCTGTTCTTTTGAGCTGATATAAAACGGAAATTTCTGTTTGCCGAGCGTATACCATTCGTAGAAACCGGTTGCCGGTATCAGACAACGCTTACCCGACTGGATAGCACCGCGAAAGGAGGGCTTTTCAAAAATGCTTTCTGACCGGGCATTGATAGTTTTCGCCCGGATAGACTCTGCATCAGTCTTGCTTTTAACCCACTTCGGGATCAAGCCCCATTGAAAAAACTGAATCAGCTCCGGTTGTTGACGGGTAATGACCGGACAAGGCATAAACTGATAGGCATTGATATGATAGCGCGGCAAATCGTTCTGTTTAGCGGACTCTTTAATTTTTGCCTTATACTTATCTTCCAGTTGAGCGGCCTGTATGGCAAGGGCATAATGATAACACATGTTCAGTCGGATTAACTTGGGTAGACGGAAAAGTTTGAGTAGTTTGTCGTGATAAACTGTCGGACGTGTTCTTTATACATAACAACAGACAGGAGTACTTAAGTTACGTCAATGATACCATTTAATAAATTACGGGTGAAACTGCACAGGCAGTGGCTGGCAGCGCTGCTGGCCGGATCTGTAATTGTTTCTGTTGAGGCACAGGTTCAGTTTTCGCCCGAAAAGCCGGTTGCCGGTCAACCTATTTCAATGACCTATACGCCGAAAGGCACTTTACTGGAAAACGAAACAGCTATTACGGCTTCGTTTCTGCGGTATGGTCAGCCAGCGTACATGTATTCCAGCCGGACGAAAACAATCCCGATGGTCCGGCAGGGAGATGTGTTTGTAGGAGAAATACCGGCAAGCCACGGTCGGGACAGTGTATTAACGACAGGTATTGTGCTGGCTTTCAAGGGAAAACAAAATCAGGCTGCTGTTGACCACAACCGGAACCGGCTCTTTACGATACCGGTTTATGATCCGCTCAATGGTAGTCCGGTGCGGCATGCTGTCGGCGGACTGGCTACCGTACAGACCCGTACCGGTTTCCTGTACGATGCCGGAGCAAAAGCCGATCCGGTGTATACAATTGCGCTGTATGAACAGGAGATGGATTGCTTTCCTGATACTCGGCCGGTCTACTGGGCGGACCAGCTGACGACAATTCTGAAGCAAAAAAAGCCGGGATTTGCCCAGCGGATAAAAACGGGAATAGAAGCGTATCTGGCGTCGCGGCCGGGAGGTGGATCCATTGACGAACTGACAAAAGCCTGTCAGCTGTATGATCAGCTTGGCGATGTTGCCGGACTGAAACGGTGCAAAGAACGATTGCTGGCTGCTGATAGTAAGGGAGTTCCGGCACAGGTGCAGCGACTGGAAACCTTGCAGAAAGCATCGGCCCTGACTGAAAAGCAGATGCTGTATCTGGCGTTTGAAAACGATTTTCCGGCATCAACCATGCTGCGGCGTGCTGCCGATGTGGTTATCGACGGCTTTCGGGCAACCCGCAACGGTCAGGCTATTGCTGATTTCGTCGGCCAGCGGCCGAAATTATTTACTGACCCTGCCGAACTGGACGATCTTGCCAATCAGGTAAAGACCTATCCGAACGGTCTGCCACCGGCAGAATGGCTGGCCAGACAAGCGGCACAGCTGGCGAAGACTCAACCTAAACCGGCCCGCTTTACCGGTGACTGGGACGCCAACCGGCAGCTGATTTACCGGCAGTGCATGACAACCTATGCATCCATTGTTGCCGCGCAGGAACGGTTTGAAGAAGGCTATACGCTGAGCAAGGAAGCCATTGATGTGCAGAATCCGTTTCAGACCGATCCGGTGGCCAATGAGGTTCTGGTACGATGTGCGCTGAAAACTGCCCGGCCGGACGAAGCCCGGCAGGCAGGGGAGTCGGCAGTACAAACGGGTACCGCTACTCCGTTGATCAGAACCGCCCTGCGGGATTTTTACGTGCAGACCAATAAATCGGAGGCCGGTTTTACTACCTACTGAACAGACCTGGAAGCGCCCTTTAAGAAAAAACAGCGTGAACTGTTACGGAACACGCTTATCAATGTACCGGCTCCGTCTTTTTCGGTCCGGGATGCGAGAGGGAATGTATTTTCGCTGGCAAGCCTGAAAGGGAAAATTGTGGTCGTTGATTTCTGGGCGACGTGGTGCGGTCCGTGTGTCGCCCTATTTCCGGCCATGAACCGGGCGCAGGCCGCACAGAAAGGAAATCCGAATGTGAAATTTCTCTTCGTAAACAGCAGGGAGGGCAATGCTGATGCGGGGACTATGGCCCGGAAGGCACAGGCCTTTATGCAGAATAAGTCCTATAATTTTACCGTGCCGCTGGACCCGGGTAACCGCATGTCATCGGCATTCGGGGTGCAGGGAATACCCATGAAATTCATCATTGACCAGCACGGGAATATCCGCTATCGTTCGCTGGGATACGAGGGAAATCCGACTAAGGTAGTCGATGAAATTTCAGCAATTATTGACGCGCTGAGTGTAGAATAAAAAAAGCCTCCGGCAATTTGCCGGAGGCTTCGCTATTTGTCAGGCGTATAACTAGCCTAAGTACGTTTTCAGCGCTTTTGAGCGGGACGTATGACGCAGGCGGCGGATGGCTTTCTCTTTAATCTGACGAACGCGGCTCGCGGGTCAGGTTAAATTTCTCACCAATCTCTTCCAGTGTCATCGCGTGTTCGCCGTTCAGACCGAAGTATAACGTAATCACATCCGCTTCTCGCTGCGTCAGCGTTGACAGGGCCCGTTGTACTTCTTTCCGCAGGGAGTCATTGATCAGACCTGAATCCGGCTTGTCTTCACCATCGTTTTCGAGTACGTCGAGCAGGCTGTTTTCTTCACCCTGCACAAACGGAGCATCCATCGATACGTGACGACCTGAGATTTTCAGGGTATCAACAACTTCGGCCGGCGTGATATCCAGCACGGCTGCCAGTTCTTCCGGTGACGGTTCCCGCTCAAACTTCTGCTCCAGATCCGAGAAGGTCTTAGAGATTTTGTTCAGAGAACCGACACGGTTAAGCGGCAGACGAACCAATACGTGACTGCTCGGCCAATGCCTGAAGGATCGACTGGCGAATCCACCAAACGGCGTATGAGATAAACTTAAAACCACGGGTTTCATCAAAACGCTGGGCTGCTTTAATCAGACCGAGGTTTCCCTCGTTGATCAGGTCACCCAACGATAAGCCCTGGTTTTGATATTGTTTCGCCACCGAGACAACGAAGCGAAGGTTGGCTTTCGTTAACCGCTCAAGTGACAGTTGGTCTCCCTCACGGATTTTCTGTGCCAGAATCACCTCCTCGTCAGGAGTGAGCAGATCTACCTTACCAATCTCCTGCAGGTACTTGTCAAGCGACTGGCTCTCACGGTTGGTAATCTGCTTTGATATTTTTAGCTGCCTCATGGTACGAGAATTCGGGTGTTATGGGTAGATAACGTTAAATTTAGACGTTTGATTACACGAAAAAGTAACAAATCCCTATGGATTTTTGTTCGCCGGCTTCGGTAAGAGGACCTTACGTGATAAGCGGTATTTACCTGTCTTTTTATCAATGTCAATCAACTTAACCCGTACTTCTTCCCCAACTTCCAGGACACCTTCCATGGCTTCCAGACGTTCCCACTTAATCTCGGAAATGTGCAATAAACCGTCTTTATTCGGCAGGAATTCGACAAACGCTCCGAACGGCATGATTGTTTTCACTTTACCGTCGTAAATTTCACCGATTTCCGGAATGGCGACAATACCTTTCACGCGGGAAATGGCTTTGTCCATACCTTCTTTATTCGTGGCGAAGATACTGACATAACCGGCATTGTCTTTTTCTTCAATAACAATCGTCGTACCTGATTCTTTCTGGATTTCCTGTACCACTTTACCGCCTGGCCCGATAACGGCACCAATCTGGCTCTGCTCAATCTTGATCACGTGAGCCCGCGGCGCATGTGGCTTCAGATCGTCACGAACTTCGCTGATAGCCTTCTTCATCTCGCCCAGAATGTGGAGACGGCCGGCACGTGCCTGTTCCAGTGCCTGCTCCAGCACCTCATACGACAGACCGTTTACCTTCATATCCATCTGGCAGGCAGTGATCCCGGCTTCTGTCCCGGTTACTTTAAAGTCCATATCACCCAGGTGATCTTCGTCACCCAGGATGTCCGACAACACGGCATATTTTTCCGAGTCAGTAATCAGACCCATGGCAATACCCGCAACCGGCGCTTTGATTTTCACACCGGCATCCATCAGGGCCATCGTACCGGCACAAACCGTTGCCATAGATGACGAACCGTTTGATTCGAGAATGTCTGATACAATTCGGATTGTATATGGATTGTCAGCATCAGGAGGTAACACCTTTTTCAGCGCCCGGTGCGCCAGGTTACCGTGACCTACTTCACGACGGCCCGGACCGCGGTTTGGCTTCACCTCGCCGGTTGAGAAACCAGGGAAGTTATAGTGTAACAGGAACTTAGAGTAGCCCTGGAACATAGCCTGATCCACAATCTGCTCGTCCATTTTCGTACCCAGCGTAACGGTTGTCAGCGATTGCGTTTCGCCGCGGGTAAACAGCGACGAACCATGGGCGCGTGGTAAGATATCCGCTTCGCAGACAATCGGACGGATCTGATCCAGCACACGGCCATCCAGACGATAGCGCTCATCGAGCACCAGGCGGCGTGATGCTTCCCAGACCAGATCATTGAAATACGTTTTGACCAGTGTTTTATTCACTTCCGCATCTTCCGCAAACGTGTCAAGGTATTCGTTCTGAATCGCCTTGAACGCGTCGCTGCGCAGTTTTTTCACTGTCTGTTTCTGACGGGCCGCGTCGTAGATTTTATCGTAGCAGTATGCACGAACGGCCGTACGCAATTCTTCGTCATGCGTTTCGTGGCTGTACGTACGTTTTTCTGTTTTACCTACTTTCGATTCCAGTTCTTTCTGGGCCTGGCACTGTAGTTTAATAACCTCGTGGGCTACTTTCAGGGCTTCGAGGACCTCGGCTTCTGAGCACTCATTCATTTCGCCCTCTACCATACAGATGTCCTGCTCAGTAGCACCAACGATCAGGTCAAGTGAAGCGCGTTCCAGTTCTGAAATCAACGGATTGATTTTGTACTCGCCGTCAATTTTGGCAACCCGTACTTCTGAGATCGGGCCGTTGAACGGAATGTCAGAAACGGACAGTGCTGCTGACGCTGCCAATGCCGCCAGGGCATCAGGCAATACTTGCGGATCCGCAGAGATCAGGGTAATCATTACCTGGGTATCGGCATGATAATCCTCAGGGAAGATCGGGCGGAGGGCACGGTCTACCAGACGGCTGATCAGCACTTCATGGTCAGACAATTTACCTTCGCGACGCTGAAAGCTGCCCGGAATCCGGCCAGCCGACGCAAATTTCTCCTGATAATCAACCGATAACGGTAAAAAGTCAACGCCCTCTTTAGCTTCTTTGCTGGATACTACAGTGGCAAGCAGCATAGTATCGCCCAGACGGACAACAACGGCGCCATCAGCTTGACGGGCTAATTTGCCGGTTTCGATGGTAATTTCACGTCCGTCAGGAAGCGGGACAGACTGGGTGGTGATTTGAAACATATACGTAGAAACGCGCTACAACAGCTTTAAAACCTCTAAAATGACTTCTCCGGCCGCTTTACCGCTTAAATATTATTAAATGGGATAACTAAGTGAAGTGTTACCGGATTGGTATTGACTTACTTATGTAAAAGCAAAAAATCAGGGAATCTACCATCGGTAAATTCCCTGATTATGTATACTTACTTCCGGATGCCCAGCTGAGCAATAATAGCCCGGTAGCGAGTAATGTCTTTTTGTGCGAGGTAATCGAGCAGATGGCGACGCTTACCTACCAGTTTAAGCAGCCCCTGGCGAGTACCGTAATCGTGCTTGTGCACTTTCAGGTGTTCTGTCAGGTGGGCAATCCGGTATGTAAACAGCGCGATCTGAGATTCCGCCGAACCAGTGTCTTCCGGACTTTTCTTGAAACCCTGGTTAGCAAAGATTTCCTGCTTTTTGTCGTTCGTTAAATACATCGTCAGACAGCGTTAAGTTTACTGAAAAAATTTAGAAAACGCAAAGGTAAGCAAAAAACGATTAAAATGATACAATAGCCGGTAATAAATTACGAGGACTATTGTAAAAGACACTGTATGTCAGGCTATTTGTGTTTTGCCTTTCATACGCCATGCCGCAAATCGTTTCCGGAAACGCTCCCAGGCAATCACGTAGACATCTTTATCAAAAATACGCGAGTCGTGGCGGGCCTGCCGCATAAAATAGAGTCCTACCGGCAGCAGCAGTGCGTTCGGTAGCCAGGCACCGACCGGCACCCATACGACACCGTCTTTCGCCAGCTTATCGCCGTTGATTGTCAATACATACAGCAGCACGAAAAACACTATGGATACCAGTACCGGTAAGCCAAACCCGCCCTTTTTGATAATGGCTCCCAGGGGAGCACCAATCAGAAACAGAACAAAGCAGGAGAGGGCCTGCGTAAATTTATGGTGACTTTCCAGTTCGTATTTATAAACGGTCTTTTGTTTTTCAGTCAGATACGTGATGTTCGATGAGGCATAGCCCAGCACACTCTGGGCCTGGGTAAGCGCTGCCTGGGCCAGATCGTAGGGAACCGCTCTGTTTCTGGCAAGCAGCGAATCCACCCATTTGCCGTCTTTCAGCGGCTCTTTCCCCGGCATAACGGCTGAGTTTGGCTTGAACTGATAGTTATAATACTGTTTCGAAGTCGTTGCTACACTCTGGCTCGTACTCTTCAGGTCTTTTTTCAGCGAATCAGTAGTATAAGTGAGCTCACCGAGATTTTTCATAAACTCGTGGTACTCAAACTGTTGTTCGTCAGTGCGTTTCAGACCGAATGATTCAAGGCCGATAATGAGTTTATAATGGTTGAAGCCATTCCGGATAAACTGGGTCGGTTTGGTTCCGGTACCCGTATACGAAACACTTCTTCCGTCCGTATATTCCTGATAATCATTGCCGTGGTATAGCTCGAATACAAGATACGAGTTATCCTGCGCGGTATACATTTTACCAGAATCAGCGAGGATTACCTCACGATTGCCGGTTTCCATGCCGGATGTAGAATGCTTGTAGATAACCAGCCCTTTGAGCGACACGCCGTCTTTTGCTTTTTTATCGACTTTAATGCTGTAGCCCGGCAGGTCATTGTAAAAAATACCTTCCTTAAGGTTGAGGGTGGCTTTGGTAGTCCGTATATCATACAACAGACTGTACCCTTTAAGGTTAGCCCACGGCGAAACGTAGTTGTTAAACCAGAACGAGAAAACGCTGATCAGTACCGCCACAATCAGGAGCGGGCGCATGGCGCGGGTCAGTGATATGCCCGCGCTTTTCATGGCAGTCAGCTCAAAAAACTCACCCAGATTGCCGTAGGTCATCAGCGAAGAAAGCAACGTGGCCAGCGGGAGAGCAGTTGGAATGGTTAATAGTGAGAAGAAAAATAACAGGCGGCCAAAGGTGACCAGCGTAATGTCTTTAGAAACAAAGTCGTCAATGTAAAACATCAGGAGCCGCGTGAGGAAAATAAAGATGACCACACACAGGGTCAGAACAAACGGCCCCCAAAACGAGGTTAAAATCAGCTTATCAATTCGTTTCATGCGTAAATGTATAATGGATAGTGTACAGTGTAACGGGTAGATTGCTTAAAAAACGTTAACAAAGACAGTATGCATTATTCACGTCGGTTAACTGCCGACAATTTCCTTTAGTTTATCCAGTAAACCATCCCAAAGGTCATTGAGTTCTTCTTCGTCGAGATTCGTTGAATAGTCCGTTATACGCAGGAACGTCGATTGGGTGAGCTCGCTCTGGTCGATGCGGAAGTCGACATAGTTGTTATCATGTCCTGACTCACTGGTGTCCAGAAACTCAAAACGGACACTTTTATTCTGCCGCAGGGAAACCTGTCGGGCAATGTGGCTTTCGTTATCCCACTGAAAATCGTATTTGTGGTCAGAAAGCGTATTTACTTTCGATGCGAACCATTGAGACAAGCCGGAAGCAGTACTAATGTAGGGGAAGAGCATTTTCGGGGATGCCCGGAACTCGTATTCGGTTACAAACTTAAATTTTTCCATACCTGAATAATTTTTTTTATGTACCAGCTTGCTACATGGGCTATCTGCCTATCTTGTTAATAACCAGCCGGAACAGCCGGTTAAGGGACCTGAGTCGGCAAACGCCTGTAAGCAAAGGTAAAAGAATTTTAATGCGAAACTCAATGATATAAGTTGCGCGAATAAATATTTTGTGTACTTTTGCACTATGAAACAAGGCGGGGTAGCTCAGCTGGTTAGAGCGTAGGATTCATAACCCTAAGGTCGGCAGTTCGATCCTGCTCCCCGCTACTAAAGAGTCATCAATTGATGACTCTTTTTTTGTTTTATACCTACCTCTGAGAATCAGTGCGTTATTGCCGAAAAAAGGCTTTTCCGGCTTATTTAGCGTATCGGCAACGCTAAAACCCTCACCGGCAAATATAGAAAACTACCCAATATAAAAAAGCAGAATGCCATTAATTAATGGCGTGTACCCGATAAAAATACATGATCGTTTTTTATTAAAAACGGCGGGAAATTATTAAACGGCCCTAAGGCAGAAGCGACCGTGTGACTGTTCCCGGGCCGTACAGAGAGGGCAAAGAAGTCAGTTTATCACCAGCCAGGGAGTCTTCAGACTCCCTGGCTGGTAGATCATTAAGGATGCTGATACCGCTCCTGCAGCATCGTCATCATGTAGTGGTTGATTTCCCACTGGTCAACGAGGGGTTGACGGGTGTAGGGAAGTAAGAGCAGGTAGGGGGGAGCGCCGAATTCCGGCGTAATCGTCGTGACGGCATGGCCGGCGGCGGCGCGTTGTTCAATGATGCGGTCCCAGAGCGCCAGATGGTGGCCGACCACGTCCTGCCACTCCGGCGCTCTGGGGTCCACAATCTGTGGTCCTTCGATAAAGCCCACCCGGCTGTGAATGTGATCGGTCCGGCTAATGGCGAGTGCAACGGCTTCCGGTTGATCGTCCAGGTAGGTCTCGGCCGTGGTAAACCAGTGTGATATGTCCAGAGTGATCCTGAGCGACGGAAGCTGCTCAAGGTACATGCGGGTAATGTGCGCGGCAAAGCTGAATTTACCGCGGTGTGTCTCGTGTATGACAGGAACGCCGGTTTCCGCCGCAATCTGGTCGGCCAGGGCAATTAACCGGGCGTTTTGCTCAAATGTGTAGTAGTCTTTGCCCGTCTGGTTATTGATAAACAGGGGCTTTACCGCTGCCAGTGCCCGGATTCGCCGGTCATACTCCGCATAATGCCGGTCGAAATCCGGCTCTTTGGTTTCCCAGTGCTGCCCGATCAGCTGCAGATTATGTTTTGCCAGTGCATCCAGCATGGTATCCAGTTCCTGCGCCGACGACGGAAGACCGACCTCAATGCCGTGATACCCTGCATCGGCTGCTTTTTGGGCAAATACCGGCCACGGGATATGTTCCTGACCCCATCTGGGGCAGAAAAAATGAAGTTGCATAGGTATGTGAAAAGGTGGTTGGCCCGGCCACTGCTGACCGGATTATTTTAACGCTAAATCATCTTCTTTGGCCAGAAAATTGGCTTCGGCTTCGGTCAAGCCGGCCGCTACCTGCGTTGCCAGGGCATCGTCGGATACCACGTCAATCGGTGTAACACAGGCCATCGCCGAAGCGACTTCGTTATAGCCCGTGTTCGACTGCCGGTTGTAGCAGGAAATAAGCGACCAGCGGGCGTGGTCAGACAGATTGGCCTCGGACCGGTGCAGAATGTTGCTGTGAAAAAACAAGGCATCACCGGCCTTCAGCTCCACAAACTCCAGCGGCATCGTTTTCAGGGCCAGATCGACAAACCGTTGCGAAGCGCCAACCTGTTCCCCGGCAAACCCGTGCTCGACCCGTCCCAGCTTGTGTGACCCCTTAATGACCTGCAGACAGCCATTTTCGCGGTTGGCATCCGTGATGGCAATCATGACCGACATCATCTGGTCCGGAAACAGAAATTCGTTTTTATACCAGTAGCCGTAATCCTGATGCCACTCCCAGGCACCGCCGACCCGTGGTTCCTTCTGCATCAGTTTCGAGTGGAAATGACAGACGGGAGCTGTGCCGTCCAGCAGGGCGTCCACGGCTTCGACCAAGCGCCGGCTGCGGGTGAGTAACCCGTAAACGTCATTGCCGGGTTTGTACCAGAGCGACAGTTTACTGCGCTTACCGGTACTGTCGTTCACATTGATAGCGTTTTTACTGGCGGCCTGATCGTCAATGGCTACCGAATACAGCCGGACCGTTTCGGCTGCATCTAAAAATCCGGGGACGATCAGATAACCATCCTGATGGTATTGCCGGATCTGTTCCCGGGTCAGAGAAAATAGAGGCATCGGATATGCGATTAGGACAGAGAAAAAGCAAACTAAGCCCTGAAAACAGACGGTTTACTTACATTGTAAAAAGTCGGGGCTCTGAAAAATATACCCTGCCTGATACCCTATTTTGAATAATCCACGCAACGCGTAAAATAAGTAGAACGGAATCGTGTTCCGTTCTACTTATCAACTATCTATACTGCAACAAAGCCGTAGCCTGACACGGACGACTAGCCTTAAACCGGACCCATCTCGCCTGAAAATCAGCAGGAAAGCTAAAGTTAGCGGACTTGCCTGCACCAACCTTGATGGTTTTGTAAGGCATCCACACACCGGTTCCAACGGGATCGGCTTCGATCGTAAACGTGACCGGCTCACCGGCTGAATGAGCCAGTTCGAGGCTCCGCTGATCATAGAAACCGATCAGATAGGGGTCAGACGGTTCGTTAGCCGTCACCGGTGTATGTTTCCACGGCCCTCCGTACCCCGTTGGCTTGCCTAACGTCCATAAATCGTCGATGACACCCGCCCAGACGGCTGCTTTTTTATCATCAGAGACGATGATGTGCGGATTATTGGCCGTGTTTTCCGGATCAATACCGGTCAGGACAAGCAGGCCCCGGTAGGAAGCATAGTCGTTTATCCGCAGATTGTGTGAGGCAACCGGCCGGATTTTAGCATACCCATCGGCATTTTCGGCCGGAAGTTCGTAGAATGTCCCGTGGCAGTTCAGCAAATCCCGTTCCGTGGCTACTTCGCGGCAGATGCGCAGGGCTGCCTGCCGGGTAAGGCCGGTAAATGCCTCATTGCCCTTGGGGAGCCGCCAGCGCCGGCCCTTATCGTCGGTAATCAGTACACTGGCTTCATCAATTGTGACGGCCTGCTGCGGAATAGCAAACTTACTGGTAATAAACGCACTGGTTGCCGGATCGTCTTTACGGGTAAGCTGCATGGCGCCATCCAGCTCATAATACCCGATGTCGGTTGCCTGTGCCCCGTTGAACCGGCAGGCATTCAGGCCCAGCGCCCGCCGGTTAGTACCCAGTCCGTAGAGTGTCCCGCCCAGCGCGGCGGATGACGTAACGGGCGCAAGACCGGTAAACAGCGGGTTCGCTGAGGCCGGGGCTGTGCGGGTATCTTCACCGGCCAGGTAAAAATGGACCGTCATGGTCGATGGCTTGTTAATCCGTGCCCGTATCCATTCGCCCTGCATCCGGTTATCAAACGGGAGCTGAATGGCCTGACCGGCAGCAACTGCGATGGTTTTAAGCGTTGCCCAGTTGCCGTTTCCGGCCTGATCGGTTTCAAAGGTCAGGTTGAGGGCTTCATTGCCGTGATTCTGCACCCAGGCAGACCGGTTTTTCCAGCCGGCAAACAGGAATGGTTCCGAGGTTTCACCGGCCTTAACGGGTTCGTTGAGCCAGACGGCCCCTTCAGCGGTGGCCGGTCCCAGCTGATCGGGCAGCGTCAGGGGAGTAAACCAGAGGTTAGAGTTTGACTGCCCGGGACCCTCGATGTCGCCCTTTGCATGCCGTTTGTTCAGAAACTCCTTCTGGGCCGAATCATCGCACCCGAAAACGAGCTGGTTATTCCAGCGGGTGAAGTCACCGATGACTTTCAGATAGGCCGATCCGGGCCGGATGCCGCCCGTTTTCTGCGCGGAAAACTCCCCCGGAAAATGCCAGAACAGGCCGTGCATCGTCATCAGATAATCGGGTTTACCGGTGCTGCCGATGTCGCGGATGCGTGGCCACTCAGTGTTCCAGCCGTGTGCGCCGTCGTAGCTGTGGCTGGCTTTCGGCAACCGGAAAAACTGCCAGCCGGAGGCTTTGTCGCGCACCCCCAGCAAAACCGATTTATGGTCCCAGCCGGTGGCCCAGATCGGGTCGGTTTCGGGTCGGGCATTGCCGGTAATACCGCCCGGTCCCGTGACTTCCACGAACTGGTTACGCCGGATCACGTGCCACTGCCGTCCGTCCCATTCGGCAAGTACCCCCGCCGGGATATCAAACTGTTTCAGTGCCTGATCGCCTGGTTCTCCGTTATTGGAATACACCATCACTCCCTGACCCGAATAGAGGCCTTTGCCGTGAGCGCCCGGCAGCAGAGCCGTGGGCTGGTTGCCGGTTTCGTCAACGCCTTTTTTGTGTTTCGTATTCCCGTCTTCGTAAAGCAGAACAGGGGTTAAGGTCGTAACATCAAGGTCGTAGAAGCCTTCTTCCATCGTACCGTAATAAATCCGGCGGGCCGGATCGGTCAGGTGCCGGGCGTTGCCGGTATGCCGGCCGGGCATGGCTGAATACGGTATTGTCCGGACATTGGCCTGTGCATCAATGGCGTAGGGCCCAATGAAGAGCTGGTTGCTTTCGGGGTGAATCATCCGGTTGGCCGGGGTGCCGCCGATGCTTTCGCGGCGGACGATCTGCGTCAGGTCCGGGGTAATTTCATACAGCTTGTCGGAAGAGCCAAGCGGCAGGTGAGGCCCGTAGGTAACCACCCAGAGCCGGCTTGCCCACGGGACGACGGCACCGGTACCGCATTCGCCCTCGTTGTTGTACATCGCCAGGTGCGGATACACACCGCTGTAGGATTTATGGGGTTTGGGCTGGGCTGCCAGCGTCAGGGCCGTCAGCAGGGAAAGCCCCGTTACTATGGATCGTTTCATGTTGATTTATATCGGAGTAATTCAGGTTGTATAAACGGATTAGTAGCCTGGATTCTGGGTCAGGTTGGGGTTAACACGCCGCTCAAGGGCAGGCACCGGCCAGAGATATTGCCGTGTTTTATCGAAATTCCGCTGGGCAACCACCTTCACATCCGTTCCGAAGCCACTGTAGTCGGCAATGCCGTCGGCATCCAGCGGGGTAGCACCCGGAAACGGCCATTTACTGCGGTTCTGCACTGCCGGATCGGGTAGGCCGATGACGGGCCGGGTCAGGGCTTTTTCGGCTAACCGCCAGCGGATCAGGTCCATATACCGAAGCCCTTCCTTCGCAAATTCTACCCGCCGTTCCCGCCGCACGATCTGACGCAGCTCCGCCGCGTTGGTTGTGGTCACAGCCGGATAGGTACTGGTCTGGCCTACCGGTACCCCGTAGGCGCGGGCCCTGACCTGATTGATGGCGTTCAGGACACTGGCGTCGATCTCGTTCAGTTCGATTTTGGCTTCGGCATACGTCAGCAGGATTTCAGCATACCGGCAGATAATGGCATCATTATCTTCGCTGCGCTTATCGGCCCAGGACTGGTCAACGCCTTTTTTCCAGAGAAAACCGGTAAAGCTGGCAAAGGCCGCCACAGACCGGGTATCGAGATTCTGGACCCGCTTGTTGTCTTTAGCGCTGAAAACTGTCGTTGAGTCAGGGTGAGGCTGGTAGGTATACCCGAGCCACGGGGTACCAAATTCAACAATAGAAGCCGTTAGCCGCGGATCACGGTTTTTAAAAGGGTCCTTCGGATTATACAACGGCGACTTGTCGATAGTTTTTCCGTCGCGGCATTCATAGGCATCGACCATTTCGCGGGTCGGAATCTGAGCCCCGTAGCCGCCGGTTACCCTGGGTAACTGGTCCCGGACCGGATCGCCTGACGTAAATACCTTCTGGGCTTCATCGCGCGGAATGCTGATGATCAGCTCATTGCTTGTTTCACCGGCCTTCAGGAACAGCTGGCTGTAGTCGCTGTGCAGCGTGTAGGCACCGGCACCCGTAAACTGCATAATTGCCTGAGCGGCTTCTTTGGCCACGGCCCAGTTGCCGGTATAGAGGGCCGTACGGGCCTTGATGGCCAGAGCCGCGCCTTTTGTCAGCCGTTTTACCCCTGAGACCGGATAGGACTGGGGCAGGGCGGCAATGGCAATATCCAGCTCAGTGTTGATAAACCGGAGCACGTCGGCCTGCGGAGACCGGGTAACCGTATACGATTCTTCCAGTGTTAAGGGTTGTGTAATCAGGGGTACATCGCCGAAGTGGGTAATGAGCCGCGTATACTGATAGGCCCGGATCAACCGCATTTCAGCCTCCAGCTGTTTCAGCACGCTCGCCGGTGTATTGGCGGCCGCGCGGTCTTTATTGGCCAGAAACGAGTTAGCCCGCGCAATGGCCTTGTAGCAGACAGACCAGTAGGTCTGTACCGTGGCATCGTCGGCATTCATCGTCCCGAACGTCACACTGTTGCCCAGTTGCCCGCGGTGCCAGTAATTGTCGGTAAACTGTTCGTTGTCGTTACCCCAGAAATCCAGCCGGTATAAGTCGTTGACGGCCAGTTCCAGTTCTGTCTGGTTCGCATAAAACGTAGCCGTTGAGGGTTCTGACAGGGGATTCAGATCGAGGGAGTGACAGGCACTCAGACCTGCGGCCAGAAGTAATATGCCTGAAAGTTTTTTCATCGTTTGTCTGTGTTAAGCGTTTGTGATCGAATCCGCATCAGAATTTAAGTGTTACCCCGGCCATCAGGGTGGTCACGATCGGGTAGGAGGAGCCACCGACCTCAGGGTCCCAGTATTTCGGAAAATGATGGACCGCAAAAATATCGTTGGCCGCCACGTAGATACGGGTCGACTGGAGACCGGCCTTTTTCAGCAGATTATTTTTCAGGGTATAGCCAAGGGTAATGTTCTTCACGCGGAAGTAGGCGCCGCTGACCAGCCAGAAATCGGACATTTCGTAGTTGGCACTCAGCGACTGGGTTGAGAGCCTCGGGTAACGGGCCGCAGCATTCTGTTCGGCCGTGTTGGTTTTGCTCCAGAAGTTACCAACCATATCCTGCGGAACATTGCCGAACGCTTCGGCAAAAGGCCGGGCAATGTCGTCCGGCAACCGGCTCCGCTTTTTGCCGACGCCCTGCATCACGATGCCCAGGTCAAATCCGTTATAGTCGAACCGCAGGGTGCTGCCATAGAGGTAGCGCGGGAGGGAGCCGCCAAGCAGCACCTTGTCGTCGGGGGTAATTTTGCCGTCATTATTCTGGTCAACGTAACGGACATCCCCGGCCGTAATAGTGGTGTTCAGCCGCGGGGAGTTGTTGGCTTCGTCGGTTGTCTGGTACAGTCCGGCCGACCGGTAGCCAAACCATTCGTTAAACTCACTGCCTTTAAAGGTCGACTGGCTGCCCAGAATCTGCGTGCCTTTCAGGTCAACAATCCTTGATTTGGCGTCCGAAAGATTAACGGCTACCGAATAATTGACCTTGCCGATGCGGTCCCGCCAGCTGGTTTCGAGTTCCCAGCCTTTGACATCCAGAATACCGGCGTTTTGCTGCGGACGTTCATAGCCCAGGTAAAGCGGGATATCCAGTGCCAGCAGAATGTCGTATGTCCGTTTGCGGTAGTAATCGGCCGTCAGGTTGAGCCGGTTTTTAAAGAAAGAGGCATCCACCCCGACGTCGGCCGTACGGGTTGTTTCCCAGGAAATATTCTGCACGGCATAATCCACCTGTGCACCGCCGTTCAGCGGAACAACCACGCCGTTCTGGTAAAACAGGGCGTTGCTGAAGCTGATAGTGGCCTGATACGGATAATTCCCGATGCGTTCGTTCCCGACGGTACCGTAAGACCCTCTGAGTTTAAGAAACGACAACCAGCTGACACCCCGCAGGAATGATTCTTCCGACAGCGCCCATCCCGCCGAAACCGACGGGAATAATGCCCCGCGGTACTGACTGCTGAACCGCGACGACTGATCGTAGCGCAGGTTACCCTGGAGGTAATATTTGCTTTTATAATCGTATTTCAGCCGTCCGAATGCCGATTGCAGGCCTACTTCACCGGCACTGCCGGCGTTGTCGCGCAACTCAATTGATCCTGCGTTCAGGTAGGGGAAATCGTTCAGGGCGAAACCGCTGCGGGAGGCGCTGAGGGATTCAGTTTTATTGTAAATTTCCTCGTACCCGGCCAGTACGTCAAGGGAGTGGCCGCCGGCAAAGGTTTTTGCATAGCTCGCCAGCAACTGACCGGTCAGCAACAGCCCTTCATTGCGGCCCTCGGTCAGGACTGTCCGTGCCTGGTTGCTGAACGAGCTGGCACTGCCATCCGGATTCGTGAAGAGAATCCGTTTTGAGAAGCCTTTGGTTTTATCGAGGTCAATCGTCGGCGAAATCAGGGCGGTCAGCGTCAGGCCGTCAACGGGCTTCAGGTTGAAAGCCAGCCGGCCCATGATCTGGTTATACGTGCCCCGGTTGGTACCCCCTTCGTTGAGCTGGGCAATCGGATTCCGACCGTCTTTGCCCAAAGCGTACCGCCCGTCCGAATAGAAATCGTCGTAAACCGGCGGCATGACCCGTGCCTCATAAATTGGGTTAGTAACAGGATTGACCGTACCCGTCCGCTTGTAGGCAACGTCCAGATTGACAGCCAGTTTACTGTTTATCTGAAGGTCATTGTTGACCCGGAACAGATAGCGTTCGTAGGAATAATTGGTATAGAACGCATCCTGCTTTGTATAGCCCAGCGATGCCTTGGTTTTGATTTTGCCGGTCCCCATCGTAAATACCAGATCATGCCGTACCCTGGGCGCATACGTACGGGTCATGACCATTTTCTGCCAGTCGGTATTGGCAAACGGGAATTTGTCAGGTGTTTCGCGGTTATATTTGTCAAAGTTCGTGATGTAATCCTGCGCGTAGGGACCTGCGGCCGACCCATCGTTGGTTGCCTGCTCGTTAAACAGGCGCATGTATTCCGGAGCGTTTACGTAGGCCGGTAAGGCGGTTGCCTTCTGAACACCGTATTCGGCGTTGTACTCGAAGCTGCTGCTGCCTTCTTTCGCCCGTTTGGTTGTAATCAGGACCACGCCCGCTGCCCCCCTGGACCCGTAAATGGCGGCGGAGGCGGCATCCTTCAGCACGGTTATTGTTTCAACGTCATTCGGGTTGACGTTATCGATGTTGCTGACCGGTACGCCGTCAAGGATAATGAGCGGGCTGTTGGTACCGAGGGTGGTAATGCCGCGGATCAGGATGGACGAACTTGCCCCGGGCGCACCGCTGCTGCGTGTGACCGATACCCCGGCGATGCTCCCCTGAAGGGCATCCGACACCTGTACTGTCTGCCGGCCACCTACCTCTTTTGATTCAATCGTGGAAAGGGCTCCCGTTAAGTCTTTTTTCTTCTGTGTGCCGTAACCCACCACCACAACCTCCTCCAGCGAATGTTCATCCGGCTTTAAGGTTATGTTGACGGTCGATTGTCCGGTAAGGGGCGTTTCTGCCGGCTGGTAGCCTACAAAGGAGTAGGTTAGTAGAACCTGACCGGTGGCAGGTACACTTAACTGATAGTGTCCGGTGGCATCGGTAACCGTACCGCGCTGTGTTCCCTTTACGACAATGCTGACCCCCGGCAGCCCGTTGGCAGACTCATCGGTGACTTTTCCGGTAATCAGCCGGCTCTGAGCCAGCAGGAAGGTAGGCCAGCTCAGGAAAAGTAAGCAACAGAGTAAAAGTTTTTGTCGCATTTTAGTTCGATATTTATAGTTTTTATGCCGATTATACCAGCCTGCAGGACTATCCTAATGAGCATATACAAAGGTATAATTGGACGAAACGAAGACTGTAGAGATGGCCTGACCAAACTGTTGTTCAAAAAAATGGACAAGATAATTGGCTGGATTTTAGTATATTAAACGTTATGATGGCGAAGAATGGACAACAGGATGTAGCCGTACAGTTTCATTTTCTGGACGTTTGTTGCCGGCGGATCAGCGAAACATACGGGAAGCCGGACCGGAACACATGGACCAACGGCGACTATGTGGAGCTGGAGCGTATTCTGTTTAAGAAAAGCCACGTGCGGATCAGCCCGAATACGCTGAAACGTATTTTCGGGAAAATTAAAACCGATGCCCGTTACTATCCCCAGAAGGCTACCCGCGATGTACTGGCGTTATACATCGGTTATCCGGATTGGGATGAGTTTGTACAGCGGACGGCACTGGAAGAACAGATACGGGAGCTGACCGTACCCGCAGCGGTAATCGTTGTGCCGGAACCGGTTATTACGGAGCCGCCGACCATCTCCGGCCCTGCGGTACAAAAAGGAAAAACGGCACGGTGGTTTCTATGGGCGGGGCTGGTGGTCGCCATCATGCTGACCGCCGTTTTGCTGATCCGGACCGGACAGGGGAAAATATCCGGTGCAACGCTGGTATGCAGCAATCCTGTGGGCGAGAATCCACACTCGGCCGTATTTGCTATCCGTCCGGAGGTAGGCGGGGACATAACCGGATTGACCCTGAAATTCGGGGACGGGAAACGGCGGCGAATCGAACGCGGCGACAGTGTCTATACGCATTACTACGAACGTCCCGGACGGTACTACGCCACCTTGTGGCAGGACGATGTTGTGCTCGATTCGGCGGTGGTTTATCTGGTTACAAATGGCTGGACGGCTACCGGAACAATGATGCACGATTCGACGCGGGTTTACCCGATTTTGCAGCAGGGGAGAAACAACGGCCGGTTATATGTCAGTACGCTGGAAGTGATGCATGCCGGTATCGATACAAACCGGACATTTTTTGTGGAGTTCTGCAACACCCGGCCAACGCCGGTAGATGGCGATAACTTTGAGTTGACTACCGTTGTGAAAACTTCGCCCGAGCGGGCAGGTGTTCGTTGTTCAGAGATCGGCGTTACCGTCTTCGGCGAGTCAGCCTTGCATAGTTTTGATGTGATGCGTCCCGGCTGCGTTCACTGGATTGATCTGCAACTGGCCGAAAAGTACAAAAACGGACAGCATGACGATCTGAGTTTTCTGGGGGCTGATCTGCGCAGGGGCGGCAAACTGACCTTTCGGGTGGAGCAGCAGGTTGTCCGCTTGTTTATTAACGACCGGCAGGTGTATCAGGCCCGTTACCGGCAACCGCTCCGCCGGATTTACGGCGCGAAGATCCAGTTTGCCGGCATCGGTACGATTGACTCGTTTCAGTTGCGGGATTTAAAAACAAAACGGACGTTTGCGGGAAATTTCTGATAAGTATCCTGTATATTAAGCAGGTAAAACTGCTTCACCCATTCCGCATGAACAAACGCCATCATGGTATTAAGAAACTGGTCCTTGCTGTAAGCTGTGCCGCCCTGGCCGGCTGTTCTTCGGCCAGGTTATCGTCCTCATCGCCCTATCCGATCACCGCCGAACTGAACAACGAACCCTGGTATGGTAAGGTACAGGCCGTCGAAATCCGCTCCAACCAGGCCGATCCGTGTACACAAAACAAATTTCTGTTGTATGCCTATACGGATTTACCGTACCAGGTCAGTGAATGGTATAGTAAACGGTTTGAAAAACCAACCGGTTGTCTGGAGGACTGTTCAAAAACGCAGTCACTCCTCATTGATTTTATTCCGTTGAAGACGGGAAAGCATAAACTTTATAAACTGGATAACTGCTTTACCGGCAAACGCAGGCATTCATATTTTGCGTTTTTGATCCCCAGGGTTAATAGTGGTGTTGTACGCGGATATTACCGGGAGACAAAACGGAATAACTGGATCCGGATTACGCGCTATGATCCGGTCAGCAAAGAAATTGAAGGGGAAATAAGGATGTCCCTTGCCGGTGATCCCAATATGAGCGAAAGTGATAAAACAATAGGGACCGCGGATCAGATCCGTTTCCGCAACGCGGTATTCCGGACAACGCTGACAAAATCACTGGATCTTGGAAAACTGAAGCCACCGGGCGGGGGAGAGGAATAACAAAAAAGCACGCAGCATATGCTGCGTGCCTTAAAGAGAGCCCCCAGTCGGGATCGAACCAACGACCTACTGATTACAAGTCAGTTGCTCTACCAGCTGAGCTATGGAGGCAATGTTAACGGGCGATTAACGATATGTGACCCTGAATTACTAAATCATTTCTGATTTTAGAGCCCCCAGTCGGGATCGAACCAACGACCTACTGATTACAAGTCAGTTGCTCTACCAGCTGAGCTATGGAGGCAATGTTAACGGGCGATTAACGATATATGACCCTGAATCACTAAATCATTTCTGATTTAGAGCCCCCAGTCGGGATCGAACCAACGACCTACTGATTACAAGTCAGTTGCTCTACCAGCTGAGCTATGGAGGCTTTACGTTTAAGGCTTGTCCGTTGGCGGAGCGTTTTCCTTAATTGTGGCACAAAAGTAGTGCGTTTAGTAATATGACGCAAGTGCAGGAACGAAAAAAAACCTTCAATAAATCCCAAAAGAACGTACTATCCTGAAAAATAGGGGCTTATTTGGTTGAAAAAATGCAAAAAAAATAGCCATTCTGCCTGCTTATAGCCTAAGCCGTCTCATCACGTGGCTAGCTGACAGCCAGGGCCTGTAAAGGTCGGGCTTAAAAAAGGGGGGAGTGTGAAATAACGCGCGATACGGCGGTTTGTGTTTGTCAGGAGTTGAAGTAACGGCAAAAAAGAAGAGACTGACAGCTTGCCAGTCTCTTCTTTTTTGCAAAAAAGTTTCCTGTCCGGACTAGCCCTGAGAGGCCTTCAACTGCTGGCGAAGGTCATTCAGCTGGGCTTGTGCCGAAGCGATTTTCTTTTCGATATCTGCTTTCAGTTTGTCCGCATTTTTCGAGCGGGCAAAGAACTCGATGTTGTTCCGGTACGTAGCGATGTCATTTTCCAGGGTAGAGATCCGGCGACGGATATCACCTTCTCCACGATTGAAATTGCCACCCCGTGAACCACTGTCACGGTCACCGCGATCGCGTGAGAACTCGGCTTCGTTTTCCTGCATCACACGTTCTTTCTCTTTCGAAGAAAGTTTACCGGTTGCACCTACCAGCGAGTTGATCGCGTTGATGTACCGTTTCTGCGTACTCTGCATGTCTTTTTTCGGAACAAACCCGATACCCGACCATTCTTTCTTGAACGCATTCAGCTGAGACAGATCGCCGCCTTCTTTAGCCGTTGCTTCAATACGTTCGATCAGGGCAATTTTCTTCGCAAGATTTTCTTCAAACTCGCGCTCTACTTCCTGATTCTTGTTGCGTTTCCGGTTAAAGAAAGAATCACAGGCCTGCTTGAAGCGGTCAAAAATTGTGTTCTTGTGTTTCTCCGGAACCTGACCGATTGATTTCCACTGACGCTGCAGTTCGATAACCGTCTGCGTTGCTTCGGGGGTGTCGTCGCCTGATTCAAGAATACCTTCTACCTGCTCGCAAAGGCTGGTTTTGAGTTTCAGGTTCTGCTCACGCTTGCTTTCCAGTTCTTTAAAGAACTCGCCCTTGTTGTGGAAGAACGTTTTCAGGGATGACCAGAATTTTTTGCTCAGCTCTTTCCCTTCTTCACGCGGCATAGAGCCTTTGATGGCATTCCATTGTTCCTGGATCGCCATCACCTCTTTCGTTTTGTCATTCCACTCATTGATTGACGATGAGCTGAAAGATGTAAACGGAATCAGTGTTTCGTAAATGGTAGATTTTGCTTCGTAGAGCTGAGCGGCTTCCTTACGCTGTTCTTCCGTCTGTTCGCGGCGTTTTTCATACAACGCGTCCAGCGCGGCTTTCATACGCTGCCACAACAGCTCCTGCTCTGCTTTAGGAGCAGGACCAATGTGTTTGTACTCTTCAAACAGGGAATTGGCTTCGTCAATCACCTGACGGGTTACTGATTTGCCCGCCGCCTCTTTTGCCAGTGTTTCTACTTTTTCAATCACCTCGATTTTCAGCGATGAATTCCGCTTACGGTCAAGCTCTTTCAGTTCAAAGTAGATATTCCGGTTGCTGTAATAACGGTCAACCAGCGCGTGGTACGTAGCCCACAGCGTAGCATTGTGCGGAGAGTTGATATTACCGGCAGCCTTCCATTCGTCCTGAATCCGTTTGAATTCATTCCAGCTGGTTTTCGGATCACCGGCATTATTCTCGTCGTTTTCAACCAGTTCGCGCAGCTGACGGAGCAGCTCGGTTTTACTGGCGAAATTGGCGTCTTTGGCTTTGTCTAAGTTCTGGAAAAACGTGTTTTTCAGATTTTTGATCTGCTTGTACAGATCATCAAACTGGGTGGCAGTGCCATCAAATCTGAAACTGAATCCTTCTTCTGATTCGTTTTCCTGAACATACTTCTGCAGCGCAGCCGAACGCTCTCCCTGCTTGATCTGATCGAAAAGCGGCTTAACCTCCTTGAGTACATCGTCAGCCCGCTTAAAATCGCCGGGCGAAACCGATTCGGCTTTCAGAGTAGTCAGCTGCTTATCCAGCAAATCAACAAAGTCCTGTTTCGAGAACTGGCTGTAGTCAGCTACAGCCGTTGCCGGTGCATCATCACCCAGGTCGGGGATGTCAGCATATTGGGCAACAAGCTCTTCAGGAACAGAAGCTTCGGGAGCCGTCGCTTCGGGAGCCGTTTCGGTAACCTCAGCGGCAGCTTCCGCGGCGGGTGCCGTTTCGTCCGCAGGGGCTTCGTTACTCACTTCGGTGGTAACCGACTCTTCGGGTGTTTCTTCAGCAGCGGCTGATGCTGCGGGTTCAGTGACTGTAGGTTCAGCCGATTCTGCTGTTTCGGTTTGGTTGAACTGAGCAGCAGCGTCTTCTGTTACATCCTGATCCGCAGAGCGGGCAGCAGCGTCTTCTGTTACATCCAGTTCCAACATACCGGCTGACTTACTGGTCAAATCCTCTTGATCTTTGATTTCTTTTTCTTCGTTTGCCATGTTGGGAGCGTACCGATTACTTTTGCAAAAGTACAAAGAAAAAGCGGAAATATGGGATTTGGCTTCATATGCCAACTTAATTCCCCCTTTTTTTTCGGGAACGGGTCCTGTTTTGGACTTCAGTGTGATTTTTATCAGTGGCTGAAAGCGAGAAAATTACTCATTTTACAGTGATTTCAGGTGTCACAGACTCTGTATTTAACTTTTTAAAAATATGTCAACTGTAATTGCCGGTATGCGGCGGGATTATACCCTTGCCGGATTAGATATTACCGATGTACTGCCGGATCCGGTCCTTCAGTTTCACCGGTGGTTTGACGAAGCCCGCACGGCAGGGCTGCCCGAACCAAATGCCATGCACCTGGCCACGGTCGATGCGGAAGGAAAACCGGCCGGCCGGATTGTACTGCTGAAAGAGGCAGACGAAACCGGATTTGTTTTCTATACAAATTATGAAAGCCGCAAAGGTCACGAACTGGCGGCACATCCGGTTGCGGCCCTGACGTTCTTTTACGTAGAGCTGGAGCGGCAGATACGGATTGAAGGAACGGTGGAAAAGGTAAGCGCCGCAGAATCGGATGCGTATTTTGCCGTTCGTCCCCGCGGGAGTCAGATCGGCGCGTGGGTGTCGCATCAGAGTGATACGATTGCCGGCCGGGAAGTTCTGGAGGAGCGCCAGCGCGGGCTGGAAGCCCGCTTTGCCGGGCAGACTATACCGCGCCCGCCACACTGGGGCGGTTACCGGGTGATCCCGAACGTAGTTGAGTTCTGGCAGGGCCGGCCCAGCCGCCTGCACGACCGGATTCAGTACACGAATGAATCCGGCAACTGGCAGATTGCCCGGTTATCGCCGTAAGCTATGGCCGGAGGGTGTTTGCGGAAGCCGGCTGTGGTTCAGCGGTTGCGTCAATGGCTTCCTGCACAAAGACCACTTTGAGATGCTCGTACAGGGAATGCGGGTCGACAATCGTCGCTACCATCTGGGCGGTCAGGCCGCCGAGCAGCAACGGAAAGATGGCGGAATGCCGGTCTGTCATTTCCAGTACGAGTATAGCCGCCGTAAACGGCGACCGCACCACGCCCGTGAGAAAACTTACCATGCCTACCAGCACCACAACTGTCGTATCCTGTGGGGCTACATTGGTCAGTTCGGCCGTCAGATTACCCAGCAGGGCCCCTGCACTCAGCGAGGTGGCAAATACTCCACCGGCGGCTCCGCTGCTGTAACTTAGTGCCATACCGGCTATCCGTGCCGGAAATACATACCACGCCACCGGTTCGGGGTGCCGGAAAAGCAGATGATTGATCAGGGGTTTGCCGGTACCGGCTGCCTGATCGCCGACAAAATAGATAATCGCGGCGAAGAGCAGTCCGCAGCCCGTTACCCAGATAACCTGTTTCGGTAGCGTATTCCAGCGCTTACGCTGGTAGTTGAGCCAGAGCAGCAGCTTTCCGAACAAGGCCCCTGCCAGCCCGCAGACAAGGGCAGTCATGAAGGCAACGCCTAAAAACGTCCAGCCCGTGGCCGGAACAGGCGGATAACCCAGGTATAGATAAGGCCCCAGAATGGCCTGAGCAGTCATCCCGGCGATAATAACCGCCGTAAAAATGGCCGTTCTGAATTGGGTAATGTGGGTTTGTGTGAGCTCTTCAACCACAAAGACAATCCCTCCGAGCGGGGTATTGAACGCCGCTGCCAGTCCCGCTGCACCGCCCGTAATGAGGGCGATTTTTCGTGACAACTGCGGCCAGCCTTTCGGCTGTAGCCGGTTGATAACCTGAAATAACGAGCCGGCAATCTGAATCGTCGGCCCTTCCCGGCCGATGGCCCCGCCGCCCAGCAGCAGTACTGCACTGCTGATAATTTTGATCAGAGTCACCCGCAAACCAAGTAAATAGCGGATATGCCGGTGTTGGGAGGGGGTGGCCAGGTCAATGGAGGCCATTAACTGCGGGATTCCGCTTCCTCTGGCGGCCGGTGCCAGCAGGTAGACACAACCCCATGCCGCCAGAAAACCAAGAGGAGTAATGAAAAAAGCCCATGCCGGGGTGTAAACAATCCAGTGGCGGCAGGTCAATTCGGCCCAGCTGAAGATCCGTTCGTACCCTACTGCGACAAGCCCGGTAAGAATGGACGCGACCCAGAAAGGAATAGACTGCAAAACAAGCCGGCGGACCCGGTCGGAATAGATACGGTGAAAAAGCCGCCTGTCGAGGTAATCCAGCAGGCGATGATACAGTGACGTTTTTTTCGGCTGACATCCTACAATGCTACGGGAATTTTACTCATTTGAGTCAGTAGTCTGTCAACATCTATCTGACGGGCCAGCCGGTAGCGGGCAAACGACGTGCCGGACCCTACTTTAATTGTGTAGGCCCAGTTCGGCAGTTGCCGGAACATGTCTTCGTCGGTCGTATCATCGCCGATGCTGACGATAAAGTCAAACGGGGTTTGATCCACAATCAGCTGGGCAACGGTGCCTTTGCTGTGATGGGCGGGCTTTACCTCAATAACCTTGTTCCCCTGAATGACGGTCAGCGGAACGGAGATGGGCAGATTCCGGAGCTGGCCGGCAAGTTCAACCGCGTTGAGTTCGCTGTCGTCCTGCTGTACCATCCGGTAGTGCCAGGCAATGGTTGTTTCCTTTGATTCAATAAACGAGCCGGGAAACTGGTCTACATACGGCTGCATAATTGACTTTACAGAATCAATCCAGTTCTCGCTGGTTAAATCCAGCCGTTGCCAGTCTTGCCCGGGTTGCTTCAGAAAAGCACCGTGTTCGGCTACTAAATGGACGGACAGGTGCCGGAACGTCTTCTCCAGAAAGGCCCGGTTCCGGCCGCTGATGACAACCAGTTCACAGGTTTCTGACAAACGCTGCAAGGCGGCAGCCGTACTGTCCGACAGACGGGCATCGGCTGGATTATCGACAAGTGCCGATAAGGTTCCGTCAAAGTCAAAGAGTAATAAACGCCGCGAAGCGCCTTCAAAGGCATTGCAGAAGGAAGCCAGGGGTAGATCAGTTTCGATGCTGGTTTTCAAGGTTATAGATTCATCTAACACTGTTAGGAATTGATTACTCCACCGGAAAACGTTGTGATTCCGGATGTGCCGGCGCATGTTGTGCATCCGCACAGCCTGTTCTGCGGCCGGCATACTGATCGCCTGCTGAATCGCGTCGGCAACCTCCTGGGTGTCGGTCGGATTAATCAGCAGGGCATCATTCAGTTCCTGTGCGGCCCCCGCAAATTCGCTCAGGATGAGCACTCCCTGATCGTCGGAACGGCTGGCGATAAATTCCTTGCAGACCAGATTCATGCCGTCGCGGATCGGGGTAATCAGGGCAATGTCACAGGCGGTATACAGGGCAAGAAGTTCCGTAAAGGAAAGCGACATGTAGGAATAGACAATAGGCCGCCAGCCGATTGTTCCGAATAGTCCGTTCAGCCGGCCGACGGTTTCTTCGATCTCCCGTTTGATTTCCTGATAATGCGGAATCTGATCACGGGAGGGAACAACAGTCATCACAAACGTAATTTTGTTGTGCCATTCCGGGTTCTGGATCAGAAAGCGTTCGTATCCCTGGAGCCGGTAAGTAATGCCTTTGGCATAATCAAGCCGGTCGACCGAAAAGATCACTTTCTGTGTCCTGAGCTCCTCCCTGAAACGGGTTTTGGTTTGCCGCACAGCACTGATCTGCGCGCCCATGTTGAATTTATTGAAGTCAATGCTGATCGGAAAATCACCGGCGATGACCGACCGGTCGGGCAACACAATCCGGTTGCCAAGTATAGGAAGCCCCAATACTTCAGTGATGCTCTGCATAAAATGCTGAACATAATCGGCCGTATGAAACCCGATTACGTTTGCCCCGGTCAGTCCGTTGAGTAAGGCCTGCCGCCAGGTGCGGGGCAACAGTTTCACGATTTCGTAGGTCGGAAACGGGATGTGGAAAAAATAGCCGATTGTGGCATCCGGTATCGCCTGCCGGATCATGCCCGGCAGGAGCATCAGCTGAAAATCATGTACCCAGATCAGATCACCGGGCCGGGCAATTTCCAGTACCTTATCGGCAAACCGGGCGTTCGCCTGCTGATACCGCTCAAAATGACTATCCTGAAAGGAAGCGAAAGACGGGAAATAATGGAAAAGGGGCCAGATGAGATCGTTGCAGAAGCCTTCGTAGTAATCTTTATAGGTAGCGTCATCTATATACACGGGGTGCGCTACAAAATTGTCGTTTTCCAGTGCGGTAGTCTCAAGGTCACGGACAGCAGCATCAGCATAACCCACCCAGTGAATTTTAGGCGTCTGTTCATCGCCGGACTGTCCCATTTGTTCAGCCATGGACAGGACGGCAGAAACCAGCCCGCCTGCACTCTGACTTAGTTCGGTTCCTTCACTGGTCTGCTTAACGGAGAATGGCAGGCGGTTGGCAACGATGAGTAGACGATTGTACGGGTTCTTTGCATTGGTCATGTGGTTTGTGCGCAACTGAGCGCTCAGTGTCAGTCTGCAAAGATCGTTACTACTTCTTAGAGACTCCTTAACTAAATCTTAGAAAACCCTGAGAGATTGTGTTGAACTGTCAGCAAATCAGCCAGTTATCGGACATGTTCCAGAATGAAGTAAATTCCATATACTGGAATGTAGTCTCTTTTGAGGAAAAAAAAGACCTGCCTACCAGTCACATCTGTTACCGTTCGCTCTGAAATGAGTCGACCATTTTTACCGTAAGTGCTTGTATAACAGGTTAGATAGCGTTCCTGGCTTAGTGTAGCGGCAAAGGAGCCTGCCGGTGGCACGAAAGTAGTTTAACCCTGTGAAAACCATCATAACGCTATGAAACCGACAGCATTGAAAACTATTACGGATGAGGAACTGGTCAGGTTGTTTTCGGCAACAGGCTCACAACGCTATTTTGAGGTAATTTACCATCGCTACAACCGGCGGGTCTATCAGAAATGTTTGCAGATAACAAAAGATGAGTATCTGGCGCAGGATTATGCGCATGATGTATTTATGCATTTGTTGCAGAAAATCAGCCATTTCGAGGGCCGGTCTTCGTTTTCAACCTGGTTATATGCACTGACCCGTAATTTTGTCCTGACCCGTTTGCGGACGCATGATGGTGCCAAAAGTATTTCGCTGGACGGGCTGGAGTCTATTGCCGATGAATATGGCGAGGGCGGTGTGGATCCTAAATTGTTTCTGTTACCGAAAGCGCTGAGTGTTCTGTCCAGCGAAGAATCACAGTTACTGGTGATGCGGTATTACGAAGGGCTTGAGTTTTCGGAAATCAGCCGGCAGCTGGCCATCAGTATCAGCGCCATAAAAATGCGGCTGAACCGGTCGCGGGCAAAGCTTAAAAAGCAGATTCTGACGTGGTCAGCCTCCGAGGCCTATGCTTAACTAAGATCTAAGATTTGGGCATGGTCGCCCGGCCCAGATAGATTTCATCGCCTTTAAGTTGTACTTCAGTATAAAATGAATAGCCGTCCTTCAGGTAGCGTACCCATACGGAGGTTTGTTTGTCCGGCCGGGCATAGGGCATCGTAGCGGCAATCAATATCTGGTCTCCGTTGACAATCGCGCGGGCATAGGGCAGTTGCCGGGTTTTCAGCTGATTGGCGTTGAGCGTCTGCCAGGTCTGTCCGCCGTCAAATGAACACTCGGTAGCCTGATTCAGGTACTGCTCGCGTCCGTTGAAGAGGTCGCCGTGGTGTTTGAACATACGCCACAGGCCGTGGATGTAGTGTTCATAACAGGCATAGTTGCGGTCATTCCCAAGGCCGATGCGGGCTCCTTCGGTCGGTGTGGGCTGATCGGGCGTAAGCGCGTTATGATCATCCCAGAAAATTGCGCCGTACGCTCCTGTAAACCAGTAAAAAATGCTCATACCTTCGGCAATGGCCGGCGGCGCGGCGTTTGAGGCTTTTCCACTATTTGGAAAGTCAGCACTCTGAGTATTGTATAACCACTGCCAGGCGATACGTTTTTTTGGCGACAGTGCCTTATTTACTTCCTGCTCGCCCAGCAGCGAGGCCAGCCAGTGACGGCCGTTGTCGGCGCTGTGATCAATCGAATAATCAAAATCGGGATAGACATAATACGTGCCCGGCATCTGAAAATCAGCGTAATCAGCGAAAGACTTGCCGATAATTTCATCCGGCATGCCCCGCTGGCGGCTGGTCCGCGTATGCTGTGCCGGTTTTTTTCCAGAGCCATTCCAGTCCGGCGCGGTAGTCAGACGCCCGTGAGGCTCCGTAACTATTGTGCGGAACCGGTGCAATGGACCCCACAATCGTCGAGGGGCTGGCATTCTCCTTAATCACTTTCATCATGTAGACGTACAGATTCGCCTGCTCCTGCTGCTTAAATGCGCTGACGCCTTCATTCTCAATATCCAGAATTACGAATTTATTCGTGTTTTTCATCTGACCCGGCGGACAGTCGCCATACCCGACGCAGGACCCGCAAAGCTCCATTGATGCCTGAAAGAGCGATTGCCGCCAGTTCGGATCACGTTGCGGACGTCGGTAGAACGTTTCATCCGTCAGTTCGCTGTTGGCCGCCCAGCCCAGCCGGAACGGATCGTTGGCAAAATACCCCTGTGTGAGCCACTGTGCCCGCTGATCGGGTTTCAACCGGCTTTTCCATCCGGCCGCAATTGCCTTTTCATCATTTGCGTATTCCTTCCCCAATACCATCCGGCTCTGATCTATGGCCGAAAAACCCCGCCGGAACAGCTTGCTCCAGTCCTGATCGACATGCAGATTCCGGCCGGCCCCGCAAAAAATAAGTGCCTTCGAGACGGGCAGGGTAAAGTCGTCTACGACATCAATATTCCAGTAACCCTTCCGGTTCGACGGCCGGAACGAGGCACGCGGCGTGGCTGTCAGCGGGGTTACTGTCGGCAATTGTGCCGCAGAGACCGGTGTCCGTGGGGCAGCCGGTGCTTCCGGCGCGTTGGTACGGCGGGTAGCGGCATACAAGACGCCGATCAGGAGCAGGCAGGGGATAAGGATGCGGAGCATATAC
>CBDFHU010000133.1:0-32500 GCA_965247375.1 Arsenicibacter sp.
TGAATATGATGACCAAGAATCAGGTTAGTCGTAAACTCACCGAATTTCGGATTAAACGAAACGAGGAGGTCACCGGTAAAGCGGGTTGTCAGCGACATGGCATCCTGCACACGGGCATTTACCCGCTGCAACGAAGAGGCAATATTACCCGCACCCCACGGGTCGCCCAGGGCATAGTCGGAGAATGTAACCGCCGCGCGGTTGTACTTGTACGAATTGAAACGCGCCTGTCCGCCTACCCGATACAGGACATTCATCCATTCAACCGGCTTGTAGGCCACATCGGCAAAGCCCTGCAACGCATAGTTGTTGGTTTTCTGCCGTGAGTTTTCGCCGGTCACCTGCCACCACGGATTCGGATAATAGGCATTATAATAGCCGTTGACATTGCCATACGGCGAGTTAATGTCCATCAACTGCGCATCACGGATCGGTACGTGCGCCGGTGTATTAAGCACGTTCCAGTAGACGGGACGGTCCTGTCCGAAATCGCCGCCAGCCACGTTCGTATTCTGATAGGTAAAGTTAACCGCCGCATTTGAGGTAAACTTATCCACCACGCGGCCACCTTTCAACCCGATTACCGTCCGTTGGTAGCGGTCATTCGGGATAATTCCGCTCTGATCAAGCCGTTGCAGGTTAAGGCCGAAGTAATTGCTGTTATCGCCGACCCGGAAATTAATGTCGTGCTGCGACAGTACACCGGTGTTGAAGAATGCCCGGCGCGGATCTTTTTTGGTCGCGCTGTACGGCACCATCAGGGTATCCAGGCCAGCTACTGTCCCGTCCGGATTCCGGATTTCAACGCCATAGCCCAGCGGTACCATGCTGCCATTGTAGGCCGGACCGAACTGCTGGTTTTCGTACGGTACATACAGACGGCGGCCATCGCGGTCAAGGAACGGATTACCCTCACCCCCGTTTGACCCGAATGAGCGTTGCAGGCCCGGCATGTAGGCCACGCTTTCAAACTGCGTTGAATTAGAGTACGAAATCTGCGGGCGGGTTGCCGCGCCCCCACGCTTAGTGGTAATCACCAGCACCCCGTTCGACGCATCCGAGCCATAAAGTGCGGCGGCGCTCGGGCCTTTCAGCACCGTCATGTTATCGACGTCGTTCGGGTTGATAGTACTCAGGAAGCTGTTGTCCGTGATAATGCCGTCCACGACCAGCAACGCCTGGTTATTCCCCAGAAACGAGCGGTTGCCGCGCAGGGTCAGACGTACGTTACTGCCCACACCGCTGTTTACGTTGTTGATCTGCAGACCCGATACCTTACCGGCCAGACCGGTAGCTACGTTAATCGGCGATGCCTGGACCAGCTGCTGGTTATTCACCTTCGCTACCGATCCCCCGATTTCGCGTTCATTCCGCTGGATACCAAACGCGGTCACCACTACCTCATTCAGTATAGCGGCATCCGACTCAAGCACGACATTGATTGTACTACGGTTGCCCACTGTCACATCCTGCGATTTGTAACCGACAAAGGAATAGGTCAGCGTTGCGTTGCCCGGTACAACAACACGGTAGGCACCGTTTCCGTCGGAGGTCGTCCCCCGCGTTGTGCCCTTGATAACAATGTTCACACCCGGCAATGGGGAACCATCATCCGAAGCGGTAACCCGGCCGCTCACTGTTACATCCTGCGCCAGCAACGGAATACAGAAAAAGAGCGATAAAAGCCAGCCACCAAATAGAACTTTTCTCATAAATGACAATTGGTTAGCTAATTACTATTATTTGAAAAAATGTATACAAATTTAATATAGACATTTTATTATTCGCAAATTTTCACTGTTCACAGAATAATTTTTTGATAACTATCGAATTAAAACCAGATTAAAATCAAAAAATTGTAATTATGCAGAAGCAAATACAAAGACATGCGTCAACGTAAATATTTAACTTTTCCTAGTTAATGCATAATATAAAATAAACATTGCCGGCCATTGTTTGTTACCGGCAACTATACGCTACACTAACTGATTCTAACACAATAGTTTGTAGACTAATTATTCACATCAATATACTTAAAGCAAGCCTGCTGTATTTTGGACTTTATCGTTATTTTTACCCTTCCTAACTGAAAGCCTAATTATCGACTACCTTGAAAAAATTACTGTCTAACCTTACCTTCTGGGTGCTAACCAGCATCACATTAGGGATTTTACTCGGTCATTTCCGGCCGGACATTGCATTGCAGCAAATTCTTGACGGCCCGCTGAAAATCCGGTTTATGGGACAGGAGCTAACGATAGGCGCCACGATCAGCGAAATGCTCAGCGGCCTTTTTATCAGTGCCGTCAAGCTGTTTATCAACCCGATAATCTTCCTGACTATTACATTGGGCATTGTCAGTATGGGCGATCTGAAAAAGGTCGGGAAGGTGGGTGCCAAGGCCCTGTTGTATTTTGAGGTGGTAACGACGGTAGCCCTGATTATCGGCATTGTCGTAGCGAACGTCATCCGCCCCGGCGACGGTGTCATGACGGAGCAATTGAAAGGGGGCGATATTTCTAAATACACCAAAAGCGCCACTGAATTCAGCTGGCTGAAGTTTTTTCTGGACAATGTAACCCTTCAGGTGCTGGTCTTCGCCATTCTGCTCGGTATTGTGCTGAGTCGCTACAGCGGCCGTGAGCAGGTAGTAGCCGTGATGACCCGTATCTCGAAATACATTTTCTGGGGCTTACATAAAGTGATGCTGCTGGCTCCAATCGGGGCTTTTGGTGGCATGGCGTTTACCATCGGCAAGTACGGCCTCGGCACGCTCCTGCCGCTGGCCAAACTGATGGGTACGGTCTACACGACCATGGCCGTTTTCATTTTCGGCGGCCTCGGCCTGATCATGCGTTCGTACAACATCAGCCTTTGGGGCTTTCTGAAATACATCCGTGAAGAGCTCCTTATTGTCCTGGGCACGTCTTCCTCAGAAGCGGCTCTGCCCTCGCTCATGGAGAAACTCGAACGCATGGGTTGTGCCAAGTCGGTGGTCGGGCTGGTAGTACCGGCCGGTTACTCGTTTAACCTCGACGGCACTACGATTTACCTGTCGATGGCCACGATTTTTCTGGCACAGGTTTTCAACGTCCATCTGGACATTAATCAGTTGTTGACCATCATCGGCATTCTGATGGTAACCTCGAAAGGAGCTGCCGGAGTTACCGGCAGCGGGTTTGTGGTCCTGGCCAGTACGCTGACGGCCATCAAAGTGATTCCGGTTGAAGGCCTGGCCCTGCTGCTGGGTGTGGACCGGTTTATGTCGGAAGCCCGCAGTATCACGAATTTTATCGGCAACGGCGTGGCAACCGTCTGGCTGGCCAACAACGAAAAAGCGTTCGACCGCCGGAAAATGGCGTACGCCTTCGGTAACGTTACTGAAAGTGAGGATATTGAAAAAGATAATCTGGATCCGTTGCCGGAGTAATCGATCATTAACTTCCAGGAAGTTTTGAACCGCAGCCGCGGACGGTCGCCAGGCGGCCCTGTTCCTGGAAGTTAATCAAAACTTACAACTCCTTCACCGTCTCAATAAAGCAGCGGACTTTGTCGGGATCAGTATCCGGATAAACGCCGTGGCCCAGATTGGCGATGTACTGCTGCTTGCCGAACGCATCTACCATTTTCCGCACTTCGGCACGGATCTGATCGTAGCTCGCATACAATACACAAGGGTCGAGGTTGCCCTGTAAAGTTTTGTTTGGTACCAGAAGCCGTGATTCGGCCGGGTCCATATTCCAGTCGAGGCCCACTACCGAACAGTTCAGCTCTCCGATGGCTTTACGGGCAAAAAACGCGCCTTTCGCAAAAACCGTTACGGGTACGTCAGTCGCCGGGTCAGCCGCAATGGCATCACAAATCTGTTTGATGTACGGCAGCGAGTACGTATTGTACTGTTCCGGCGACAGAATACCGGCCCATGAGTCAAACAGCTGCACCAGATTGGCACCCGCCGCTACCTGTGCCTTCAGATAGCCAATGGTGCTATCCGTAATTTTCTGCAATAACGCGTGCGAAAACGCCGGATCGGTGTAGAGCAGCTTCTTAGCCACCGAGAACGTTTTTGAGCCTTTGCCCTCCGTCATGTAGCAGAAAATCGTGAAAGGCGCACCGGCAAACCCAATGAGCGGTACCCGATTGTTCAGGCCTTTTTTCGTCAGCCGGATGGCTTCCAGGACATAGCCCAGATCGGTTTCGGCATCGGCAACGCGTAACAGCTTCAGATCGTCGGCGGTCCGGACCGTTTTCGGGAATACCGGCCCGCGCTGCTCTACCATTTCGTAGGGTAACCCCATCGCCTCGGGCACCACCAGAATGTCGGAAAAGATAATGGCCGCATCAACGCCCAGGAGGTCAACCGGCTGAATCGTTACTTCGGCCGCCAGTTCCGGCGTGGTAGCCAGACTGATAAAGCTGCCCGCCTTTTCGCGGATGGCCCGATATTCGGCCAGAATCCGGCCGGCCTGCCGCATCATCCAGACAGGTACCCGTTCGACCTGCTCTCCGCGCGCAGCCCGCAGCAATAAATCGTTTTGTAAGTTCATAGTCGTGACACCGTTATTCTGCGGTGCTTCCGGAAAAGCCCGGAGCCGCTAACCGGTGATTGTTAAAGAATAATCGTCCGGTTCCGGTGAATGAAGACCCGGTCATTGAACACTAATTTTAAGGCCTGCGACAGCACAATTTTTTCGACATCTTTCCCTTCCGTAGCCATGTCAATAGCCGTATGCCGGTGATCGACGTCTTTTACGCTCTGGGCAATAATCGGTCCTTCGTCCAGATCGTTGTTCACGAAGTGGGCCGTGGCGCCAATGATCTTCACGCCCCGGTCATGGGCCTGCCGGTAAGGACTGGCACCGATAAACGCAGGCAGAAACGAGTGGTGAATATTAACAATCCGGTTCGGATAATGCTTCACAAATTCCGGTGTAAGTACGCGCATGTACTTAGCCAGGACAAGGTATTCCGGCTGGTAAATCGACAGCGTACGCAGAATAGCGGCTTCGTGCTCGTCGCGCGTTTTCAGCTCGTGGGAGATGTAGTGGAACGGAATCCCGAACTTACTCACCAGCGGTTGCAGGTAATTGTAGTTACTTACCACGGCCAGAATATCCGCATCCAGCTCATTGAAAGTATACCGGATCAGCAGTTCGCCCAGGCAATGGTGCTCTTTCGTCACAAACACCACAATGTTTTTTTTCTTCTTCGGGTTGATGCGCAGGTTGATGCCTTGCGGAAGCGTATTGGTCAGTTCCGTCATCAACGCCTCTTTATCCAGTTCCCCTTCGAATTCGGTACGCATGAAAAACTGGCCGTCGGGGCTCACGTATTCATCGTTCCGGATAATATTCAGATTGTGCCGAAACAACACACCTGTGACATGATAAATCAGCCCTTTGTTGTCGGGGCCGTCCATCAGCAATATATGTTTAGTAGCGTCGGACATAAAAGCCTTAAAAACGCAAAGGTACGGACTTTATGCCATTTGACGGTCAGGGAAATAGCAGGAAGGCGGCGCCGGTAAAGGCGTAAACAGTCAAACACGTTTCACCCGGCATAACCGCTATGGTTTACTATTGCAGATAAAACTGAAATTCACTTACTTAGGCCAAAACACCACTAACATGCACGTATATATCCTGACCTTCGCATTCCTTCTGCTCTCCTTCACCGGTTACGCACAAACCATCAATGACCTTGGCAAATTCTATCCTGACGCCAGAACCGTTGTACGGCTTAATTATACCGGCAATGAACGCAGCTGCCGGCTCTCAATAAGCTCAGGGCGCACCCTGGTTGGTGAGAACAATACAGTTGCTGACCTTATTCCGGCCGGTAATGGGTCTAAAGAAATAGCGATTGCGGTTGCCGGTATACAGTCCGGTCATCTATATATCGATAAGTACTGGCTACCGGTGTTATTAATTCCGGCCGATACCCTGACCATTACCTTTAATGGCAACAGCGCTTCCGGGTTCAGCACGGCAACAATTACCGGAAAAGGCGCCGCCGCAACGCTTTATTACAGAGCACGCGAAAAAGACACGGCATTCCAGAATGACGCTATCGAAGCCCGAAAGCTGCCTGATATCAAAGCCGTTTTTAACCGGCTTGACTCTCTGAAGACGGCTGAACTGACCTATTTTAATACCTACCGGAAACAGCATAAACTTCCCGACTGGTTTGTACAGTTTGAACAGGACCGTATTGGTGCGGATAATGCCTTTTTTCATGTTCAAAGTTTGTATAGAGACAGCCTGACGGACGACTTTGCCGCCTTAGATGAAGCGCTGCGATTTGCCACTCCGGACATACTCGATAACCCGAGAATACGCCTGCATACCAATTACCAGCTTTTTCTGAGAGATTACTGGCGATTTAAGGCCCGCAATCCGGCCATCAACAAAGCAAAGAGAAACGCACCGGCTATTTCCCTGAATCAAATGAGTCAGGATGTGTGGGATGCATTTGCCGCCGCGATGATTGCTGAGTACTGGAAAATGTCACCCGCCGGCGGGCAGTTTTTTTACGACAAATTTTATCCGTTCATTAACGACAAACGATTTATCGATCCTGTAAAAAATCATTTCGGATCGCTCTACAATCTGTCGGGAACGGAGGTACGTCAACAGCTAACCAGACAGGCAGGCCACGACTCGCTGGCTCTGGCCGAAGCGATGAAGGGGAACATCGTCTATATTGGTTTCTGGTTTGTCAGCTGTCCGCCCTGTATTGCCGAGATGCCTTATGAAAATGCGCTTGTAGACCGCTTTCAGGGCAAACCTGTTAAAATCGTCAATATCTGTGTTCATAGCAGCAAAGAAGACTGGATACGAATGAGCAAAGCAAAAAAACTGAAAACCCTGAACCTGTATGCAGACAAACCATGGGCCGCGGCGCTACTGAACAAATTCAGCGTTTCATCTTTTCCGCATTACGTGCTGATCGACGCCAAAGGTAATCTGGTTTGCACCGGCTGCGGAAGTCGTCCCAGCACCAACGCTGCGCAGGAAATCGAAAAACTGCTGTCACAGTAAGTTATCCACGCTGCTTTTCCCGCTATATAAATGCTTGCTGGCAAACGAACGTCCTTAAGGCTAAGTGTGTTACCGCATTGACCTTTATACCAACGTCTCTTTTATGGTTTCACTGGCTACACTACGCGCCTTCGACTACTTCCGGGAAGTCCCCGACGAGCAGTTCCAATGGCTTCTGGAACGGGCCGAATCACAGATTCACCCTGCCAAAACCACGCTCTACAAACCCGACGATCCCGTCGATCACCTGATTCTGGTTGTCAGCGGTCAGGTACGGCTCGACAGCGACGCGCAAAGCGCAAAGGAAGAAATCGCCCTCTACGGCCCGCATTCGGTCATGGGTATCCTGCCGTATTCCCGGATGAAAACAGCCCCGACCTACTGGAACGTACAGGCTGAGGCCGAACTGCTTTATCTCCACCGGGACTACCTCCGTGAAATGACGCAGCACTGTTATGAGCTCACCGAGGCACTGGTTCACCGGATGACCGCCCGCGTACGGGACTTTACCAAGCTGGCCCAGCAAAACGAAAAAATGGCCTCGCTGGGGCGGCTGTCAGCAGGTTTGGCGCATGAGCTGAATAATCCAGTGGCTGCCGTTGTGCGCAGCGCCAATACCCTGCGCAAACACATGCACGCAACCCCCGAACGGTTTAAGACCATTATGCGGCTTCAGCTGAATGACGCACAAATCGATGTAGTCAGTCAGATGCTGCTCCGGTTAGTGTCAGCACCGGCCAAACACCTGTCCTTGCTGGAACGCAGCAGTCTCGAAGATGAGCTGATGGACTGGCTCGACGATCACGGTGTTACCGACAACGACGACCTGGCCGGTCAGTTGCTTGAATTCAATGTGTCGGCCGATGACCTGGATGCGGTTTTTGAGGAAGTGGGTGCCGGCAATATACAGGGTGTACTGGACTGGCTGGTAACGAATTTGGTCACCGAAAAGCTGGTGCTCGACATTTCCGATGCCTCCGGACGGATTCAGACGCTGGTTGGTTCAATCAAAAATTACACGTATATGGATCGCGGCGAGGGCAAAAGCAACCTGCAAATCCAGGAAGGTATTCAGAGTACGCTGACGCTCCTCAACCACAAGCTGAAACAAAAACAGATTACAACAACCATCAACCTGGCCGACGAACTGCCCGTTCTGTGCGGCTGGCCGGGCGAACTGAACCAGGTATGGACCAACCTGATTGATAACGCAGTCGATGCGATGGACAGCGGCGGACGCCTCACCGTTACGTCGGAAGTGGACCGCCGCCCGAATGGCCAGACCTTTATTCTGACCCGGGTGACCGACACCGGTAAAGGCATTCCGGAAAACGTCATTGACCGGATTTTTGATCCGTTTTTCACCACGAAACCCATCGGCTCGGGCACAGGCCTGGGCCTCGACATTGTTCAGGGAATCGTGCATCGCCACAACGGCAGTATCAAAGTTAAATCCCAACCCGGCCATACAGAATTCAGCATCTGCCTGCCGGTGGAATAAAGAGTGAACGAATGAACGAGCGAACGAGTGATGCTTGTCCTCACTTTTGCTGTCGTGGCGATTCGCTCTTTCGCTCTTTTGCCGCGTAGCGGCCGCTCTTTCACTCTTTACACAATACGACATGAAGCTTCCTATAATTTTTGCAGTTGACGATGATCAACAGGTATTAAAGGCGGTACAGCGTGACTTACGCCAGCAATACCGGAAAGACTACCGCATTCTGGCGACAACCTCGGCGAATGAGGCGCTTGAGAGCCTGGTCGAGCTTAAGAAAAAAGGCGAAGAAGTAGCCTTGTTCCTCTCCGATCAGCGCATGCCCGAAATGGCAGGCGTCGATTTTCTGGTTAAGGCCCGCCAGCTGTACCCGAACGCCAAACGCGCCTTACTGACGGCTTATTCCGACATTGACGCCGCCGTCAGGGCTATTAACGAGGTACAGCTCGATTACTACATCGGGAAACCCTGGGATCCGCCCGAAGAACGGCTGTATCCGGTGCTGAACGAATTGCTGGAAGACTGGCAGTCTAACTACCTTCCGGCCTTCGAAGGGCTGCGGCTGATTGGGTACCAGTTTTCGCCCCGCACGCACGACATCAAGGATTTCCTGTCGGGAAACCTGTTTCATTACCAGTGGCTCGACATTGAGACGAATCCGGAGGCCGAATCGACGCTGGCGCTGCACAACCTCAGCCGGACGGATCTCCCGGCCGTTATACTGGGCGATGGTACTGCATTAGTGAATCCCAAACTCACCGAACTGGGCGAGCATGTAGGCCTCAAGCCAAAAGCTGCCGAAAGTTTATACGACCTGGCGATTATCGGAGCCGGTCCGGCCGGTCTGGCAGCAGCCGTGTATGGTGGATCTGAGGGGCTGAAAACGATCCTGATCGACAAACGGGCACCGGGTGGCCAGGCGGGTACCAGCTCACGGATTGAGAACTACCTTGGTTTCCCTTCCGGCCTGAGCGGTGCCGAACTGACGCGCCGTGCCATTACGCAGGCGACCCGCTTCGGTGTTGAGTTTCTGGCCCCGCAGGAGGTCGTCAGCATTAAGTCGAGCGGACAGTACAAGCACATACACATGTCGGACGGCAGTGAGGTGGTGGCCAAAGCCATTATTCTCTGTACCGGCGTATCCTACCACAAGCTGGACACCGAAAGCCTGAGCCGTTTTACCGGTGCGGGTGTCTACTACGGCGCAGCCACTACCGAAGCCTATGCGTTTAAGGGCAAACCGGTATATGTAGTTGGCGGCGGTAATTCAGCAGGCCAGGCAGCCATGTACCTGTCGCGTACGGCGGCCCGGGTCTTTATCTGCATCCGCCGCGCCGACCTGTCAGCCACCATGTCGCAGTACCTGATTGACCAAATCGGCAATACACCCAACATCACCGTGCTGCCGTTTACTGAAGTAGTAGAAGGTTTAGGTAATGAACGGCTTGAATGCCTTGTGCTGCAAAACAGCCAGACCAAAGAGCGCGAAACGGTGGAAGCAGCGGGGTTGTTTATCTTTATCGGTACCAAGCCGTTTACGGAGTGGATTGAACTGAGTATCATTAAAGATGACCGGGGCTTTATCGAAACAGGCCGGAACCTCCTCCGGTATGAGTCATTCCGTAAATCATGGAAACAGACACGTGATCCGTTCGAACTTGAAACCTGCAGCCCCGGTATTTTCGCCGCCGGTGATGTGCGGGCTACGGCCATGAACCGCGTAGCATCCGCTGTCGGTGAAGGCGCCATGGCGGTTAGCTTTGTCCACAAATACCTGGCCGGAATGTAACTATAGAGGTTCGTAAGCCGGAATCCGGTAGTTGGTTTCCGGCTTACGCTCTGTTTCCTGTCATCGGCAAAACATTCCTCCGGAGACACGGGTTAGGTTGTTGTTTGTCTCATTTCAAAGTAAAAAGTAACCTGTAGAAAACCATTTTCTACATTGGTAACAAAACAGGAGCGGCATATCTTTTTTCATATGCTATTGTTACGATTTAAGTTGATAGGCAACTAAAACTTCAATAATTTGCCACAACACTGATCACCCGGAAAGAATTAGTAACATAACACGATTCCCATGCTTTCTGAAGTCCTGCCTTTAACACAACCTGCATTTGTCGACCGGTACCGGACTATCCGCACGTATTCGGAGGCTATCTGCCGGTATCTGGAGACCGAAGACTACGTCGTACAGCCAATTGCCGATGTAAGCCCGCCCAAGTGGCACCTTGGGCATACCACCTGGTTTTGGGAGACCTTTATTCTGGTTCCTAATCTGCCCGGTTATACCATCTTTCATGAAGACTTCAGTTTTGTCTTTAACAGCTATTATGAAAGCGTCGGCAAACGGGTTTTGCGTACTGACCGTGGTAATTTGTCACGGCCAACCGTGGCAGACGTATACAGATACCGTGCATACGTTGATACGTACATGGACAAGTATCTGACAGAGCACGAACTATCTCCCGAAATCAGTGCGCTGGTCGAACTGGGTCTGAATCACGAGCAACAACATCAGGAACTGCTGATTACCGATATCAAATACATTCTGGGTCATAATCCGCTGTTCCCGTCGCTGGATATTCCGGTTAACCAGGGCGGCTTGTTCGGTGGTGCGTCTTACGATGATGTGCAGCTATCTGAAGGCATTTACACCATTGGCTACAGCGGCAACGGCTTCTGTTTTGACAACGAGCTTGGCGTCCACAAGGTCTACCTTAACCCGACAACGATTTCGGGTAAACTGGTAACCAATGCCGAATACATTGATTTCATTAAGGCCGGAGGTTACCAGAATTTCCGCTACTGGCTATCCGATGGCTGGGCGTGGGTTAAGGCTGAACAAGTCAAAGCACCGCTCTACTGGTATGAAATCGACGGGCAATGGTATAGCTACACCTTCAAAGGTCTCGAACCGGTTGACCCGAACGAACCCGTTTGCCATGTGAGTTATTACGAAGCCGATGCCTACGCCCGCTGGTGTGGTCAGCGTCTGCCGACCGAATTTGAGTGGGAAGCGGTCAACGAGCGTTTTGCGTGGGGCGAACGCTGGGAATGGACCGGCTCAGCCTATCTGGCATATCCGGGCTTCTCTACCGCCGAAGGCGCCGTCGGCGAGTACAACGGCAAATTTATGAGTAGTCAAATGGTCTTGCGCGGGGCGTCAGTTGCTACGCCTGCCGGGCATGCCCGATCAACATACCGCAATTTTTTCCAACCTGACAAACGATGGCAGTTCACCGGAATACGACTAGCGAAGTAGCCTTTGGCATGGCCGAAGATGTTCGTGATGGCCTCCAGCAAACCCCGAAACGGCTTTCCTCGCAGTTCTTTTATGATGCCGTGGGCAGTCACCTCTTCCAGCAGATCATGCATTTGCCGGAATACTACCTTACACGCAGCGAATACGAAATTCTGGACAACCACAAAGCCGACCTGCTCCGGCATTTTGCCCCCGATCAACAACCGTTTGAGCTGGTCGAACTGGGGGCTGGCGACGGACTGAAAACGAAAATCCTGCTCCGCCATTTTCTGGATGAGCAAACGCCGTTCAGCTACGTCCCGATTGATATTTCCGAAGATGCGCTAATCGACCTGGCGACTTCGTTGCAGAAGCAGTGGCCGACGCTGAGCATCCAGCCGCAGCACAACGAATACTTCCACGCGCTGGAATGGCTCTCGGGCACGTCGGCGAAACGGAAAGTTGTGCTTTTTCTGGGCTCCAACATCGGCAATTTTTCGCCGGCCGCCGCCGTTGGCTTCTATCAGCAGTTAGCTGATAGTCTCCGCCCCGGCGATCTGGTGTTAACGGGCTTCGACCTGCAAAAGCACCCGGCGGTTATTCTGGCGGCTTATAACGACCGGCAGGGTGTAACACGGGCCTTCAACCTGAACCTCCTGCATCGCCTGAATGAAGAACTGGACGCTGATTTTAACCTGGCCATGTTTGACCACTATCCGACCTATAACCCGGAAACCGGAGAAGCGCGGAGTTATCTGGTAAGTCAGAAAAAGCAGACGGTGCACATCGGTGCGCTCGGACTCGATGTGTCATTTGACTACGGTGAGGTCATCCATACCGAGATCTCGCGGAAGTTTACGCCAAAGCAGATTCAGGACCTGGCCGACGCCACCGGCTTCAGCGTAAATGCGACCTTTACCGACTGCAAAGGCTATTTCGTTGACGTGATCTTTGAGAAAAAGGCATAAAAAATGGTGGCACGACTATGACAGATTCATCTGCCGGTCGTGCCACCACTCAATCACTAACTCACTCAATGGCTTAGGCCATTTCGAACTTGCTCTGCATCCGCTTACGCTCGTTTTCGTCGAGGTAAATCTTCCGCATCCGCATCGACTTAGGCGTTACTTCCAGGTATTCGTCTTTCTGGATATACTCCATTGACTCTTCCAGCGAGAACTGGATTTTCGGCGCAATTTTCACGTTATCGTCCGATCCTGACGCCCGCATGTTGGTCAGTTTTTTCGCCGTCTGCACGTTTACTACAATGTCGTTCTGACGGTTGTGCTCACCGATTACCTGGCCGGTATATACTTCTTCACCCGGATCAACGAAGAATACGCCGCGATCCTGCAGTTTATCAATTGAATAAGCCGTTGCTGCACCGCTGTTCATCGAAATCAGTGACCCGTTGATCCGTTCAGGAATCACACCACGGTATGGCTCGAAGCTCTTGAACCGGTGGTTCATTACTGCCTCACCGAAGGTTGATGTCAGTACGTTTGACCGCAGACCGATCAGACCACGTGACGGGATTTCGAATTCAAGGTGTTGCAGATCGCCTTTCGGTTCCATAATCAGCAACTCACCTTTACGCTGCGTTGCCAGCTCAATTACCTTACCGGCAGTTTCTTCCGGCACGTCAACCACCAGCGTTTCGATTGGCTCCAGACGCTGACCGTTTTCATCTTCCTTATACAATACCTGTGGCTGACCTACCTGCAATTCGTAACCTTCACGACGCATGGTTTCGATCAGTACCGACAAGTGGAGGATACCACGGCCGAATACTAGGAACTGGTCTTCGCGGTCGGTTTCCTGCACGCGCAGTGCCAGGTTTTTCTCCGTTTCCTTAAACAGACGGTCACGCAGGTGACGGGATGTTACAAACTTACCTTCCTTACCAAAGAACGGTGAGTTATTGATCGTGAACAACATGTTCATCGTCGGCTCATCTACCGAAATCCGCGCCAGTGCTTCCGGATTGTCAACATCAGTCAGTGTATCCCCGATTTCAAAGTCGTCCAGACCCGTAACGGCGCAGATTTCACCGGCGTTAACTTCCGATACTTTCTGTTTGCCAAGGCCTTCGAACACCTGAAGTTCTTTGATTTTCACTTTTTTGATGCTGCCGTCTGCTTTCACAAGGGCCATGTTGGCACCTTCTTTCAGCGTCCCACGGTGTACACGGCCGATAGCGATCCGGCCAACGAACGCTGAATAATCCAGCGACGTTACCTGCATCTGCGGCGTACCTTCGTTTTGAGGAGCAGCCGGAATATTTTCGATGATTGTATCCAGCAGAAAGGTAATGTCGCCAGTCGGCGTCTTCCAGTCCGGACCCATCCAGCCTTGCTTCGACGAACCGAATACGGTTACGAAATCAAGCTGATCTTCTGTCGCGCCGAGGTTAAACATCAGGTCAAATACCTCTTCGTGTACCTCTTCCGGCCGACAGTTTTCCTTATCAACCTTGTTTACAATCAGAATAGGCTTCAGCCCTAAGCTCAGTGCCTTACCCAACACGAAACGCGTCTGTGGCATCGCGCCTTCAAACGCATCGACCAACAGACAAACGCCGTCAGCCATTTTCAGTACCCGTTCAACTTCCCCACCAAAATCGGAGTGGCCCGGTGTGTCAATGATATTAATCTTGACATCCTTGTACCGCACCGAAACGTTTTTCGACACAATCGTAATGCCCCGCTCCCGCTCCAAATCGTTATTGTCCAAAATCAGGTCCTGAAACTCCTGATTGTCCCGGAAGATTTTTGACGCGTGGATGATCTTGTCAACCAGCGTAGTCTTACCGTGGTCAACGTGGGCAATAATGGCGATATTTCTTATAGATTGCATACTTTGCGAACTGTGACTCAACAACTTAACCTGACAGCCCCTCTTCGGTTTATTTTTTACAAATACGTCGGTCCCGTTGTGAAATCAGCCTAATCAGTCTTCTGACATTTCAAGCCGCAAAGATACGCTTTTTTTCTCTGAAACACAGATTTTTACAATTCTTTTTAACAGAAAAAGGCCCTGAATGAGGGCCTTACTGGTAGAAGTACAATTTCTTAACAATTGCTTAATGCTTCGGACAGCCGCAATTGTTTCTGCGAAACAATCCCCACAGAAAACCTTTCTTTTTCCGATAGCCTTTTCGCTTCTTGAAAATTTGCTCAGGCCGCGCAAACACCGTAGTTTGTTCACTGACCAAAGCCGCCTCTGCCGCCTCCGCTAACGGCAACATCATCGCAATAATAAGACCGATTATTCCTAACTTTTTCATGGCTAACTAGCTGGCTCTACAGAGAGTTAACGAAAGTAAAACTCTTTTTGGTCAATTTCGCCACAAAACTTATTGCGGCGCCTCAATATTGAACATATTCACGCGTTCTTCCTTCTTGCGGATACCGAAATTGTACCGCACCGTCAACCCGAACCGGCGCGTATCGTTCCGGCGCAGACCGGTAGCGGCTACCGTGCCCTGCTGCAGCGTAAACCGGTAATAGTTGGTGAACAACAGGTCATTAGCTGTCAGGGTCACCAGCAGCTTATCCTGCATAAATTTCCGGTTCACGCTCAGGTTCAGCATCCCGAAATTACTGAGCTCATAGAACTGTAGCTGCCCTTTCGTCCGGATAAAGCCGTTCATCGTTGCCGTTGAGCGTTTATCGATTTTGAACGAATGAAACGTGAAAAAGGACCAGCTGCCCCGCTGGAAATTCAGCGGCCGGTTTTCGTAAAGGCCGGCATAATCGTTGTAGTTATACTGCGTACCAACAACAAAGAAATAACGTTTGCCTGGCGGAATAGCGCCCAGTAACCGGAAATAGGTTTCGCGGTTGACACCGAGGTTATCATACGTCCGGACGGCAATGCTCCGGTTGACCGGATCCTGATACACGACGTTCGTGAAAATGTCGCGGGTATAGTTCCTGCCCACCGCAAAAATCGGCCGCTCGTCGACGCTGATATTCACTTCGTAGTTCTCGGTAAACTGTGGCCGCAGCGCCGGATTTCCGGTTTCGTACAGATACTGGTCGACGTAGCGGGCAAACGGGTTCAGATAGTCGTAGGTCGGGCGGGTAATCGACCGGCGGTATACCAGATAGCCCCGCAGATCAAACCCCGCGATCTTCATCAGCCGGCGGCTCAGAAACACGTACGGGAAGAGGTCTGTCCGGTGAATGTTAAACGACGTATCAGCCGGAATCCGCTGATGGCCTGCCATGTTGGTATTTTCAAGCCGGACGCCGCCTTTCAGCACAAACGCGCCGAACGTCTCAGACGCCTGTAGGTAGGCGGCATTGATGTTTTCGCGATAGTCAAATGAATTGGTGCGGGCTACGTCCGGTTTGCGGATACCGCCCACGATATTTACATACTCACCATTGCTGGTAAAATTCTGAATGCTGGTTTTCGCGCCGGTTTCCAGCGTCAGGCCTTTCGTTAGTTTGTAGCGCAGATCGACCTGTGCCGCAAACAAATGACGTTGATTATCGAAGTTCCCTTCGCCCATCGTGGCCGGACGTTCCGGCAACCGGTATGCTGTCTGATAATCCTGCCCGCCGCGGTTGCCGATAAAGTTGTAGGAAACGTCGGTTGTCAGCTCCGACCCGATTGAATCAAGTTTATACTTCGTGGCAACACCCTGGCTAAACGACAGCACATGGTTGCGGTTGGTTACCGTATTAAGGTTATCGGATACGAGTTTTCCCGTGCTTAACCGGCTGATCAGGTTATTGTTACCGGACTCTGATTTGGCCTCGTTCCAAGACAGCCGTCCGTCGAGATTCAGTTCCCATTTTTTGGGCAGATCGAAGCCCAGCCCGTAACCGGCGTAGAAAACCTGTGCCGGATAAGTGGTATACGCGTTTTGGGTCAGTACCGAGTCGGCCGAAAACTTCCGGCTGCTCTGCACCTCTTCATAGTTATTCCGGTGTGTATAGTTAACGTTCAGATACGCCGTCCGGCCATTGTTGTTATTGTTGATATTGACGCCGGCAAACTGATTCCCGAAACGCCCCTGATTGAACCCCGCATTGGCCGAGCCGGTCAGGCCGATTTTCACGCCTTTTTTGAGCACGATGTTCACGACGCCCCCACTCCCGCTGGCATCATACCGCGCCGACGGTGTCCGCAGAATCTCCATACGGGCAATGCTGTTCGGGGGCAGGCTTTTGAGCATGGTGGCAATATCGGCGGCACTCATTTTCTGTTCTCTGCCGTTGATGTAGATGGTCGCGGGCGTTGTACTGCTCAGATATACGTTGCCGTCAGGGTCCAGAAAGAGCCCCGGCGTTTTCTCCATAATTTCGTAGGCACTGGTACTGGTATTGGCAATCGGCTCGGGGTCCACAATCGTTTTATCGTCTTCCTGCCGCACCAGCGGTTTGGCCGCCGTTACCGAAACTGCCTGAAGCATCACGTTGTCCGGCTCCATGACAAACCGCAGGCCTTCTGCGGCAGTTACCGATACCACGTTCCGGAGCAGGGGCTTGTAGCCGACCGACGTAGCCCGCAGCTGGTATTTTACCGAAACAGGCACCGTAAACTGCGCCCGTCCGGCCGTATCACTTACGGCATACAGCCGCCGTGTTGTATCCCGTGTATCAATCAGCTGCAGATTGGCCCCGATCACCGGCTGTCCGGATGATTCCTGCAACCTGATCCGGAAGGGACTGTTTTGCGCGAAACCTGCGTAAGTCGTATAAAGAAACAGAAGAAGTGTAAATAGCCAGGTACGATGTTGCATCAGATTGTTATTCTTTGATAAACAAAGTTACATACACCCCTTCCCTGCGGCACACAGAACTTGATGAGCGGTTGCCAGGCTGTTTAGAAACACCAAAAGCCGGCTCTGCACAGGCAGAACCGGCTTTTGGCTGATCAATAAGATCCTAACTACCGACGGTATGACCGCGGGCCGCGGCTCCGGCCACCATCGTAGTGACGGCCATAGGCTGGCGGTGCCGAACGGTAGTAGCGTGGAGAAGACCGGTAAACCACCCGTGGCGGCGGCGTTACAATCACCCGGCGAGGCCGGTAGTAACCCGGGCCATACCCATAGGCAGGACCGTAGTTCGGGCCGTAGCCATAGCCGGTGCGGACACCTACGTATGACGGACCACAGCTACTCAGTATCAGTGTCAATACCAGACCCACCAGTAAAGCACTTGCTTTCAACGTTTTCATGGTATTTGCGATTTATGTTCGTTAGACAAAAGACAACTCCTAGGGTTTAAACCCTCATCCAATAAAAACGTTTAAATTTCAAAAAAAATGCCCCGATTGCACTGCGGCAATCGGGGCTATGTCTGTTCTGACCGGCAAACCGGCTGAATTAAGCTTTTAAACGCTCTTTCAGGTAGTTCAGGGCCAGTTTATAGGCATCTGCCGAAGCTTCCTTATCGTATACCGGATTGCTCGGATTCGCAAAACCGTGACCGGCATCGTACATTTTAACAGTCACTTTTTCGCCGGCTTTCTGCATGTTTTCTTCAAACTGCTTTACCGACTCCGGTGAGATGCCTTTGTCGCGGCTGCCGAAAATGCCTAACACATCTGTTTCCAGCGTTTTCAGTTTCTCAACATCCTGCTCCGGACGACCATAGTACATCACGCAGGCAGCGGCTTTTTTGCCTTCCAGCATGGCCGACTGCAGCGACAGCATACCACCGAAGCACCATCCTACACTACCAAACGTTGCTTTCGGACCGGCGTAGGCAATAGCCCCTTTCATGATCGCCTGTAAACGGTCTTTCGGCGCACCCTGCATTAGCTTACCAGCTTCCGACGCTTCGGTAGCGACTTTGCCGTCGTACATATCAACCGCCAGCACGTTCACGTCTTTCAGGTCGTTATAAAACTGCTCGGCCTGCTGCTTGATGTTGTCGTTCAGTCCCCACCACTCCTGATAAACCAGCAACCATTTATCAGATTTCTTTTTTGATTTCAGTAAAAAGCCGTTTGCCGTTTGTCCGTCAGGCGTCGAAAACTTGATCATCTCGCCCGCTGCACTCACATAGTGGAACGGAATCGGATTCGCGTGCAACTTCTGGAACTCAGGATCTGCCGCCATTTCCGACATATCATTTCCTTGTCCGTGGCAAACCGGAATCTCAGTTTTTTCTTCTTTTACCGGTGAAAACAAGGAGACAAACAACGTAATCAGGGAGATAAACGTGATTTTCATTGGTTTATGGTTGTTTTAGGCTTTTATGTGTACGTACAACTAATTTAGGTAAGTAATTGTTCAAAAGCCATTACCAGCCAGCGAAAAGGAAAGCAGATCAGGCCTTTGTCAGTTCGAAAATGGTGATTTCGGGTAGAATACCGACGCGGCCCGGATAGCCTAAATAGCCGTATCCACGGTTTACGTACAGCTGCTGACCGCCTTCTTTGTAGAGACCGGCCCACTGCTTGTATACATACTGCGACGGGCTCCATTTGATGTCGCCGATTTCAACGCCGAACTGCATGCCGTGGGTATGGCCGGCAAACATCGCGTCGATATCCGGGAATTTCGGCCGTACCTGCGCATCCCAGTGGCTGGGGTCATGCGACAGCAGCAGTTTTACCGGATAGTCTTCCGTGCCTTTATACGCCTTCGCCAGATCACCGTATTTGGGCCAGCGGGCACCTGCTCCCCAGTTCTGAATACCGATCAGGGCTATTTTATCACCGTTTTGTTCGATAATCCGGTTTTCATCCAGCATCAGGTTCCAGCCGAGCTGCCGGTGGGCAGCCACCAGGTTGTTCAGATTTTGTTGTTTCGCCTGCAGGCTGCTCCATTCAACATAATCGCCGTAATCGTGATTACCCAGCGTTGAATAGACACCCATCGGCGCTTTTACCTTCTCGAAAATCGGCATGTAATCCTGCACCTCATCGGCGGTATTATTGACCAGATCACCGGTGAAGAACACCATATCCGGTTTTTCGCGCAGCAACATTTCCACGCCCCCTTTTACGGCTGTTTTGTTGAAGAAACTACCCGAGTGAATGTCTGACAACTGAGCGATTTTCATGCCTTCGAAGCCGGACGGCAGGTCTTTCAGGGCCAGCTTGATCCGGCGGATGCGGTAATCATGCGCTCCCGAAATGATGCCGTACGAAAACCCGACCAGCGGCACCGCACTGGCAATCAACGCCGTTTTCATCAGAAACTCCGAGCGCGGAATTACATCCGTAGCCGGCATGGTGCTGCGGGTTGCATCATCGGCCGCCTCCCGCACATCGGGGCGGTAGAACAGCGATACCACCCACCGGAAAAACCGGCCAAGATCGTCGATGAACAGAAAAATGACCGCAAACAACTTTGAAAAGTACGGGATCAGCACAGCGGCCCAGATCAGACTGCGCGTTGACCGGCCGAGGGCGTCGGGCGGTAACAGCTGCATGACGATATAGGTCACCAGCGAAATACCGGTCAGGCTCCAGTAGGCCGTCGTAATCACCCGCTGGGTAGTTTCGGAGAGGCTGCGGCTCAGGTTCCGGACGGCCTGAAACACGTACAGGTCCATCAGAAAAAAGACGGCCGCAATGAGGAGAAAAAAGACGATTCTGTTCATGATTGTTTGATTAAACAGCAAACGGTTGCTATTGTTCAGCCGGAGCCGGAAGCAATAACAACCGTTTGCATAAGGGGTTATGTTACGTTAAACCGCTTCGGGTTCCGGTTCGCGTTTCATCGTCAGGGCCGGATCTTTTTTGCCGAACCATTTCATCCGGACCCGTTCGTTGATCCAATACAGACAAGGCACAATAACCAGGGTCAGGACTGTCGAGAAGGTCAGACCGTAGATGATGGTCCAGGCCAGAATGTTCCAGAATACAGCACTCGCCCCGCCTACCATCACGTTTGGCTTAAAGTCGCGGAACAGCGAGACGAAGTCAACTGTCAGACCGAATGCCAGCGGAATCAGACCCAGTACCGCCGCCGAAGCGGTCAGCAATACCGGCGTCAGACGAATACCACCGCCTTCGATAATAGCTTCCCGCAGCGGTGTGCCACGGCCCCGCAACTCGTCGATGAATTCGATAAGCAGGATACCGTTTTTCACCACAATACCGGCCAGGGCAATGATACCTACCCCGGACATAATCACCGAGAACGTTTTGCCCGTGATCATGAAGCCTAACAGCACCCCGATGAACGACAGCAGAATGGTTACGAAAATGATCAGCGGTTTCACGACCGAGTTAAACTGTGTCGCCAGAATCAGGTAGATCAGCAACACGGCTACTCCAAGCGCCGTCATCAGGAAGATGGCCGACTCCTGCTGGTCTTCCTGCTCACCACCCAACCGGACTGTATAGCCGTTCGGAATCTCCAGTTGATCGATTACCTGCTGAATCTGCTGGTTGATCTGGTTGGCGTTGAAGCCCGGCACCACATCTGAACTTACCGTCACCAGACGCTCCTGATTTTTCCGGTTAATCTGGCTAAACGTTGTTGAGTACGAAATATCAGCCACCGACGAGATCGGCACCTGACGCAGCTGACCGCCCAGGTTCATGTCGCGGTAAACAATATTCAGGCTCAACAGCTGTTCGATTTTACTGCGGTCGTTCTGCTTCAGACGGATCATGATCGGATATTCGTCCTTCGCGTCGCGGAACTTCGAGATCTCCGTACCAAACAGCGCCGTCCGGATGGCAAAGGCAATCTGCTGGGCCGAAATGCCTTCACGCTGCGCTTTTTCCTTATTAATATTGATGACAATCTCCGGCTTGTTGGTTACCAGATCGGACTTCAGCTGATCAATGCCTTCGATACCCGCCTGCGAAATACCCTTGCGGACCGATTTTTCCAGCGTCTGTAACGTGCTGAAGTCCTCACCCGATAACTCAATCGAGATCGCCTTGCCCGTTGGCGGACCGCTGCTTTCACGTTCTACCGAGATTTCCGTTCCCGGAATCCCCTGCATGGCGACCCGCACTTTACCCAGAATTTCTTCCGTTGACCGGCCGTCACGATCTTCGCTTTTCACGAAGGCTACCGTTACTTTCGACTTATGTGGTGTTGCGGCGCGGTCCGGGTTGAACGGATCACCGGCGTTTTTACCGACGTTGGCAATCACCGAGTTCACGATGTTCATCGCCTTTTCGTCTTCCAGCACCTTGAACACGCGTTTTTCGATCACTTTAGTCACCGAGTCCGTCACGCGGGCATCCGTACCAATCGGCATCACGTTGTATACGTACACATAATCCGGATCACCGCTCGGGAAGAAAATCACTTTCGGCTGCACAACACCCATCAGCATAAACGTACCGATCAGCAGGATGAACATGCTCACCACCGCCCATACCGGACGCCAGCCGTGCAGAATCCATGAGATCAGTTTCCGGTAACCGTTTTTCAGCCGTGGCAATAACCCTTCCTGGAACGGCACAATGATCTTCGGTGTCAGCACGTAGTGGTTAAACACATACAAGATGATAAAGGCAATCATCAGGTTACCGATACCACGGTCAATGACGTAGCCGATACCGGCCAGTACAGCCATGATAATCAGCGGCCGTTTCAGGCTGTCGAAGCTGGTGTCTACCGCCTCATGCCCGCTTTCGTCGTGGCGCTTCATGAACGTAACGGCAAATACCGGGTTGATCACATAAGCCACAAACAACGACGCAAACAGGGTCAGGATCAGCATCAGCGGCAGGAATTTCATAAACTCCCCGACAATACCCGGCCAGAATAACAATGGGAAGAACGGCGCAATCGTTGTCAGCGTCCCCGACATTACCGGTACGAATACCTCACCGGCGGCCGCCTTTACCGCATTTTTAATATCCCAGTCTTTATGCTGGTTAAACAGACGGTGTGAGTTTTCAATAACCACAATCGCATCATCCACCACCAGACCCAGACCGAGCAGGAAGGCAAACAAGACGATGGTGTTCAGGGTAAAGGCCGTGCCGACAATCGGACCGACAACCGGCATACAGACGAATGCCACAAAGGCCGACAACGGTACCGACAAACCAACGAAAATAGAGTCCCGGACACCCATGAAAAACATCAGGACCAATACAACGAAAATAAAGCCCAGCACAACCGTGTTGACCAGGTCATGCAGTTCGGCGCGTGTCCGTTCCGACTGGTCAGCCGTGATTTTGATATCCAGTCCCTGCGGGAACCGGTCTGCTTTATACTTCGCAATCGTTTCTTCGATTTTGTCGGCCGCCGAAATCAAGTTCGCACCTGAGCGTTTGATCACGTTCAGCGACACAACCGTTTTCTTGTCCAGACGCGAGAAATCCTGCTGCTCTTCGAAACTATCCTGTACGTCGGCCACGTCGCCGAGGCGTACGGTTGCACCCGTTGCCGTGCGGATCTGGAGATTCCGAAGGGTTTCTACTTCACTGAATTCACCTTTTACACGTAGCGTCCGGCGAACGCCGTCGACGTTGAGATCACCGCCCGACACGTTGATGTTTTCACCCTGCACAGCCTGCTGAATATCGAAGAATGCCAGACCCGACGCCTGCATCCGTGGCAGGTCAACGTTGATCTGCACTTCGCGCTTCAGGGCACCGACGATATCGACGCGGCTGATTTCCGGCATGGCCTCAATGGCATCCTGTAAATCTTCGGCATAATCCTTCAGCTGATTCAGCGAGAAATTACCCGCCATGTTGATGTTCATGATCGGGAACTCCGAGAAGTTCACATCCTGTGCTGTCGGGCCCGAATCCAGCTTTTGCGGCAAATCCCGCTTCGACTTGTCAATCGCATCACGAACCCGCTGCAAGGCGTCTGATACCTGTACATCGGGGTTAAATTCCACCAGAATAACTGAAACGTCCTGCAAGGCGTTGGATTTAATCCGCTTCACACCCGAGATCGACTTCAGCTGTTTTTCGATGGGTTTGTTAATGGTATTTTCGATATCAGCCGGGGCCGTTCCGAAATAGATCGTATTGATGTAGATCTGCGGCACCTTGATATCCGGAAACTGTTCTTTCGGGAGGTTATTGTACACCAGTAACCCACCCAGCGTAATAATGAACGTGAAGATGTAAATCGCCGTCCTGTTTTCGACGCACCAGTTGGTGAAACCGAGCGTTTTATACTGTTCAAATTTCATGTTGACAGGGGTTGTTGCTTACCGAAACCAAACTACCGTCTCGACGAGCGGTTCCACTAATAGTTTATAGGTTGTCCGTCTACTAACTCCTGGTAGCCTTTCGTTACCAGCTGATCGCCGGCTTTCAGGCCATCCAGAATTTCGATCTGCCCGCCATAACTCTGTCCCGTTTTAACTTGCCGGGCGCGTGCGAGTTTCTTTCCGCCTTCGTTGACGGCCACGTAAACTAACTGTCCCTGCTCAGTACTTTGAATCAGGTTCTGGTCGATTACTACCGAATTGGCTTTCGACGCATCGTTGATTTTCACCTGTGCCAGCATATTCGGCTTCAGGCTTTTATCCGATGGCAGCGGCGCTTCAATGGTAAACGTCCGGCTCAGCGGATCAACCGTTGTCGATACAAAGTTGATCCGCGTGTTCAGGTTCTTGTTCACATCCGGAAAGCTCACCTGCACCTGATCACCGTTACGAACACTGCCGGCATAGGTATCCGCTACTTTCGCCACCACTTTCAGCGCCGACAGGTTCACGACCTGGAACATCGGTGCACCCGGCATCCCCATGGCACCCGCTTTCACAAACACTTTGTCAACTACCCCGGCAATCGGTGCTTTTACCACCGACTGGCTCAGCTGCGTATTCAGCGTTGACAGCCGCTTCTCCAGCGACTCCTTGTTATTTTTCGCCTGTAAGTACTGGATCTCGGTACCAATCTGCTGTTTCCACAGATTCGCTTGTTTCTCAAATACGGTATTGGCCAGTGTCAGCTGGTTTTTCACTTCTTCGATTGACTGACGCAGAATCTGGTCATCGACTTTCGCCATCACCGTACCGGCTTTCACCTGGCTACCTTCCTGCACATACACCGCCGTTATGGTTCCACCCGCCTGCGGGCTCACCTGTACGTTATTTTTCGCGTCGATAGACCCTTGCAGCTCAATAAAGTGACGGAACGTTGAGGCAACAACCGGCGATACAACAACATCTTTTACCTTGGCTTCTTCTGCTTTTTTCGGGTCCAGTTTAGCTACCTCGGCTTCCAGTGTCCGGACTTTTGTATTCAGTTCGGCCTGTTGCTGCTTCAGGGTAGCCAGCTCTTCTTTCTTCGATTGTAAGTCATTTTTCTTTTCCTGAGAACAAGACCAGAACAGACTCATTGTCAGGGCGAGGATGTAATATTTTTTCATGATGGTTGTTTTTGCGTTAGTGAATAGGGATTAATTACCGGCATAGAGTTTTCCGGTTGCTTTATCGGCATCTACCTTAGCCAGCATAAAGTCCAGCAGGGCGGAGAAGTAGTTGGTCTGTGCCTCCCGCGATGAGATTTCGGCGTTCAGCACCTCAATGTTGGAGCCAACGCCTTCCTTGTATTTGATCCGTGTTACCCGTAAAATTTCCTGTGCCAGATCGAGGTTCCGTTTCTGGGTCTGCAAGCTTTGCAGATTATTCTGCAACATGATCTGCGCCTGCCGGATTTGCAGGTCAATCGAGTTTTTCAGCAGTTCACCGCTGTTCTGCGCTTTTTGCAGCGTAATGCGTTGCTGTTGCATCCGATACTTTTTGGCAAACCCATCAAACAACGTTGCCGACAGGTTAATACCAACCGACGAAAGCGCAAACCATTTGTTTGTGATCATATCGCCCAGCTTATCCCGGCCATTATTATACCCGTAGTTCAGGAACGCTGATAAGCGCGGATAGTACTGCTTGCGCGTATTCTCAATATCCAGCGCCGCCAGTTTGAGCTGGGTTTGCAACGTTGCATATTCGATCCGCTGGTTATAGTCAAACGTTTTGGCTTCGTACTGCGCCAGACGCTCCAGCTCTTCCAGATTCTGCTCCTGGATTTTGTCGGTCAGCTTAATGCTTTCGTCTACGCTCAGGCCCATCTGGTATTTCAGCAGTACATAGCTCAGTTCGATCAGGTTGACCACCTTCTGCCGCTCCGTCCGCAGGTTGTTGGCCTGCACCTCCAGCCGGTCGATGTCGATTTTTTCAACAAATCCCTGGCGGTTCAGTTCGCGGGTTTCGCGCAGGGTCGAATCCAGCCGGCCGATGTTCAGATCCAGCAGTTTAATCCGCTCTTCGCTCACCAGCACACCGTAATAGGCCTTGGCGACCTGACCGGCCACTTCGATTTTCGACGTCGTAACGTTTTTCTGAGCCAGCTCGCGGTAGGTATCCGCCGCTTTCAGGCCGACTTTGTACGAAGCATCAAAAATCAACTGGTTAACGGCAGCCACGAGGCTTCCCGAGTACTTCACCCCAAAGCGAACCCCCTGCGGCCCGGCCGATTCAGGCAGCTGAAAAAAGGCCGGCGGCAGGAAAACGGTCTGAATCGCGAGGTTTTTCAGCGCTTGTCCCGAAATACTGGCCTGCGGCAGTGCCACCGACCGGATTTCCTGGATGCGTGCCTCCGCGCTGGTGGCGTCCAGCTTCGTATTCTGCACATTTATGTTGCGTTCAGTTGCAAACTGAATGGCTTCATTTAGTGAGTACTGTTTCTGGCCATACACGATGTCAATACTACAGAGCGTCAGCGTCAGCATCAGCCCCGTCCTGATCGTAGTAGTGCTATAATTCATGGTTGAATTGGTTATAAATAGTAAATCCTTTTTCGGTCAGCAACCCCCGCAGAAAGTGGTGCAGGAGTTCAATCTGAATATCGGTATGGACAAAGCGGTCGTGGGGAAAAATAGCTTCGTCCATCGCCATATGCATTGATTCCAGCCGTAGCCGTGCCAGTACTTCTACGTTGATATCATCGCGGTATAAGCCATCCCGTATACCCCATTCCAGATTTTCCCTGATCGAGGCAAACACAAATTCTTCCTTATATTTCCGGTATTCTTCCCAGGCTTTGGGGTAGTGGCGCTCAATATCAAAAAGCAGATTCGGGTTATTACTGTCTGCGTATTTCCGCAAGAGTACCGATAGCATCAGCATGGCATCGACGGCGTTGTGAGCGTCTATTTTGTAGCAGTTAACATTTTCTTTTTTCGCGTTGAAATGGTTAACAACGACCTGATAAACGAGGTCTTCCTTATCTGAGAAATGCTGGTAGAGCGTCTTTTTGGATATGCCCAGACGCCGGGAGATGTCATCGAGTGTGACTGATTTTACGCCGTACTTCCAGAATAACCGTTCGGCTTCGTCAACAATTTTTTGCTTCATGGAAGCAGGTTCTTTCATGTGTTCCTGATCTGGGAACCAGGGAAACTTTCTTATAGTTCATAGTTTCCGTTAAATTTTTGTTGTCTTGTTCATTAGCGGCAGCAAGTTAGTCCGGAAGCGATAACCGGTAAAGAAATACTTCATAAAGTGGAGATTTTGAGGGGTGAACGGCAGGAATTCACCGACGAAATCCGGAGCGCCATGTACAGTCTGCAAAATCGTTTCGCCGGTTGATCCCGAAATAATAACATTTCAACCGGAATTTCATTGAAACAGCCTCCCGAAAACGCCAGTTTTGTGCCGTCATCAGACAATGAACGAACCGAAAACGCTTACACAAAAACAACAATACAATGAAAAACACATTACAACGGATCGCTTTTATCATTCCGGTCTTTGCGCTTTTTGCCATCCAGGCCGAAGGCCAGACAACTGCTAAAAAAACGGCCTCCGCGGCAAAGCCGACACAAACGGTTGCGCGCACATCAGCTCCGGCAAAACCGGTTTCAACGGCTCCGGCGACAACGGCAGCCGCCAATACACCGGCCGCCACCCAACCGGCCGCGAAACAGACAGCCACTCAGCAGCCGGTACAGGCACAGGCAAGCACAGGTGCAGCCCCTAAACCGGGCGCAACCGCTCCGTTAAAAAAACAGCCGGTTTTTGCCAAATCAGCGCATCGGACATCATACCTGAACGGTGGTATCGGACTGGCTTCTTACTGGGGCGGTGGTATTCCGATCGGGGTATCATTTGAAACAACGCTGGCCGATAACCTATCCGTCGGTGGTTCGGTTGACTATGCACACTACGGCCGCAATTACGGCGGCTACAAATGGAGTTATAACTTTATTTACGCCGGTGCCCGCGGCTCATATCACTTCGGTGAAATTCTCCAGACAGGTGATAAGTTTGACCCATATGCAGGTTTGTCGCTGGGTGTACGGATTGCCAGCTACAAAGACAACGCCGGTTATGGCGACTACTACAACCCCTATAACAATGGCCTGTATCTGGGCCTTCACGTCGGTGGCCGGTATTACTTCACCGAAAAAGTCGGTGGCTTTGCCGAAGTCGGTTACGGCGTTACCGCACTCCGTCTCGGGGTGACTGCCAAATTTTAACCGCTGATTTTATCAACAGACAGTTAAGCCATTAGTTGTAAGCTCTTTTACAGCTAATGGCTGTCTTATATTTGCATCGTTATGTAAATCCTGCCCTAAACGAATGAGCTACGATACCTGGTATCTGTTATTTCTGGGAACAGTTATTGCCATGCTGATGCTGAATGTAATTCAGTGGTGGCTCTACCGCGAACGTGTCTATGGTTTATACACGTTCTACATGCTCTCCTGGATTGCTTTTTTCTGCGCATTGGATGCTGCTACCACATGGCCGGTGATCCGGTTTGTACAGGTTGCCATTCCGATGCTTGCTTATGTCACTTATTTTGAGCTGACAGTTTATTTCCTCAATCTGCAAACGACCAGACCGGATCTGATCCGGATTTTCCGTACTACCCAGGGTATTCTGATACTGTACGTACTCCTGGAGGTAGTATTCTGTTTTCTGACAGATCTCTGGAAGCAGCCTTTTCACGGCATTTTGCATACCATAGTCCGCAGTGGTCTGGCAATACTGTCATTTTACATTATTTCGATTATATACCGTTGGGAAAATATCGTTGCCCGGCTATTTATTACCGGTAGTACGGCGCTGGTTATCGGAGCCATTGCGGCTATGCTGGCCACGATCTTTTTTTCGCAGCCTTGGGGTGAATATGCCTGGGACAAGCCGTTGGCTTATATGCAGACCGGTATTGTGGCCGAATTGCTATTTTTCTCGACAGGGCTTACTTACCGCCACCGGAGTCAGGAAATCCGGCAGGCTGTCCGTAAAGCGCTGGTAGAAAAAGAACTGAGTCAGGAACGTGAACAGCGGCAGCGTGAACAGCTCGAAACAGCCTTACATGTTCAACAGCTCAAACAGGAAAAAACAGAAGTTCAGATCCGGGCTCTACAAACCCAGATAAATCCCCACTTTCTGTTCAACAGCCTGAATACGCTTTCGTCGCTTATTGATGAAAACCCGTTATTGGCGACTACATTTGTTGATGAGCTTAGCACGGTTTACCGGTACTTATTGCGCAGCAACGTTCTGGAATTAACAACGTTACAGCTGGAACTCAACTTTATTCAGTCCTACCTGAGTCTGCTGAAAACGCGCTACGGAAAAGGGCTTATCACCGAAATTGACGTCATGCCGGAGCATAGCGGGCTGTTACTACCTCCTTTAACACTACAGCTCCTGACAGAAAATGCCGTTAAACACAACGTATTGCTACCTAACAAACCGCTTGTCATCCGGATTAAAACGGATACATGCAGGCAGATTATCGTCGAAAATTCGCTTCAGCGTAAAACACTACGGGTTGAATCGAACGGGATCGGGTTATCTAATATAACCTCTAAATACAAACTACTTGGCAGCCAGCCACCTGTATTTGAAGAGGATAAGCAATTTTTCAGAGTAATTTTACCACCTGTTGAGACAAGCAGAGAAATTGGATAAGCGGTGCTGATTCAGTGATGTTTTTTTACATTTCGCCCTGCTTTTCTTACCATACACCGGCAATTATATTGATGAACTACCATTTTTAACAAACCTTTGTTCAAAAAGTCAGAGCAATGAATGTTTTTCTAATTGAAGACGAAGAGTTAGCAGTCCGTAAATTAAGTAAGCTGTTGCAGGAGGTTGATCCTGCCATGCAGATTGTCGGGACGGCTGCCAGCGTGCGGTCATCTGTAGCATGGCTTGAAAGCAACAAGGCCCCTGATCTGATCCTGATGGATATTGAACTTGCCGACGGACAGAGCTTTGAAATCTTCGAACAAACTACAGTAAGTTCCCCGGTTATATTTACCACATCTTATGATGAATATGCGCTGAAAGCATTTAAGGTCAATAGCATTGATTATTTGTTGAAGCCTATTAAACGACATGAACTGGAGGCCAGTCTGAGTAAATACCAGCGTCTGCATCAGACAACTGAGTCAGATAATGCAGCCGGGAAAAACGATGTTGATTCAGCCGCTGCCATCGATGCGCTGGTACAGCAACTACGGCAGCAAATTCAACCCGCCGACTTCCGGCGCCGTTTTCTGGTCAAACACCGGCAGCAATGGATACCCATCGAGGTGGGTGATATCGCTTTTTTCTATACTGAAGAAGGGATCAGTTTTTTCCGGACAACTACTAATCAGAAATACGCAGTAGACTATACGTTGGATGAACTGGAGAAAATGCTTGATCCGGCTCAGTTCTTTCGGGCCAACCGGCAGTTTATTACGCACATTCAGTCCGTACAGCAAATCCATCCGTATTTTAATAACAAACTGAAGCTGATTCTGAAACCGGTTACAGACGAAGAAGTGGTGATCAGCCGGGAGAAGGCGACCGATTTTAAAAAGTGGATGGGTAAATAACCTACCGGAGCGTGCCTGTTCTGATCGGGTACTTTTTTAGTGTTGGTGTAAAACGACAAGAGCTGACCCCTTCGGATCAGCTCTGTCTAAGTACTGAGGTGGCAGTGACCTACTCTCCCGCCGGTGAAGGCAGTACCATCGGCAGCTCGGGGCTTAACGGCTCTGTTCGAGATGGAAAGAGGTGAACACCCGACTTATTTCCACCAACCTCTGTATGTCTACGGATCGCTGCTGTCGCCAGTCAGCTCACCAAGGTCTTTCGTCTTTTTCCCTACAGAGAGAATCTGTAACAACACACACACCTTCCAAACAAATCCTTCCAACACGATTCCGGGAGCATTAGTATGGCTCTGCTCTACGCCTCTCAGCGCCTTCACATGCCACCTATCAACGTCGTCGTCTACAACATCCCTTATTCAGAAGTCTCATCTTCAGGCCAGTTTCGCACTTAGATGCTTTCAGCGCTTATCTTAACCATACGTAGCTACTCAGCCGTGCCACCGGCATGACAACTGATTCGCCAGCGGTATGTCCAACCCGGTCCTCTCGTACTAAGGTCAGCCCCCGTCAAACTTCTAACGCCCACCACAGATAGGGACCGAACTGTCTCACGACGTTCTGAACCCAGCTCGCGTGCCACTTTAATCGGCGAACAGCCGAACCCTTGGAACCTTCTCCAGCCCCAGGATGTGACGAGCCGACATCGAGGTGCCAAACCTCCCCGTCGATGTGAGCTCTTGGGGGAGATCAGCCTGTTATCCCCGGCGTACCTTTTATCCTTTGAGCGATGGCCCACCCATGCAGAACCACCGGATCACTATACCCTACTTTCGTACCAGATCGGCCTGTTTGCCTCACTGTCAAGCCCGCTTTTGCTATTGCACTCCACGACCGATTACCATCCGGCCTGAGCGGACCTTGGGAAGCCTCCGTTACCCTTTCGGAGGCGACCACCCCAGTCAAACTACCCACCAACCACTGTCCCCATTCAAGGGTTAGACCACCAGTCAGAAAAGGGCGGTATTTCAACGCTGACTCCACGACGCCTGGCGACGCCGTCTCACAGTCTCCCGCCTATCCTACACATCCCTGACCAGCAATCCATGATAAGCTGTAGTAAAGGTGCACGGGGTCTTTCCGTCCCGTGGCGGGTAAGCGGCATCTTCACCGCTACTACAATTTCACCGAGCTCATGGCTGAGACAGTGCCCAGATCGTTACACCATTCGTGCAGGTCGGAACTTACCCGACAAGGAATTTCGCTACCTTAGGACCGTTATAGTTACGGCCGCCGTTTACTGGGGCTTCAATTCAGTGCGTCGCTTGCGCTAACACCCCCTCTTAACCTTCCAGCACCGGGCAGGTGTCAGACCCTATGCGTCATCTCTCGATTTGGCAGAGTCCTGTGTTTTTGGTAAACAGTCGCCTGGGCCTCTTCTCTGCAGCCTCCCGTTACCGGGTAGGCCCCCCTTCTCCCGAAGTTACAGGGTCATCTTGCCGAGTTCCTTAGCCATGATTCTCTCGCGCACCTTAGGCTCTTCGCCTCGACTACCTGTGTCGGTTTACGGTACGGGTACTGTGACACTGACGTTTCCGTGACTTTTCTTGGAAGCCTATCCCCCGTTTCGCTTCAGCCGTAGCCTCCGCTCAGCGATCTATTCCGTCAGATCCCAACAAGCTCAACACTCCGTCATCACTTCACATGTCACACTAGTGCAGGAATATTAACCTGCTCCCCTTCAGATTCAGCCTTCGCCTGCTCCTTAGGTCCCGACTAACCCGCCGTTGACTGCCATCGCGACGGAATCCTTAGTCTTTCGGTGTGAGGGGTTCTCGCCCTCATTATCGTTACTTATGCCTACATTTGCTTTTCACAACGCTCCACCATGGCTCACGCCACAGCTTCACCGCAATGTGAATGCTCTCCTACCATCGCAGTTTACACTGCAATCCATCTCTTCGGTGGTG
>CBDFHU010000133.1:37500-51644 GCA_965247375.1 Arsenicibacter sp.
ATCAGCTTCGTATTATATGGCGAAACCGAACGGCTCAACGGCCGCGATAACCGTCAGTATAATATGATGAACCTCAAATCGGGTCACATGGTCATTGATTTCGAGTTTCGGGCGGGTGCCGGTCATGAGCTGTATAAATATGTCTATGAGGCCAAACGAAATGCAAAGAAACACCAGGAGATAAAAGCGGGAGAACGGCGTGTCTATCAATGGCAGGAAAATGCCTGGATGCCGGTTTCTATCGAACGCGAGGAGATCAGCCAGTTTACCCAACAGCTGATCGGCCTCGACTACGATAACTTTAAGCGTACGATTATTATTCCGCAGAACCAGTTCCGGGAGTTTCTGGAACTGAGTCCGAAGGAACGGACTGACATGATGAGCCGGTTATTCCAGCTCAATAAGTTTGACCTGTCGGCGCAGGTAGCCAGCCTGGAAAAGAAAAATAATACCGAGCTGGATTTTGTCAAAGGGCAGCTCGATGGCCTGGGCCAGGCATCGCCGGAGGCCATTGACGAAGCGCAGCAACAGATTCAGCAGGTAACAAAGGCCATTGAAACGCTGGAACAGGAGATTACCTTACAAAAGCAGGAAGAAGAGCAGCTGGTCAATCTTAAAAAGCGCCATGATGAGCTGGCTAATGCACAGCAGGAATTAACGCTTCGTACCAACCAGAAGTCCGGTTATGATGCGTTGCGCAGTCGTGTAGAGCAGTATGAGCAGTGCCTTATTCTGTTTAAACCACTACTATCGCTGCTATACCAGCAAACAGACAAACAGAAAACCATTGATCAGACCCTGCGTTCGCTGCAACAGGACCAGGAAAAAGCACGTCAATCACTGACCGAATCGGAAGGGGCTTATGAAAAGGCGAAAACAGCTTTTGAGCAACGGGATGTCATCAAGGAGCAGCTCGATGAACTGGATACTGTCGTCCTGATCCAGAACAACCGGAACGCCATTTCGCGGCACGAAAAGGAGCTCGCTAACAGCAAAAAGGAACTTGCGAAAATCAGCGACGGGATTGACCGGCAAACGGATCAGCAAAAAGACCTGTTATATAAAGTTAATACGGTTGGCCGGGACGCATCCGGGATTGACCGGCTCAACGAAATCCGGAACTGGTTTACGGCTTACCGCCCGTTGCAGCAGAAGACAGACGATTTTGACCGTAAGATTGCAGAAAACGAAAAGGCTCAGGAACAAATCAAGCAGCAAAAAAACGAAGCCCTCATGGGATTTCCGGCCGAATGGGCCAATTTGCCGTTGAAAGACCTGCCGGATACCATCGAAGAAGCCCTGACACTGCTGAAAAGCCAGCGCGACGAACGCAAACGCCTCCTGGATGATCTGCTCCTGAAGCAGCACCTTCAGCGCTATGCCAATGCCCTCGCCGACGGAAAGCCCTGCCCGCTCTGCGGTTCGGAACATCACCCGGCCGTCCATCAGGACAATACCATTGATGAAGAGGTAACGAAAGCACAGGGGCAGCTGGCCCGCTGGGAAAACCGCATTGACCAGACGATGAACCTGAAAGCCACCATTACCGGGCTGTTAGGTGAAATCAAAACGGTGTTCGGACAAACCAAACAACTGATCAACGAAAAGGCGGAAGCGGTAACGGCTAAGAACGAACACGAACGCTTATTTGTCTGGTCTGAGTTTACGACTGATCAGGAACAGGAAGTCAGACAGGCGCTGGCGCGGGAGCAGGACCGGCAAAGGCAACTCGGAGAAGCCCAGAAGCTCCTTAACGAGCTTACCGATAAACTGGCCAAAGCCGAAAAAGAACGGTTCTCATTACTGACAAAACAAACGGAAACCGAGACACTCATCAGCAGCCTCCGCGAAACAATCGGGGATCAGCTCAGGACCCTGCGGCATTTTCAGGAAAATCAGATTGCGCACCTGGATATTTATGAAATCAACGATCTGAAAGATAAACTGACGGCAAAATACAGGCTGGCGAAGGAGCAGTTTGACGACGTAACGGAAAAGCTGACAAAAGCACGGCAACAGAAAGCACGGCTTGACGGACAGCTGGATGAATTAACGAAACAGCAGCAGAACCTGCAAACCGAACTTGCGGAGACAACTCAGGCGCTGGAACAAACACTGACTGAGCATGCCTATGACCGGCAGACGGTTGAGCAGATGCTCCGTACCAACCTCGACGTAGCGGGAGAAAAGAAAAAGCTGGACAGCTTCTATACCGAGCTCGAAGCCTGCCGGCGTACCGTTGACAAACTGACCAGTGAACTCTTGGGTATGCCATTCAATCCGGATCGCCTGCGCGAGGTAACGGACCGTCTCCGGCAGATGCAACAGGAAAACAATGCTCTGCATCAGGCATTAGGGACGAAACAAAACGCCCACAAGGAGCTGGTACAGCAGTGGGAACTGAAACAGGATATTCAAAAGCAGTTTGATGCGCTTACTCTGCGGCAGAAAGACCTGAAAGAACTGGATGGTCTGTTCCGCGGGCAGGGATTTGTCAAATACGTCTCGACGGTGTATCTGAATGAGCTTTGTCAGACAGCTAACGAACGATTTATGCGGCTGACGAAGAACCAGCTCCGGCTTGAATATGATGATAACAACTTTATCATCCGCGATTTTCTGAACGGCGGCAAAACCCGTCTGGCCAAGACCCTGTCGGGCGGGCAGATGTTTCAGGCCGCCTTATCACTGGCACTGGCGCTGTCGGACAACATTCAGCACCTGACACAGTCGAAGCAAAACCTTTTCTTTCTGGACGAAGGATTCGGCAGTCTCGACAAAAACTCGCTGGAAACGGTATTTGACACCCTGAAATCGCTGCGGCGCGAAAACCGGATTGTGGGCATTATCTCGCACGTGGAAGAGTTGCAGCAGGAAATTGATACCTACATCCGGACAGTGCATTCAGAACATGGCAGCGTGATCAAATGCAGCTGGGACTGATTTGTGAGCGGCAGAACGTTCACCCGCCTATATGACCGTTCCACCGTTCAGTCAGGGCGCTTCATCCGAAATTAGTTTCGATTTACTTGTTTATGCAACATTTTTGAGCGGAAAAGCGTATACCAGAATATGTGTATTTCATATTGCAGCCAACTACCATGAACACACGAACTATCGGGCAACAGACAGCCCCAATCGCTGAAATTGAACGCATACTTACCCGCAAATTATTTGTCCGGCCAGGCAATTTCCGGCCTGATTACGATTTGTTCCGGCATTTACATTTGTTTCGTACTGATTTTTTAGAGTTACTCAATTATGTAGAAGACCGTTTCCGCGTCGAATTACATGATGAGGAAGTGGATCAGGTTCGCACAGCACGTCAATTGAGTGATCTTGTTTTACAACATCTGGAGGTAGAACACGCTTAATTTTACAGACACCAATACTGAAGAAGGCGGGGCGCTCCGGATTACCGGATGCCCCGCCTTCTTCAGTATTGGTCAGCAGAATTACTGCTGATTCTGCATCATCTGCATGACTTCTTCCGAAACACCGGTCATGGCGAAACCACCATCATGGAACAGATTCTGCATCGTTACCATGCGTGTAAAGTCAGAGAACAGCGAAACCACGTAGTTTGCACAGTCTTCTGCCGAGGCGTTTCCAAGCGGGGCCATGCTGTCAGCAAAACCGTAGAATTTATCGAAACCGCCGATTCCTGAACCGGCCGTTGTTACCGTCGGTGACTGCGAAACGGTATTTACCCGCACTTTCCGGTATTTGCCGTAATGGTAGCCGAAGCTACGGGCAATTGATTCCAGCATGGCTTTGGCTTCGGCCATATCTGTATAGAACGGGAATGTACGCTGCGCAGCCATATAGGTCAGGGCTACCACCGAACCCCACTCACTGATGGCATCCATTTTATAGGCGGTCTGCATCATTTTGTGGAACGACAGGGCTGAGATGTCCACGCTTTGCTTGAACCAGTCATAGTTCAGGTCGGTATAGGCGCGGCCTTTCCGGATATTCGGGCTCATCCCGATTGAGTGCAGCACAAAATCAACTTTGCCGCCCAATACGTCCTGCGACTTTGTGAACAGGTTTGTCAGGTCGTCAGTAGACGTTGCATCGGCCGGAATGATTTCCGCTTCGCACTGCTCGGCCAGTTGTTTGATCGCACCCATCCGCATGGCGATCGGGGCATTCGTCAGTGTGAAGGTAGCACCTTCTTCCTTTGCCTTCAGGGCAACCTTCCAGGCAATTGATTTTTCGTCGAGGGCACCAGAGATGATACCGCGTTTTCCTTTGAGTAATCCGTAAGCCATTTTGTTAATGTATAATGGAAAATGAATAATGAATAATGAAGGGCGTTCTACTCCACCATGTGGTCTTTATTGTCCATTGTACATTATTCATTGTACATTGATGAAATCGGGTCAAAGGTAATTACTTTTTTCCGGCTAATGCGAATTTCGTAGCGGGCGGTGCAACCGGTTGCAGATGAAGCACCTCCTGTAAAAACCGGGCAGTCGACTGGTAAACATCGTCAAGGGCTTTCGACGTAAAGTGCGAACCGATTACATGCTCACCAGCCCCGGGAAACGCCTGTTCCCGTTTCAGGTTCGTTGCCGTACCTAACGCCCCGTACATTTCCCGCATAGCTGCTACCGACACGACCTTATCCTGATGATCTTCGTCTTTATAGTAATACCCCAGAAATACCGGCTGTTTTACATTCGCAAAGGTTTCCGGTATCATGTAAGTATCAAGCATGGTTTGCAGCGTTACCAGACCGTTGATATGATATTGGGTCAGCCAGTACTGCGCGCGATCGGGCTTATAATGCGTAATCACTACATGGTTGCCCCGCATAATACCCTGAGCAATCTGTTTACCCCACGGACCGGTTACCAGCTTCAGTGCCGGATTCGCCACCGCAATACAGGGCGAATAGAGCACAATACCGGCCAGATCGGGGTGTTTGGCGGCCAGGCAAAGCGTCAGCATCCCGCCCGCCGACGTGCCGATCACAATTACCTTATCGCCAAGGGCGCGCCCGATGGCCAGTGCTTCCTCAGCGGATGCCAGGTAACGGGCCGGTGTCATGTGCTCCATCGCATCCGGCGAGGCCAGACCGTGTTCGTAGGTTCTCCCCAGATAGAGATTACAGCCGAACGTTTTAGCCAGTTGCTTATGTACGGGGTCGCCCTCGGCCCACGATGCCGCAAATCCGGGAATATACACCATACTATAAGGTGTTTTCACCTTCCGGTTGCTGTCAGCCCAGACAATGCGCGCCTGATTGTCGGGCTTCAGGGCCGCTTTGGCTTCTGAGTCAGCAATCTGCCGGTCAAGTTTGGCCAGATCAGTTTCGACCGGAGCCGTCCGCATCTGCTCGTCCGGAAATGTAAACCTCGGTCCTGCCACATACCCTACTCCCAGAATGGCCAGCAGGATACCGGCCCGTTTGAAAAAGCGTTTCATACCCGTTTAGCTATATTCCTTAATGTCCATCCGGATGCGCCAGTCTTTTGGCAGATAGTTATTGACCCGGTTGCCGACACCTTTGAGCCAGCCCAGGTTCAATCCTTCATAACGCGCGACAAGCCAGCCACGCACGGTTTCGTCCAGTACCAGGTTTTCCTTTTTAAAATAGTGCAGGGCCTGCTCGCGGCTCAGGTCAACGCCGGCCACATCTGTCCGGATGGCGGTACTGAGTGCCAGCGGGTGCGACGGGATAAAGTCATTGCCTTTGAAGACTCCCATATCCAGGCCAAACCCTTTGTTATGCAGCGCGGCATCAATCAGAATCAGGTCTTTTTCGAGCGCCTTCGGAATCGCCAGGATATCCTGATTCGGTTTTTGCCAGTACGAAAATGCGTTTTCATCGGTCAGGAAGCTCTTTACCTGCCCGGTTTCACGCGGCCGGAGTGGTTTCAGGTTTTTAAACCCGCGCGGTGGTTGTTTACTGGTCTGGTAGTCTCCCGATTTTTTGCGGAAAACACTGATAAAAAAGCCTTCGCCCTTGACCCGGTGCGGATAACACTGGTAGCCTGTGGCCGTACCGGTAGTCTTTTCCGCAATCTGCCAGGCAGCAGGCAACGATAGCGGTATCGATTCGAAACCGTGCTCCGTCAGCCACTGGAGATTTTCAGTATTTTCCTGATCATTGTACGTACAGGTACTATAAATCAGGATGCCGCCCTCATCAATCAGCGGCGCGGCTGCGGCCAGGATACGTTTCTGGCGACCGGCACACAACTGCACACTCTCCGGCGACCATTCCTGCATCGCATCCGGGTCTTTCCGGAACAACCCCTCGCCCGAACACGGCGCATCGACCATTACCAGATCAAAAAATCCGGTCAGGATCATGAAGTCTTCAGGATCATGATTGGCTACCACCACATTCGGGTAGCCCCACTTTTCACTATTCTCCCGCAATACCGGCACCCGCGTCCGGATCACTTCATTACAGACCAGCAGTGAGTCGGGATGCAGGGTCGAGGCCATGAGGGTACTTTTGCCGCCGGGAGCCGCACATAGGTCGAGCGCGCGGATCGGGTAATTTATTTTCACGGTTTGCCGCATGGCTTCTGCCAGCAGCATCGACGAAGCCTCCTGAACATAATAGGCACCGGCCTGAAACGCCGGGTCAAGGGTAAAAACCGGCCGTTCGGGCAGATAAATACCATCCGTACACCACGGAACAGTTTCCAGACCATCTGTTTTAAAGCCAGGTTTTCGTGGATTAAGGCGAATGCTGACAGGCGTTGGTTCACTCAGAGCAGCCACAAAGGCGGGAAATTCGTCTCCTAATTGCGTCCGCATAGCTGCCTCAAACGCAGCAGGAAGATTCGACACGTTCATAACACAAAGGTACTCTTTTGTAAAACGGTTTGGTAATCTGTTTCTTTGCACACAAACCAGTCATTCTGAACCGGAGAGCACTTATGAATCAATTAACGGAGCGTTTCAGCCGCATTAAAACCTTTATTTTCGATGTCGACGGCGTATTAACCGACGGCAGTGTAAACTGTCTGGCATCCGGCGAAATGTATCGCACGTTTAATATTAAGGATGGCTATGGCATCGAACAGGCCCTTAAGGCGGGATTCAAAGTTGCCATTATCTCGGCCGGTAATCAGGAAGGAGTCCGGAAGCGGCTTGAATTCCTGAAGATCAGGGACATTTTTATGGGTGGCCCGACCGATCAGAAAATCAATGTTTATCTGGGTCTGATGACACGCGACAGTCTGGTCGAAGACGAGATTCTGTACATGGGCGATGACCTGCCCGACTATCAGATTCTGGCACGGCCCGCGCTGGTCAGTACCTGCCCTGCCGATGCAGTTGACGAAATTCAGTCGGTCTGCGATTATATCTCACCGAAAAGCGGCGGCCAGGGAGCCGTCCGTGACGTGATCGAGCAGGTGATGAAGGCGCAGGGTAAATGGGCGGCGTGGCTGAAATAAAGAGCGAAAGAGCGGGCCGCTTTAGCGGCCAAAGAGTGAAAGAGCGACGGAGGCCACTGGCTGACTATATCGCCTAAAGGGTGCTATCACCATCCCTTATCAGGAGAAATCCATCATTCTCACCACCTCACTGGTATCGGTACAGGCGTCAAGAAGGGCCTGGTTGGTTTGATGCAGCAACGGATGAACAAAATCCGGCGCAATTTCGGCAAGGGGAACGAGCGTAAACCGGCGGACATGCAGGTACGGATGCGGAAGCGTCAGCCGGTCGGTCTGGCAGGTATATTGATCGTAGTAAAGCAGGTCAACATCAATCAAGCGGGCACCCCATTTCTCGTGGCGCACCCGGCCAAGTGCCTGTTCAATCGCCTGCGTGCGGGTCAGTACCTCCTCCGGTTCTTCATTGGTTTCGACAAGCAGTACCTGATTCAGAAACGACGGCTGATCGGTCAGTCCCCAGGCCGCTGTTTCGTATAGCGCCGATGTACGGGTCACATTGCCGATACGGTTTCCAATCAGGTCACGGGCTTGTTGCAGGGTATTGACCCGGTCGCCAAGGTTGGCCCCGAGCAGAATAAAAACTGTATGCATGCACAAAGGTAATACCGCAACCGGTCAACTAGGTGTAGGCCGGTGTTTTCCGCGAGAAGAGCCCGACTACCGCCATCACAAACGCACTGACCGCCCCTAACCCCGCAATCACCTGAATCGACAGGGCCTGCTGTTCGAGTGCAATGGCAATATAGGCCCACACAAACACCAGAATATACGCCACATCACGGTAGCGGTTAAAGAGATAGGCCCCAATCAGAATACCGACAACCAGAATACTTAACGCCCAGCCAACTTCGGGCAGGTTGGCGAGGCTGAAATCGGTCGCTTTCAGTAGTACCGTTACGTTCAAGATCGTCGCTACGGTCAGCCAGCCGAAATAAATCGAAAACGGCACCCTGGCCAGCCACGTTTCGGTAGCATTGACAGGTCGTGTCCGGATTTGCAGGGCTTCAATGACTTTCCAGAGGCTGAGCAACATGGCCAGAATCACCAGCACTGACACACTGATCCATTCCTGGTTGAAGATCGGGCTCCAGATCGCATTCAGAAACCCGTTAATAATGACCCAGTGACCGGCAGCGCGGAACCGGGGATTATGGCGCTGGGCAGGCAGGGCCTGATAGATTGCAAAACTGATCAGCCCCAGAAAAATGATTCCCCAGATGGAAAACGCGTAACCGGCGGGCGTAATCAAGGTATGGTATTTATTCGACACATCGCCGTTGGTTTGGCCGCCAAAAGCGCCGGTATTCGACAGGTAGTTCATGACGAGCAGCGTAACCACGCTCACTACTACTAAAATCTGACGTAGTTTATCGTTCAACATAATAAAAGCCATTAGCTGATTTTTACTCAACTAATGGCTTTCGGTTATGTTCGGGCAATTTCCCGTGTTTCTATTATTTGATCCGATCGCCCGAATCAATATTCCAGAATTTTGAATTCCGTCCGGCGATTGCGCTGATGCTCTTCTTCGGTTTTCGCGTCTTTTACGATCAGTTCGGTCTCTCCATATCCTTTGGCCGTGATCCGTTCAGCATCAATGCCTTTCGAGATGATGTAGTCTACCGCCGATTTAGCCCGGTTTTGCGACAGCTGCTGGTTATAGGCATCGCGGCCCCGAACGTCGGTATGTGAGCCCAGCTCAATTTTCAGCGTCGGGTTATCCTTCATGATCGTTACCAGCTTATCGAGCTCAAGGGCCGCATCAACCCGAATGTTGAACTTGTCATAATCGTAGTAAATGTTTTCGAGCACAAACGTTTTGTTCAGCTCCAGCCGGTCCAGCAGCAGGTCAACCGTAAACGTGGTGTCGGTTTCGGCCTTTTTCAGGAAGATTTCCGGAATCCGGCGCCCCTGCATGGTAAACGGCTCACGTTTGGCCAGGTAGCCGCGGCGCTCAGCCAGAATCGAGTAATCTTTTCCTTCCTGCAACGGATACTTACCGAATGAACCCGGCTTACCGGTAGTGCCTTCGGCAATTGCCTCGCCGGTCGATTCGTCGAAAATACGGACCCGTACCGAATCCAGCAGGACCGGGGCCTCTTCTTTCGCGGATACAGTTCCGGCCAGGAAGTAGTGAACGATTTTCGGGGCGCCCGCCGGCGGTGTATTCTTCACAATCGTAGTCGAATCCTCCTGAACCGACGTATCGTTAATGAAATAGATATCGTCGTCGCCCTTGCCACCGGTCCGGTTCGAGGCAAAATACCCCTGCCCGTCGTCGAAGAACATCAGCCCGAAATCGTCGGCCGGCGAGTTGATCGGCTGGCCCAGGTTTTCGACGCGGATAACCCCCTGCGAACGGGTAGCGACAAAAATATCCAGCTTTCCAAGTCCCGGATGTCCGTCTGAGGCAAAATACAGCTTTCCGTCGCTTGCCACGTACGGGAACATTTCATCACCCGGCGTATTAATATCGCGGCCCATATTAACCGGACGGCTGAAGCGCCCCGATGCGTCGATGTTGGTCCGGTAAATGTCTATCCCACCGGCGCCACCGGCGCGGTTCGAAGCAAAGTAAAGCGTCCGGCCATCGGCAGAGAATGCGGGAGAACCATCCCAGGCCGTTGAATCGCTGATCGGCAGGCGGATCGGCGCACCCCAGGCACCGTTGGCATCCTGACGGCTCACGAACAGATCCACATCCAGACCACCTTTCTTTTTCCCGTTGTTACCGCGGGCAAAGACCATTACCTTACCGTCTTTCGAAAACGTCGGGGTGCCTTCGTTTACATCCCCTTGAAAAACCGTATTGCTGAATACCTGGGCACTGTTGCCGGTTTCGTCGGGGTTCTGGCCCAGTTTGATTTTATACAGACCCAGCATCGGCTGGCCGTTGTTTTTATAAATCTGGTCTTTCCGCGACGCCGTGAAAATCAGTTCACCGTTGCGGGCCATCGGCGAAAACTCGGCACCGGCCGTGTTCAGACCGCCCATGTTTTTGATCTCATACGGCGTCTTCTTCGACGCAATGATGTCAATCGCTTTCAGCGTTTCAATTTCCCGGCGGGCCTTATCGGCAAAAATTTTGCCGGATGGTTTTCCGTCGACATACTGTTGTAGCTGCTGCAACGCTTCCGGATAACGCCCCTGCGCTTTCAACGAATAGGCGTAGTGGAAACGCACATCGGGTTCAATGGTGCCGGCGTCAATGGCTTTCTGATAATAAGGTGCAGCCTCTGCAAAGCGGTTGGATAACCGGTATGACTCCCCGAGGTAATAATTCACCCGTTTGGGATCAAGATCGCCCTTGTTCGCCTTTTCGAACTGCGTCAGGGCCAGATTATATTCACCGGCATCGTAGTAGTGCACACCCTTTTTGTAAGCCTGCATGGCCGAATTACAGCCAGCCAGGCCAGCTGCCATGCCTACTGCCAACAACCAGGTATAGGAAGTACTGATTTTCATGTCGTTTGAAGAAGGAATCAACCGATTTTGCCCAAGATACATAAAACCGGGCTGGCCTTGTTTATGTTGTCTTACATTTAACGATTGAAAACAAAAATTAGTCTGAGTGCCTGCTGCGAATAGTTTTATACTTCCGGCCCGTCCTCGTCCTTTCCGATCATCTTGTCCAGCGCCTCCGTAACCGACGTAGCCACAATCAGTAATTCACGGTTTTCGGCCTTCAGAAAACCATCTTCCACCATCCGGTCCAGCTGTTTCAGCATCAGATCATAATAGCCGTTGACGTTAATTACAGCTACCGGCCCGTCGTAGAGTTTCAGCTGACGCCACGCCAGAATCTCAAACAGTTCGTCGAGCGTACCGTATCCGCCGGGCAACGCAATTACACCACGGGCCAGCTGAACCATTTTAAACTTCCGCTCGTGCATGGTCTCCACAAAATGCAGTTCAGTCAGCGTCTGGTGCGCCACTTCCAGTTCAGCCAGGAAGTTCGGAATCACACCTGTTACCTCACCGCCGCTCAGGATAACGGTATCGGCAACGGTACCCATGAGCCCGAAACCACCCCCGCCATAAATCAGCCGGATATTCCGGGCGACCAGCTCACGGCCCAGCTCTGCCGCTACTTCTTTGTATATCGGATTAGTACCGGGGCTCGACCCGCAGTAAACAACAATGCTTTGCATAGTTCAGGTAGTGTTGTGATTGTACTAGATCAATGTATTCAGGTCGAGGCCGCCGAATGTACCCGACGACATCAGCAGCAGCACATCCGTCTGCGGTAATTGCTGCAGCAACCAGGCCTGCAGATCAGCCGTTTCGGTAAACACCTGCAAATCGGTACGGCCGAAAGCAGCCTTTACATCTTCCGGTGTAATCGGCTCCAGCCGCTTAATGGCCAGTGTGTGGGCATTGTAATAAACCACCGCCAGATCAGCTGCATCCAGCCGGCCTTTATATTGGCTGAGGAAATTTTTGTTCAGGCTGCTGAACGTATGGAGTTCCACACAAGCCAGGATTTTTTTATCCGGAAACTGTTCACGAACGGCCTCCGTTGTTGCCTCCACCTTTGACGGAGCATGGGCAAAATCGCGGGAAAACGGTTTTATCGCTTTGAGTTGTCACCCGTTCCAGCCGACGGGATGCCCCTTTAAATGACTGAATCGCTTCGTAGAACATATCTTCCGTAATACCCAGCCGGTCGCAGATGGTCATGGCTCCCGACAGGTTCTTCATATTATGCTCTCCGAAAATCAGCAGCGGCACGCGCACATTCTGCTTCGTAATCAGGAACGTCTGTCCGTCTTTAATTTCGTACGGATGTGCTTTATACGGCAACCGGTGTACGTCTTCGCGCTCTTTCTGGCCGATTACATCGAGCATATCGTCGGTCTGGTCAAACACCAGAATACCGCCTTTCGGCATGGCGTCAGCCAGCAGCTCGAACTGATCTACGTATACTTCGTACGTCGGATAGATATTAACATGATCCCAGGCAATACCGCTGATCAGCGCAATGTGCGGCTGATAGTGCAGGAATTTCGGCCGCGGATCCACCGGCGACGACGCATATTCGTCGCCTTCGATGACAATCACCGGCGCACGCTGCGTCAATTTCACCATGTTATCGAAACCATCCAGCTGAGCCCCGACCAGATAGTCGAATTCGCGCTTGTGGTGTTTCAATACATGCAGGATCATCGACGTAATGGTCGTTTTCCCATGACTACCGGCGATCACTACCCGCTGCTTGTTTTCGCTGTGGCGGTAAATGTATTCCGGATACGAATACATCGGGATTCCCAGCTCCTGCGCACGGGCAAGTTCGGGGTTATCCTTGCGGGCATGCATCCCCACAATTACAGCGTCCAGTTGAGCGGTTATTCTTTCAGGAAACCAGCCATCAGCTTCCGGCAGGAGACCTTGCTGCGCCAGACGGGTACGCGACGGCTCATAAATTTCATCATCAGATCCGGTAATGGTATGACCTTGTTGATGGAGCGCAATGGCCAGGTTGTGCATCGCACTGCCACCAATCGATATGAAGTGTATAGCCTGTGGCTTCATTCGTATATGTTAAGTGTAAAAAAACAGACTTGTGTAGTAAAAAACGCAGACAAAGTTAGAAGTTCTTATTTACTTATCTTTGTTGAAAACCTTTACCTTATGGATCAGCGCATTATTAACCTCTTCGATGAGTACACCCACAAGCCGCTCAAGCGGGAAGACTTCCTGAAACGGCTGGCGAATCTGACCGGTGGCATGGCCGCCGCACTAGCCGTATTGCCGATGCTCGAAATCAATTACGCCAAAGCTGAAACCGTTCCGACCGACGATGACCGGATCAAAACCGAACGCATCGAATACCCCGGCGACGGCACCACCATGAAAGGCTACGTGGCCCGGCCAACCGCCGCCGGTAAATATCCGGCGGTGGTCGTCATCCACGAAAACCGGGGCCTCAATCCGCATATCGAGGATGTGACCCGCCGGCTTGCCCTTTCCGGGTTTTCTGGCCATGGCTCCCGATGCGCTCTCTGTTTTCGGCGGTACGCCAACCGACGAAGCCCAGGTTCGTGAAAACTTCGGTAAGCTCGACGCGGCAAAGAACCTGACTAACTTCAAAAACGCCGTGGCCTACCTGAAAGGCCGGCCCGACAGTACCGGCAAGGTGGGCTGCGTCGGCTTTTGCTGGGGCGGCGCGATGGCCAATCAGCTGGCCGTCAACGTACCTGACCTGAAAGCGGCCGTAGCTTTTTATGGCCGTCAACCCGAAGCCGCCCAGGTTCCGAACATCAAAGCAGCCGTACAGCTCCACTACGGCGGTCTGGACGAACGCATCAACGCCGGTATTCCGGCCTACGAAGAAGCCCTGAAACAGGCAAAGGTTCCGTATGAACTCTACGTATACGACGGCGTGAACCACGCCTTCCATAACGATACAGCCCCGACCCGCTACAATGAAGCCGCCGCCAAACTGGCCTGGGACCGTACGCTGACCTTCTTCAGAAAATGGCTTGCCTGATGGTTGTCTGCCGTTTAGGTGCTTTCTTTACACGACCAATGTAAAGCCTTTCTGATCCCGGGTATAATGGCTCCGTCGCCTGACAAGTCGGGTACGGGGCCATTATACCTGTCCTACTATGAAAATTCTATGCGTGTACTCATTGTTGAAGATGAAAAAGATGTAGCCTCGTTTATTAAAAGTGGCCTGGAAGACTACGGAATTCAGGCCGATACGGCCCCGGACGCGCT
>CBDFHU010000134.1:0-38912 GCA_965247375.1 Arsenicibacter sp.
CGTTCGAGCGACATAAGGGTAAATAATTGTTTTTCACGATTGTAGCCGCGCACCTGATGGTCGTCAAAGAACCGCGCTACGGCTTTGGTATTGATATGTCCGGCCAGGGCTGAGTCTTCTCCGGTCAGCTGATGCCGGTAGTTCGCCCCCACAGCACCTTTCAGCCAGCGCTCAGCCGGAGAGCCGAAGCCTTTCTTTTTCCGGTGCGTAATGGTTTTGTCCAGAATTGACACCGCATAGGCCTTATGCACAATTTTTGTTTTCCGGAAGTCCAGCTTGTAGTGATAAGGCAGGCTGTCAATAAAATCGACCAGCTCATGTCGAGGAACGGCACACGTGCTTCGATGCCGAAATGCATCGAAATCTTGTCGGTATAGTTCAGCAGATCGTCCGACAGGTTCATGTGCATGTCATTACGCATCATCGCCTCCACCGGATGCGTGCGCTCACTGCCGCCCATCAGGTCGTAGTAATAGCGGATGTAATCCTGCGAACGGGTAGCCGGCACGCCCGTCAGCTCTTCAATCTCCTCATTCGTAAATATGGCGTATGACTCATCAAACCGCCGGATCGGGTCTGCCTCCTGCCAGGCCGACAGGGCACGGCGCACCGTTTCTTTTTCCTGGAAGCCCGGAATCTGTAAAAGCGCCGACGCCAGTTTCCGGGCAAAGGGCAGGCGGGCATAAATCAGCTCGCTTTTATACCGGAAATACCCGCCCAGCGGTTCGTCGGCACCCTGACCGGTCAGTACCACTTTCAGATGCGGGGCCACCGCCTGGCAGAGGTAATACATCGGGATGGCCGAAATCGTGGCCGACGGCTCTTCAATGATATCTACCACCGTTGGCAGCACCGACTGAAAATCAGCCGCCGATACGCGCGTGATGATATGGTCGGCACCGATAAACTGAGCGGTATAGGCCGCGTGTTCCGTTTCGTCCTGCTCATGGTCTTCCGTATAGCCAACGGTAAATGCCTTGATGCGGTCGGGATAATGTTTAGCCGCCAGGTGGGCGACAATCGCTGAATCGACCCCGCCGCTCAGCAGCACCCCGATCTCCACATCGGCCATCAGCTGCCGCTTTACCGCCGCCTCAACCAGCTGGCCATATTCCTCAACCGCCTCATTGAATGTAATCGACGGAATCAGCCCTGCCTGCCGGCGGACAAACGGCATGATCGTACAGCTTGTGGATGTCTTTGCGCCGAGCGGAACGGTAATAACATGCCCCGGCCCGGACCTTATGGACCTTATTCCAGAGTGTATCCGGTGCCGGATTATAGCGCAGACGCAGCAATACGGCCAGCGCATCCTGATTCAGTTCCGGCGTGACTTTATCCACAACCGGACGCAGTTCCGATGAAAACAGCAGGGTATTCCGGCTGCGGTAATAGTATAAAGGCTTCCACCCCGAACCGGTCGCGGGCCATCCATAGCTGGCGGCGCTGCGTGTCAAGAAAGGCCAGGGCAAAAATACCGTTCAGCTTTGCCAGCCCGTCGAGACCGTAGCGGATAAGGTAATGAAGTACCGTTTCTGTATCTGAATGCCCGCAAAAGGCAACACCCGGCAGCTCGCGGCGCAACGCCTGATGGTTGTAATTTCTCCGTTGAAGACAAGGTGATAGCGGCCGCAGGCAGAAGCCATCGGCTGGGCGCCGGCCGGGCTCAGGTCAACAATCGACAGCCTCCGGTGGCCCAGCCATACCTGATCATCATCAACGGTCAGCTGTTGCAGCGCAGACGCGTCGGGGCCCCGATGCGCAATCTTATCCAGATCGGCCTCTGTCAGCGGAAGATTTATGCTACCGAGAATACCACACATGTCTTTTGTCTGTTTATGAGTCTTTTACCTGCCTGTTAATCAGTGCGCTTTTTTATCACCCGCCAGCATTTTCGTTACGGTCCACAAACAAATCCGCAGGTCAAACCAAAGCGACCGGTGTTTGATGTAGAAGCGGTCATAGCGTACCCGGTGCTCCATTTCAATCAGCTGCGATGTCAGGCCGCGGTTCCCGCGCACCTGTGCCAGTCCCGTAATGCCCGGCGTCACCTGGTACCGGAGCGGATAGTTTTCAGCCGGAACCAGAACTGAGCGTCGTGATTAACGGCATGCGGCCGAGGCCCCACCACACTCATTTGCCCCAGCAGAACATTAATAAACTGCGGCATTTCGTCCAGATTCGTTTTCCGCAGAAAGCTCCCGATCCAGGTTACGCGCGGGTCGTTTCTGACCGCCTGGCTGAAGTGCGCCTGCCTGTCGTAATACATTGTCCGGAACTTCAGACACCGGAACGGCTGCCCGTTACGTCCCCGAACGGAGCTGTACGAAAATCACCGGTCCTGCCGATGTCAGCCGTATCAGGAGCCCGACAGCGGAATCATCCAGGACAGTACAAACACAATGACCAGCAGCGAAAACAGCAGGTCGAACAGACGCTTCTTCCGGCTTAATCTCGGCGCAGGTATCAGCAAATCCACCTTTTTGGGGGACAGATTATGCTTTTGGAGGCGCTGAGGTAGAAAATGACATCATCGTTTGTTAATGGTTGCATAAACGTGAGTATACTGACAGGCCGGGCCCGTCATGACTCATGGTTATTCGTTTCATTTTCAAGAAACTGGCCGGTATCGGGCAGCTCATTTTTATAGGCGTAGCGGTACGGCAGACTGTTTTCAAAGCCGTTCAGCACCAGGTGTAAATTCGGAAAACGGCGCTCATACTGCAGTTTGTCCAGGACCGGCAGCTGTGCCTTCGGCGTTATGCCTTTGCGCACGACCAGCAGGCTGGTATCGGCGCAATAGGCCAGTAGTTTAGCATCGGTGAAAAAGCTGATCGGCGGCGAATCCACCACGATGTGCGAAAAGCGGCGGCGGAGTTCCTGAAACAGCTGCCCCAGACCAGCCTGTGCCAGCAGTTCTGCCGGGTCAGCCACCGGCGTACCGCTCGTGATGACCCAATACTGGTAGTTGTAATCAGTAACGGGCTGCATAATGTCGTCGAGTGTAGCACGGCCCGCCAGATAATCCGAAATACCGGGCTTACTTTCTGCATTCAGGGCCTTGTGGGCTCTGGGTTTGCGCAGGTCCATTTCAAGCAGAATCGTCGGCTGATTGGTCAGGGCAAAGCTTGCCGCCAGATTCATCGAGATAAACGACTTGCCTTCGCCGCTGATACCGGACGTAACCAGCACCACCTGCGCCATGTGCGGACTGACACGGATGTGCTGCACATCAGTCCGCAGCATTTTAAACTGCTCAATAATCTGCGACTGGGTACGTGGTTTACCACCAGCGCCTGTTTTTCTCTGCTTCTGACAATCTCTCCCGATAACCGGCACCCGCGTTACGCCTTCAATTTCGCGGCGCTGCTGAATCCGGTTATTCGCCATGTCTTTCAGAATCAATACACCCATCGGCAGGATAAAGCCAGCCAGTCCGAAGATCAGGAAGATGATCAGCTTCTTTGGTTTGACAGGGTCGGGGGTGCTGTGCGCCACATCGACCATGACATTTTCGGAAACCTCAGCAGCATATGACAGGGCCGTTTCTTCCCGCTTCTGGAGCAGATACGTATACTGACTGTTTTTGATCGCCTGTTGCCGTGTAATGTCCAGCAGGGTTCGTTCCTTGCCTGGTACTGTCCGGATCTGGCTTTCAGTCCGGTTGTTGGTTTTTACCAGCGCGTTCTGCGTCAGGCTGGAGTGTCTGCTTGTTATTCTGAATATTTTCGTTGATGCCCGTCCGGGTGGCGCGGATCTGGTCGTCCAGGCTTTCGATCAGCGGATGTTCTTCCGGAGTCGTTTTCAGCAGCTGATCCCCGCTGCATTTCCAGATCACTGAGTTTGGTTACCAGGTTCAGTAACACGGGATCATTCAGCCCCATGGTAGCCGGTGCCACTCCCCGCTGATTGGCTTTCGAACCAACGTAGCGCTCCAACGTCGCTTAAGGCACCCAACTGGATCGTTACTTCATTCAGCTGGGCATCGTTTTGTTGTACCTGTTGCAGAAACGATTGGGCCTGTGCGTTCAGATCGGTAATTCCTTCCGTGCGTTTATACGACTCAACCCCTTTCTCAGCCTGATTCAGTTCCTGCGAAAGCGAAGCCAGCCGGTCGTCCAGAAATTTAAGGGCATTCTGCGCCAGGCGGTTTTTATCGGCCACAACGGCCTGATTGTATTCCTGAACCAGTTCATTGAGAATCTGCTCGCCCCGCTCCGGTACTGTGTCTTCGAGCGTCAGAATGACTACGGTTGATGCCTTATTGGTAGGCTCAATGGTCAGGGTGTTGATGTAATTAGCTACCACATACGGTAGCGGTGTTACCTGTACATACAGGTCTGTGCCCGGCAAAACTGACCGCATGGTCTGAATCCGTAACTGGCCATACGGCGTCGAAACAGACTGGTTGAGCGGGTAAGGCACTTCATCAATCTCAACGGTCCGGTCAGAGGTAAAGACCAGATGTATTTTGTCTTCGTACAACAGTTCGCCCGGCTTTTCAACAATCAGTTCAACAGGCGACTTACCATACAGATCTTTCTTTTTGAAAGCGTCCTTCCGGAAATAGCTGACACCCAGGTTGAGCTTGTTAACTACCTTGTTCATCAACCGGAAGGAGTGCAGAATTTCAATTTCGTTCTCAACCACCTTTGAGGGCACAAAACTCGGCTCATCCTTCAGGATGCTCTGTTCTTCAACGCCCTTTTTTTCGTCCTTGATCAGGACGCTGGCCTGAATCCGGTAAACAGGTTGTTGTCGGTAAACATATGCAAACGCCAGCCCAAGACACACGATTATCGACCCTACAAACCATTTCCACTGCCCTACATAGCGCCGGAGTGCCATTTGCACAACAGCTCTGTCGGCTTCATAAGCCCTGTAAGGATCGTATGTTGATGTTGTTTTTGACATAAGCGAGTAATGATCTCTATTGAAAGGGTTATCGCCGGATAATGATGGCGAGCAGTGACAGGGTACTGGCCAGGGCCGGAATCAGCAGATACCAGCGGTCGGCGCTGGTGATACGGGCCTTGCCGGGTTCAACGTAAATGGTGTCGTTAGGCCGTAAATAGAAATGAGGCGACCGGAAGAGGTCACGCCGCGTCATATCAATCCGGATAAAACTGCGCTGCCCGTTTTGTTCGCGGATGAGCAATACATTGTCGCGGCGGCCATAAATGGTAATATCGCCGGCCAGACTCAGCGCTTCAAGCAGGGTAATATGATCGTCCGGAATCGTAAACAGAGAAGGCCGCGTAACCTCGCCTAATACCGAAATACGAAAGCTCTGATTACGGATACTGACCGTTGGTTCGCGCAGGTATTTTTTCAGTCGTTCGCGGATTGTACCGGCCGCCTGAGAGACGGTTTGATTACGCACTTCAATTTTACCGATCAGCGGCATTTCAATTGTCCCTTCCGGATCAACTAAATAACCTACTGCCGGCGGTAACGGATTGGTACCCGTAAACTGGTAAGCCGTTTTATTTTCAGTAGCGGAATTTGTATACGGATTAAAAAAGTCGGCAGCTTCAGGATTTAAACTACTAACCTGAATTGATAAAACATCACCAGTCCGTATGGTTAATGGTGCCTGCTCTAAAATTGTCTGTGTACTATTTGAAAAACTGTCTTTCTGAAAATACACCAATTCCCGTGCCGACGTACATCCGGTTAACAGGCCCGTCAGAAATACGCCAACTGTTAATTTTATCAGAAGAATAATTTGTTGACAAATACGCATCATGATCGCTTATGGTACAGTATTTTGCTAATTAGTCAATGCGCTTATCTGATAATTGTTAAACTAAACCTTGATTTAATTTTACCAAGAATCAGTATCACTATAACACTAATTAACTAGCAAGTATATAATTCTTGCACAGTTCTTGCATAAAGTCTATCAATGCAACTTCCCGCAGACTTTTAGCAACTGATATTTTAATTTTCCTAATAAGTTTAGACTCTCTTGGCGTAAAAAGTAACAGGAGGTTTATAGTTATTTTTCAAAAATTAACAATATCAATCATATGTTATTAAATATATTTAGTGCTTAAGCCGCTAATTCTAAGCAACATAAGCCTTAAATTAATATTGTCGTATTTTAGCTTATGAAGTACAATTCTGCAATCAAAGAAAGCATCGATGAACTGCTGGCAATTGAAAAACAACAACGGCAGGCACGGTTGAGAGACAGGATCCGGTTCCTGAGATTTTTAAAGGAAGGCCGGGCACAAACCCAGCAGCAGGCCGGAGAACAGTTAGGTTTGTCCCTACGGCAAAGCCAGCGGCTTTGGCAAACCTACCGCCAGGAAGGCATTGATAAGCTTTTGCAGACGGGGTATCAGCATGGCTTCGGTAAACTAAGCACACATCAGCTTAGTGAACTGAAAAAATGGCTCATTACACCACCACACAAGAAACTGAGTCAGATCCAGGCTTACATAAAGGAACGCTGGCAGATTGATTATACAATTGCCGGTTTAAGCCTGCTTTTTAAGCGGATGAAAATAAAATATAAGCCGGCCAGAATTGGCAAAATGAAAGAAAATACTGAGCCTCAATACTAAGTATTACGAATTATTTACAGGTACGGATAGCCGGAAACAAAGCGGTAAAATACGCCTGAATGATTTAATTTTAGTAATTAAATAACGTATCAACGGGCTGAATACTATAGTGATTATTGCGAATTAATACTGGCTTATTAACCTGATTTTATAAAAGAGAAGGACCACATTTTAGCTTGCAATCATGATTTGGAGGGCTCCCTCCAAATCATGGAAAATTGTTTTTCTTACCCGATAATAAGACGCTGACCCGGACGTAAACTATTCCCTTTTATCCGGTTCTTTTTCTTGAGCTGCTCCACTGTCAGTCCGTTGTAACGCTGCACAATGTTCCACAACGTGTCACCATGCTGCACTGTATGATACTTGGGCTTGTGCACTTTTGCCTGTATAGCACTACGGTTTACTTTTTCCGTTCCCTGATCCGCCAGCTGCTCAAGCCGCGTCTCCGCTGCTTCACGATACACAACCAGTCGCTGGCCGGACTTTACATGCGTGCTGCGCAGTTTGTTCCATTGCTTCAGGTCATAGACATCAACGCCATACCGGTCCGCAATGCGTGCCAGTACTTCGCCCCGCTTCACCACATGAGTAACTTTCTGCGGTTTCCGGGCGATCACCTCTTCAATGTCATCAACCTGATTGGCGGGATCATCAAAAACGCTGACCGAGGCATCTGCCGAAGCTAACAGTTTTGACTCAGCCAGCAGCGGACTGGTGTCCCGCATGAGCCGAATGGAATCAGCGGTCTGTTGTTGCTGTTCGGCATCGGCAAACAGCACATTAACCATCATACCCGGTGTGTGGGCCGACGAATCCATAATGGCGGTACGATTCGCAATGATGTAATGATGTTTTCCGCTCGGTACGCGTAACGGGAACTGACGTGTGTGGGCCGGTAGTACTGTAGTAACAATCTGGGGATTCAGCTTCTGCAGGTCCTCCAGCTGAAGGCCGCTGTAGTGTGCAAACCGGGGCAGGTCAACGTACGAGTTAATATGTACGGTATCGTGCGGGATTACGTATTCCGGATGTTCGGCCAAAATGCCGTGATCGTCGGCATAATTCATCAAATACGTAAAGGCTATAAACTGCGGCACATACGAGCGTGTTTCCTTCGGCAAGTGGTCATAGACCGTCCAGAACGAATTGCCGCCTGACCGGCGCATGGCGCGTTTTACCGTACCCGGCCCGCTGTTGTAGGCAGCCAGTGCCAGATGCCAGTCGCCGAAAATCCGGTAGAGTGATTTTCAGATAGCGGCAGGCAGCCTCAGTCGCTTTCACCGGCTCCATGCGGTCGTCGATAAATTCGTCCTGGTACAGGTTCATGTCGGCGGCCCGTTGCCGGCATAAACTGCCAGAGTCCTACCGCTCCAACCCGCGAGACCGCCCGCGGATTCAAGCCGGACTCCACAATCGACAAGTATTTCAGTTCATCGGGTAAGCCATACTTAGCCAGCATTTTTTCGTACATCGGGAAATAGATATCCCGCCGCTCGAGCATGGTACGCGTATAGCTTGGTTTCCGGAATGCAAAGTAGTCAATGTAGCTCTGTACGGCGCTGTGATATGGTAACGCTATACTCTTCTCCAGTTTTGGTAATCGTTCCTGTATCAGCGCGGGCGAAATGGTCGGTAAATTAACTACCTCCTCCACAATCAGGGTATCAGTCGCTGTCGTGTCGGTCTGTACCGCCAAAGCAACCGGATGAATACCGGCAGTACCGGACGTACTTGTCAGTACCAGACCCAGCGCACACCCAACTCCACACATCTTCAACAGGCTATGAGTCACTTTTTTCATCTACCAGAACGGCTATAGGTTAATACTACATTGGATTATTTCTGAAACCGGTCTATGCCGGGCTATTTGTCAATTCTTTTGCAAATGCAACCAGTTTACCTTCTTCGAATGGTGCACCAAGCACCTGAATGCCAATCGGAAGGCCGGCTGCATCCTTTCCGTTAGGTACGGCAATTGCCGGGTAACCGACTACATTCGCCTGTACCGTAAAAATATCAGCCAGATACATTTGCAGCGGATCGGCCGTTTTTTCACCTAAACGGAAAGCCGGAGAAGGTGTCGTTGGTGATACTAAAAAGTCATATTTAGTAAATAACTCCTCAGTTTCTTCACGAATTAATCGCCGAACCTGCTGCGCTTTGGTGTAGTAGGCATCATAGTAGCTGGCGCTCAGCGCAAACGTACCAAGCAGAATACGCCGGCGTACTTCAGCGCCGAACCCTTCTGTACGGCTTTGTTTGTAAAGCGCAATTAAGTCGGTAACGCCCTGTGCGCGGTGGCCATACCGCACCCCGTCAAACCGCGAGAGGTTTGAGCTGGCTTCGGCCGTTGTCAGAATGTAATAGGTCGGCAGCAGGTGCGACAGGTTTTTGAGTTCTACCGGCTCGACAGTATGACCGGCTTCGCGCAGTGTCTCCAGCTTTTGCCGGGTAGCCAGGCGAATGGATTCATCAACGCCTTCGCTCTCGACACCGTCTTTCAGGTAGGCAATCCGCAGCGGACGGTCCGGCAAGGTAGCGCTTGCATACGCCGATACGGGCTGGCTGGAAACGGTGCTGTCATATTCATCGGCCCCGGCCATAACTTCGAGCAGTAAGGCCGCATCATGCGGATTGTTAGCAATCGGCCCTATACAGTCGAATGATGACGCATAGGCAATCAGGCCCCAGCGGCTGATCCGGCCATAGGTCGGCTTCAGCCCGACCACACCGCAGAAAGCAGCCGGCTGGCGTACTGAACCACCCGTATCCGAACCGATTGAGGCCAGGCAAAGGCCTGCCTGTACGGCTACCGCTGAACCACCCGACGAACCGCCGGGCACACGGTCCGGATCGGCGGCATTGCGCACCGGTCCGAATGCAGAGCTTTCATTGGAGGAGCCCATGGCAAACTCATCGCAGTTTTGCCGGCCGATAACGATTACGTCTTCCGCCAGTAACCGTTCAACGGCCGTTCCGGTAAACTGAGCAGTAAATCCGTCGAGAATGTGACTACCGGCCCGGACAGCGTGGTCCCGGTGGCAGAGCACATCTTTCAGGCCGATTACTATACCAAAAAGCTTACCCAACGGCTCACCGGCGGCGGCTTTGCGGTCTAAGGCATCTGCCTGCCGGCGGGCTTCATCGGCATATACCTCCGTAAAGGCATTCAGATGCTGATATTCATTGATACGATCGAGGTATTGGTCAACCAATTGGCGGCACGTAACAGCGCCACGCTGCAGGTCGGTCTGAACGGCGGTAAAGGAACGATAAATTGTCACGGTACAATAATGACCGTAGGGTTAGCGTCCTGCGCTACGGAGCATAGGCTACATAGCGCAGGACGCTAACCCTACGATAAATGAGCATTAGGTTAATTTATTTAGATTCTTTCAGGCCGTCTTCGATGTTATCACGGACTTCCTTAGTAGCATCTTTAAATTCACGAATGCCACGACCAAGGCCACGTGCCAGCTCCGGCAATTTTTTAGCGCCGAAGAACAGCAGCAGGGCCAGGAAAATTAGTAACATTTCCTGTCCACCCAGACCCATAAAAGCTAAGATCGATGCGAAAGTCATATTCGTTTCGGATTATAATGTATGCAAAAATATAAAAGTAATTTGTAATACTCTATTAAAACACCGTGAAAATAGTTAACTACTCACTGACCTTCACAGCTTACCGGAATTCTAGCCAACAGGGATGATTTCCTTCCTGTTAACGGCCTGTGTTGACTCCCAGGTACGGAATTTTTCGATGTCATCCCGAATCGCACTGATCAGCCAGACGACCAGTGCAATGTCATCCGTAATCCCGATGACCGGCAGCAGATCCGGTATAAAATCAATCGGTGAAACGAAGTAGATCAGCACAGCAATCACCCGGATCAGGGTTTTCCAGGGAATCTCGCGGTACTGTCCCGATGCATATGACTTCAGCATGCGGCTCAGCAAACCGATGTGCTCGCGGAAAACCTGCATTTTTTCACCGGTTAACCCGCCGCTTTTCTGTAAGGCTTCACGGATCAGGTTTAACAGGCTGGTACTGTTCCGGGCATAGCGAACCGCTTTCGAGTTTGCCTGCCGGAAGAAAATTGAACTTAGAACACGTTTTAAGAGTGAATCCTTAGCCATGACTTAATATACGTTTGTCTGTAGGATGGTGGATTTGGTGATTGGTTTAAAAACCATTCAAGCGTATAACAAATTTTGTTCGCAATTATTTCAAAAACCGAGTCAGTTGCCATTAAATTTCTGCCGGTGTCTATACTGATCAACCAAAGAATATGAGCAAGTCGTTGGTTTCAATAAAACTACACCCGTATTTTTGCCCCGATCTTTTTCATTCTCATAATCAGATTTTTTATGAAAATTACCGTAGTAGGTGCCGGAGCCGTTGGGGCAACCTGTGCCGATAATATTGCCCGCCGTGAGTTAGCCGAAGAAGTAGTGCTGCTTGACATCAAGGAAGGACTCAGCGAAGGTAAGGCACTGGATATGTTCCAGACGGCTACGCTGTGTGGCTTTGATACAAAAATCGTCGGATCAACAAACGATTATTCAAAAACAGCCGGCTCCGATGTAGTAGTGATTACATCAGGTTTACCCCGCAAACCAGGCATGACCCGTGAAGAGCTGATCGGTACGAATGCCAACATTGTAAAAGGTGTTACCGAGAATATCCTGAAGTATTCACCGGATACAATTATCATCATTGTATCGAACCCGATGGATACCATGACGTATCTGTCGCTGAAAACATCCGGCCTGCCGAAAAACCGGATCATCGGTATGGGTGGTATTCTGGATTCAGCCCGTTTCAAGACATACCTGTCGCTGGCTCTGGATTGTCCGCCAAACGATATTCACGGTACGGTAGTCGGTGGCCACGGCGATACAACGATGATTCCGCTGACCCGTCTGGCAACCCGCAACGGTGTTCCTGTCGGCCAGTTCCTGGATGAGGAAACATTACAGAAAGTAGCTGCCGATACCATGGTTGGCGGTGCAACCCTGACGAAACTGATCGGAACCTCAGCGTGGTATGCGCCGGGTGCTGCGGTAGCATCACTGGTAGAAAGCATCGTCCGTGACCAGAAACACATCTTCCCTTGTTGTGTATCACTCGACGGTGAGTATGGCCAGTCAGACATTTGCCTGGGTGTACCGGTTGTGATCGGCCGCAGCGGCTGGGAGCAGATCATTGACTATAAACTGAACGAAGAAGAGCAGGCTGCCTTCGCGAAATCAGCAGACGCCGTTCGCAGCATGAACAACGTGCTGAGCACACTGGATCTGGGCATTTAAGCCGGTTCTGCGTTAGTATAAGAAAGGCCCGGAGAGTTTATGCTGTCCGGGCCTTTCCCGTTTAAATACAATTTTACACTTCAGCCCACCTTTTTATCCATTCATCACTAAAAACCTACTTTTCAACACATTACTATAGATATGATACCTTCCTGTACATTACTTTTACAGCATCAAACAACAACAGATATAAAAAAACAACAATACTATGAAAACGTTAATGACTATTTTAACGCTCGGAACAGCAGGTTTATTTGGCATATATGCCATTCAACATTCCGAATCGGAAGCACATACTCCTAAAGCCAAAACAATTGAGCAACAGCTTGCTGAAACGGTCTCACCGGCTTTACTGGAAAAAATGAACGAAGATGACCTGATTATACGTTTCCACGTAGACGCAGACAAACAAATTGCCCGTGTTAATGTTAAAGGTAAAAATCCGGCAGTGAGTGCTCAACTGATGCAGGAACTGAAAGGAAAAGCCCTGACGGGCAAAGGGGTAGATACAGAATCGACATACGAAGCACGTTTTCGGCTGAAAACTGCATAAAATAAAGACTTTTGGCGTTAAAGAGCCAGATACATACTTTTTTAAGTAAGGGTTAAATTGGGTTAAGGGGAAAGCATTTGGTCGGGAATGACTAAATGCTTTTTTGTTTTAGTTCCGGGTAAAAAACTGAATCAGTACGATACAAATCGTTGTGAAGAGTGTGCTGGCCAGAATACGGACCAGTGTCGGGACAAATAATGTCAGGCTGCTGGCTTCAATGGTAAATAAAGCAGCGTGATGAACCAGCGCAAGCAGAATTGTGTAGCGGAAAAATTTAGTAAACCCCAGTTCATTGAGTGACAGGAGCTGGCGTTGCTCCTGCCCGGGCAAATCAACCTGCGTACGGAGAATCAGCGGCCGGACATAGGCCACCAGAACGGTGGCTGCGGCATGCATACCGAGTGTATTGTAAAACATGTCGACAATAATACCCGTAACAAAGCTGATCAGCAGAAAGGCCGACCGGTTGATCTGTGGCGGCAGCAGCAGAATACCGGCGATGTAGACAAAGCAAAACGCGTAATCAAACAAGACCACATTCCGCAAAATGAGAATCTGCAGGGTCAGGTAAAGCAGAAAGAGAAATACAAGATTGGTGATTTCGCGCAGCGTCATTTTCGTTCGTAAGCAGCAGGCCATTATCCGGTTACCGGATCAGGACACGCTATTTTTCATTTTCAATTTGTTTCTCAAGCTGTTCCTGTTCCTGCCGCAGCCGGTTTTCAACTACATAAACAAAAGACAGGTTGCTGAAATTAGTGGACAGGTCAATAGTAATGTCGTGAAACGTCATGTTGGGCTGTACACCGATTGTCCGTACCCGGCCAACCAGAACGCCGGGCGGAAAGACCGAGTTGTGTTCCGATGTAACTACGGAATCCCCCTTGTAGACTGGCTTATACCGTGAAATATCCAGCAGCTTCATCTGATGGGGATCAATACCATCCCACTTGGCCGAACCGATATCAGCCGCACGGATGAGTTTCGAAGATACCCGGAATTCTGAATGCAGAATCGACGTAATCACTGAAAAATGGCGGCTGCACAGTTTTACACGGCCCACAACGCCGGTCGGCGAAATAACGCCCATCCCCGGCTGAATGCCGTCGTCCGTGCCTTTATCAATGGTAATGTAGTTATTGGCGTACTGAGTCGTATTGTTAATCACCTTGGCGACTTTATACTGGAAGCGGTTAGCAAAGACCGTATCGGCCTGATAGGCCGCCGGCGACACCGGATGCCCCTGCTGGAGTCTGGTCAGTTCCTCATGCAGCCTGCGGTTTTCTATTGCCAGATCGGCATTCACATCCTTCAAACGGGTATATGCCTGCACACTGTTTGACCAGATCAGCATCTGTGCCGCGTAGGCATTAGAGGTATTAAAGAAGCTGGCACTCCAATAGTTGTTTGTGTTGATGATGAAGTAAAAACAGATTACTTCCAGCAACAGAAACAAGATAAAGTTCCGGCTTCTGACGATAAACTCGACTAATTCTCCCATTCAATAGCCAAATGAATAACAACCGATGGGCAATGGCAACAAACAGATAACCGCGTTTGTGACCATTGCCCATGATAGTATTTCTGATACCGTTAAACTTAGCTGATCAGCACTGATTTATACAGATCCAGGTTTTTGATGACCTCGCCCGTACCTTTTACAACGGCCTTCAGCGGATCATCGGCAACGTGAATCGGTAATTTTGTTTTTGCCGCCAGACGCTTGTCCAGACCATGCAATAACGCACCGCCACCCGTCAGGTGAATACCGTTGGTATAAATATCAGCCGACAATTCCGGCGGTGATACTTCCAGGGCCTTCATAACGGCTTCTTCGATTTTCGAAATCGACTTATCCAGGGCATAGGCAATCTCGCTGTAGGTAACCTTGATTTCTTTCGGGATACCGGTCATCAGGTCACGGCCACGGATTTCGTAGTCGGCCGGCGGATTGTCCAGTTCAGGCAGGGCCGAGCCCACTTCAATCTTAATCTGCTCCGCAGAGCGTTCACCGATCAACAGGTTGTGTTCACGGCGCATGTAATCGACAATATCACGGGTAAACACGTCACCGGCAATCCGGATTGACTGTTCACAGACAATTCCTGAAAGGGCAATGACCGCAATTTCGGTGGTTCCCCCGCCGATATCGACAATCATCGTTCCGTTTGGCTGCGTGATATCGATCCCGATACCGATCGCGGCCGCAATAGGCTCGTGTACCATGTACACTTCTTTTGCTCCGGCGTGTTCAGCAGAGTCCTTAACGGCCCGCTTTTCTACTTCTGTAATGCCTGACGGGATACAGATGACCATCCGGTGCGACGGTGAAAACAACTTGCCACCCGAGTCAATCATTTTGATCAAACCCCGGATCATCAATTCGGCAGCCGTAAAGTCAGCGATAACGCCATCTTTCAGCGGACGGATTGTCTTTATGTTTTCATTTGTTTTTTCGTGCATCTGCATCGCCTTATGGCCAATGGCCAGTACTTTACCACTGGCTTTATCCATAGCGATAATCGAAGGCTCATCCACCACAATCCGGTCCTTGTGAATAATCAAGGTATTCGCTGTACCCAGGTCAATCGCAATGTCGCTAGTTAAAAAATTGAAAATTCCCATTTCAGGCGTATTACAAGGCGTTTTTGCTACTTTTTTTGAAAGGTCTGCAAAATTATAGATAATTTGTATGAAAACCCCTCAGCAATTGCGACATATTTATTACTTTTTTTAGATGACAATCAGCCCATAAGTTTCCTTACTTTATCGGTCTTCGTTTACTGCCACTGCCTTTTTAAGTACTAATTTTGGGTTTTGACTCCCGACTTTCGACTTTTGCAGCATTATGGGAATTCGTTCGGTATTTAGTCGGCCCCTGGCACAATGGGTCGTTCAACGGCAACAGGAGTGGATGTACCAGCCTGCCGAAGCACAACAACGCTGGTTTAAACAACTGGTTTCGGTCGGGCGGCATACACAATTCGGTAAAGATCATCATTTTCATGACATACAGACGATCGGCGATTTCCGGCAGGCGGTGCCTGTCCGCGATTACGAGGATCTGAAACCCTACATCCAGAAAATTCTGGACGGGGCTCCGGATGTGCTCTGGAAAGGCCAGCCGCTTTATTTTGCCAAAACCTCAGGAACAACCTCAGGCACCAAATACATTCCGCTGACGAAAGAGTCGATTCCCAACCACATCAACTCGGCACGTGATGCTTTATTAAATTATATTCACGAAACGGGTAACAGCGCTTTTTTGGACAAAAAGCTGATTTTCCTTTCGGGAAGTCCTGAGTTAGTACAAAAAAACGGGATTCATATCGGGCGTCTGTCGGGTATCGTTAACCACCATGTGCCGGGCATTCTGCGGACTAACCAGCTGCCATCGTACGAAACCAATACCATCGACGACTGGGAGACCAAGCTGGAAAAGATTATTGACGAAACCATCGATCAGCCCATGTCGCTCATTTCGGGTATTCCGCCGTGGGTGCAGATGTATTTCGACCGCATCCGTGAGCGTACCGGTAAACAGATTAAAGACGTATTCCCTGAATTTTCCCTCTTTGTTTACGGTGGTGTCAACTTTGACCCGTATCGTGCCAAACTGTTCGAAACCATCGGCAAGCGCATCGACTCCATTGAAACCTATCCGGCTTCGGAAGGCTTCATTGCTTATCAGGACACGCAGACCGAAGAAGGCCTGCTGATGTTGCTCGACAGCGGTATTTTCTTTGAGTTCATTGCGGCCGAAGATTTTTTCACGGAGAACCCTAAACGGCTGACGATAGACGAGGTAGAGTTAAACAAAAACTATGCGGTTGTCATTAACAACAATGCCGGTTTGTGGGGGTATTCGCTCGGCGATACGGTTAAATTCGTGAGCCGCGACCCGTACCGGCTGCTGGTGACGGGCCGGATTAAGCACTTTATTTCGGCCTTTGGCGAACACGTCATCGGTGAGGAGGTAGAAAAGGCCTTACAGTATGCCATGACCAGACATCCGGAGACTGAAGTAGTTGAGTTTACCGTTGCGCCGATGGTGGCGCCATCGGAAGGTCTGCCCTACCACGAATGGCTCATTGAGTTTGCCACGCCACCGCACGACCCGGCGGCTTTTGCGGCCGACGTAGACCGGCGCCTGGTGGAACTGAACGTGTATTACAAAGACCTCATTACGGGCAGCATCCTGAAACCGCTGGTACTCAGCAGCCTGTCGCGCGGGGCGTTCCAGCGCTACATGAAGGCGCAGGGTAAGCTTGGCGGACAGAACAAAGTCCCCCGTCTGTCGAATGACCGTAAAATTGCCGAAGGCTTGCTGGAGGCAGGACGCTAACGACTATGAAAATTACCGGCATTGACATTGCAGACTATCGTCAGTTCAAAAACATTTCGTTTGACTTTTTAGGATGAATCAAATATCTAAACGCCATATCGCCATTCTTGGCTCGACCGGCTCTATCGGCACTCAGGCCATCGATGTGGTAAAAGCCCATCCTGATGCCTTTGCCGTTGAGGTGCTGACTACAAACAATAACGCAGAGTTGCTCATTCAGCAGGCCCTTGAGGTACAGCCTAATGTGGTCGTGATCTGCAACGAGGCACGATACGATCAGGTTTTTGCCGCCCTTGATCCGCACGGGATCAAAGTATATGCAGGCGCCGCTGCCATCGCATCGGTTGTGCAGATGGATACCATCGACATGGTACTGACGGCCATGGTGGGTTATGCCGGGCTGCTGCCAACCATCAAAGCCATCGAAGCTGGAAAACACATTGCCCTGGCCAATAAAGAAACGCTGGTTGTGGCCGGTGAGCTAATTACGGCCCTCGCCAAACAAAAAGGCGTCAACATTTACCCCGTTGACTCCGAACACTCGGCGATCTTTCAGTGTCTGGTCGGGGAATTTCATAACCCGATTGAAAAAATCATCCTGACCGCATCCGGCGGGCCCTTCCGGGGCAAAGACCGTGCGTTTCTGGCGACAGTAACCAAAGCACAGGCGCTCAAACATCCCAACTGGAGCATGGGCGCCAAAATTACCATCGACTCGGCAACGCTCATGAACAAGGGGCTGGAAGTCATCGAAGCCAAATGGCTGTTCGGCCTCAGTGCCGATCAGATTGATGTGGTGGTGCACCCGCAAAGTATCATCCATTCACTGGTACAGTTTGAAGATGGCAGCATTAAGGCACAGCTTGGATTACCCGATATGCGCCTGCCGATTCAGTTTGCACTGGGCTATCCGAACAGACTAAAGTCAGACTTCCCGCGTTTTGACTTTATTAATTACCCTTCGCTCACCTTTGAACAGCCAGACTTAGCTACTTTCAGTAACTTGCAGCTTGCATTCGATGCCCTCCGCAAGGGCGGCAACGCAGCTTGTATCATCAATGCGGCAAATGAAGTAGCGGTTGAGGCCTTTTTACAGGATCGGATAGGCTTTCTGGAGATTTCAGACGTAATTGACTCCTGCTTATCGCAGGTTCCGTTCGTTTTAACCCCATCTTACGACGACTATGTATCAACCGATACCGAAACCCGTCGTATGGCTACCGAACGAATTAAAAGTTTGGTTTAAGTGTTTCATTTAAAAACAGTAACAATACACAGAGTACATGGAAATTTTAGTCATGGCGGGGCAGCTCATCCTGGGTCTGTCGATTTTAGTTGGGCTTCATGAGTTGGGCCACTTGCTGGCCGCAAAAGCCTTTGGCATGCGCGTTGAGCAGTATTTCATCGGTTTTCCGCCAAAAGTATTCAGTATTAAGAGAGGCGAAACCGAATATGGCTTAGGTGCTATCCCGCTGGGTGGTTTCGTCAAGATTTCCGGCATGATCGACGAATCACTGGATACTGACCAAATGCGGGGTGAACCACAACCCTGGGAATTCCGTGCCAAACCAGCCTGGCAGCGCCTGATCGTTATGCTGGGAGGTATTATTGTCAATGTCATTACCGGTATCATTATATTCGTTGCTATTACCTACAAAAACGGCAACACATACCTACCCGCCAGCGAAGCCCGCTATGGCATTGTTGCCTATGATCTGGCGAAACAAATCGGCCTGAAAACCGGTGACAAAATCCTGAAAATCAATGGAAGTCCCTATAAGTCATTCAGCGACATAAGCAGTTCGGACGTGTTGCTGGGAAACAACAGCTATTACACCGTTGAACGGAACGGTAAGGTATTTGACGTAAATATCCCGAATGACTTTATCGATAAGCTATCCGACCGGAAATCAATCGTCCAGTTTCTTGAACCGGTGCAACCATTTAAAGTCGGTGAACTGGCGCCTGGCCAGCCGGCAGAAAAAGCAGGCCTGAAAACCGGTGATGTTATTACAAGCGTAAACGGCAAGCCGATCCAATACTATCACGAGTTCGGTGAAATTGTACGACCACTCAAAAATAAACCGATTGATGTTGTTGTCAACCGGAACGGACGGCAGTTTACGCTCCGCATGACAACCACTGAAGATGGTACTGTCGGGTTTTACCAACAATCAATGCTGAAACTGAAAACCGAAGAATACACCTTTGGCGAAGCTCTGGTAGTTGGTACTAAACGGGCTTTCCAGGTTGTATTTGACAACATCAAAGGCTTTGGTAAGATTTTCCGGGGTGAAGTTTCGCCGTCAAAAGCATTAAGCGGTCCGATTGGTATTGCGCAGAACCTGTTCGGTGGTATCTGGGTATGGGATCGTTTCTGGACCGTGACCGGCCTGTTGTCGATGGCCCTGGCCTTCATGAATGCCCTGCCGATTCCGGCACTCGATGGCGGCCATTCAACGCTGCTGCTCTATGAAATTGTTTCGGGCCGTAAACCGTCCGACAAATTCCTCGAAGCTGCCCAGCGGGTAGGTATGGTAATTTTACTCGGTCTGATGGCCTTCGCTATCTTCAACGACGTATTTAAAGCCGTATTTTAGGGTAAAGAAAGCGCGTTGCTGCGCCTGGATATGTACACGTTCAATAACCGTTTTTTTCGTCATTTCAGACGGACAGTCAGCGTACTGTCCGTCTCGTTTTTGTTCCTGGGCAACCGGCAGTCCCACGACTTCCATACGAGTATTACCCAGATGACGTACAACGCAAAAGACAAAGCGTTTGAGATTAGTGTCAGGGTATTTACCGATGATTTTGAAAAGGCACTGACCAAAGAGAACAACGGTCAGAAAATTCATCTGGCCGACAACGACAAAAACGATCCGCTGATCGAAAAATACATCCGGAAACATATCAGCGTTTCGACCACGCCGAACCAGCGGAAAGCGTTCAGTTACATCGGCCACGAAACCGAGGCCGATGCGCAGTGGCTTTACCTCGAAATGCCCTTTGCCGAGCCATTCCGGGGCGGGCAGATGCAGCAGGATGTACTGATGGACCTCTTCGACGATCAGGTAAACCTGGTTAACCTGCAATATCAGAATCAGAAAAAAACGTTTGTTTTCCGAAGCAAGCAGCCCACTCAGGAAATTAGTTTTTAGATCTGCCTGATTGCTTTTTCCGTGTAAAAACCGTGTATCTGTTATCCGGAATTGCGAATCATTCCGGAACGGTAGCCCATTTTATAGTAATCCTGTTTTATTGGTCTCCCACAATAAATTTCCGGCGGAATAATTAACAGGTTTTGTTATTTTGTGAAGTATCAGTCTCAAACAGGTAATTCCGTCAGCACTCAACGCGTTGGCATAAGTATTGTACCTGTTATTTCCCATGTCTGATGAAGTAATACACATCAAAAGACATACAGAAACCCTGTCAGTTTGACAGAATACTCTATGATGTTGGAGAAAGATTTAGCAACCCGGCTATTAATGTCCGACTTTGATTCGGACAATTTGGAGATTGTACCGATCGGGTCGCCAGAAGGTATAGATGACGATTATGAGCTGCCCGCCAACCTGCCTATTTTACCCGTCCGGAATACCGTACTGTTTCCGGGCATGGTTATTCCGGTTACCGTTGGCAGACAGAAATCCATTCGTTTAGTAAAGAAGGCCTACAAAGGAAACCGTATTATCGGGGTAGTCGCGCAGCTGAATCAGCAGAAAGACGAGCCCACTGCCGATGACCTTTACCGGTTGGGTACCGTTGCGTACATCATTAAAATGATTACGCTGCCCGACGGTAACATTACCATTATCATCCAGGGTAAAAAGCGTTTTGAACTCCAGCAGGTGGTTCAGGAAGAACCATTTATGACCGCAACGGTACGCCAGCTGGATGACTCATTCCCGAATGCGACGAAAAAAGAAGGCAAGGCACTTATTCAATCACTGAAAGAATCAGCCTACAAAATCCTCCGCCTGAATCCGGAAATCCCGCAGGAGGCCCGGATTGCGCTCGATAATATCGAAAGCCCGATGTTCCTGCTGCACTTCCTGTCGTCGAACATCAACGCCGAAGTAGCCGACAAGCAGCGTTTGCTCGAAACGCTCGAAGGGGCACAACAAGCCCAGCTGTTGCTCGAGTATATGATGCGCGAAGTACAGCTGCTCGAACTGAAACGCGAGATTCAGTCGAAAGCCAGCTCGGATCTTGACCAGCAGCAGCGTGATTATTTCCTGCGGCAGCAGATTAAGGTGTTGCAGGATGAACTCGGTATGGACACGCCGGACCGCGATCTGGAAGATATCCGGGTACGGGCCAATCAGAAGAAATGGCCGGCTGAAGTCCGGGCACATTTCGACAAGGAACTGAACAAGTTACAGCGCATCAACCCGATGGCGCCGGAATACCCGGTTACGATGAATTACATCGAACTGATGGTAGACCTGCCCTGGAACGACTATTCGAAAGATAATTTCGATCTGAAACGGGCGCAGAAAGTGCTGGATGCCGATCATTTCGGGCTGGAGAAAGTAAAGGAACGGATTATTGAATACCTGGCCGTTCTGAAGCTGAAAAACGATATGAAGGCGCCAATCCTGTGCCTCTATGGCCCTCCGGGTGTAGGTAAAACCTCCCTGGGCCGGTCAATTGCCAAGGCGCTGGGCCGGAAATACAGCCGCATGGCGCTCGGCGGGGTGCATGATGAAGCCGAAATCCGCGGTCACCGGAAGACATACATCGGTGCGATGCCGGGCAAAATCCTCCAGAATATCCGGAAGTGCGGCACCTCAAACCCGGTTTTTATCCTGGATGAAATTGATAAGGTAAGCTCCGATTTCCGGGGTGATCCATCGTCGGCACTGCTGGAAGTACTCGACCCGGAGCAGAATTCAACGTTCATGGATAATTACCTGGAAGTTGAATATGACCTGTCGAAGTCTCTCTTCATTGCAACGGCCAATGCGCTCGACACCATTCACCCGGCCCTCCGCGACCGGATGGAGATCATCGATATCACCGGCTATACGGTTGAAGAGAAGGTCCAGATTGCGAAAAAGTACCTGGTACCGAAGCAACGCAAAGACCACGGCCTGAAAACCAAAGACCTCCAGATCGATGATAAGGCGCTGGTACGAATCATCGAAGGGTATACCCGTGAGTCGGGTGTGCGGAGTCTTGAGCAAAAAATCGGAACCATTGTCCGGAAAGTAGCGAAGTCGATTGCTATGGAGGAGGAATATCCGAAATCCATCAAGGTAGCCGATGTGCACAAAATGCTGGGTGCCGAGATTTTCGACAAAGACCTGTATACCGACGACGACATTGCCGGTATGGTAACCGGTCTGGCGTGGACACAGGTCGGCGGCGAAATCCTGATGATCGAAACCAGCCTGAGCCGTGGTAAAGGTATTTTAACGCTATCCGGTCAACTGGGCGAAGTGATGAAGGAGTCAGCCGTAACGGCCCTCTCCTACCTCAAAGCGCACGCCGACGATCTGAACATTGATTACCGGTTGTTCAATAACTACGATCTGCACATTCACGTACCGGCCGGTGCCGTTCCGAAAGATGGCCCGTCGGCCGGTATTACGATTCTGACGTCGATGGCGTCGATTTATACCCAGCGCCGCGTAAGGCCGTTCCTGGCCATGACCGGCGAAGTTACCCTGCGCGGCAAGGTACTGCCGGTCGGCGGTATCAAGGAAAAGATTCTGGCGGCCAACCGGGCGGGGGTTAAGGAAATTATCCTTTGTTCGAAAAACCGGAAAGACGTTGAAGAAATCAATGCGTCATATATTAAAGATCTCAAATTCCATTACGTCGATAATGTAGGACAGGTACTGGACGTAGCATTGTTGCCCGAAAAAGTAGGAAAACCGATGAAGTTTATCCTGCCCGAAGAGCGCGACAATAACCAGAACCAGTCACCGGTCCCGCCTGTCCAGACCGATATGGAACGCGTAACCGTATATTAATTTCCGGGGCCGTCAGCGTTGCGTTGTTGGCGGCCTCTTTTTGTTTCTCCTGCCCTTGTGCTCGATTTCGCCAAACTAACGGTCATTTACCGGGAAGCCTTGCTACAGCAGGTCGTCCCGTTCTGGCTCAGTAACAGCCGGGATGAAGCCTGGGGTGGTTATTTTGATGCCCTGACAGCAACCGGCGACCCCGTTACAGCCGATAAATCCGTTGCCTTACTGGCCCAACAGATCTGGTCTTTCGGCTGGCTCTACAATACCATCGAGCCGGAACAATGCTGGCTTGATCATGCCCTGCACGGAGCCAATTTTCTGACCCGCTTCGGACTCGACGAAAAAATGAACGCCTATGCACTGGTTGACCGGATCGGAAAACCGGTCGCCCCCGGCAGCGGCAAAACCACGGATGCTTACTGCGTTATGGCCTATGCGCAGCTTCATCGCGCCACCGGTAATGATGAATGGGCCATGCTTGCCAAACAGGTCCTCTTCAATCTGATACAGCAACGCAACACGCAACGCACAAAACAGCAGCGCACCCTCGGCGGTTTCCGGCAATGGCAGCACCTCGAAGAACCGGTAGTGGTACTGAAAACCTTGCTGGCCACGCAGTTTCTGCTGAGTGAGGAAGACTGGAAGGAATATACGGAACAGGTAGTTGAGGAAATTTTACAGACGTTTCTGGACAAACGGCTCAATATCCTGCGGGAATCGATTCTGCCGGACGGTGCCTTCAGCCATACACCTCAGGGGCGCCGGCTCAGCCCTGCACTTACCTTCGAAGCCGCAAACGCCCTGCTTGACATTGCACTGAAAACCAGTAATCGTAAACTGTCCTTACAGGTTGTTACCTGGTGTCTGTCAATGTGTGAACAGGCATGGGATGAGGTAAACAGCGGCCTGCACCAGTACGTCGATTTTCTGAGGCAACCGATACTCGACAGTACCTGGCAGTATCGAACCGCACGCGTTCATTTACAGGCACTGGCTGTACTGATCAAAAGTTTTTTCCACACCCACCACCCCGACTGTTTACGCTGGTTCCAGAAAATCCACGACTATACCTTTCAGCATTTTCCGGACGGAGAAAATCCGGGCTGGCATCTGGCACTCGATCAGCAGAATCAGGTCCTGTTGCCGGTTAAAGCTACACCGGCCGAAGGCTGCTACCATTTTGTGAAACCGGTGAGTGAAACCATTTCCTTTCTTACCCAATGCGCTCAGTTGCAGCCGCCTTCCCGAAAATTCCGGCTGGCCTGATGTAACGCAGCACCGCCGCTTAACATATTTATCAACGTTTCATAAAGGGTATGGTTACCTTTGCGGAAATGAATACAGAAAGTCTCTTCCAGGAACGGCAAAAGCAGTTTACTGATGCCGAACAGCTCGCTCAACAACATTATAATCAACTGGCCCTGTGGCGGTTTGTCTGGTTTCTGCTGACAATAGCTGCCATATGGTGGCTCAATAATACCGGGAATACACTGGCTGCCACCGGCACCTTTCTTGCGGGTCTGATCGTATTTGGCTGGATGCTGAAACGTCACCAGGCCATCCGGCGTCGCCGTGACCTGAATCACCACCTTGCCTTTGTTAATCAGGACGAAGCCGGGCGTCTCCACCGCCAGTACCTGCGCCCCGAAACCGGCGAAGCGTTTCTGACACCCACCCACGCTTACGCGGGCGATCTTGATATTTTCGGGAAACACTCCCTGTACCGGCTCCTTAACCGGACCCATACTTACGATGGTTCTTACCGGCTTGCCAACTGGCTGCTGACGCCTGCCCCTCCGCAGCTGACTTATGTCCGCCAGCAGGCCGTTGAAGAACTGGAACCACAACTCGACTGGCGCCAGAACGCCGAAGCACTGGCCTACCTAAGCGAAAAGACGGGGCAATCGCCCGCTAAAATGCGGCAATGGGTGCTTGAGGACAATGCACTACCCTTATACCTGCTGGCTGCCCGCTTTGTGCTGCCGCTGATTACACTGGGCGTGACAGCTGCCTGGATGACCGGCTATCTGCCGGGCTGGGCTGTACTCGCGTCACTGGGGCTTCATGGCCTGCTGCTTGGCCAGACGAATGAACTCGCCAAAGCCGTCAGTGAGCAGACCCATGAAATGGCCGAAGCACTGCAAACCTTTCAGGACCTGTTTCAGCATACAGAATCCGTAAAAGGCTTTTCGCCATTACTGAAATCTATCCGTGATAACCTCAGCGCCGGTCCGCGCCCGGCATCGGCTGCGGTCGGTAAACTGGCGCGGCTGGTCGAAAACTTTAATTTCCGCCAGAATCCGTACTTCTACCTTTTCTTTGCCTTACCCACACTTTGGGACATTCATTACCTTCATGGCCTGAACCGCTGGCGGAACCGGTATCGCAAACACCTCAATCTCTGGTTTGATGCCCTGGCCGAAATGGAAGCGCTTAATAGCCTGGCGGGTTTTGCCTATGCCCACCCAACCTATGTCGTCCCCGACATTATTGATGAAAAAATACCGCATCTCGAAGCCGTTGGTGCTTCTCACCCGCTGTTGCCGCCGGATAAAAGTGTAGCCAATTCGCTGGAATTGGTTGGTTCCGGTAAAACAGTGCTGATTACCGGATCAAATATGTCCGGTAAAAGTACCTTCCTGCGCACAATTGCCATCAATACCGTACTGGCCCAGGCAGGAGCCGTTGTCAGTGCGCGCCGGTTCGGCTGCTCGCCGATGCGCGTCTTTACCAGCATGCGTACCCAGGACTCACTGGAAGAAAGCACATCGTCGTTTTACGCTGAGCTGAAGCGTTTGAAAACCCTGCTGGAGCTGACGCAGGGCGCCGAAACAGCGATTGATAATCCTACCCAAAAGGCACTGACGAATCAGTGGCCGGTATTTTATTTCCTGGATGAAATCCTCAAAGGGACCAACTCAGCCGACCGCCACAGGGGCGCCGAAGCCCTGATCCGGCAGCTACACAAAACAACTGCTTCCGGGTTTGTATCGACCCACGACCTCGAACTTGGTCAGATGACCGATGCCAGCGACTTTGTCCGGAACTGCCATTTTCAGTCCGATGTCCGCGACGGTGAGCTGCACTTTGACTATACACTTTACGACGGCATCTGCCGCAGTTTCAATGCCAGCCAGCTCATGCAGGCCATTGGCATCGACATGAAACCTGGTCCGGCTCACTAAATCCGGAGCGACCGGAACGCCACCGGTATACTGACATATTGCCGCCACCGGCGTACTTTTGTGCTCTGATATTGACGACGAGTCTTATTCATGCAGAAAATAGCACCGAAATACTACCCTATTCTGCTGCTGGCACTAGGGTGCTTTTTTTATTTCCCGTTTCTGGGACGCGTTCACCTGTTCGACTGGGACGAAATCAACTTTGCCGAGTCGGCCCGGGAGATGCTTGTGAGCGGCAATTACACCCGTGTCCAGATCAATTTTAAGCCGTTCTGGGAGAAACCGCCTCTGTTTTTCTGGCTTCAGGCCAGTGCCATGCACCTCTTTGGCGTCGGCGAGTACGCGGCGCGTTTCCCGAACGCAGTCATAGGCGTACTGACCCTGCTTACCGTCTTTTTTATCGGCCGCCGGCTGGTCGATGACCGTTTCGGACTGCTGTGGGCCCTGGGCTATCTGGGTGCTGTTACGCCCCATTTCTACTTCAAAACAGCCATTATTGATCCCACATTCAACTACTTTATATTCCTCGGGGTATGGTTTCTGTCACAGCGCAAAGCCTGGCAAGCCGGTTTGTTTATCGGTCTCGCCATCCTGACCAAAGGGCCGGTTGGCGCCTTATTACCCGGGCTTACATTTGTGCTGTTCTGGGGCTCACACCGGTTTAAGCCGGTCCTCAATATCGGCCAGATGGTTACGATTGTGCTCGTTGCCATCGGTGTGGCATCGTTCTGGTTCGGTCTGGAGGTCATGCAGCATGGCTGGTGGTTTATGAACGAGTTCATCGCCTATCAGATTAAGCTGTTTTCCACCCCGGATGCAGGACACGCCCAGCCGTTTTATTACCATTTTGTTGTGGTCTTACTGGGATGTTTCCCGCTATCGATTCTGGCCATCCGCTTTCTGATCCCGAAAACCAGCGCACTAACCAATCCGCAAACGGCCGTCAACGGCGAAAGCTTCCGGCTATGGATGACACTGCTGTTCTGGGTGGTCATGATTTTGTTCAGCATTGTCAGGACCAAGATTGTCCATTATTCCTCGATGGCCTGGCTGCCGGTATCGTATCTGGCCACGTACCACCTGTACCAGTACCTGACCGGTCGCATCCGCTGGAACCGCCGGACAACCGCCGGATTACTCGTTATTGGTTGTATTCTTGGTCTGGCGCTTACGCTGGCTCCCATTGTCGGGATGCACACCGACAAGCTGATTCCCTACATTAAAGACCCCTTTGCCGCCGCCAACTTACAGGCTAAAATGAACTGGCAGGGCTGGGAGTGGCTGATCGGGGCCGGCTGGCTGATTGCTCTTATCGTGTTTATCAGCCGTCTCCGGACGAATACCCAACCGGCGGCCATCGGTCTCTTTTTATCAACGGCGGTTTGCCTGTGGTTTTACCTGGCCAGTGTTATCCCGAATATCGAAGAATTTGTACAGGGGACTGTGATCCGGTTTTACGAATCGAAACAGGGGCAGGACGTGTATGTGGAACCGATTGGCTATAAAAGTTATGCGCAGCTATTTTATTTCCGCAAACAGCCACCGGTGAACTCCAAAACCGACGACGAGGATTACCTGCTGAATGGTCCCGTCGATAAACCGACATTTCTGATCACGCGGCTGGACCGGGCTAAGGATTTCCGGCAGCATCCGAATCTGGAGGTGATTAAAGAAGAAAACGGATTTGTGTTCTTCCGGAGGAAATGAAAAAGCCCCTGACGGGACTTTTTCATTTCCGGCAGTTATTGCGACATCGTACCTTTTGGGGCGGATGTCCAGGTTTTGGGTGAATATCCGGATTTTGGGCGACCACGTGGGGTCGCCCCTACAGGATGCCTTCTTTTAACAGGTCATGCAGGTGAACGAACCCTTGTAACAGGCCGTCGTCTACCACTACGAGTTGGGTAATGTTGCGCTCCTGCATAATTTCGAGGGCACGGACCGCATAGTCATCCGAACACACGCAGACAGGCGAGACAGTCATGATATCCTGCGCGACCAGCGTCCGGAAATCGTCGCTGCGGTTCAGCATCCGGCGGACATCGCCGTCGGTGATGATACCGGCCAGCGTACCGTCGGCGTGCAGGACCGCCGTTGCCCCGAGCCGTTTCGACGAAATCTCAATGATTGCCTCCTTGACCGGCGTGGTTGCCGATACCTTCGGACAGGCATTGTGCGGATAAATATCAGCTACTTTCAGATAAAGTTTTTTGCCCAGCGAACCACCCGGATGATAGCGGGCAAAGTCCTGCCGCGTAAAATCACGGCCCACCAGCAGGCTAACGGCCAGGGCATCGCCGAGGGCCAGTGCCACCGTTGTACTCGTTGTCGGAGCCAGATCGAGCGGGTCGGCTTCGCGTTCGGCATAGGCTTCGAGCACATAATCACTGTGCAGGGCCAGGTATGATCCCGTATCACTGACCATACCAATCAGTGGTACACCGGTACGCTTCAATAAGGGCACTAACACCTTGATCTCAGGCGTATTACCACTCCGTGAGATAGCAATAACCACATCGCCCGCACGGATCATACCCAGATCCCCGTGGATCGCATCGGCCGCGTGCATAAACAATGCCGGTGTTCCCGTAGAATTTAGTGTGGCCACTATTTTCTGGGCGATGATAGCACTTTTTCCAATCCCTGTGACAACCACCCGGCCGCTGATCGACAGGATTTTGTTTACACAATCATCAAAACGGTCATCGAGCCGTTCGGTGACTTTCCGGATGGCCTCAGCCTCATCAAGCAGTACCTGACGGGCAATTAATTGCGGATTTTTTAGTAGTTTCAAGTTTAAAATACGCGATTACAACCAAATTGCTTTGTAAATTCGCTACCCGTTAAAGGATAACAAACGAGCAATAAGATAAAAGATCAATAGGTTTTACGTCTATAAAAGAAAAAAGCGACTTGTTTACACTGACCATAAAATGATTACATATCAGATTTTCAGGACGTCTGTTTTTCTTTTATCTTTCTTTTTATATCTTCAATCACAGACTAAGAACAAAGATACAGCGAAGACCATCAATCAGTAACTATTTGTACTTCGAGTGAGCATGATGCAGGCGGAGCAAACCATTCAGGTAACCCTCAAGGAACGTTTAAAAGAAATTTTCGGCTATAGCCAGTTCCGGGGCGACCAGGAGGCCATTATTCATAATATCCTGGCCGGAAAGAATACATTCGTAATAATGCCAACCGGCGCCGGTAAATCGTTGTGCTACCAGCTTCCTGCGATCGTGTGCGAAGGAACGGCCATTGTCATTTCCCCATTGATCGCCCTGATGAAAAACCAGGTCGATCAACTCAACGCTTTTGGTATTAACGCCCAGTTTCTGAACTCGACCCTGTCGAAGGCAGAAATGACTAAGGTAAAGAAAGACACACTCAACGGCACCCTGAAGCTGCTGTATATCGCTCCTGAGTCATTGACGAAGGAGGAAAACCTTGATTTCCTTAAAAAGGCAAACATTTCCTTTGTCGCGATTGATGAAGCGCACTGTATCTCGGAATGGGGCCACGACTTCCGTCCCGAATACCGTAAAATCAGAGGGATTGTCGATAACATCGGCAACCTGCCTGTTATTGCGCTGACCGCCACTGCCACACCAAAGGTTCAGCAGGATATTCAGCGGAATCTGCAGATGGAAGACGCCGACATTTACAAGACGTCGTTCAACCGCAAAAACCTCTACTACGAAATCAAGCCCAAGGTTGACGCGAAAAAAGCGCTCATCAAATACATCAAAAACAACAAGGGTAAATCAGGCATCGTCTATTGCCTCAGCCGGAAAACGGTCGAAGACATTGCCGAAGTACTGAACGTTAACGACATTAAGGCCCTGCCTTACCATGCCGGCCTTGATGCCAACACGCGGATGTCGAATCAGGATGCGTTCCTGAATGAAGAAGCCGACGTGATTGTGGCCACCATCGCCTTTGGGATGGGTATTGATAAGCCCGATGTCCGGTTTGTGATTCACTACGACGCTCCGAAATCGCTGGAAGGCTATTATCAGGAAACCGGCCGGGCGGGCCGCGACGGACTCGAAGGCAACTGTATTATGTTTTACAGCTACGATGACATCGTTAAGCTGGAGAAATTCAATAAGGATAAGCCTGTTACTGAGCGCGATAACGCCAGACATCTGCTTACGGAAATGGTATCGTATGCCAACCTGGGCACGTGCCGCCGCCGCCAGTTGCTGAGTTATTTCGGTGAATACGTAGATAAGGACTGCGGTTTCTGCGATAACTGCCTGAAAGCAACGCCTAAGTTTAAGATACAGGAAGAAGTCGTACTGGCCCTGCGCACTGTGCTGCTGACCGATCAGCGCTTCGACGTGAATCACCTGGCCGACGTATTAACAGCCACTGACAACCAGTACATTACCAGTTACGAACACAATAAGCTTGAGGTTTACGGCCAGGGCAAGGACTTCTGCGAAACTCCGGATGGCTGGTGTTCAATTATCCGGCAGCTGACAATTCTCGGTTATATCGATAAGGATGTTGATAATTACGGCGTTCTGAGAGTATCCGAAAAAGGCCTGAAATACATCGCAGACCCCTATCCGGTTACGCTGCACAAAGATCATACCTACGATCAGCAGGTAGCCGACGGAAAAGACGATGACGACAAGGACGTTGCGCCGTCGGGCGGAGGAGCTGCCTATGATGAGGAACTGCTTGGCTTACTGAAGGCGCTGCGGAAAAAGGTTGCCAAGGAAAAAAACCTGCCACCCTACGTTATCTTCCAGGATCCGTCGATGGAAGAAATGGCCACTACCTACCCGAGTACACGGGAAGAAATGGCTCAGATCAACGGGGTGGGCATGGGTAAGGTCCAGAAATTCGGCAAGCCGTTTATTGACCTGATCGCCAAATACGTTGAAGATAACGACATCGAAACGGCAAAGGATGTAGTCGTTAAATCGACGGTGAACAAGTCAAAAGTCAAAATCTTCATTATCCAGCAGATTGACCGTAAGGTTGACCTTGATGAGATTGCCGAAGCCAAAGACTTGAGTATGGAAGATCTGGTCGAAGAAATCGAACATATCTGCTATTCAGGTACACGGCTGAATCTGGATTACTATATCAATCAGATTATGGATGACGACCGTCAGGATGAAATTTATGATTATTTCATGGCGGCTGAAACCGACAATATTGCCGTGGCGATGCGTGAATTCGGAGGGGATGATTTTACCGAGCAGGAACTCCGGCTGATGCGTATCAAGTTCTTATCAGAAGTAGCAAATTAAACCGGGAAACAGAGAGGAACCATTGCCTGCCGGATGTTAACGGCATTTTGCATCCGTTCGTAGTCTCCTTACTGCTTCCATCCTAAAATGAATATACTTATACTTGGCTCGGGTGGCCGCGAACACACGTTTGCCTGGAAAATTGCCCAAAGCCCGCTTTGTGATAACCTGTTTGTAGCGCCGGGGAACGCCGGAACTGCTCAGGTAGCCACGAATCTTCCGATTGGTTATAATGATTTTGAATTAATTGCTAAAGCCGTTCGGGAACATTCGATTAAGCTGCTGATCGTCGGACCGAAGAACCGCTCGTAAAAGGCGTTGTTGATTACTTGCGGCAGCAAAGTGATTTGGCTGCGCTGCGGATCGTGGGACCGGATGCGGCCGGTGCTCAGCTGGAAGGCAGTAAAGACTTTTCGAAACAGTTTATGTCACGTTATGGCATCCCGACAGCGGCCAGCCAGACGTTTACTGCGGAAACCATTCAGGAGGGACTGACCTATCTGGAAACCCATTCGCTGCCGGTTGTGCTGAAAGCCGACGGACTCGCCGCCGGAAAAGGCGTGATTATTGCGGAAACGACGGAAGAAGCCAAAGCGACCCTGAGCAGCATGCTGGAAGACCATAAATTCGGTGAAGCCGGGGCCAAGGTCGTAATTGAACAGTTTTTGCGCGGTATTGAGCTGTCTGTCTTTGTCCTGTCAGACGGGGTAAACTATAAGATCCTGCCGGAAGCCAAAGACTACAAACGGATTGGCGAAGGCGATACCGGGCTCAACACCGGAGGCATGGGCGCTGTATCACCGGTTGTTTTTGCCAACGAAAATTTTCTGCGCAAGGTCGAAGAGAAAGTTGTCCGTCCGACCCTCGCCGGTCTTCAGCAGGAAGGAATCCGGTACGTAGGATTTATTTTTATTGGTTTAATGAACGTAAAGAGCGAACCTTACGTCATTGAATACAACGCGCGGATGGGTGACCCTGAAACCGAGGTGGTTCTGCCGCGCATTCAGAACGACTTTGCGGAACTGATGGTTGCCGCCGCCGACGGTGAACTGGATAAGCTGACCTTGCAGGTTTCGCCACAAACCGCCGTAACAACGGTCGTTGTCTCGGGCGGCTATCCGGAAGATTACGCCAAAGGCAAAGCCATTACCGAACTGAACCGGATTGACGACGTTCTGGCATTCCATGCCGGGACCACTACAACCGGCGATCAGATTGTTACCAGCGGAGGACGCGTACTGGCCCTGACCGGTCTGGCCAACTCACTGGAAAATGCCATCCGGAAGTCGCAGGAAGCGGCCCGGACCGTTCAGTACGAGGGTAAATACTACCGTAGAGACATCGGACTGGACTTAATTCGTTATAATGATTAACGCCCGGATGCGGGAAAGGGAGCACGGCCTCCTGATCGTACTGCCGGGCTAAACGAGCAAAAGTATGTCTTGCAAATCCTGTACAACGGGCGGATGTGGCTCCCGAAGCGGTGGGTCATCATCGGCAGCGAACGGCACGGCCGTCGCAGGTTGCAGCAGCGGTGGATGCGGGACCGGAGGTTGTAATAAACTAAATTCGTTCGATTGGCTGAGCGACATGGTACTGCCGGTTTCTCAGCGTTTTGATGTCGTCGAAATTAAATTTAAAGGGGGACGTAAAGAATATTTCCGCAACGTCCACCAACTGGATCTGACAACAGGTGACTTTGTTGTGGCTGAAATGGCATCAGGCTATCACCTGGGTTCCGTTTCGCTACAGGGTGAGCTTGTTCGGTTGCAGCTTAAGAAAAAAAGCCTTCAGATCACCGATGATATGAAGGTAATTCACCGGGTGGCTACGCCTAAAGATCTTGAGAAGCACGAACAGTCTATTGCCCGCGATCTGCCTTCGATGTACCGTGCCCGCGAAATTATCCGCGACCTGAACCTGAATATGAAGTTATCTGACGTTGAATTTCAGTCGGATAACTCGAAAGCAACATTCTATTACTCGTCTGAAGAACGCGTCGATTTCCGGGAACTGATCAAGCTCCTGGCGGCAGAATTTAAAGTACGGGTTGAAATGCGGCAGATCAGTCTGCGCCAGGAAGCCGGCCGCCTGGGCGGTATTGGTTCCTGCGGACGGGAGCTTTGCTGCTCCACGTGGCTGACCGATTTCAAAAACATTACAACCTCAGCAGCACGTTACCAGAACCTGTCGCTGAATCCGGCGAAGCTGTCCGGACAATGTGGCCGGCTGAAATGTTGTCTGAACTACGAGCTGGATACGTACGTGGATGCCCTGCGCGACATCCCGGCCGTTGACAAGCCACTGGAAACGACTAAAGGAAGAGCCTTTTTGCAGAAAACGGACATTTTCCGGAAAATCATGTGGTTTGGTTACAGTTCGGAAAGTACCTGGCACCCGCTGCCAATCAGCCGGGTACTCGATATTCTGACACTCAACGCCAACGGCATCATTCCGGAATCGTTTGATGTACTGACGCCTGTTGCCGAAAAGAAAGAGCCTGCCACACCAGCCGCCCTGAACAGCGATCTGGACAAGCTCGACAAAAAGTACGCGATCAAACAGGCCCCGGCGGCGAAGAAAAAGAAAAAAAAGAAGAAAAAAGGACCGGGTGAAGCCGAAGCAGCTGTTGCCCAACCGGTATCACCTGCACCGCAGACCGAGAAAAAACAACGTGGTCCCGGTAACCGGCGACCATCCTAATGAAAAAGCCAGCCCGGAAGAGCTGGCTTTTTTTATGTATGCCTGAGGATGATCTATACCAACACCGCTTTCAGCAACTGCTCCAGAATAAGGCGGCCGTCTGTGTTCCCGAGTGCCAGGTCAGCAGCGCGTTCCGGGTGAGGCATCATACCGAATACGTTCTTAGTGGCATTGCAGACCCCGGCAATGTTTTCCAGACTACCATTCGGGTTCGCTTCATCGGTAATGTTACCGGCCTCATCGCAGTAACGGAACAAAACCTGCCCGTTATCATTCAGTTGCTTCAGGGTATCGGCGTCAGCAAAATAACGGCCGTCACCGTGTGCAATCGGTATTTTATAGGCCGGCTTTTCCAGACCGGCTGTCAGTAGTGCGTCTGTTGATTCCGGCTTCAGGTAGATGTTTTTACAAACATATTTCTGACTGGTGTTACGCAGCAATACGCCCGGTACCAGACGTGCTTCGGCCAGAATCTGAAAACCATTGCAGATACCCATCAGATAACCACCCCGGTTAGCATGCGCAATCACTTCGTTCATGATAGGTGAAAACCGGGCCACTGCACCCGTACGCAGATAATCACCGTACGAAAAGCCGCCGGGCAGTATGATAAAATCACAGCCTTGCAGATCGTGGTCTTTGTGCCACAGTTTTACGACCTCCTGGTCCATTAATGTCAAAGCATCAACTGCATCCTGATCGCAGTTTGAGCCCGGGAATACGACTACGCCGAATTTCATTAGGATATGAATTTGCCGGTGCAAAGATACGAAACGGAAGTCATTTAACCACATTTGGGGATGTTGCGATTCCTGCCTATCTTGGCCGCTCCTAAACCGTAACACCTCATGAAACTGCTTCAGCAACTGGCTTTTATCAGCTGCTTCTGGTTACTTACACCATCGGTTACATATGCGCAGCGCTGGCGCTACTGGCAGGACGTTCCCGGTACCTGGACCCTTGGTTTCGAAGCCGGTACCACCCGGTATGCCGGTGACATGAGCGAAGAAAAAGATATTTTCCGGTATCCGCGCCTCGGTGCCGAGGCCGGTATTTCGGTCGCCCGCCGCATAGGGTACCGCTTCTCCCTGAGAGCCGATGCAAGGGTATATTACATTTGGGGCACTCAGAAACATACCCGCGTTTATTACAACAACCTTTCCTTTTTCAGCATCAATCCCGACGTCTGGGTAGGTGGTAAAGTCGATCTCTGGCGTGTTAACGACCCCAACCACAACTATAATCCTTATCTGCTGGCTGGTGCGGGGGTTACCTACCTGAATACCATGACCACCTATGAGGGGTATCTTGTAAAACTGCCGCGCTTTCATACCGAAGGCGTGCATTACAGCCGGTATCCGGGCATTATCCGGTATGGCATCGGCATTCCGTTTGACCTTGGTATGCGTACCAGAATTGCGGTCGAAGCCACCTACACGCACGTGCTGAATGACTATCTGGATGATGTCAGCACCAATTATCCGGACTTTTCAAAACTACATCCGGTTGTAGCATCTATCTCCGACAGACGCTCGGAAATCGGCCTGGCACCCAATAAATCATTTGCCCAGCGGGGTAATCCCTCTAAGCGGGATGGCTATGGGTCACTGGCTCTCCGTTTAACTTATCAACTAAATAGTTCTTCCTGGAATCGTTATCGAAACGGGCTTCGTACACCTTTTTAATAAAAAATTTTCATCAGCAATAAACACCTGATATACAGAACAATATTCAGAAAAATACTTTTCATTTGGCCTTGTGAGCTGGACCACTGGCTCAGTATAAAAATCCATACCGCGGCATTCCGCGTATTATTCTCAACTTCTCTGAAGAACAGAGCGGAAGTGCTCAACTTAACTATTACATTTCATGAAAAATTTTTTTGGTAAAAAGTCAGCTCCTGTTAATCCGGGATCTGTGCTACCGGTCCTGCCATTCGCTATGAATCGGCGTCTTTTCCTGCAGTGGGCAGGTATGACCTCAGCAGCAGGTGTTCTCCTCAGCTCTTGTAAAAATGATATGCTTGGCCCTGACGGCGCAGCACGTACCGGTATCGGTGCTGACGTAGATGTGAACCTCGGTTCAGGTGACGTAGGGATTCTTAACTACGCCTATGCACTGGAGCAACTGGAGGCTACGTTCTACGAGCGCGTAGTTGCCAACCCATACAGCGGTATGTCGGCCATGGAACGCAGCATCCTGATGGACATCCGCGACCATGAGGTAGCACACCGTGAGTTCTTCAAGGCAGCCCTCGGCAGCGCAGCAATTCCTTCACTGGCAATTGACTTCCCGGGCGTTAATTTCAACAGCAGGGACAGTATTCTGCAGACAGCCCGTACATTCGAAGATTTAGGCGTAGCGGCTTACAACGGTGCCGGTCAGTTATTATCTGACATGCGCAACCTGAACACAGCCGGCAAAATTGTATCGGTAGAGGCACGTCACGCGGCAATTATCCGTGAACTGATCTCACCAAATTCCCGTGCATTTGCAGGAGATGATGTGGTTGATCCGGCAACAGGCTTAGACAAAGCCATGAAACCGGGTGAAGTGGCTCCAGCAGCCCAGACGTTTATTAAGCAAGGCCTGATCGCCAGCAATTTACCAACCATGTAATCCCTCTACGAATCATGAATCTCCAGAATATTCTTCACGAAATCGAGCAAGTTGATGGCGAAGTGTATGACCGTCTGAAGCACGTCACACGCCGTCACATGTTTTCTTCTATCACTAAAAAAGCACTTAGCGTCGCAGCACCGGCCGTAATGGCAACTGCCCTGAATAAAGCCTATGCACAATCAGGCAGTACCGTAACGGATGTACTGAACTTTGCGCTGACACTGGAATATCTTGAAGCAGAATTTTACAACCGTGGTCTTGCGGCCGGTGGTTTAATCCCCGCTCAATACCGTGATCTGTTTGATCAGATCCGCAAACACGAAGATGCACACGTAGCATTGCTGAAAGGCGCGCTGGGCAGTGCTGCCGTGGCAAAACCAAACTTTGACTTTACGGCCAAAGGTACTTTCCCAACCGTATTCACGAATTTCCAGACGTTCTCGGCAGTAGCTCAGGCGTTTGAAGATACCGGTGTACGGCTTACAAAGGCCAGGCAGCCAACCTGATGTCGAATGATGCCGTGCTGACCATTGCACTGCAGATTCACTCAGTAGAAGCACGCCACGCGGCACGGGTACGGATGCTGAATAACGCCAAAGGCTGGATCGTAGGCATGGAAGGCTTCCCTGGTGCGGTTTATGCCGGTGAGCAGGCAGCCCGTGAGCGCGAAGTAAACGTTGCCGGTCTGACCGGTCAGACAGAAATGAAAATTTCTGAAGCGTTTGACGAGCCGCTGACAAAAGAACAGGTATTGGCAATCGCCACGCCGTTCATAGCGTAGAAACTGAATAATAGGTACTTTTAGCGTCGGGCCCTGATGGGTCCGACGCTTTTTTTGTGATTAATTGTGTTTCCGGTTACTTACTAAACTTTATCTATGAAAAAATTACTGCTGCTGCTCTCGTTTGCAGTCTTCAGCTTAACAGCGGCTATGGCCCAAAAATCAGGTAAAATGGAAAAAAAAGAACTCCAGCACGTCGTCCTCTTCAAGTTTAAGCCGGATGCCACACCGGCGAAAGTACAGGAAATTGTTGATGCCTTTAATGCACTGCCGGGTAAAATCAGTGAAATTAAAAAGTACCAGTGGGGTACCAACAACAGTCCGGAAAAACATGATAAAGGCCTCACACACGCGTTTATCCTGACATTTAACAGTGCAGAAGACCGCGACACCTATTTAGTGCATCCTGCCCATAAGGACTTCGGCAAAATTGTCGGCCCATGGCTCGCCGACGTAACCGTGGTTGACTTCTTCAACCAGGCAAAATAAGCAGGCTGATACAGGCCTGCCGGTTGCCGGTCTGCGGTCTTTAGTGAGCTTAAAACCAAGTTACTAAGGCCCGCCAGCCGGCAATCTAAACTCTCCGTAATTGTTTTTTCTATGAAATAAGCTGTTTAACTTGTGACCATATCTCCCCACACATCGTATAAAGATAAATTTCGAAACCCCTAGTTCATGAAACTCAGCCAGTCGATCTATAACCATCAGGCATGGGCAACTTATACGGAAGCAGCCACCTTTTCGGCCGGGAAGGCACAGCTCGTTTTAGCTTTCGGTGAACGACGGGTACTGGAGAGCACCCCTATTTATGAGAGCTTACGGGAGCGTTTCCCCAACGCTGCAATCATTATCAACTCAACATCAGGGGAAATTTACCAGGACCGCGTTTATGACAATTCTGTGGTAGTTACGGCTATCGAATTTGAAAAAACAACCCTCCGGACGTGCGAAATAGACATCGACAGCCATCCGGAAAGCTATGCAGCCGGCCTTCAGGTAGCACAGGCGCTGAAAGCCCCTGACCTGGCCGGTATTTTTATCATCTCCGACGGCGGGGTAGTAAACGGCAGTGACCTGATCAACGGGCTTAATCAGTATCTGCAACACAAAGTCCCGATTACCGGGGGGCTCGCCGGCGATGCCGACCGGTTTGAACGTACGCTGGTTGGCCTGAATCACAAGCCGGTAGCAGGTAAGGTTGTGGGCGTCGGCTTTTACGGCGACAGTCTGAAAATCGGTCACGGCTCTATGGCGGGCTGGGACGCATTCGGCCCCGAGCGGGCCGTTACCCACTCCGAATATAACGTCCTGTACCAGATCGGCGATAAACACGCGCTGGACCTTTACAAGGAATACCTCGGTAAATATGCCAAAGACTTGCCGGGTGCAGCCTTACGGTTTCCGCTATCCATGCGCACCTCTCCGGAAGCACCGCCACTGGTCCGGACTATTCTGACCATCGACGAAGAAAAGAAAAGTATGACCTTTGCCGGTGATATGCCGGAAGGGGCACTGGTCCGCTTTATGACAGCCAACTTTGACCGGCTGGTAGATGCATCGGCCGAAGCAGCCCAAACGTCATTGACTGAC
>CBDFHU010000135.1:0-9964 GCA_965247375.1 Arsenicibacter sp.
GTGTATCTGCGTAGTTGCATGCTTTTGCTAACCTGGACGCTTGCCGGCGCTCATCCGTGCAGGCGCCGGCAAGCAGGTTACGCACGGCGGAGTTATTTTGACGAAAAAGTCCGGTTTATCGCGTTTCAAGGGCACTACTCCTTAACCCTGTGCAAACGCTTGGCTCCAGGCACGGCATCTGCTGATCCACCCCGAACGACGTGATCCGCCGGTACGTTTTTTGTCAAAAGCGCGCCTGCCCCGATGATGCAGTCCTCACCGAGCTGCAAGTTGTTGGCGAACGTAGCGTTAACGCCCACGAAGCAATTCCGGCCAATCTCTACAAAACCTGAAATGACTGCATGAGAGGCAATAAAACAATTGTCGCCAATCTTGCTGTGATGCCCAATGTGATTGCCGCTCCACAAAACGACGTTGTCTCCTATGCCGCAAAATGGCTGAACCACATTGTTCTCAAAAATAAAGCAATGCTCGCCCAGTGTGACATTCCGCCAGACTGCTGCCCGGGAACTGACGTAGGAGGCTGGAGCGTATCCCCAGGCTTTCATTTGTGAATAGAGGCGAGTGCGCAAACGATTCAACTGCGTATAAACAGTTGCAACGTAAAAGGCATATTCGTGAGCAGGAAACAGGGTCGGCAAGCTTTCGAGTGCAACGACAGGCAGTCCGAATAATTCCGTACGTTTGAGGTATGCCGATTCGACGGCAAAGGCAACCACCTCATACGAGCTGTCGACTGTGAAGTATTCATAAGCGACTTCAGCGAAGGCGCTGTCTCCTATGATGACAAGTTTGAGGGGCTGCCGCTCTGCTGAATTTGGAGTCATGGTCTGACAATCAGGATATCTTCACGGCGGTTGGCCATGGGCAGGCCGGGCGATTGCGGCATTACATAGGCATCAAAACCCTGGCTCCTGCAACGCATCAGCACAGCGAAGACTACCGAGTCATCCATTTGCCCCTGCTCAATCGCGTTATATATCAGCGATGGTGGTGTATCCGTTTTCGTGTACTCGCGATGGTGTTCGCGGCCGGCCTGACTGTTAAAAAACCGCTTTCGTTTGGAACTGTTGGGTATGTCGCCTATGAGCATTTGTCCACCCGGTTTCAACAAGCTCAAGGATGCATCTATGAATTTCCAGAAATTTCCTTCTGAAAAAACATACTGTGCCACGGAGTACACCACGATGCAGTCCACCTGATTTTGCAACTCTTCAATCAAATCTGGGCATTCGGGATAGTAGCCCGCAACTTTTCTGACGTGCTGTGCATCGGGCAACAAATCCAGCATTTGCTGACCGTCAAGCAAAATCAGCTGATGAGATTTTTTTGCACAATGCTCCATCAAAATAATTGGCAAGTCGCTGCACCCGCACCCTATATCCAGTACCTGAAGTCCCGTTGCCTGAAGGTTGCTGCATTTGAGCAAAATATCATCAAATATTTCCGGTTCCTTGCCTTGCCTGTAGCTTGTAGGGAATCCGATTTTTTCGTATTTATCCAGCTCAGTCCTTTTTGCCATTTCCTGAAAGTCCGAAAACCCAATTTTGGCAAAACGGTGTGACTGCGCGACATCGGCGGTGTCCCTTGCGGATGGCCCCGAAGGTGCCGCCACGGAAGCTGGCATATTGGTTATTGGCACGAGCTTTTCTCCTGTCGAGCAGTCAATTGAAGTGGAGACCAGCCTAGCCAGTTGAGCCAAACTGGTTTTAACGATTGGGTAGAGGACACAGATAACCCGATAACTGTCTCGCAGTCGAAATTCTTCAGATCACCCATTACATAGAATTTTTTCCAAAGTTCAGGACTCTTGACTCTGGTGACCGCCGCCGCCTGGTCGCCTACATAGGTCTCCCGAATTTGTTTTACCCACGTTTGCGGTGGGCCTATCAGTACAGCCCATTCCGCACGGCCATACGCACGCCACAAAAGTCCGTTTGCTTCCAGCTGTCTTATGCGAACCAGTGGGTCGAACTCAAGCTGGAGTGTGACAAAACCAGACGGCGGAGCAGGCAAACTGCGTAAACTGGATTCAATTGCGCGCTCAAGTTTTATTTGATACAACTTGCCCGCGACGCCCACCAAACTCATCCCAAACCACCATAAAAACAACGACAACATCATCAGTTGCTCACGTCGTTGCCTTCCATTCTCACCTGCCGCATCGGCAAATTTCTGCATGCCCAGAGCTATAAGCATTGAAAGAGGCAGTGCCAGTGGCAATGCATTCCGCGCGGTCCAGTCGTATGGCATGAGCACCACCGGGCCTTTGCCCACCGCCCAATAAGGAGCAATAGCTAAAAAACAGCCTATCAATGCGAGTACCCAATGGGGGTGTCTTCGACACCACCCAATGTGTGCCCATTGGATTGCCCGGAAAGGCACCAGCCGCGAACGCCACATGGCGCCGAACCACAAAGGTAATGTCAGGACCAGAATCCAGCTGCAGAACTTGAACCCGGTCCAGATAATTTGCCTGACAGCCTCTACTGACGTCGGGAACAATAACTGGTTGTAGCCACCAAATGTCTCCGTCGGACCAAATATTGTGCGAGACGCGACATACCAGGCCACAGCATAGCAAGCCACTGCAATTGCACGACCGACACTTTCATGCCGCTCTTCTCGTGCGCTGAAATAGAACATCAACTCCAGCCAGAAAATCATCACTATCGACGCTGGATATTGAAAGGAAATCGTCACCAGTAGAAGGCCACACAGCTTGGTCCACAAGGGTTTGCTACAGGTCAGCCGGTGTCCCAACAGCAAAAACCAAAAACCCAGCATATGCGCAATATGTACGGCTGACATCAAAATATGCCAGATGGGTTGCATCAAAAACAAGATGAGCAACAGGTCGGTCCGGGGTGAACTCCAGCCTAACCGTTGCCTTGCAAGGAGATACACCTCATAGGCCATCCCTGTCAGCGCCATCGTGTAGAGCATGTCGATTCCAAGCCAATAGGGTATGGACATTGACTCTTGAAGTACTGACAGTGTTTTGTAGATCCATTTGGCGGCTGGCCAGCCACTGGCCATCACCGCGTGGAGCAGCCCAGACATGTCGCCGGTCTCAAAGGCATATTCAACGGTTACGCCGTCCCACATTTCGCGCTGCGTTATCCAAATAGGAGCCAACGCAACAAGCAGCGCAATGAGCAGAATTGGTCGATAACGATTCATTTTGGAAGAGCTGACACTGTTCTCATGCGGATACTTGGGCTGTGAGTTTCATACATTGGCAAAGCAATCCGGACTCACCTGAATCGATGCGGCAGACCGGAAGGTGACATCGATTTCATTGTCGCTCACCGGCTACAGCGATTGCTCCAATATATTCTCGTAGTCGGCCACCGACGCCAGCCTCGGGTTGGTTTTGTGGCAATGGTCGGCCAGCGCGCCCTCGATGATTTTCCCGAATGCAGAGGGTTCGACGCCCATGGCTTTCAGGCCGGAAGGCAGACCCAGCCTGGCGTTCATGTCGCGAATTGCTTCCTGGATGTCGCCCGCTGAAGGCAGCCCCATCGCGCGGGCCATGCGCGCCAGTCGATTGGCCTTCTGGACTGATTCGGCACCAGCGTTAAAGGTGACAACGGCTGGCAGAAACATCGCATTGAGGGTGCCGTGATGCAGGCGGGGATCGACACCGCCCAGGCTGTGGCTCAGGGAGTGCACGCAGCCCAGGCCTTTCTGGAAGGCCATGGCGCCCTGCATTGAAGCGCTCATAAGGTTGAAGCGTGCCTCGCGGTCACTGCCATCACGCGTTGCACGCTCAATATGGGCCCATCCTCGCTCGAGACCATCAAGGGCGATGCCGTCAGCAGGCGGGTTAAAGGCCGCAGACATGAAGGTCTCCATGCAATGCGCAATGGCGTCCATGCCTGTGGCAGCTGTCAGTTTTGCCGGCAAACCCAGCGTAAGCTCCGGGTCGCAGATGGCCGACTTGGGCACCAGATGCCAGGAGTGAAAACCCAGTTTGCGATGATCATTGACGATGATAATGGCGCCCCGGGCCACTTCGCTGCCGGTACCGCTGGTGGTTGGCACAGCGATCAGCGGCGCAGCGCGCTCCGTAATTTTTGGCGAACCGCCTTCGATGGTGGCGTAGGTTGTCAACGGTCCTTCGTGTGTCGCTGCAATGGCGACGCCCTTGGCGCAGTCGATGGCGGATCCGCCTCCAACAGCAATCAGGCCGTCGCAAACGCTGGATTTGTAAAGCGCAGCTGCGGCCATGACGGCAGCCTCCGTAGGATTCGACGGCGTCTGGTCAAAAACGGTGACGTTCATTCCCGTCAGGACATCCAGGGCCTTTTGCAGGACGCCGGCCGCCTTGACACCCGCATCGGTAACGACAAGCGGTCGGGTGATGCCGACACGCGCGCATTCTTCTTTCAGCAACTTGATGGCGCCGAAGTCAAACTGGATCTGGGTGACGTAATAGATGAGTGACATGGTAATTTGGGGTTTCGCTGGACGTTGTACGATGTGCCGGCCCAGTTGCAGTGGCACCTGGAAGCTGGCATGAACCCCTTACTTTAATGCCTGAGCCCGCCAACTTATGAAACCCCAGACAAGTCCCTCATCCCTTCTCACGCATGCCATGCGTGATGTGATCGTCCGCATGGAGCGGGCAGGGCGCCCGTCGTTCGATAAACTTTTACCCGAACAGGCCCGCGCAGCTTATGAAGCCGGTTCTGGCGTGCTTGAAATTCCAAAGGCGGCCCTGAACAGGGTGGAGGATTTTGAAATCACCATGCGGGACAAGCACCTGGTGGCGGCCAGACTCTATGCGCCTGATCACGGTCTCTTGCCGGCGCTGATGTATTTTCATGGAGGAGGATTTACGGTCGGCAGCATCAACACGCATGATGCCCTGTGCCGTCAACTGGCTCATCTTGCCCATTGCGCTGTTGTTTCTGTAGATTACCGGTTGGCCCCTGAACACAGGTTCCCCACCGCCGCAAACGATGCATGGGACAGCCTTCAATGGCTAGCGGCCCACGGTGCCAGCCTGGGCCTTGATACCCGGCATATCGCTGTAGGCGGGGACAGCGCGGGTGGAACCCTGGCCACCATGTGTGCAATTTTTGCCCGTGACGCGAAGATGGATTTGTCCTTGCAGCTTTTGTTTTACCCAGGCTGCGCATCACATCAGGAGACAGACGCCCACAGGCGGTTCGCAGATGGTTTTGTACTGGGTGAAGCGCAGATCACATGGTTCTTCAACCAGTATGTGCGCAGCCCCGCCGACCGCGACGACTGGCGTTTTGCGCCACTCCATGCCGAGGACGTGAACCATGTTGCCCCGGCCTGGATAGGCCTGGCCGAGTGCGACCCGCTCGTTGACGAGGGGCTGCTGTACGCAGACAAACTGCGCGCCGCAGGCGTTGCAGTTGACCTGGAGATCTACCGCGGCGTCACACACGAGTTCATCAAGATGGGGCGCATCATTCCCGAAGCGCGCAAGGCGCATGCTGACGCAGCCCGGGCGCTGAGACAGGCATTCAATCAGGATTTGTCATCATGAAAAGACACGCCTTCCGGTTCTTCCATCCACTGCGTGTGCGCTGGGTGGAGGTGGACATGCAAAAAATCGTCTTCAACGCGCATTACCTGATGTACTTTGACACGGCGATCTCTGACTATTGGCGTGCCCTGGCCCTGCCGTATGAAGAGGCCATGCATGGCCTGGGGGGTGACCTGTACGTCAGGAAGGCTTCTGTCGAATACCACGGGTCAGCCCGTTTCGACGACAGGCTGGATGTGGCGCTGCGCTGTTCGCGTGTAGGAAATTCTTCCATCCTTTTTACGGGCGCCATATTTCGTGGCGACGAGCTGCTCATCACCGCCGAGCTTGTCTATGTCTTTGCTGATCCCGCAACCCAGACATCGAAACCGGTGCCCGATGCGCTACGCAATATCCTGACGCTGTTTGAGGACGGGCAGGCCATGACCCAATTAAAGCTGGGTGCGTGGAAAGAGCTGGGCACAGCTGCGGCGCCGGTGCGTGTGCAGGTGTTTGTCGAAGAGCAGGGCGTTCCCCTGTCCATGGAGTGGGATGAGTTCGACGCCGATGCAATACATGCGGTGTGTTTCAACGGCCTTGGGACTGCGCTGGCAACAGGCCGCCTGATCATGCAGGTACCGGGCGTGGGCCGGATAGGAAGAATGGCGGTGAAACGCGTGTTGCGGGGCTCACGAATTGGTAGTGAAATATTGCACGCCCTCATCGACGAAGCCCGCAGGCGAGGTTGTAGCGAGATTTTTCTTAACGCTCAAGTGTCCGCGCGGAATTTTTACCGGCGCTCCGGCTTTACCGACCGGGGAGAACCTTTTGAAGAGGCGGGCATCCCACACATCGAAATGTTCAAAAGCCTGTAAAAAGCGCCAAATCCCGTGCGGATTTGGCGACACAGGCGTGAAACCCTGAGCCCAGCGGCGACAATAGAGGGTTGAACAGACCGGGTTAGCCTTATTTCCCCGGTGTCAGAAAGCTGATTTACCTTCATGGCCAAGAAAAAACGTATTAACCCTGGCAGGGCCGTCAATGCCGATAACGGGGTGAGCAATCAGTCGATTGCCATGCCAGTAGCAGCCGAAGCAGCCAAGCCCGCAGCTTCAGCCGTCGGCAAGGCGAAGACCGCGGCAAAAAGCCTCATCTCCGCAGTGATACCTGCAGAAGTAGTGCGCAACGACTGGACCGTCACCATCCTGGCGTTCATGATGTTCCTGACACCAGCGATTGGCGTGCCCAATGAGGAAATGCTTCAGGACACCTTGAAGTCCATGGTTGCCTCTTTCGCAGCCGTCGCGGCTGCGCTGCTTTTCTTCTGGCAGCAACGTAACCGCCGTGAAGGCCTGCGCTGGCATGCGGTGATGTGGTTACCGTTGGCACTGATGGTTTACGCCCTGGGAAGCATGGTCTGGTCGCACACCTATCTGGGTGGCGTCGAGGCCATACGCTGGTTCATTTTCAGCCTGATTCTCTGGCTCGGCCTCAATACGCTGTCAAGGGAACGCATTCCCTATCTCGCAGAAGGAATCCACTGGGGTGCTGTTGTGGCATCACTCTGGACGGCATTGCAATTCTGGTTTGATTTCACATACTTCCCGCAAGGGCCGAATCCGGCCTCCACATTCGTCAATCGCAATTTTTTTGCGGAGTTTGTGGTTTGCACAATGCCTTTTACGGTTTAATCTGTTGTTTCATGCCAAAGGGAACCTCGCGGATCGCACTGCTTTCTTTTTACCTTGGGTTTCAATATCGTCGCGCTGATGATGACCGGCACTCGCGGCGCCCTGACTGCCATGTGGTTCCTGTTTGGCATCGTAATTTCCGATCATTGCGGTGTTGTTCCGCAAGCAGTTTGCATTTGTCAAATGGGACGCTGGACGGCGCATCCTTGCCAGTGGCATCCTGATTACCACCGTGGTAGGGCTTTGGCATTATCAATACGGGCAACCCCAAACTGCTCGCAGACGCCGGCGATCTGGGTTCCAACGCTTTTAACCGGGCGTTCAAACGAACGGCCTCCATCTCCACCGGTGACTACTCGCTAAACATCCGCCTGATCATGTGGAAGGCAACTGGGCGCATTATTGAAGCGAGGCCCCTCACCGGTGTAGGTGCCGGCGCATGGGAGGCCATGCTGCCCTTGTATCAAACAGAGGGATCGCAACTCGAAACTGATTACTACGTGCATAACGAGATTCTTCAGTTGCTTGCGGAATACGGTCTGACCGGGCTGATTTTTCTACTGGCACTGGCAGGGTACCTTTTGTATGCAGCGTGGCGCACACTGCGCAGCCGCACGCCTGAAGATTTTGCCGAAGCCCCCATGCGAGCTATCGCGTTATCAAGCCTGCTGGCTTTCCTGATTGTCAGCAACATCGGGTTTCCCTGGCGCCTGGCAAGTACTGGTTGTCTTTTCGCATTGGGGCTTGCCTTGCTGGCAGCGTCTGACGCAAGACTCCAGATACGAGGTCCGGCAGCTGCAAGCAGGTTGAATTGGAGACCCGCTTACTCCCAGGTACTGGCAGTTTTCATGATGGCGGCCATGGCGCTGACGGTTTATATCTCTATACAGGCAGCTGCCGTCGAGCAAAAGATAGTACGTGCCGTGAAGATGTCACTGGGGATCTCCCAGTCTGGGGACGTCAATAATCCCAAATGGGATAAAACGAAAAAAGACATACTCGTACTTACGAAAGATGCGGTGGCCATCAACACGCATTACCGCAAGATCACGCCCATGGTGGCAGACGAGTTTGCCAAATGGGGAGACTGGAAAAATGCGGTGTGGATCTGGGAGTCCGTGGCTGTTTCACGCCCCTATGTGGTGGCCATCATGTCCAACATTGCCCGCGGCTATGCCCAGATCGGCAACAACGAGAAAGCACTTGAGTTTTTGGCCAGATGCGAAAAACTTCAGCCCAAGGCTGCCTCGGTGCGCTCACTGAAAGTGATTCTCATGAGCAGGAGCGGTTAAAGAGCCTGAAGCTGCTTTGCTGGCCAAGCAATATCTTGAAGAGGGAACGTACGATTTCGATCTTGTCAATGCTGCTTATGTGCTTAGTATTCGGAAAGGGGACCTGGATACTGCCATCAAATCCCTGGAAATACGAAATAAAAATTGGCCGAATATGAAGAGTGACGCGTTCCTCAAACTTGGTGCCATATATGCATCTCGCAAAGAGGATGCCAAGGCGCTCGCTTCGTATAAATCAGCAGTGAACGAAACTCCGGCGCCGGACAAGGATGCTGTGCGCAAGCAGATCCCGCCCGCCTATCTGGCCAGGTTTTGAGAAATAACTGTTAGGCGGGTCAGCCTGCCCAGCACAAGGTCTGGCTGGCGGTGGACGGAGCGCTGTTTGCCTGACCAGGAAAATCGGGCTCATAGCCTGCTGGGAATGTCTTTTCTTGAATCCTCAGGCTCATCCTCTCTTTATTTTCCCCAGCGCTGCTTTCTGCAATCAGCAAGGTGCTGCAACGGGTGCCATACGCGCGTTCAGGGGCATATACAAAGGCACTGGACAGGGCTTTTTCCCAGGTTGCGGGGACGCCCGTATTTGGCAGCAATTCAGGGATGGCCTGCTGGCGGCTGGCAAGTGCCGTCCACAGCTGGTTCTCCAGCCTGGCTGAGTCTTCTTCAGATCCTGCATCCTCCAGCGCAAGGTCCAGTGCGGCTTTCAATGCAAGTGTTTTCGGCCAGGGTGTATCGAGTGCCGCGTTGGACAGACCGTAAATACCGTCAGGCAGGTTCCGGTACACCCCATGCAGCCTGTGAAGGACTGTTATGGCTACTGCCCTGAGGGCGGTTACCGAGCCATGTCCAGGCTTTTTCGTGCCAGTCGCACACCACCAGGTTAAAGCCGCCGTATTCCGCAGGGTCCACGGCTCCCATGAACTCCATGGCAGTCTGGCCGCCGTCCAGCCAGCGCGTGACGAGTTCGCCCCGGGATCTGGGTGCGGGACTTCGGGTCAGCGGATGTTCACGCACGTTTGTCAGGAATGCTGCCCTGCCGTCCGGGGTTGCGCCCATCCAGGTGCCACCTGCATACAGATCCCTGCCCGAAATGATGGCCCGGCCGGAAGGGCTTTCCCATCGCTGCAGGGGCAGGGTGGGGCGCTCAAAGGATTCGTCACGATTGGAGGCGATGACCAGCGGCCAGCGCGCCGAAGCATTGATGGCAAAGGCAACAAGGCACATGCTGGGGCCGTGGTTCTAAAGCCAGACGGCTGCGTGGATCAGATATCTTCCAGGAGGGGATATGGCAACGGCTCAAGCAAAAGGGGGCTGCCACCGGGTTTCCCCAATGTCAGCTTTCCGTCCGCAGCGTCAGCCGCTGCAGATACCTGAATGGAAATGATCAGATCAAAGCCACCACCAGGATTTGCTGCAATGGCTGCTACCAAACCGCAGGGCTGGCCTGGATCGCTGGCATGAAAAACCTCGTCTGCCAC